>JANRJV010000043.1:0-34974 GCA_033763795.1 Planctomycetota bacterium
CCTCACTGCCCCGTCCAGAGGTAATAGAACCCCGTCCGAGGCAGCAGGTCGCCGGAGATATTGATGCTCACCGAGGCCGCGTCGCCCGCGCCGGAGCTCCCGGGGCCGGCGCTCGCGGCGCCGCCGTCGGCCGCGCGGGCCATGGCGTAGGGCGAGCCGGGGCGGTAGCCCTCGCCGTGATACGTGATCAGCCGGGCGCGTTCCAGACCGGCAAGGCCGCGGGCGCTGGCGTAGGCCTCGCGCAGCCCGCCCAGTTCGTCGACGAGGCCGGCCTCGAGTGCCTGCGTGCCCGTGAAGATCCGCCCGTCGGCGATCGACGCCACCTTCTCTTCCGCAATGCCGGGCCGACCCTCGCGCACCCGGCGGACGAACCCCGCGTAGAAGTCGTCCACGGTCGACTGCAGAATGGCGTAGTGCGGCTCCTTGGCGGGCTCGAAGGGGCTCGCGAGCGCCTTGTTGGGGCCGCTGGTGACCGCCCGGGCCTCGACGCCCACCATGGACATCCCCTTGGAAAAGTTCACGGTCTGCACGATGACGCCGATCGAGCCCGTGACGCTCGACGGCTGGGCGAAAATGCGGTCGCCCGCCAGCGAGATGTAGTACCCGCCGGAGGCCGCGACCTCCGCCATCGACACCACCACGGGCTTCTTCGAGCGGGCGCGGAACCCCTTGATCTCTTCGAACATGGTGTCGCTCGCGGCGACGGTCCCGCCCGGCGAGTTGACGCGCAGCACGACGGCGCGGACCTCGGGATCCTTCTCCGCCCGGTCCAGCCGCGTGACGAGATCGTCGACGGTGTTCCCGCCCCCCGAGATCAGCAGGCCGGGACGGGCCGCGTGCGAGATGACTCCCGACACGTCGATGAGCGCGACCTTGGGCCCGGTGGCGGTCCGGCCCCCGTCGATGAGCACGGTCGATTCGGTCAGTGCGCCCGCCGAGCCCGAGAGGTCGATCACGACGCGGTTGGGTAGGCAGCCCGCGGGCAGCATCAGCAGCGCCAGCAGCGCCCCCGCGGTCGGCCCGCCCGCACGACGCTCCCGGCCCCGGAGCGCAATGGACTGTCTTCGCACGCCCGGCAGGCTGTTTCGCATAGAAGTCCACGCATGCTACCCCGCCCGCCGAACGGGGATACGCTGCACGCGTGATGAGCGAAGTGCCGGCGGAACAACTGGGTCACGTCCCCGTCCTGGCCCGCGAGGTGCTCGAGCTGCTCGCGCCCGCGGCCGGCGAGTGCGCCCTCGACGCCACAGCGGGGCTGGGCGGCCACGCCGCGCAGATCGCCGCCCGATTGGGCCCGACCGGCACGCTGATCCTCAACGACTTCGACCCCGCCAACCTTGACCGCGCAGCGGCGGCGGTGGGGGCGTTGCCCGATCCGCCGCGCGTGGTCCGCCTTAGGGGAAACTTCGCCGAGGCGCCCCGCAAGCTGGTCGAGATGGGGTTGGCCGCCGACGTCGTGCTGGCCGACCTGGGGTTCTCCTCCAACCAGGTCGACGACGCCGCGCGTGGATTCAGCTTCATGCGCGACGGCCCGCTCGACATGCGGCTGGACCCCTCCGCCCCGCTGACGGCGGCCGAACTGGTGAACACCCTGCCGGAGCGGGAGCTGGGAGAGATCCTGCGCGACCTGGGGGAGGACCCGCACTGGAGGCGAATCACCCAAAAAATCATCGCCGAACGCGCACGGGGGCCGATATCCACGACATCGGCGTTGGCCGCGATCGTCCGCAGCGCGGCGGGCCCGGCGGGGCCCTCCAGGATCAACCCCGCCACCCGCGCGTTCCAGGCCCTGCGCATCGCGGTCAACGACGAGCTCGGGAATCTCCGCTCGCTGCTCGAGAGCGTCTCAAGAGCCGCGAGCATTCTCAGGACCGCCCGCTCCGCCGCCCCCGCGTGGCTGAAGCTGGGAGCACGCATCGGCATCATCGCCTTCCACTCGCTCGAAGACCGGCTCGTGAAAAACGCCTTCGCAGAACTCGCCTCACGGGGCGAGGCCCGCCTCGAGAATCGAAAGCCCATCGAAGCCTCAGAACAGGAGCAACGAGACAACCCACGGGCCAGGTCCGCGAAGCTTCGAGTCGTCAGGTTTGCAGGGGGCCCGCCCCCTCCTGTGGATAATGAGGGACGTTCACAGCGGGTGGTATAACCCGCCTGTCCCGGGCAATTCAGCGCAAGCGAGGACCCCTCCTCGCCGGCGAATTCAGCGGAAGCCCGTTCGTGTCGAATCGGCCAATGACGGCCAGCGACCGGCGGCAGAGGGTCTCCAGAGAGAACAGGCTGCCGTGCCTGGCAAGGATGCGTTTGCAATGACTCGAGAGGTCAAGCTCAGCGTCATTTTCGGGTTCGCCTTCGTGCTCATCGTCGGCGTGCTGCTGTCGGACCATCTGTCCGGCGCGCGGCGCGCGACACTGGACGGGGTGAACCCCGAGCGCGGCGTCGGGACCGATCTCGCCGTCTCGCCAGTCTCGTCCGCTCCCGAGCTGATGCTCGTCGATGAGAACGGCCGGCCCGCGCCGCCTCCCCCGCCCCCGAGCGTCAAGCCCGATCAGCCCAAGCCGCGGATCATCCAGCCCCAGCCCACCGTCATCACCGACGCGACCCCCGCTCAGAGCGACGACGCCGTCCGCCCGCTGGGGACGAACGAGCCCGTCGCCACCCTGGCCGAGGAGCCCCGCCTGCTCGACACGCTCCGCGAGCGCCTGAACCGTGCGGCGGGCGACGCCGTCGCGGATCTCGCCGCGGGCAACACCACGCCCGGCATGATGCAGCTCGCCCGCCAGGAGCCGGCGCCGCTCGTCGATCAGTTCGGCGATCCGATCAACCAGGTTCCGACCGAGGGGGACGCGGCGGACCTCCCGCCGATCGATGCCGTCGCCGAAGCCGCTCCCGCCGGCCGCACCGAGCTCTACGAAGTGCAGGAGGGCGACACGCTCTGGTCCATCGCGGCCAGCCAGCTGGGCGACGGCCGCCGCCACACCGAGATCATGGACCTCAACCGCGACCGCATCGGCAAGGGCGGCGTTCTCCGCATCGGCGCTTCGCTGAAGATGCCCTCCGCCGTGCCCGCCGAAGAAGCCCCCGACACGCGCCAGGCCGCCGACCGACCGGCCCCCGAGCGCCGCGCCGAGCGGTCGTCGCCCGAGCAGAGCAAGCCCAAGTCAGCCCGCGACGGCGACGCCCGCAGCAAGCCCCTCCAGACCGCTTCCGCAAACAAGGCCAGGTCCGACGCCAAGCCCGACGCCGAGCCCAGGAAGCCCGCCACCTACACCGTCCGCAAGGGCGACACGCTCGGGAAGATCGCCCAGCGAACCCTCGGCTCCACCTCCCGCATGGACGACCTGCTCCTGGCCAACGCCTCCACGCTCGACGATGAGGACTCGCTCCGCCCGGGCATGGTCCTGAAGATCCCCGCTCGCTGAACGGACCGCAGTCCACGCACGGGAGCCGCCGATGACCGCCAAGTTCATGCTGCTCATCCTCGCGGGGACGACGATGTCCGTCGGCCTGCTCGTGGTCCGGCAGCAGCGCCTGCAGGCGGTGCACGACATGACCCGCGCCCTCGAGCGGGCCGCCGAGCACGACCGCACTCTCTGGGCCGTCCGATCGGACATCGCCCGCGCCCTGCAGCCCGACGAGATCCACGCGCTCGCCGTCGCACGAGGGTTTACAACCCCGATCCCCAGGCAGGTCTGCGACCTCCCCGCCACCGCCCTGACCGACGCGTCCCGCCCCGCCGCGCCCGTCGCGCGGTCCGGTGATGCTCTGCGCTCCCGATAACCGATCTCTCTGCGGATGAGCCCGCCCCTGAGGCCCGAATCCGACCGTGCGATTGGCCCCGCGCGCCCGGACACCGTGCTGGTGATCGCGGTCATCGCCATGACCGCGCTCTTCGCCGTCGTGTTCGTGCGGGTCGCGCAGCTCCAGCTCGCCCCGGAAACAAAGCTCGTCCAGCACATCGAGGACCGCGTCACGCGGCGTCAGCAGGTCGCCGCCCGGGGCGACATCCTCGACCGACGGGGCCGCGTGCTCGCGACCACCCGCACGGGCTACCGGCTCTTCGTCGATCCGTCAGAGCTCAAGGCGCCCTACGGCGCGACGATCTCCGCCATCTCCGAGGTGACGGGCGTCGACGCGGACGAAGTGGGGGAGGAGCTCATCTCGCGCATCTCCGCGAGCACGGAGCGCCTCGCCCGGGGCCAGAACCCGCTGCGCTACTGGCCCGTGGGCACGGTGCTCGACGATCATCAGCTCGAGGCCTTCCGCAAGCTCTCGATCAGGGGCCTGCACCTGGAACGCCGCAGCGTCCGCGAGATGCCCGGGGGCGATTCGGTCGCCCCCGTCGTCGGCAAGGTGGGCATCGATCACGAGGGCCTGCTCGGCGCCGAGCTCGCGTACGACGAGGCCATGGCCCCGTCGCCCGGGCACCTCGACTACGTCCGAGACGCCTTCGGCCGGCCCATGTGGGTCGAGCCCACGGGCTACAACCCGCCCGAGAAGGGCGCCGACGTCCGCCTCACGCTCGACCTGCAGATCCAGGAGATCGCCGCCGAGGAGCTCCGCCGGGGCGTCTACGAAGCCGACGCCGCCGGCGGCCGGCTCGTGATGATCGACCCCGCGACAGGCGACGTGCTGGCCATGGTCGACTACGTCCGCGACGACATGTCGCTCGAAGAGCCGCCACGCCGCGAGCGGCTCCAGGGACGAGTCGTCGAGCCCGATTCGACAGGGCATCGCTACCGCACCATCCGCAAGGACGACGCCCGGCGCGTCCACCCCGCCATGGGACGAAACCGCTGCGTCGAGGACCTCTACGAGCCCGGCTCGACCTTCAAGAGCTTCGTCTGGGCATCGCTCGTCGAACGCGGCTACTGCCAGCCCGACGAGGTCTTCAACACGTTCGGCGGCCGCTGGCAGACCGACTACGGCCGCCCCATCGCCGACGTCACGCCCCAGGACTACCTCACCTGGCGCGAGGTCCTCGTCTATTCCTCCAACATCGGCATGGTGCAGGGGGCCGCCAGGGCCCGCTTCGAGGAGATGCGCAACGACCTCATCCGCTTCGGCTTCGGAACCCGCGTCAACATCGGGCTCCCCGGCGAGTCGCCCGGGCTCATCACGCCGCAGTCCCGCTGGACCAAGTACACGCAGACGTCGATCGCCAGCGGCTACGAGGTCGCCGTCACGCCGCTCCAGATCGTCCGCGCCTTCGCCGCCTTCGCACGCAGCGGCGAGCTCGCGGGCACCCTCCCCAACCTCAGGCTCCGCGTCAGCGACGAGCTCAGCCCGACCGACGAGGTCCGCGTCCGCGTCGTGCCGCAGTGGGTCGCGCACCTGACGCGCGACACGCTCCGCCGCGTGGGCGAGATGATGGAAGAGCGGGCCCGCCGCCGCTTCAAGGACGAACCCCCGCTCCGGCACAGCCTCTTCGCCAAGTCGGGAACCGCCGAGATCCCCCGACCCGACGGCAAGGGCTACTTCCGCGGACAGTACAACTCCTCGTTCCTCGCCGGCGCGCCGGCGGAAGACCCGCGCATCGTGCTCGTCGTCGTCATCGACGACCCCGGTCCCGAGCAGATCCGCACGCGCAATCACTACGGCACCGCCGTGGCTGGGCCCGTCGTGCGCCGCGTCGTCCGCCGCACGCTCGAGTACCTGGGAGTACCGGCCACGGAGCCGCTCGAAACCCCGGGCGATGAAGCGGCCCCCGATGCCGACGCGGCCCTCACGCCCCCCGCCGACGATCACGCGCACGAGTAAGCCCGCCGCAGCCGCGCTCAGGCAGTCCGGGCGGGCGCCCGTCGCCCCGCGTTCATCGATCGATCGCGCGCGGAATGGGCTCCTCCGCCGGGGCCGCCGCCGGCGCCGGCACGGCCTGCCCGGCGGTCATGACGATGGTCGCAATCCACACCGCCCCCGCCAGCAGCGCCGCGGCCGACAGCGCAACCACCCCGGCCCGCGCCAGCGCCCGCCGCTGCCGCGTCGACCGCACCCGGGCCAGCACCGCCCCCGGGGCATGCCCGCCGTGCGGCGCCTTGCCGTGAGCCGCGCGCCGACCCCACGCATCCAGCAGGCGTTCAAGGTCGCTCGACATGGTTCTTCTCCTCGGCGCGCCGCGGGCGTGCCGCCTGGCTCTCAAGCTTCTGGATGGCCTCGCGGTACCGCGAGGCGATGGTATTCCGGTTGGCGCCCAGCGCCAGCGCCATCTCGTCGAAGGTCAGCGCGCAGACGTGCCTGAGCACGATCACCTCCCCGACGCGTCTCGGCAGCGCCGCCACGCGCTCGCCCAGCGCGCGCAGCTCGTCCAGGTCGTCGGCCCGGGGCGGCTCAACGCGGACCTCTCCGCGGGTCTGGGCGAACCTGCGGTTCCGCGCCAGGATCCGCCTGTGCGACCGGATGATCGTCAGCGCTTCCCGCCGCACGATCGCCGCCAGCCACGCCGCCGCGTGCCCCACCCGGTCGACCTCGCGCACCGGAACGCCGAAAAGCCTGCAAAAGGCGTTCTGAACGGCGTCCTCGGCCAGCATGTCGTCCCGCAGCACCGTCCGCGCGTACACCAGCAGCATCGGCCCCAGCCGCGCATAAAGCGCCCGCGCCGCGGCCTCGTCGCCGCGCCGGCACGCCCGCAGAAGAACCGTGTCCGTCAGGTCAGACATGCGTTGCCACGGGATCGTTTACGCCTCTGCCCTCTCTGCAAATAGTACGACCGCCTCGTTTCCGAAGCGGTCGCCAGATCTTCATCGTCGTGATGGGTCGCGCGCCGCTCTCACCGGCTCGTCACCCGCGACTGCAGCGCCGCCAGCCGCGCTTCGGCCCCCCGGGACTGTTCCAGCACCTTCGATCCCGAAGGCAGGATGATCGTTGTGAGCGGCCCGAACTCGTTCTTGTCCGCGCGCGATTCCAGCTGCGCGATCTTCGCCGCCGCGTCGGGCTCGTCCCATATCTTCAGCATCTCGTCGTAGAACGCCTCCGTCAGCACGAGGTAGGGCTCGATGGACTGGCCTCTCTCCAGCGTCTGCATCACGACCTCGGCGCCCTTCGACCCGCCCTCCTTGGCGAGCCCGGCGAGGAAGTCGCGGGCCTGCGAGGCGCCCTCGCCGGCGCCGGCCAGTTCGCGCCGGATCCACCCGACGAAGTACGTGCGCTCGCCCAGAAACGCCGCACGCACCCGGAACGGATCCGCCGGATCGAAGCGCCGCAGCGCCCCCGCCAGCTCGCCCTGCCCCGCAGCGTCGATGGCTCCCGCGTCCAGCAGCGCGGCGACCGCCTGGTCGATCAGCCTGAACCCCGAGATGCTCACCAGCGAAGAGATCAGCACATTCTCATTCTGCAGGTGGCGGCTCATGCGAAACGCCCCCGCGAGCTGCGCCGCCGCCCGGTCGCCCCGCCCGTCCTGTGCGTCGACGCACGCCGAAGCGATCAGCAGCTGCATCCCCTGACGCATGGGCGAGAGGTGGGGCATCAGCGCCAGCGGGCCCTCGGCCTGGAGCTGACCGCCCATGAAGTCGCAGTGATCGATCTTCGACGCCTCGACCAGCCGGTTCGCCGCATCGCGCAGCGCTTCCACCGTCGGGCGCACCTTCGCGAGCAGCTCGGCGTCGACCGCCCCGCCGCGCAGGGGCGCCTCCAGAACGAACTCGGGCCGCGCCTTCAGTTCGGAGGTCATCACGGTCAGCACCCGCCAGTACTCGGTGGCGGCGTTCTCGCCCGGTCGCGACTCGGCGCCGCCCGGCGCGGAAAGGCCCGCGGCGCTCTCGCCCGGGCGTTCACCGGCGTCCGCAGCCTGCCACGTCAGGCCCGCGCCCAACGCCGTGAGCGTCAGAACCCCCGCCAGGCCGCTGTGCATCCAAGCTCTGTTCATCTTGGTCCTCATGTCGAAAATCCCCGGCGAAGCCGGTCGTTCGGTCGTCCCCGATCCGAGCCGCGACGCGCCGCTCGGCACAGATCAGATGCCGCCGGCCGCCCGACGTGTGAGCGGAACTCTTCAGGAGGCGTCACAATTCTCCCATGACCCACGCCAGCGCCCCGAGACCGGACGACCGATTCGCCGATCTGCCGCCGCTCCTGCCGCATGTCCCATTCGAGCCCTACGACCCCGGCGTTCCGCCCGAAACGGGAGCGCGGCGCTTCTTCGAGGTCATGAACCGCCGCCGGACCGTCCGCATGTTCTCGGACAGGCCCGTCTCCCAGGAGACGATCGAGTGGATCTGCCGCGCCGCGGGCACCGCCCCCAGCGGAGCCCACAAGCAGCCGTGGCGCTTCGTCTGCGTCCGCGATGCACAGGTCAAGAGCCGGATCCGGGCCGCCGCGGAGGAGGAGGAACGCGAGTTCTACGAGCGCCGCGCCAGCCGGCAGTGGCTCGAGGATCTCGCTCCCCTGGGCACCGACGCGCGCAAACCCTTCCTCGACACCGCCCCCTGGCTCATCGTCGTCTTCGCCCTCGCGAAAACGGACGAGGGCGGCATGGTCTACTACCGCGAGGAATCCGTGGGAATCGCCGTGGGTCTGCTGCTCGCCGCGGCCCATCACGCCGGACTGGTCACCCTGACGCACACGCCCAGCCCCATGGCATTCCTCGCCCGCGTCCTGAACCGACCGGCCCACGAGCGCGCCTTCGTCGTCATCCCCGTGGGCTACCCGGCCGAAGACTGCGTCGTCCCCGCGCTCGCCCGAAAGCCGCTGGAACAGACGATGGTCGTCGTGTGACCGCGCCCGCGGCATGCCGAAGCACGCCGATCAGCCGCCGCCCGCCGCCAGCCACTCCGGCAGCGCCCGCGGCCGACCCGAAGCGTCGACGCACGCCAGCGTCGTCGCCGCCTCGGCGAGCAGCGCCACCCGGCCCCGCCCCTCCGCCTCGTGCCGCCACACCTCGTACGCGTGATCGATCCGCACGCGGCTGCCCCCCGCCACGCGCGTCATGATCGCCAGTTCATCGTCGTACCGCGCCGGCGCCCGATACTGCACCTGCAGCTTCGTGATCACGAGGAACACACCCGCCTGCTCCATCTCCGCGTACCGGACGCCCCCGGCGCGGAGCAGCTCCGTCCGCCCGATCTCCAGCCACGGCGCGTACGCCGCGTGATGAGCCACGCCCATGGGGTCGCACTCGCAGTACCGCACGCGGAGCAGCGTCTGCCCCTCCGCGGGTATGCGCCCGGCGGGAACGATGGAATCCGCATCGCGGGAGGGCGTGAAATCCGATCCTCGCATCGCGAAGAAGTCTACACTTCCCCTTCGCGCGCGGCGGTGCGCCGCGCCGTCGCCTCTTCACCAGGAGACGCAACCAGCACCTCGATGACGAGCGTCAACACGCAAGCCGATGTCGCGATCCGCCGCGCGTCCACCGCCGACTCGCCGGCGGAACTCACCGCGCTGCTGCACCGCGCCTACCGCGCTCAGGTCCAGATGGGCCTCCAGCCCTTGGCGGGCCGCCAGAGCGAGGACGTCACCCGCCGTCGCTGCGCCGCAGGCGAGACCTTCGTCGCCGAGATCGCCGGCCGCATCGTCGGCATGGTCGTACTGCAGGAGAAGGAAGAGGCCGCCTTCCCGCCTCACTTCCTCAGGCCCGGCGTCGCCCACTTCTCGCTCTTCGCCGTCGATCCCGACGTCCAGGGACGCGGCATCGGACGCCGGCTGCTGGAAGAGATCGAACGCCGCGCCGCCGAGATCGGCTGCACCGAACTGGCCCTCTCCATGGCCGAGCCCGACGCCAAGCTCCAGGAGTTCTACCGCCGCGCCGGCTTCGGCTTCGTCGAGTTCTGGCAGTGGCCCTACACCAACTATCGCAGCGTGATCCTCTCAAAGCCTATCGCTCCCCTCCCCGTCGCGTGATCCCGCCGGCGCGGTACGCTCCGAGGGCCGCACGTCCGCGGCTTCTGGAGGTCCGGCCCGTGCCCAGCTCGTTCCCGCTCATCGCGCTCCTCGCCCTGACCCTCGTCGCGTGCTTCGCGGCCCCGGCCGCCGGCGCCATCCGCACCGAAAAGGTCGAGTACACCCACGGCGGCGTAAAGCTCGTCGGCTTCGCCGCATGGGACGACGCCGTCCCCGGCCGACGCCCCGGAGTCCTGATCGTCCACGAGTGGTGGGGGCTCAACGACTACGTCAAGCGCCGCGCGCAGGACATCGCCCGTCTCGGATACTTCGCCTTCGCCGTCGATATGTACGGCGAGGGAACCACCGTCACCAGCCCCGAAGACGCCGCACGGCTCATGACCTCCGTGCGAGGCGACGTCACGCTCTGGCGCGAGCGGGCCGCCGCGGGCCTCGCCGCCATGAACGCACGCCCCGAGGTCGACCCCGCACTCACCGGCGCGATGGGCTACTGCTTCGGCGGCAGCACCGCGCTCGAGCTCGCCCGCGCCGGCGCCGACCTCGACGCCGTCGTCTCCTTCCACGGCGGGCTCTCCACCCAGAGCCCCGCCCAGCCCGGAACCGTCAGGGCGTCCATCCTCGTCTGCGACGGCGCCGACGACCCCTTCCTCACCGTCGACGAGCGCCCGAACTTCATTAAGGAGATGCAGAAGGCCAAGGCCGACTACGTCTTCATCGGCTACTCCGGCGCTGTCCACGCCTTCACCAACCCGGACGTCGACGCAAGGAACATCGACGGCGCCAGGTACAACAAGGCCGCCGACGAGCGCTCCTGGCGCCACATGAAGGACTTCTTCCGCGAGAAGTTCGGCCGCTGAACCCCCGCCTCACTCCATCGCCGCGCTCAGCGCCTCGTCCGACGCGTCCAGGTTCGAGTAGACCTTCTGAACGTCGTCCAGGTCCTCGAACGCGTCGATCATCCTCACGACCTTCGTCACGTTGTCCCCGGTGACCTCCGTCGTCATCGTCGGGATCATCGTCAGCTCGGCCGATTCGCAAGCGACCTTGGCGCCGTCCAGCGCGTCCTTGACCGCGATGAAGTCCGCCGGCTTCGACAGAACCGTGTGGTACCCCTCGGCGGTGGAAACGTCGTCCGCACCCGCCTCCAGCGCCAGCTCCATCAGCTTCTCTTCGCCGATGACCTGCTCATCGATCACGAAACGCCCCCGCGGCTCGAACATGTACGCCACCGCCCCCGCCGCCCCGAGATTCCCCCCGAACTTCGTGAACACCAGCCGCACGTCGCCCGCCGTGCGCGTCCGGTTGTTCGTCAGCGCGTCGATGATGATCGCCACGCCCCCGGGACCATACCCCTCGTAGCGGACGTTCTCCCAGTTATCGCCGCCGATCTCGCCGGAACCCTTCTTGATCGCCCGTTCGATCGTGTCCCGCGGCATGTTGACGGCCTTGGCCTCCTCGATCGCGTACCGCAGCGTCAGATTCGCCGCCGGATCGGGCACGCCGTTGCGCGCCGCCGCCATGATGGCCCGCGCCGCCTTGCTCCAGAGCTTGCCGCGCTTCGCGTCGCTCTTGGCCTTCTTGTGCTTGATGTTGGCCCAGCGGCTGTGACCTGCCATGCGGTGAACACCCAGAGCGCCAGAGACCGCCCCGCCCGCGACGAACATCTCAACGGGTCCGAAGCCATCGTCAGCGCGGCATGATATCGGCGGGATCGCCCTCGACGGGCGCATCGGGCCCCGCTCCATCCTCGACCGCTCCCCGCGGAAGAGCACCGTCCTCCTCGACGCGCGCCGCCGCGCCCTCCGCCGCAGGGGGACCGGGGTCCTCCTCGCGGAAGATCGTCGGAAGCTCCGGCTCCTCGCCCCGCGCCGCCGCGTCCAGCTTCCGCTGCGCCGCCTGCGCCGCCTCTATCGCCTCCTGAGCCTCGGGAGACACACTCGCCCCGCCCGCCTGAACCTGCATCGCGCCCAGCCCCGAGTCGACCGTCTCCTGCCACAGCAGCAGCGCCCGCTCCTTCTCGCCCGCCGCCCACAGCGCGTCGGCCAGATGCCCCGCGATGATCGGCGTCGCCAGCGCCAGCCCGCGCTGCAGCCGCGCGTCCCGCGCCTCCAGCTTCACGAGGTCGTACGCGCGCTGCAGCAGCGTCACCGCCCCCTCGCGCACGACGCGACCGTCCGCACCGACCTCGTCGCGGATCACACCCACGCGGAAGCGCGCCCACCCCATCGAGTCCGTGATCGACGCCGTGGGCCGCGGCATCTCCCGGTAGGCGCGCTGGATCATCTCGTACCCCTCGCGCACCGCCCGGCCCTTGGACACGAGCTGATACCCGAGGTTGTTGTTGGCCCACAGGTGCAGCGGGTTGTACCGCAGCGCCGCCCGGTAGAGATACTCGATCAGCTCCTCGCTCTGCGCCGCGCCGTTGAGCGCGTTGGCCATCTCCGCCGCCAGGTCCGCCGGATCGACCGCGCGACCGTTGTTGCTCAGCAGCTTGCCCAGCTCGGTCACCAGCGTGTCGAGCGTGTTGGAGTCGCGCGCCAGCTCGATCGAGCGCGCCAGCGTCTCCCCGCTCTGATACCCCGCGATCAGCCACACGTGCAGCGTCCACACCGCGTGCATCGAGGGCGGCGGGGGCGCGATCGTTCGGCACGCGTGCTCCAGCACCACCAGCCCGTCCCCGACCCGCTGCCCCCCCGGCAGACCCTGCTGCTGCCCGCCGCCGGCCAGCGCGTCGAACGCGAGCGCATAGAACTCGACACGCCGCGGAGAGCCGCCCGTCTGGCCCGCCGCCCGCTCCACCGCTTCGATGATCGCATCGGGCGGTGCGCCCGCCCGCGCCAGCAGCCTCAGATGCAGCGTGTGCACCCCCGCGGGCGACGCCGGCACGCCCCGCAGCACCGCCGACTGCAGCGCCGCCGCCGCCTCGAGCGGAACCTCGCCCCGCAGCGCCGCCTCGGCGCTGTCGACCCCCAGCCTCGTCAGCCGGACGACAAGATCCGCGGGCAGCCGACGCACACCCGCGAACAATCGCTCGACCGTCACCGCGGCCTCGCCCAGATCGCGCTGCGCCGCGGCAAACTCCGCCGCTTCCACCAGCGCCTCGGGCGTCCGCGGCGACCGCGCCAGCCGCGCACGCGTCAGCTCGTCCGCCCGCGCGCTCCCGCCCATCGTCTCGCGCAGCACGCGCTCCAGCACCCGCGACACGTCGTCGTCCCCGGGCTGATCCGCCAGACGCTTCTCCAGAAGGTCGAGCGCCTCGTCGCGCCGGTTCCGCTGCGCCAGCAGCGACCCCAGCTCCGTCGTGAAGACCGACAGCTCGGGACGCCGCGCCAGCTGCGCCCGCAGCCACCGCTCCGCCTCGTCCAAACGAGACTGCGAGCGCCACAACCTCACCAGCGCCTCGACGACCCCGCCCCGCTCCGGCACGTCCTCCGCCAGGTCGCGCAGGTCACGCTCCGCCATGTCCAGCTGCCCCCGCGCCAGCGCCTCCTGCGCCCGCAGCCAGCGCAGCGTCGGGCTCGATGGATGCGCATCGCGCAGGACCCGGATCGTCTCGAACAGCCGCTCCTCGCTCGCCAGCGGCCCCGCCGGCCCGAACAGGTTCACCAGCCCCGTGTACGCCTCGTCGCGCGTCGGGTCCAGCCGCGTCGTCAGCGTCAGCCAGTCGCACGCCTCCTCGAACCGTCCGAGAGAGAGCGCCAGCCGCGCCGCCTGCATGAACACGTCCGCGTCCGCCGCCGTCGCCGCCTCCGGCGCCGGGAGCGCGGGCATCAGCACATCGAGCGCTTCGTCGCTCCGCCCCGCCTCGGTCAGCGCCACGACCTTGGCCCCGACCAGCGCCGGATCGATCGACGTATCCAGCCCCCGCGCGATGTCCGCCGCTTCCTCGAACCGGCCGAGCTTCGTCAGCGCCGACACCCGCGCCGCCAGCGCCGGCGCAAACGCCGGCCGCTCCTCCAGCAGCAGCGCAAGCTCCCGCTCGCTCTCGTCGAACTTGCCCAGCACCGCCAGCAGCCGCGCCCGAAGCAGCCGCCGCGCCGTCTCGTCGCCCCCGCCCCCGCCCCCGTCGCCGTCTCCGCCGCCGACGCCCGGGCCCGCGCCGTCGAGCAGCCCCAGCAGCGCCGCCGGATCGCGGTCGGTCTGCAGCATCGCCCGCGCATACCGCCCCTCGTGCACCGGCGCCTCCGCCACGAGCGCCAGCGTCTGATCCAGCAGCCCCGCCCGCCCGTTCTGCCGCGCCAGCGCGAACAGGTCCGCGAGCGCCGCATCATCCGCGGGCGACGTCGCCAGGTGCGCCCGCAGGATCGACATCGACCGCGCCGGCTCCGCCGCGCTCGCCGCCGCCTGCGCCCGCGCCAGCCCGCTCCGCGAAGCCGCCAGATCCTCGGGCTTCAGGCCCGCGCGGATCTCTTCCAGCAGCCGCTCGACCCGGGGCCCCGCCGACGAGTTCGTCGCGATGTAGCGCAAGAGGTCGAGCGTGCGCTGGTCCACCCGGCCGCGCGTCGCCGCAACGTCTTCCAGCACGATACGCGCGCCCGCCAGCGGGTCGCCGAGCTTCATCTGCGCATACACCCGCCGCGCCATCAGCCCCGACGGATTCAGCGTGGGCAGCGCCGCCGCACGCTCATACAGACCCGCCGCCTCCTCGGGGCTCCCGCGGTGCAGCGCCGCGTCACCCATGTCGCGCAGCAGATCGCCCCTCGCCCGGTAGAGCTGCGCAAGCTCGGTCTGCAGCAGCGTCGTCTGCCCGAACAGCTCGGGAAGGTCGATCGCCGCGCGCGTCGCCTCCGCCCCGGCCGACGCGTACCCCAGCTCCGACAGCGCCCGACCCAGACGCGCGTTCACAAGGTAAGGCAGCGCCGGATCGAGCTGCCCCGCAGGCAGCTCACGCAGCGGCTTGAGGTACGCCACCGCGCTCTCGAACTCGCGACGCTCCACCGCCGTGCGGCTGAGCACCTCCAGCGCGCGGATGTCCGTCGGGTTGAGCGCCAGCGCCCGGCGGAACGCGCTCACCGCGCTCGTCCGGTTGCCCTGCGCCATGCTCGCTTCGCCCAGCTCGCGCCAGATCGCCGCGGAGCTCGGGTCGCGACGCGCCGCCTCCGTCAGGCTCGCTTCCGCCCGTTCGGCGTCGCCCGCCAGGAGCTGCACCCGCCCCAGCGTGTACGCGCGCACCGCTTCCAGCCGATCATCCGCCGTCGCTGGCATCGCCGCCGGAGCCGCGGGCCCGTCGGGCACCGGGCCCCACGAACCCAGCACCTCCGCCAGAGGCTTCGACGCCTTCTGCAGCGCCTCGCCGCTCAGCACCTGATCGATGTCCGCCGGAACACCCGCAGGGGGCCCGGCCCGCAACGCACGCTCATCGCGCTCCTCGCGCGCCGCCCCCGAAAGCGACGACCGCTGCCCACCCTCCCCCCGCGGCGACCCGCCACGCTCCGTCGCGCACCCCGAAACGATGATCAGCGCCAGCGCGGCCGACACCCCCAGGCCGCCGCCGCGCGAAGCACGAAAACAGTCGTCAGCTTTCAACACGCGCAAAGTTTAGGACCACCGCCCCGCCCGCACGTGCGGCCCCTCACCGCTCCATCACGACCGCGACCGGCCCGTCTTCCCGGACCCGCCAGACGACGCCGCGGGCTTCCGCCCCGGCGCCTTCTTCGCCGCCCCGCCCCCGGACGCCGCCGCCGCCGCCGGCGACTCCTCCGCCTTCTTCCGCGGCTTGCGCGGCTCGGTCGACGGATCCTCGGCCCACGCCTGCAGCAGCAGGTGGATCTTCAGCGCGTCGTCCGCCTTCACGTGCCGCTCGAGAACCGCCGACGCCTTCGCGCAGTCATCCGCCGGTTCGACGATCTCGTGATCGATCAGCCGGACGAGAAGCTTCTCATCGACAGGAACCGTGTGCCCGCCCAGACGCACCAGCACGACCCGCGCCGCCGCGAAAGGGGGCATCCCGTCCAGCGTCTCGAGGTACCGACGCGCGTCGCGCTTGTTCATCGCCGAGCACTTCTCGAGCGTCACGGCATACTCGCGGATGTAGATCTCCTGCAGCGTCGCCTTCAGCCGCTGCGCGCGCTCCTCGGCCAGCGGATAGGTCTTGCCGATCACCGCCGCCAGCTCCGCCGGGCGGCACACCCGCAGCTCGTTGTGGTCGACGACGTGGTGCGACAGACGCTTGTACGCCGCGTCGGCCTTCGCCGTCGGCGCTTCCCACAAGAGGAAGCTGTACACGAGCTCGTCCAGCACCGAGCGCTCGGGAATCTCTGGGGTTTCGTACGCGCTCTTGATCGAACGCAAGAGCGAGTTCAGGTTCTTCGCGTGATCGTTCGTGCTCACTCGGGAGACTCCGGCCTATTCGTTTTGATGTCTGGTCCAGACCCGTCGTCCGTTTGTTCGTCGTGCGCGCCGGCGGAGGCGTCCGCGCCCTCGGGCTTCTCGTCGCTCTCGGGGGCGCCAAAGCCCTCGGTCTCGCGGATATCGGCGAGCGTCGACAGCACCCACGCCTCGCGCTTGGACGAGCGATCGAGCTTGAACAAGAGCCGCGGCGGATGGTGCAGCGAGACCCGCTCCCCCGCCTGCCGCCGGATGAACCCCGCCGCGTCGTTCAGCCCGTGGATCACCCGGCTCTCGTTCCGCGCGGGCAGCACCGACACGCTCACCAGCGCATGCGCAAAGTCGTCCGTCACCCGCACGCCCGTGATCGTGATCACGCCCTCGATCCGCGGGTCCGACAGACCCTCGGAGATTACGCTCTGCACCGCCCGGTGCAGGATCGACGCCACCTGCTCGGTCCGGCGGCTCATGACGCGAGCTCCTCATCGTCGAGCAGCCGCTGCGCCTCCTCGATCATGCGGTCGCGCTCCGCGCTCCACGACTCGTCCTCGCCCTCCGCCCCCTCGTCGGACGACTCGGCCCAGTCGATCGCCGACCCGTGGATCATGTCGCGCATCACCGGGCCCAGCCGGGCGTCGTGCGTCGACCGCGCCTTCTCGACCACGCGGTCCATCACCTCGCTCGCCCGCGCCGCCTCGCCCGACGCCACCGCCACCGCCAGCACCGCCCGCCGCAGATCGTCGAGCGCGCCGACCTCCGCCACCGAGACCAGGTGCTCGCGGTGCAGACGGTCCTTCAGCGACTTCACCACGCGCCGCTTGTCCTTCAGCGAGACGCTCGCGGGAATCATCAGCTCGAACTGGAGAACGCCGATCACCATGGATGCGACCACGCCGCCGCGCGCCAGCGCGTCAGAGCGTCCGGCGGACCTCCACCTTCCGGTAGCACTCGAGCACGTCGCCCGACTTGATGTCGTCGTACCCGACGATCTTCATGCCGCACTCCATGCCCGACTTGACCTCCTTGACGTCGTCCTTGAAACGCTTGAGCTGGTCCAGAACCCGGTCGCTCTCGATGACGATCCCGTTCCGCGTGACGCGGATGAGCGCGTTCCGCTCGATGACCCCGTCCGTGATGTAGCAGCCCGCGATCGAGCCCACCTTCGAAACCTTGAACACCTGCCGGACCTCCGCGTGACCCAGCACCTCCAGCTTCAGCTCGGGCGTCAGCAGGCCCTCGGCGGCCTTCTTCACGTCGTCCACGATGTCGTAGATCACCTGGTACGAGCGGATCTCGACCGCCTTCTGCTCCGCCGCCTGACGAGCCTTGGAGTTGGCGATCACGTTGAAGCCCATGATCACCGCGCCCGACGCCGCGGCGAGGTTCACGTCGCTCTCGGTGATCCCGCCCGCCGCCGCGTACAGCACGCGCACCTTCACCGCCGACGTCGAGACCTTCTCCACCGCGTGCTTGATCACGTCCACCGACCCCTGAACGTCGGCCTTCACGACCAGCAGCAGCTCCTTCAGGTCGGATTCCTTCTCCTTCATCGCCGCGAACATCGAGTCCAGCGTCACCTTGGGCTGCGCCAGCTCGCGCATCCGCTCCTCGCTCTGGCGGTGCTCGGCGGCCTCCTGCGCCTTGCGCAGCGTGTCCACCACGAAGAAGCGGTCGCCCGCGTCGGGCAGCACGTCCAGGCCGCTGATCAGCACCGGGGTCGAGGGCTCCGCCTTGGGAACCCGCCGACCCCGGTCGTCGGTGATGTCGCGCACCCGACCGTGAGCACGGCCCGCGACGATGATGTCGCCCACGTGCAGCTCGCCGTTCTGGACCAGCAGCTGCGCCGTCGAGCCCCGGCCCTCCTCCATCTTCGCTTCGATCACCGTCCCCCGCGCCGGGCCCTTGAAGTCCGCCTTCAGCTCCAGCACCTGCGCCTGCAGGTCCAGCACCGTCAGCAGGTCGTCCACGCCGCGGCCCGTGATCGCGCTCGTCCGCACGACTTCCGTGTTCCCGCCCCATTCCACCGGGCTCAGCCCCTGCTCGGCCAGCTTGCCGAAGATCTGCTGGATCTGGGAGTCCGCGATCCCCGGCACGTCGATCTTGTTCAGCGCCACCACCACCGGCACCTTCGCCGCCTGCGCGTGCTTGATCGACTCGATCGTCTGGGGCATCACCCCGTCCACCGCGGACACGACCAGGACGACCACGTCCGTCATGTTCGCCCCGCGCGCCCGCATCTCAGAGAACGCCTCGTGGCCCGGCGTGTCCAGGAAGGTGATGGGCTTGTCCTCGCCCTCCACCTTGACGCTCACGCGGAAGGCCCGCGTCGACTGCGTGATGCCGCCCGCCTCGCCCGCCGCGATGTTCGTGTTGCGGATCTTGTCCAGGAGGCTCGTCTTGCCGTGGTCGACGTGCCCGAGGATCGTCACCACCGGCGCCCGCATCCGCTCGTCGATCGAGTCGCGCGACGCGAACTCGTCGAAGACCTCCGCCTCGGCCGTCTTCGCCTCGACCACCTCCAGCTCGATGTTGAAGTCGAACATGATCTCCTGCGCCTGCTCGGGGTCGATCCCCGAGTTGGCCGTCGCCATCACGCCCTTGATGAACAGCTTCTTGACGATCTCCGCCGCCTTGACGCCCGTCGCCGAGGACAGGTCCTTGATCGTGAACGGCGCGGCGATCGCCACCCGCCCGCCGATCTGCGCGGGTGTCGAGGCGTGCGAGCGGTGCGCCTGGTCCTTCAGCTTCTGATCGCGGCGCCGCTGCCGCAGGAAGCCCTCCGAGCGCGACAGCCGCGCTTCGCGCTCCAGCAGGTCCTGCTCGGTCCACTCGCCGGGCTCGACGTCCGCCTTGCCCGAACGCCGCGCTCCCGCCCGGCCCGGGGCCTCCGCCGGACCGCCCACGCGCCGCTTGTTCCGCCGGTTGCGCTCCTCCTCGCTCATGGGCGGGCCGCCCGGCGCAGGGCCAACCCCCGCACCGCCCCGCGCAGGACGCGACGTGCCCACCCCCGAGTCGCCCATCGGACGACGCGCACGCGGAACCTCGATCGTCTCCGCCGCCTCGATACGCACAACCTTCGGACCGGCGAGCTTCGCCGGAGTCTGAACCTCGAGCTTGGGACCGACCGGCGACACCACGCGCGGCCGATCCGGAACGTTCATCCGTGGCGGCGGGCCGTCGCGGCTCGGGCCGCCCGGAGCCATGGGCCGCGCCGGTGGACGCGTCCCGCTTCCAGGGCCGCCACCGGAGCCGGGGCCCGGCCCTCCGGGACCGCCCGGCCTCTGCGGGCTCAGCGCCGCGGGGCGCAGGGGCTCCGCCGGCCGCGCCGGACCCTGTCCGGGCTGCTGCCGCGTCGGCGCAGGCGCGGAAGGAGCCGCCGGAGCGGCGGGCTCCACCGGGGTCGGACGGATCACGCGCGACGCCGCCTGCGCTGGCGGGCCGCTGGGCGCCGCGGGCGATGCCGGAGCAGCGGGGGGGGCGACCGGCGCCGGGGCCGCAGCAGCCGCCGTGGCCGGGGCACTCTCGGGCGCCGCCGGCGCTTCCGCGGGCGCCGCGACCGCATGAGCCGTCGTCGCCGCCGCGGGACGCACGGTCTCGGCCGGAGCATCAGTCTTCGTCGGCGCTTCGACGGGCGCCGTCTGCGCCGCCTCGAACGCCTTGTCCGCTTCGGGCGCATCGGGCGGAGCGATCGTGCCCACGCCGCCAGACTCGCCGCTCTCATCCTCGCGCCGCGTCTTCGACTTGGCCCGGCTGCGCGTCGCCACCCGCACCTCGTCGATGTTCACCTTCTCGGTGATCTCGACGGCGTTGTGCGTCGCCGTGTCCCCCGAGAACCACTCGCGGATCGTCGCCTCCAGCCCGGCCGACACGCTGGACATGTGGTTCTCGATGGCCGGGATCCCCTCCGCCTGGCACTTGGCCACGATGGCTTTGGAGGCGACGCCCAGTTCCTTCGCGAGTTCAAAGAGACGCTTCACCTTGGCCAATGTCTGCTCCGCGCTTAGACCCGAATCCGGTCCAGTCCTGCTCCGCACCACACTCCGTCACGCACCAACACCAGAGCCGCACTCACACCGTCACCCGCCCGCAGGCGCCTGACCCTCGCTCGCCGCCTCGTCGGGGCTGCCCCCGCCGCCGGTGAGAATCGAGAGAGCCCGCACATCATCTTCATCCACGGGCTCCGAGCCCGCCGGGGCCTCTTCGCCCGTGAGCAGCCGCCGCGCCGCCTCCTGCTCGGCCAGACGCCGCTTCTCGGCCTCTTCCTTGTCCTTGGCCTGCTGCGCCGCGACGTCCTTCGCCCGGGCCGCGCTCCGGGAGACCATCTCCGCCGCGACCTCGGCGGGCAGCTCCAGCTCCTGCGAGATGACCTCGGCCCCGACCTCCTCGATGTCGAACACGCTGATCATCCCCAGCGCCGCCAGACGGTCGAGCTTCTCCTCCGTCACCCCCTCGATGTCCTTGAGCGTGTCGGCCATCGTCTCCAGGCCCTTGTTGAACTCCTCGGGCGTCAGGATGTCGATGTCCCAGCCCGTCAGCCGCGCCGCCAGACGAACGTTCTGCCCGCGCTTGCCGATCGCCAGCGACAGCTGGTCGTCGTTCACCACCACCGTCGCCCGACCCAGCTCGAAGCACAGCGACGTCTCCGCAACCTCGGCGGGCTTCAGCGCGTTCTGGATCAGGATCTGCGAGCTCTCGTTCCACCGAACGATGTCGATCTTCTCGCCGTTGAGCTCGTCGACGATATTCTTGATCCGGCTCCCGCGCACGCCCACGCACGCCCCGACCGCGTCCACCTTCGAATCGATCGACGCCACCGCGATCTTCGTCCGGTACCCCGCCTCCCGCGCCATCGTCTTGATCTCGATCACGCGCTCGGCCACCTCGGGAACCTCGACCTCGAACAGACGCTTGATGAAGTCCTGGTGCGCCCGCGAGAGCACGATCTTCACCTGGCTCCCCACGTCCTTCACGTCCAGCACCAGGCACCGGATCCGGTCGCCCGCCTGGAACTGCTCGACCGGGATCTGCTCAGACCGCGGCATGAACGCCTCGGCCCGATCCACCGTGCACACCAGCGAGCCGCCCTCGTACCGCTGCGCAACCCCCGTCACGATCTCGCCCACCCGGCTCGAGAAGCTCTCGTACA
Source organism: Planctomycetota bacterium (assembly GCA_033763795.1). Classification (GTDB taxonomy): domain Bacteria; phylum Planctomycetota; class Phycisphaerae; order Phycisphaerales; family UBA1924; genus JAEUIV01. Next base: position 21,302 of record JANRJV010000043.1, read on the forward strand.
GGCTCTGCCGCTCGTCCTCGCGGAACTTCTGGATCATCACCTGCTTGCACGTCTGCGCCGCGATCCGCCCGAACTGCGCCGGAGGGATCTCCAGAGGCTCCCCGTGACGGAACACCGAGATCTGACCCGTCGCACGGTCGATCCGGCAGGTGAACTCCTCCGCGTCCAGCGTGTTGAAGAACTTCCGCGCCGCCGAAACCATCGCAACCTCAAGATCCGCGAAAAGCTGCTCGCGGTCGATGTTCCTGTCCCGCGCGATCGAGTCGACGATTCGGATCATTTCCTGGCTGTTCATCGCTGCCTGAGCTCCTGCTACGACCCGAGATGTCCCGAGTTGTCTGGATGTCGAACCCGTCCGCGGGAAGAGGGCCGAACGCCCCTGACAAAAACACCGCGGACCACCCGCGCCAGATGCGCTGGTGGTCCTTCCTCATGCCGCCCGCGCCGCCCCGATCCGGGGCGAGCTGGCGTCCGAGCTGGAAGCGGACCTCACCGCATCCGCGGCCCTCCGTGCAGAAACACGGCGGAACACGGGGCGATGACGTCGCCTCCGCCGCGAACCGGCCGGAGAACTCCGGCAGGCCGCAGGGTCCGGGTTGGACCCGGCTCAGAGCGCATGATGAAGGACCGTACGCATACTGGCTGCCTTCACACTTCCGAGAAAACACCGCACAAACAACCTCGGGAGTCTAGTCGGGCTGACCGGCGCGTCAACCTTGCGCGTCCGGGCGATCCCGGGAAATAGGGCCCCCGACCGCCCCAGACCCACCCCCCCGGCCCCTCCCAGCCCCCGCACGGACCGTCTCAGCGCCCCGCCCGGTCGCCTCAGGCCTTCCCCCGGAGGGCCTGCCTCGGCCCTCGTCGCTCGCGTTGACGCGGGCCCCCGCCCCGACGATCCTTCACGCACCTTGTACGACCTTCACCATCATCTGGCGGGCCGCGGGGGCGTCATCCTCGTCATCCGTGCTCCGCGCGAGCTCAACCACGACACCGCCGACACCATCCGCACCGCCGTCACAAGAGGCCTCCCCAACGCCGACGGCGCCGCCGCCGTCTTCGACCTCGCCGACGTACAGATCATGACCTCGATCGGCATCGCCGCCCTCCTCCAGGTACAGGAGCACTGCGCCGACCGCGGCGCACGCCTCATCCTCGCCCGCGTCCCCGAGCGTCAGCTCGCCTTCATGCGCATGCTCAAGCTCGAGCGCAAGTTCGAGTTCGCCCCCTCGGTCGAGGACGCCGTCGCCATGCTCGAAGGCCCGCCCTGACCCCTCAGCGCTGCTCCAGCGGCGTCACCGACCCGCACACCTTCAGCGCCCGCTGCCCACGCACACGCCCCAGCGACGCGATGAACTTCGGCTCGTCCTCCACGAACAGCGTCGCCGGCTCGCTCGCCGCAGTCTCCGTCAGAAGGATGTCGCCCACCGACAGGTTCAGCAGGTCGCGCAGCGTGATCGTCGTGTTCGCCAGCACCGCGCTGATGTCCAGCGCCGCCTGCGACAGCTTCTTCGAGATGGGCTCCACATACTGCGGCGCCCCCCGCACCCGACCCGTGCTGAACCAGCTCTGCGCCGACAGCGCGTCCATCACCGACTCGATCACGTTGTACGGAATGCACAGGTTCATCGTCCCCGCCCGCGACGACATCTTCAGCTCGAAACCGATCACCACCACCACCTCGTTCGGCGGAACGATCTGCACCAGGTGAGGGTTCGACTCCGAGTCCGTCAGCTGCAGGTCAAGCTCCTTCACGCCCTCCCACGCCTCGCGCAGAGCGTCAACCGCCCGCTGCGTCACCTTGTTGATCAGACGCTGCTCGATCACCGTCAGCGGCCGCTGCGGGATGAACAGCTCCGCGTTCGTCCCGCCAAGCAGCCGGTCGATGATCGGGTACACGATCAGCGGGCTGATCTCCAGGCAGATGTTCCCCTCCAGAGGCGCCGCCGTCAGGAGGTTGAAGCTCGTCGGGTTGGGCAGCGACGCGATGAACTCCGAATAGGTCATCTGGTCGCACATCGCGACCTTCACCTCCACGATCGTCCGCAGGAACCCCGACAGCGACGCCCCGAAGTTCCGCGCGAACGCCTCGTGCAGCGTCTCCAGCGCACGCATCTGATCCTTGCTCACCCGCTCCGGACGCTTGAAGTCGTACGGCCGGACCTCGACACCCGTCAGGTCCTTCCGCTGACGGCTGAAGATCGCGACCGGAGACTCCTCGTCCTGAACCTCCCCCGAGTCGACCGCCGCCAGCAGGGCGTCAACTTCAGATTGGTCAAGCACGTCGGTCATCAGGGGACGCTCCGGGCGCAGCGCGGGCCCGGCTTGGTTATCGACGCCCCGCGCCCGGACCCTTGAACCGGCCCGCCGGCCCGCCCCGCCCATTCCCGCGGAACATCCCGCCGCACCACGCGGTTTACACTGAACGCCATGCCAGCTCTCTCACAACGTGCGCGGCGGATCGCCTCCCCTCTCGCGTACGGGACCCCGCTCCTCGGGGTGTTCGCCCTCATCGCCCTCCTCTTCGCCGCGTCCCACGCCCCGGCCCAGAGCGGCCTGCCCCTCCCGGGCAGCGAATCCGCCCAGCTCCCCAGCGCCGAACCCACCCCCGCCGACGACGCCGAGCCCTCCGTCGTCCGCGTCTCGGCCGCCCTCTCGGCCTCCGCCGCCGCCCCCGGGCAGCGCCTCGTCGCTCTCATCACCCTCGACTTCGAGAAAGACTGGCACGTCTGGCCCAGCATCGAGCAGGACGTCCTCCCGCCCGAGATCGCGGAGTTCGCCATCCGCACCGCCGTCACGCCGCAGCTCCCCGCCGGGGTCCGACTCGCCGGCGCCACGCAGTGGCCCGAGCCGCAGCTCGCGCCCGTCCCCGATATCACCGGCTCGGGCAAGCCCATGCGCGTCCCCACCTACAAGGACAAGGCGCTCATCTTCCTGCCTCTCGAGATCGCCGGCGACGCCGCCCCGGGCCCGCGCACCCTCAGCTTCCGCGTCGACTACCAGGCCTGCGACGACAAGGTCTGCATGGCCCCCGAAGAAGTCACCGTCGAAGTCGCCCTCGAAATCGCGAGCGCCGCCGCGTCGCCCGCTTCCGCTCCCTTCGCCCTCAGCGCCGACCGCGCCGCCTCCTTCGCAACCTTCGACGTCGCGCGCTTCTCCGCACCGCCCACGCCCACCGCATCCGCCGCCGCCGAAAGCCTCGCCGCCGATGTCGCCGTCGACGCCGACGCCGTGCATTTCAACGCCTTCGGCATCGAGTTCGACATCCAGACCGGCAGCGCCGTCGGCCTCACGCTCCTCCTGCTCGTCGCTGCGCTCGGAGGCTTCATCCTCAACCTCACTCCCTGCGTGCTCCCGATGATCCCGCTCAAGATCCTCGGGCTCACGCGCTCCGCCAAGGACCCCGCACGCACCCTCCTGCTGGGCCTCGTCATGTCCATGGGCGTCGTCGCCTTCTGGATCGCCATCGGCGCCGCGATCGCGTTCGTCTCGGGCATCGACGACGTCTCCGCCCTCTTCCAGTACTGGTGGTTCACCGTCGGCGTGGGCCTCTTCATAGGCGGCATGGCCATCGGCATGCTGGGCCTCTTCACCGTCGGGCTCCCCGGCTGGGTCTACATGATCAACCCCAGCCAGGACACCGTGCGCGGATCCTTCCTCTTCGGCATCATGACCGCCGTACTCGCCACGCCCTGCACCGCGCCGTTCCTGGGCTCGGCCGTCGGCTGGGCCACACAGCAGCAGCCCCCCGTCACGCTCGCCACCTTCGCCGCCGTGGGCATCGGCATGGCGCTGCCATACCTCGTCCTCGCCATGTTCCCGAGGCTCGTCTCCCGCGTCCCCAAGAGCGGTCCGGGCAGCGAGCTCGTCAAGCAGGTCATGGGCCTGCTCATGCTCGCCGTCGCTGCGTTCTTCATCGGCAGCGGTCTGCAGACGCTCGCCGCCGACGTCCCCTACCTGGGCGAGGTCCTGCACTGGTGGATCGTCGCCATCTTCGCCTCGGCCGCCGGCCTCTGGCTCATCGTCCGCACGTTCCAGCTCACGACCTCGCCCGCCCGCCGCGCCGCCTTCACGCTCGTCGGGCTCCTGCTGGGCGGCGCCGCCGTCGCGTGGTCCGTGCGCCTCACGAGCATCACCGCGCGGATCCATCACATCGCCGAGATGCAGGCCCAGCAGGCCGCCGCCCGCGGCCAGACCGGCCCGCAACAGGGCGGCCTCTGGGCCAAGTACGAGCCCGCCGCCTTCCAGGCAGCCCTCGACCGGGGCGACGTCGTCGTCCTCGACTTCACCGCCTCGTGGTGCCTCAACTGCAAGGCGCTCAAGGCCGCCGTCCTCAGCCGCACCGAAGTCGAAGAATCGCTCCTGAAGCCGGGCGTCTCGTCCTTCCTCGCCGACCTCTCCAGCCGCACCGCCCCCGGATGGACCATGCTCCGCCAGACGCTGGGCCGCAACACCATCCCCACGCTCGCCGTCTTCGGCCCCGGGCTCGAGCGGCCCTTCGTCAGCGAGGCCTACACCGTCGACCAGGTCCTCACCGCCATCCGCCAGGCCGCCGCCAGGCCCTGAGCCTCCCCGCGCCGCAACCCGCCCCCGACCGAGAACCGGCGGGCCCCCCGTCCAGCCCGTCTCACCCCTCGCGTTGACACGGACCCCGGCCACTCGTACCTTTCTGGGCTCGCCCGGCGGCCGATGAGGCCAGCCGGACGAGAGACATCCCGCGGGCGTAGCTCAGTGGTAGAGCGACACGTTGCCAACGTGTAGGTCGAGGGTTCAAGCCCCTTCGCCCGCTTTCAATCCCGGCTCAGGCCGACCCCGCGGGGGTCGCGCCGGCCAGCGGATACCCTCCAGTTCGCCTCGGCATTCGGCCCAGCGCCGGCGGCATCTTCGTGCGCTCGCCGTGCGAAGGGCTCTGTGTGCCCCCGCCGCCCAACACTCATCTGCCCGAAAAGCCCTGCGCCGCCTGCGGCCGCAGCATCGTCTGGCGCAAGAAGTGGGAACGCGACTGGGACAGCGTCCGCTACTGCAGCGACGCCTGCCGCCGCTCGGGCCTCTCCGATCAGGACCGGCAACTGGAGCTGGAGATCCTCGCCCAGTTGTCCCGCCGGGCGCGCGATGCATCCATCTGCCCGTCGGAGGTCGCCCGCGCCGTCGATCCCGCCGACTGGCGGTCGCTGCTGGAGCCCGTCCGCCGCGCCGCCCGGCGCCTGGCCGCCCGGGGCCGGGTCCGCATCACCCAGCAGGGCCGCGCCGTCGACCCTTCCACCGCCCGCGGCCCGATCCGCATCGCGGTGATGTAATCGCTTGCAGCCTCCGGCGCTCCCGTCCGCCGACGTTCTCAGACCGTTTCGCCTCCACGGGCCGTGCTCGGGCAGGGTATATCAGCACCCCGCGCGTTGACAGCATGTGAAAACTGGGTCAGAATCATAGTTGAACGGTTTACCTCGGGGATGGTCCCGTTCGCTCGTTCGTTCCTTGAAGATGTGTTGGCAATTGCCCGCCGAGTGCTCGGCGGAAACGCAGAAGGGGCCCCACGTCAGGCCCGTCATTCAGGAGGAGCAAGAGATGAAGCGTTTCGTGACTGTTTCCGCGCTGGTCGCCGTGTGCGCCACCGCCGCCTCCGCTCGCCCCGTCGTCGACACCCGCGTCGACACCACGGCCGGCAACACCATCGGCACGTACAACTACGCCGGCGCCGGCACCGGCTTCGGCGGGACCGTCGGCAACGGGTCGATCTCCCTCGACTCCGACGCCACGAACCTGTACGTCCGCTTCACCGCGGGCGCGGGCATCAACGACCTCGTCACCATCATGATCGACTCGCGCGCCGGCGGATTCACCGACGCCCAGATGGATGACCAGGCCGACGGCGGACGCCGCGCCGTCAGCCAGCTCGCCAACGCCGCCGACGACGCCTTCGACCCCAGCTTCCTGGTCGACTTCGGCCTCGTCCTCGGCAACTTCGGCTCCGTCTTCTTCGAGGCCACCTCCGGCAACACCCCCGGCCACCTCAACTTCGTCTCCTTCGACGGCAGCACCTCCAGCCCCCGCGATTTCACCATCCCGCTCGCCACCCTCGGCCTCGCCGCGGGCAGCCAGCTCAAGTTCTTCGTCGCCTACACCTCCGACTCGGGCTACATGAGCAACGAGTCGATCCCCGCCTACGCCCCGCTCCAGAACAACGGCAACCCCGGCTTCGGTGACGGCCAGTTCGGCGGCACCTTCGGCTCGCCGGGCATCGGCAACTACAACGTGTTCCAGGTCGTTCCCACCCCCGGCGCCGTCGCGCTGGCCGGGATCGCGGGCCTCGCGGGGATGCGGCGCCGCCGCTGATCGCAGAGGTCCCTGACCTCTCCTACACAACTACGTTGCAACCACACGCGCCCCGGTCGAAAGGCCGGGGCGTTCCTTTTCCATCGGGGCCCGCGCGCCCGCCGCTCAGGGCTCCAGGTCGATCGGAACGCTCGCCAGTTCCGAGCCCTGCGCCGACGCGCCCAGCGGACCACCGCCCTCGCCGCCGTAAAGCACGCGGCCCAGGTCGTCCCCGGAGGCGAGCGCCGCCGTCGCACCGGCCCGCTGCTGGGGCTGCGCCGTGCTCCGCGCCCGCGGCTCGGCGCCCCCATGAACTCCGCAGCCGGCGACGCACGCCACGGCAAGCGACAGAACAACAAACGCGGCTCGGCGTGGGATCATGTGGGCTCCTGAGCTCCAGCGCCGCGCATCTCTTGCGCGACAGCAGTTTCATCGGTGCGCCGGGCCCGACGCTTCCGCCGCCCCGCCCGCCCCCGGTCGCGTTGCCGGCACGCGCCGTCACAGCCCGCACACAGCGCACAGACGATCGTCCCCGTCCGGCATTGCCACGAGCCCGGACTCCGCGAGGGCCGACCGCGCCGCCGAAAGTCCGATCTGCGCACCCCGGCTTCCCGATACATTTCCACGTGCGCCGCCGCCGCCGCCGGGCTCCCGGTCGGGGCCATACGCGTGGCGACTGCGGACCGGGTGCTCCGGGCGGGGCCAGAGGTTCTGTGTTTGATGCGCGACAGACGACGCACACCAGGCGGGACCCATCTGCTCCGCACTCCGATGCACGCGGCCGTCCTCGCCGCGTCGCTCATCGCCGCCGCGGGCGCGGCCGTGGCTCAGACCGCATCCCCAACGCCCCCCGCGCCGACCGCGCCCCCCGCGCCGGCCGCCGGCGCCGACGCGCATCCGGACGCTCCCCAGCTGCCCGTCAGCGGGTTTGAAGTGACCTACGTGCAGCCCGGGCCGGGGCTGCCGCCGCTGGAAGAGATCCTCTCCGCCGCGCGTGCTCCGATCGTCTTGGGCGAGGGCGGGTGGACGCTCGCCGCGGACCTCGCGGCGGATCCCGGCGTCACCGTCGCGGATCTCAACGCCAGCCTGGCGGCGCAGGGCCCCGCGCTCTTTTCACGCGGCGCGCTCGACGCCGTGAACCGCGGGATCGTGCGTGCGCTGACGGACCGGGGGCTGCTGGGCGTGCTGGTGGCGACCGATCCGGACGACGTGGCGATCGAGGTGCGCGATCCCGCCGCGCCGCTGTGGAGCGGCGCCAACGAGTGGGCCGATCGCCGCGCCGGCCGCACGTCGATGCGCGTGCTCGTGTACACGTCGCGCGTGGTGCAGGTTCGGACGGTGGCCTCGGGCGATCGCATCCCGGACACGAACGCGGTCGACAACCCCGCGCACGCGCGCATCCGCGAGCGCTCGCCCGTGGCGCCCGCCGCGCCGGGCGCCGCCGAGGGCGCCGATGTGCTCCGCCGCGATCTGCTCGACCTCTACACGCTGCGGCTGAACCGTCACCCGGGCCGCCGCGTCGACGTCGCCGTCTCCGCCGCCGAGGAGCCGGGGACCGTGACGCTGGACTATCTCGTCCGCGAGAACAAGCCGTGGTTCGTCTTCTCCCAGCTTGCCAACAACGGCACGCGGCAGACCGAGGAGATCCGCGAGCGTTTCGGCCTCGTCCACAACCAGCTCACGGGCAACGACGACCAGCTCGTCATCGACTTCATCACCGCCGGCTTCGGCGGGACGCACGGCGTCAACGGCTCGTACGAGTTCCCGATCGGCGAGCGCCTCCGCCTCCGTGGCTTCGGCAGCTACAGCCGGTACGACGCGTCGGAAGTGGGGCAGGCCGACGAGGGCTTCCGCGGCGAGAGCTGGGCCGCGGGCGGCGATCTCGCGTGGAACTTCTTCCAGCGGCGCGAGCTGTTCATCGACCTGGTCGGCGGGCTCCGGCACGAGTCCGTCCGCGCCAACAACCAGACGACGCGCACCGTTGGTGCCGACGGGTTCCTGATCCCGTCGCTGGGCCTGCGCCTGGAGCGGTACACCGACGAGGCGACGACCACCGCGTCGATCATGCTCGAGCACAACCTCGACGACATCGCCGCCACGGGCTCCCCGTCGCTGGAGAACCTGGGCCGCACCGACCCCGACGAGGACTTCAGCACGCTGCACTGGGGCGCCGAGCACGCGTTCTTTCTCGAGCCGATCTTCGACGGCGCGGGGTTCCGCGCGGGGCGCTCGACGCTGGCGCACGAGATCGGGCTGCGGTTCTCGGGCCAGAACGCGCTGGGCGACCGGCTGACGCCGACGTTCCAGGGTGTGGTGGGCGGGATGGACTCGGTGCGCGGCTACCCGGAGTCCGCCGTCGCGGGCGACGACGTGTACGTCGGGTCGCTGGAGTACCGGCTGCACATCCCCTCGCTGCTGACGCCCTACGACGAGGTCCAGGAATCTCCGCCCACGATCTTCGGCAAGGCGTTCCGCTTCCGTCCGCAGACGCGTTATGCGCGGCCCGACTGGGACCTTATCGGCAAGATGTTCATCGACGCGGGGTTTGCCGCCAGTAACGATCGGCTGAGCTTCGAAGACGATGAGACCCTTGTGGGCACGGGCCTGGGAGTTGAGTTCCTGATCGGAAGAAACTTCAACCTCCGGGTCGATTGGGGCGTAGCGTTATCTGAGGTCGAGCAGCCGACGCGGGTCACTCCCGGTTCCAGCCGGGTGCACTTCGTCGTGACGCTGCTCTTCTAGCCCGGCGGTCCGGGCGGGCCCCACCGGCCCGGACGGACGGGACGCACCGGGCGCACGCGGCGGGAGCGCCGCCAGAGAGGGAGACGGGGCCGGAGGAGTCGGCCGCCCGCGCGGGCCTCGGGCCGCGAGGGACGAAAGGGAGTACTGGGACCATGTGCGCAGAGCTTGAGATCGGGCGCGTGCTCCGCGGGGACGCCGCACGCTGGCTGGCCGGCGGGTTCGTCACGTTCGCGCTGGCGGGCCCGGGGTTCGCCGGACCGGAGGGCGGCCGGGCGGTGCGGGGCAGCGTCCGCTTCGAGCGCGACGGGCGCACGACCACGATCCACGCCTCCGACCGCTCGATCATCAACTTCCGCCGCTTCGACATCGGGCGCGACGAGACCGTGCGCTTCGTGCAGCCGCGCTCGAACTCGCGGGTGCTCAACCGCGTGACGGGCCCGGACCCGTCGGTGATCGCGGGGAAGCTGCTGGCCAACGGGCGGGTGTACATCGTCAACCCGGCGGGGGTGTATTTCCGTGACGGCGCGGTGGTCAACGTGGGCTCGCTCTATGCCGCGGCGGGGTCGCTCGCCGACCGCGACTTTCTGCGCGGCGTCGACCGCTTCACGGACCTGCAGGGCGAGGTCTCGAACGAGGGCACGCTGCTGGGCCGCACCATCGCGCTGGCCGGCCGCGTGACGCGGAACCACGGCGTGATTGATGCGCCGGGCGGGGCCGTCGTGCTCGCGTCGGGGACGGACGTGCTCATCGGCGAGCAGGGGGGTTCGATCTACGCGAAGATCACTGAGACGGCGGGGACCACGCGCTCCGTGACGGGCGCGGCGCCGCTGACGGAGAATCTCGGGACGATCCGCGCGCCGGGCGGGCGGGTCGTTGTCGCCGCGGGCGACACCGTGGGCCTGGCGGTGCACGCGGGCGGCGCGATCCGCGGGCGGGACGTCGTCGTCAGCGCGGGCGGGGGCACGGCCTCCGTCACCGGGACCATCGACGCGTCGGGGCTCAGCGCGGGCGAGCGGGGCGGCAACGTCACGATCACCGGCGCGGACGTGCGCCTGGCGGGCGCGACCATCGACGCGTCGGGCGCCGCCGGCGGAGGGTCCGTCCGCATCGGCGGCGACGTCATGGGCACGGGCGCGCTGCAGCGCTCGTCCACCACGGGCGTCGACGATGCTTCGCTCGTCCGGGCCGACGCGCTGAGCGCGGGCGAGGGCGGCACGGTCATCGTCTACGCGGACGATGCGGCGTCGATCCTGGGCCGGCTCTCGGCGCGCGGCGCGGGCGGCGGCGCGGGCGGCTTCGTCGAGACCTCGGGCAAGAGGCTGCTCGATCTCCGCGTCACGCCCGACATCTCCAGCGACACGGGCCCGGGCGGACGCTGGCTGATCGATCCCAACAACATCCGCATCGTCGCGGACGCGGCGGGCAACGCCAACAACAACGGGGCCGATCCCTTCACGTCGACCGGCAACGACTCGCGCATCACCATCGGGCTGATCACCGCGGCCCTGGCGATGGACGGGAACGTCACAGTCATCACGGGGACGGCCCCGCCCAACAATCAGCAGGGCGACATCACGCTCGAGACGGCGCTGAACTTCGCGGGCAGCGGCTCGCTGACGCTGAGCGCCCACAGGCACATCCGCGTCGCCAGCGGGACGGGCTCGATCAACGCCGGCGCGGGCGCGCTCGCGCTCACGCTGATCGCCGACAGCGACGGCGTGGGCGGCGGGAACGTGCAGATCCAGGGGCCGGTCGACCTGGGCGCCGGCGCGCTGAACGCCTCGGGCGTGGACTTCATCGTGTCGGCGGCGGGCCCGGTCACGGCGCGCGGCGGCATGACGCTGAACATGCGGGGGCAGGTCGACGCCGGGGCCGCGCTGAACGCCGGCGCGGCGCCGATCGATATCGACGCGACCGGGCAGGGCATCTTCCGCGCGAACATCACCTCGGGAACGCTCGATATCTGGGTGGGCAAGGGCGCCTCGGGCAACCTGTCGTTCACGAGCGCGCCGACGGTGCGGGGCGATGCGATCTCGCTGCGTGCAGGGCGGCCCGCGGGGCCCCTGGGGAGCGCTACGCCCAACGCCTCGGGAGGCAACCCGACGTTCGCCAACGCGGCGGGCGTTGCCGCGCCCGGCCAGTTCTCGCTGATCGGCGACGGGACGATCGACAACGCCCGCGTGCCCGCCGCGGCGCGCTTCGTGGGCGGCGTCGTGCCGGCGACGTACACGATCGATTCCAACAACGGCGCGGTCACGCTCAACGACCCGTCGAAGTTCACGGGCGCGGCCCTCACCACCGACAGCTTCACGACCACGACGCTCTCGGGCGGCGTGTTCAACCTCGCGTCGCTCTCGCTCACGGCGGTCGGGAACGTGCAGGTCTCGGGCATCACCGCGGCGGGGGCCGTTTCCACCAGCGGCGCGAACCTCAACATCTCGGGACCGGTGCAGGCGGGCTCGACCATCTCCGCCCTGCACAGGGGCGACGTGCAGATCACCGCCGGGGTCGCGGCGCCGACGAGCATCACGATCCGCTCGGGCTCGGACGGCACGGGCAACATGACCTTCGCCAACTCGGCGCCGCTCAGCTCCTCGTCGATCTCGCTCCGCGCGGGCGACGGCGTGGCGGGGGCGGGTGTCGCGGCGTTCGTCAACGCGCTCACGGGCACGCCGCAGTTCCGGGGCCCGGGCGGCGCGGGGCTGCCCGCTTCGGTGATGATCCAGCAGGACGGATCGATCGTCGACGCGCAGACCGCCGGCGGCGCCCAGTGGAACGGCGGCCTCGGCCCCGCGGGAGTGAACTACACGCTCTGCTCCGACGACGGGTCGGTCACGCTGGCGACGGCGTCCAAGTTCGCGGGGAGCAACGTCATCCTCTGCGGGTCGCCCGCGGGAACGATCATCACGGCGTCGTTCACGGGCGCGAACCGGCCGACGAGCATCGAGGTGCAGACCGGGCCGACGCGGCTCAACTCGGGCAACGTCGAGACCACCGGCGCGCAGTCCTACGCCGGGCCCGTCACGATCGACAGTGCGGGGAACGCGCTGACGCTCGCGGGCTCGACGATCGTCTTCAGCTCATCGCTGGACTCCTTCGTCGCCGACCAGGAGGCGTTGAGCGTCTCGACCACCGGGGGAGTGACCTTCGGCGGCGCGGTGGGCGATCTCGGCCGGCTCGCGTCGCTGAACGTGACCGGCCCAGCGTTCGTGAACGGCGGCGCGGTGCGCTCGCTGGGCGGGCAGGTCTTCGGCGGCCCCGTCACGCTCGATGCGCCGGGCCCCGCCAACGACACGACGTTCGACGGCGACGGCGTCGCGTTGAACGGAGTGGTGGGCGGCGCGCTCGACGGTGTCGAGGGCGTGGTCTTCACGCGCGGGCTGACCGCGTTCAACGCCGGGACGGCGCCTGCCCCCAACCGGCTGCGATCCATCACCGCGAACCAGGCGGGCGCCGGCGCGGGGGTCTCGCTCTCGGGGACCGTCGTGACCACGGGGGACCAGAACTACGGGGCCGCGCCGGTTTCGATCGACAGCCCCGCGGTGACGCTGATCGGGAACAGCATCGGCTTCCCGTCGGTGACGGGGAACGGGAACGATCTGACGATCGATGTGGCGGGCTCGGTGACGCTCGGGCCGACGGCCACCGGGCTGAGCGATCTGACCGTGCAGAGCACGGCGGGGACGGGCGCCGCGGTGATCAGCGGCGATGTCACCACCGCCGACGCGCAGACGTACACGCTGCCGGTCACGCTGACGGGCAGCTCGACGCTTTCAAGCACCGGGGGCGGCGACATCGGCCTGACGGGCGGCGTCAACGGCGGCGCGAACGACCTGGTCATCAACACTGCGGGCGCGACGACGCTGGGCGGGACGATCGGCGCGAACTCGATCTCCACGGACGCCGCGGGCTCGACGGCGCTGAGCGGCGCGTCGATCACGACGGCGGGGGCGCAGACGTTCGCCGACGCGGTGACGGCGACGGGCGCGTCGTCGCTCGGCTCCACCGGCGGAAGCATCACGTTCCAGAGCACGGTCGACGGCCCGGGCTCGCTCCTCCTGGATGTTGACGGCGCGAACTCCGTGATCTTCCAGCAGATCGTGGGGGGCACGACGCCGCTGGCGACGCTGACCGTGCAGCCCGGGGGCACGACGCAGGCCGCGGCGAACATCACGACGGCGAACGGCATCACGATCTGCAACGCGCTCGTGCTGACGGGGGACGCGGTCTTCGACGCGGGGGCGGGGCGGGCGATCTTCTGCGGCACGGTGGACAGCGACGGCACGCCGCGCGACTTCACGGTGCGATCGGGGTTCGCGTCGACGCCCGAGCAGGCGGCGATCATTTTCGGCGGGTCGGTCGGCGGGGCGAGCCCGCTGGACAGCTTCGTCATCGGTTCGGACCTGGCGGGCGTGCCCACGGGGTCGACGGTTGTGTTCACGGACGCGTACGACGCGGGGCTCGACCGCGTGCTCATCGATAACGCGTCGGCCGCCGACGCGTTCGTCATCAACGCGGCGGGCGTCACGTTCGGGCAGAGCCAGAAGCTGCTGGCGCTCGGGTCGCTGTCGATCAACGCGCCGGGGGGGACGGCGACGCTGGGGGACATCACGACGCTGGGCGAC
>JANRJV010000044.1:0-31748 GCA_033763795.1 Planctomycetota bacterium
GGCCGCCTCGCCGAATACGCCGCACGCGACACGACCCTCGACGGCCTCACCGCCGACGGCTTCACGCCGAATCAGTAACGCGCCCCTCCGCGGACCCGGACCCCGCGCCCGCCGTCGGCGCCAGCGACGCGTCGCCCGCCGCCCGCCGCTCGGGAGTCGTCCGCACGAGCTCGAGCACGTACCGCTCGAACGAATCGTGCAGGATCTTCATGTTGGGCGAGCGCATCGTCCGCCGGAACGAGGGCTCCGCCGCGATCTCGCGCATCCGCGCCACCCAGCTCTCGAAATAGTCCCTGGGCACCTGCCCCTGCTCGTGCGCGAACCACACCACCTCGAACACGCTCACCTGCATCAGGTTCATGAAGTGCTCGCGGATCTCGCGGTCGGACGTCAGCGTCTGGATGTCATGACCATAGATCGCCGCCAGCGACGGGTCGTCCACGCGCATCCGCCGCAGCTGCATCTGCATCTCCACCAGCTTCGTGAAGTTCGCCACGTGCTGCGCCCGCTGGTGTGCCCTCAGCTGAAACGCGGCGTACACCACGCCCCCGACGAGCGAGAGTGTGGAGAGCGTCTGCAGCACCACCTTGAGCAGTTCGAGGTCCATGATTGCCCTCACACGCCGGCGATCGGTGAAAGAAAGAGAGGCCCAGCCTCCGCAGGCGACAGCGCGCCGGCGCCCCGGCAGTTCCCGCATGAACGAGGTCCGCAGGACGCGTGCGCTGATGCCGCGTCAGGTCCGCGCAGCCCTCACCCCCGCCCGCGCGTCCCTCACACCCGCGCCGCCTTCTTGCTCTCGTTCAGGATCTTCCGCAGCACCGTGTGCAGAATCCCGCCGTTCTCGTAGTACGTGACCTCGACCGGCGTGTCGATCCGGCACACCGTCTCGAACTCGAAGCTCTTGCCAGCCTCGGGGCCCTCCGTCCGCGTCGCCTTCACGCGGATGGTCCCCCGCGGCTCCAGCGGCGAAGGAAGCTGGATGTCGAACCGCTCCGTCCCCGTCAGGCCCAGCTTCGCCGCGCTCTCGCCGCTCTTGAAACACAAGGGCAGAACCCCCATCCCCACCAGGTTCGACCGGTGGATCCGCTCGAAGCTCTGCGCGATCACCGCACGCACGCCCAGCAGGTTCGTCCCCTTCGCCGCCCAGTCCCGGGAGCTGCCCATCCCGTAGTCGTTGCCCGCGAGCACGACCAGCGGCGTGCCCTCCGCCTTGTAGTTCATCGCCGCGTCGAAGATCGCCACGATCGACTTGCCGTCGCCCTTCTTCGAGAAGTCACGCGTCCACCACCCCTCACGCGGCTTGCCGTTCTCCTCCGCCAGCTTGTTCTTGACCCGCACGTTCCCGAACGTCCCCCGCGTCATCACGCGGTCGTTCCCGCGCCGGCTCCCGTAGCTGTTGAACTCGCTCCGCGGCACTCCCAACGACGCCAGGTAGTGCCCCGCCGGACTCTTCTCCGCGATGTCGCCGGCCGGCGAGATGTGGTCCGTCGTCACGCTGTCGCCCACATACACCAGGCAACGCGCCCCCGCGATCGGGCGCAGCGCCTCGGGCTCCGCACGCATCCCCTCGAAGTACGGCGGGTTCTGGATGTACGTGCTCTTGGCGTCCCACCCGTACAGCTCGCTCCGCGACACCGGGACCGCGTTCCACGTCGGGTTCCCGTCGAACACCCGCCCGTACTGCGACCGGAACTGCTCCGGAGTCACGCACTGCGCCTTGAGCGACTGCACCTCCGCGTGCGTGGGCCAGATGTCCCGCAGATACACCGGCTTGCCCTCGCGCGACATCCCCAGCGCCTCGTTCGCCAGGTCGATGTCCACCGTCCCCGCGATCGCGTACGCCACCACCAGCGGCGGGCTCGCCAGATAGTTCGCCCGCACGTCGGGGCTGATCCGACCCTCGAAGTTGCGGTTCCCGCTAAGAACGCTCGTCGCCACCAGATCGTTCTTGCGGATCGCCCCCTCGATCTCCGCCGGCAGGGGCCCCGAGTTCCCGATGCACGTGGTGCACCCGTACCCCACCGTGTGGAACCCCAGCGCCTCAAGGTCCGCCGTCAGCCCCGCCTTGTTGAAGTACTCCGTGACGACCTTCGACCCCGGCGCCAGCGACGTCTTCACCCAGGGCTTGCTCGTCAGACCCAGCGCCCGCGCCTTCCGCGCCACAAGCCCCGCCGCCAGCATCACGTCGGGGTTGCTCGTGTTCGTGCAGCTCGTGATCGCCGCGATCACCACGTCCCCGTTGAACATCCGGAACCGCCGCCCGCCGAACTCCACGCACGCGGCGTCCGCCGCCTTCACCGCGTTCCCGCTCGAACCGGCCAGCCCGCCCGCCGCCGTGCCCCGCGCACCGCCGACGTCCGCCGCCGGCCCGACGCCAGTCTGCGCCACGTTCACCGCCGGCATCGTCTGGCCCGGCTGCTTCACGCGGCCCGACTCGCCACCCTCGTCCGCCCACCGGTCCTCGTTCGTCAGCTCCGTCGCGCTGGGCTTGCCGAACACGTTCACCAGATCACGCCGCCACATCGACTTCATCTGCGACAACTGCACCCGGTCCTGGGGCCGCCGGGGCCCGGCCAGACTGGGCTGCACCGTCCCAAGATCCAGCTCCAGAACATCCGTAAACACGGGCTCCGCCGACCCCGGCGTCCAGAACAGCCCCTGCGCCTTGCAGTACGCCTCCACAAGCTCCACCGTCGCCTCGTCCCGCCCCGTGAACCGCAGGAAGTCCAGCGTCACCGCGTCCACAGGGAAGAACCCCATCGTCGCCCCATACTCCGGCGCCATGTTCGCGATCGTCGCCCGATCAGGCACCGACAGCGCCGCGATCCCCGGCCCGAAGAACTCCACGAACTTGTCCACCACGCCCCGCGCCCGCAGCATCTCCGTCACCGTCAGCACCAGGTCCGTCGCCGTCGACCCCTCGGGAAGCTTCCCCGTCAGGCGGAACCCGATCACCTCGGGCGTCAGCAGGTACACCGGCTGGCCCAGCATCACCGCCTCCGCCTCGATCCCGCCCACGCCCCATCCGACGACCCCCAGACCGTTGATCATCGTCGTGTGGCTGTCGGTCCCCACGCACGAGTCCGGATACGCCACAACCTCCCCGTCGACCTCGCGCGTCCACACCGCCTTCGCCAGGTACTCGAGGTTCACCTGGTGCACGATCCCCGTCGCCGGCGGCACGCACCGGAAGTTCCGCAGGCTCTGCTGCCCCCACTTCAGGAACTCGTACCGCTCGTTGTTCCGCTCGAACTCCTTCTCCGCGTTGATCGTCAGCGCCGTCCTCGACCCGTACGCGTCCACCTGCACCGAGTGATCGATCACCAGGTCGCAGGGCACCAGCGGGTTGATGCTGCTGGCATCGCCCCCCAGCTTCTTCATCGCGTCCCGCATCGCCGCGAGGTCGACCACGCAGGGAACCCCCGTGAAGTCCTGCAGCACCACCCGCCCCGGCATGAACGGCAGCTCCACCTGCAGAGGCTTCTTCGCGTTCCAGTTCGCAAGACCGATGACGTCGTCGTTCGTCACCACGAACCCGTCGACGTTCCGCAGCATGGCCTCCAGCAGCACCCGCAGCGAGAAGGGCAGCTTCTCGACGTGCCCCACCTTCTGCTCGCGCAGCACGTTCAGGTCGAAGTAGGTGTACGAGCCGTGCCGGGTCTGAAGGGTCTTGCGCGAATTGAACGGGTTGCGTGCCGCCATGTCAGTGCTCCCTGTTGGATGTCCTTGCAGCGAACAATACCCCCGCCGCGGCATTCGTCGAATCAATCGCTTTCACATGTTCGATACACCGTGTTGATGCCCGGACGACAATCCCCCGCTGCCCCCGCGCCGCCGCCTGCCCGCCCCTCACCCCCGCCCACGCACCATCTCCCGCTCGAACGCCGTCACCGCCGCGCTGGGCACACGGTCACGCCGCCGCACCAGCGCCAGACGCCGCGCCAGGCGCCCGTCCCGGCACGCCAGCCCCTCCCCAGCCCGCAGCGCCAAGGAAGACACGAACCCCAGCCCGATCCCCGCCCCGACCATCTGCCTGATCGACTCGATCGAACGAAGCTCCATCACCACGTTCAGCGGCACGCCCGCCGCCCGCGCCGCCGCGTCGATCACCTCCCGCACCGCGGACCCCGCCTCGAACGCCACCACGGATTCGCCCGCCAGCTCGCTCCAACGGAACGTCCGCTTGCTCGCCAGCACGCTCCGCGAGGGCACGATCAGCCGCAGCTCATCCTCGACCCAGGGCCTCACCAGCAGATCCTCGCCCCCGGGAGTCGAGAGCGGCAGCGTCACCACCCCCAGGTCCAGCTCGCCCGCCAGCACGCTCCGCGCCACCGCGTCCGACCCCGCCTCACGCACATAAAACCGCACCGCCGGATGCTCCCGCCGAAACCGCGACACCGCCCGGGGCATCAGGTACGTGATCGCCGTCGCCCCGCCCCCCAGCCGGATCGACCCCCGCTCCAGGCCCATCACCTGACCCACCGCCGCCCGCGCCTCCTCCGCCGCCCGCAGCGCCGCCTCCGCGTGCGGCAGGAACGCACGCCCCGCGTCCGTCAGCTCCACCCCCCGCCCCGTCCGGTGCAGCAGCGCCGCCCCCACCTCCGCCTCCAGCTTCCGCAGCATGCTCGACAGCGCCGGCTGCGTCACCCCCAGCGACGCCGCCGCCTTCGTCATGTGCCCGAACGACGCCATCGACACGAAGTACCGCAGGCTCGTCAGCTCCATCTGATCGAGACTACATCGCCCGCCTCTCCTCCAGCCCCCCGCACGCCGATACCATCTCCCGTTCAATCGCCGCCTGCCCCACGTTTCTCCCGGAGTTCCCGATGCAGCACGACCCCGCCTCCGACCAGGTCATCGAGCTCATCCGCGCCACCGACCCCGCCGCCGCCGAGATCCTCGAGCGCGAGTCCACGCGCCAGGAAACCACACTCGAGCTCATCGCCTCCGAGAACCACGTCTCCCCCGCCGTCATGCACGCCATGGGCACCTGCCTCACCAACAAGTACGCCGAGGGCTACCCCGGCGCACGCTACTACGGCGGGTGCGAGTTCCACGACCAGGCAGAGGAGCTCGCACGCGAACGCGCCAAGCAGCTCTTCGGATGCCGCTTCGCAAACGTCCAGCCCCACTCGGGCGCCCAGGCCAACACCGCCGTCTTCATGGCCCTCATGGAGCCCGGCAGCACCTTCGCCTCGCTCGTCCTCAAGGACGGCGGCCACCTCTCCCACGGCATGAAGCTCAACTTCAGCGGCCACTACTACAAGCCCGTCCACTACCCCCTCCACTACAACCTCGAACACCCCGAGGCCGAACGCATCGACTACGACGCCGTCCGCGCCGTCTGCCTCGAACACAAACCCAAAATGCTCCTCTGCGGCTACAGCGCCTACCCACGCGTCATCGACTTCGCACGCTTCCGCGCCATCGCCGACGAGTGCGGCGCCCTCCTCATGGCCGACATCGCCCACGTCGCCGGCCTCGTCGCCGCCGGCGCACACCCCTCCCCCTTCCCGCACGCCCACGTCGTCACCACAACCACACATAAAACCCTCCGCGGGCCCCGCGGCGGACTCATCCTCACCAACGACGAAGACATCGCCAAAAAAGTCGATAAGG
Source organism: Planctomycetota bacterium (assembly GCA_033763795.1). Lineage (GTDB taxonomy): Bacteria > Planctomycetota > Phycisphaerae > Phycisphaerales > UBA1924 > JAEUIV01. Next base: position 5,620 of record JANRJV010000044.1, read on the forward strand.
CGGTCTTCCCGGGCACCCAGGGCGGACCCCTTATGCACGTCATCTTCGCCAAGGCGATCGCCTTCGGCGAGGCACTCCGCCCCGAGTTCCGCCAGTACGCCGCTCAGATCATCGCCAACGCGAAGACCCTCGCCGCCGCCCTCGTCGACCGCGGATATCGCATCACCACCGGCGGCACCGACAACCACCTCATGCTCGTCGACCTCCGCGCCAAGCGCGACGACCTCACCGGAGCCGACGCCGAGAAGTGGCTCGAACACGCCGGCATCATCTGCAACAAAAACGGCGTGCCCAACGACTCCCGTCCCCCCAAGATCACCAGCGGCATCAGGCTCGGAACCCCCGCCCTCACCACCCGCGGCCTCCGCGAGCCCGAGATGCACAAGGTCACCGAATGGATCGACCGCGTCCTCGACGCCGCCGGCGCAAGCCCCGTCTGCGAGCAGGTCCGCTGCGAGATCCGCTCCTTCTGCGAAGCCTTCCCCATGCCCGCCCAGGCCGCCCCCGCCCGCTAGACAAGGCGCAGCCGACCGCTCGCATCCAGGCCCACGTCGCCCCGCGCCGCGCACTGCCTGATCCCCTCGTACACCAGCGCGCACACCGCCGTCGCCACGTTCAGCCCACGCTCCGCGGGGATCATGGGCAGCGACAGCACGCGCTCCCCCGCCGCCTCCAGATCCTCATCGGGCAGCCCGCGCGTCTCCCGCCCGAACACGATCCCATCGCCGGGCCTCAGGTCCGCCTCCCAGGGCGGCGCCCCGCGCTTCCCCGACGTCAGCCACAGAATCGGGCCCCGCGCCGCGCCACGCTCGCCCCCGCACCACTCCGCCCACCACCGCTCGAACCGCGCCCAGTCCGCATGCTCCCGAACCTCCAGCCGGGGCCAGTAGTCCAGCCCCGCCCGCCGCAGCGCCTTCTCCGATGTATCGAACCCCAAGGGATGCACCAGGTGCAGCGCGCACCCCGACGCCAGGCACGTCCGCCCGATGTTCCCCGTGTTATTCGGGATCTCAGGCTCGCGCATAACGACATGGAAAAGGGCCGGGTCCGCACGCATTCCCCCCAGTATCGCACCTCCGCTCACACCGCTGCCAGCACCCTCCCCGCCGACTACTCTTGCCCGCGGACTCTCGCTCCCCCGCCGCGCCCCGCCATGAGACCCGACCGCCAGGAGACCAACACCAAGCTCCGCGTCCGCCGCGAGGCGCGCCGCGTCCTCGCCGCGCTCACCCCCGTCGAGCGCAAGCTCCGCTCTTCCTCCGCCTGCGTCCGCCTCGCCGACACGCCCGGCTTCGCCGGCGCCAAGACCCTCATGCTCTACATCCCCACCGCCGAGGAGGTCGACATCTCCTCCCTCGTCGGCATCGCCGTCCGCGCCGGCAAACGCGTCTGCATGCCCCGCATGGACTGGTCCGCGCGAACCATGGAGCCCGTCCTCGTCTCAGGCCCGGGATTCTCCAGCGAGGTCCGCAAGCACGGCGTCCCCGAACCCACCCCAGGCCCCGTCGCAACCCTTGACCTCATCGATCTCGTCATCGTCCCGGGTCTCGCCTTCGACACACAGGGACGACGCATGGGCCGGGGCGGCGGCTTCTACGACCGCTTCCTCGCCGCCTACCGCACCGCCCGGCCCCGCGGCGGCGCCGCCCTGGGCATCTGCTTCGAAGCACAGCTCGTCCCAGAGATCCCCACGGAACCGCACGACGCGCAGGTCGACGGCCTCGTCACCGAAAGCCGCATCCTGCTTTGCCGTCAGAAGCCCTCCACGACCGATACAGTCTGACATTCGCGCGGCTTCGGCGCCACACCCCGGCGCCCATCCCGCGCCAGGAGTCGACCCCAAGATGGTCCTGCCGTCTCAGATGCCACGCGTGAATCGACAGGCCGCCTTCCGCGCCCCGAGCCGGTCGCGACGCCACGGCCCCGCTCCGCTCATCGTCGCCACACTCCTCGTCGCCGGCGGACTCGGCGCGTGGTACTGGGGTTGGGGTCGCGCCGCCCTCGGGCCAAACCCCGCCCGCGCCGCCGACGACGCCCCGCCCCCCGCCATCATCCCCACGCGCGAGCCCGTCAAAGTCCAGCTCGGCCAGCCCAAGGGCCCCGTCCTCTCATCCCTCGAGCGCACCCCCCAGACCACCCCGTCGCCGACGCTCGCCGCCGCCGACACCGCCGCTCCGCCCCGTCCTTCGCCTCAGCAGACGGAGCCCGCACCCACCACCGCCTCCACCATCAGCAACCCCGCATCCACCGCCGCGCCGAATCTCCCCTCGACCTCCCCCGGCACATCGAACCCACCGCCCTCTTCGGGCCCCTCCGCCGCGCAGCCCCAGACCCCCTCCGCCGCACCCGCGACCACCACGCAGGCGCCGCCCCCGGCTCCGGCGCGCGATCCCGCCATCCAGAGGCTCGTCGCCGCCGCCGACAGCTCCATCGCCGCCGGCCGCAAGCCCGAGGCACGCCTCATGCTCAATCGCGCGCTCCACGACCCGCGCGCCACCGACCCCGACGTCGAGATGCTCCGCGCCCGCATCACCGACCTCAACGCCGAGCTCGTCTTCTCCCCGACCGTCGTCGCGGGAGATCCCCTCGCCGACACGCACACCATTCAGCCGGGCGACCGCCTCGTCAAGATCGTCCAGGCCTCCGACCTCAAGGTCGACTGGCGCTTCATCCAGCGCATCAACCGCATGTCAGACCCCGGCCGGCTCCGCGTCGGACAGAAGCTCAAGGTCGTCAAGGGCCCCTTCCACGCCGTCGTCCACAAGGACGCCTACCGCCTCGACCTCTACTCCGACGCCACCGACACCGACGGCAACCGCCTCTACATCCGCTCTTTCCCCGTGGGCCTGGGAGAGAACGACAGCACGCCCCTCGGCAAGTGGTTCGTCAGGCCCGCCAGCAAGCTCGTCAACCCCCACTGGGTCAACCCCCGCACGGGCGAGCGCTTCGACGCGAACGACCCCAAGAACCCCATCGGCGAACACTGGCTCGGCATCGTCGGCGCCGAGCCCGCCACCGAGGTCCTCTCGGGCTACGGGCTCCACGGCACCATCGAGCCCGAATCAATCGGCCGCGACGCCTCCATGGGCTGCGTACGCATGCAGAACGAGGACATCGCCCTCATCTACGAGATGCTCGTCGAGCAGCACAGCTCCGTCGAAATCAAGCCCTGACGCGCCTACCATCCCCCGACGCGGAACACACCCGGAAGGAGGTCTCGCAATGACCCTCGCTTCCCTCGCCTCGCTCGGGGATCAGCCGCTCCGCTGGACAAAGTCCGACGCCGCGCCACGCCGCTACGAGCTCGCCGCTCACGGCTCAGACGTCGTCGCCACGCTCCAGTGGGCCCGCTCCAGCGGCTCGCTCGCCACCCTCCAGACCGCCGCCGGAACCTGGACCCTGAAGCGCACGGGATTCCTCTCCCCGAGGATCACCGTCCGCAAGCCGGGCCACCCCGCCGACGTCGCAGTCTTCATCCCCTCCGGATGGGGCGGCTCCGGAACCCTCGCCATCTCAGGCGGCGGAACCTATCACTGGCGCCACCACGGCCTCTGGCGACAGACCCACAGCTTCCACGCACTCTCCGACGAGCCGCTCGTCACCGTGGGCCCCGCCGCAGGCTGGCTTCATCGCTCCGCCGATGTCGCCCTCGCCCCCGCCGCCCGCTCCTCGCCCGACGCCGACCTCCTCGCCGGCCTCGCCTGGTACCTCGTCCTCATGGGCGAGGAAGACGCCGCCATGGTCGCCGCCTCCAGCGGCGTGCTCTTCGCCGCCTGCTCCTGAGCCGGCCCACCGCGGCATCAAGCTGGGCAAGCACTTTCGCCCCGGAACCACCTTCGCCTATAATGAACGCGCGTGCGCGCGAACGCTTCCCGAACCTTCGTTCGGGCACACGCTGCCCGCCGCGAAGGATCCGACGTTGCCCCAGCAAGCCGCAGACACCAACAACCCGGTCGAGGTCCGCACAGCACCCTCCCAGCCCCCTCAGGCACAGGCCTACGGCGCCGACCAGATCAAGATCCTCGAAGGGCTCGAGGCCGTCCGCAAACGTCCCGGCATGTACATCGGAGACACCGGCATCGCCGGGCTCCACCACCTCGTTTACGAAGCCGTCGACAACTCCATCGACGAGTGCATGGCCGGCCGCGCCACGCTCGTCACGGTACGCATCCACCCCGATGGCTCCGTCTCCGTCATCGACGACGGCTCGGGAATCCCCGTCGACATCAAAAACCACGAAAATCCCCTCTACGACGGCAAGCCCGCCGTCGAGATCGTCATGACCGTCCTCCACGCCGGCGGAAAGTTCGGCGAGGAAAACTCCGCCTACAAAGTCTCGGGCGGCCTCCACGGCGTGGGCATCTCCGTCGTCAACGCCCTCTCGCAGTGGCTCCACGTCGAGGTCGACCGCGCCGGCAAACGCCACAAGATCACCTTCGAACGCGGCAAGACCGCCTCGCCCCTCCACGTCCTGGGCCCCGCTCCCCAGGGCCGGAACAACGCCCCCGCCACCGGAACCCGCGTCACCTTCAAGCCCGATCACGACATCTTCCCCGACACCGAGTTCAGCTTCACCACCCTCTCGACCAGGCTCCGCGAGCTCGCATACCTCAACCCGGGCGTCACCATCCGCATCGTCGACGAACGCGTCGGGCCCGACGGCAACATCAAGGACGAGACCTACCGCTTCGAGAACGGCCTCCGCGAGTACGTCGCACACCTCAACCACAACAAGCAGCCCCTCCACGAGATCATCGTCCTCCGAGGCGACAACCCCGCCTCAAACCTCTCCTGCGAAGTCGCCTTCCAGTACAACGACTCCTACAACGAGCTCCTCCTCTCCTTCGCCAACAACATCCGCACCGTCGACGGCGGCACGCACCTCTCGGGCTTCAAGACCGCCATCACACGCGTCCTCAACGCCTACGCCCGGCAGTCCGGCATCCTCAAGGAAAAAGACCCCGTCCCACAGGGCGAAGATCTCCGCGAGGGCCTCGCCGCCGTCGTCTCCGTCAAGCTCCCCGAGCCTCAGTTCGAGGGACAGACCAAGGGCAAGCTCCGCAACACGGAGATCGAAGGCTTCGTCAGCGCCATCGTCGCCGATCGGCTCCAGACCTGGCTCGAGGAGCACCCCGCCGACGCCAAGCGCATCTGTCTCAAGGGCGTCGTCGCCGCCCAGGCCCGCGAGGCCGCCCGCAAGGCCCGCGAGCTCACCCGACGCAAGAGCGCCCTCGAGTCGGGCTCCATGCCCGCCAAGCTCCGCGACTGCACCACACGCGACATCGAACGCTCCGAAATGTTCATCGTCGAGGGCGACTCCGCAGGCGGCTCCGCCACCCAGGGACGCGACGTCGAGACCCAGGCCATCCTCCCCCTCCGCGGCAAGCTCCTCAACGTCGAACGCGCCCGCCTCGACAAGATCCTCGCCTTCGAAGAGATCCGAACCCTCATCTCCGCCCTCAAGTGCGGCATAGGCGAGGACTTCGACGTCTCCAAGCTCCGCTACGGCCGCGTCATCATCATGACCGACGCCGACGTCGACGGCTCGCACATCCGCACGCTCCTCCTCACCTTCTTCTTCCGCCAGATGCCCGAGCTCATCCGCCGGAACAAGGTCTTCATCGCCCAGCCGCCCCTCTACCTCATCACCCGCGGCAAGAAGTCCCAGTACGTCCTCAACGAATCACGCATGAACGACGTCCTCATCGAGCTGGGCCTCGAGGGCGCCTCCCTCCAGATCCGCGATATCACCGCCGCCCGCGCACGGGGCACCGCCGAGCCGCGCGTCCTCCGCACCATCCACGGCGACGAACTCCGCCGCGCCGTCAAGGCCCTCCGCCGACTCGCCGAACTCGCCGAGATCGTCGAGCGCCGCGGCGTGCGCTTCCTCGACCTCCTCGCCGCTCGCTCCCAGGACCCCGAGCAGCGCTCCGCCCTCCCCACTCACCGCGTCACATGGCAGGGCGGCGAAACCTACGCCTGGTCCGATGAACACGCCCGCCGCATCCTCGAGCAGCAGGGCCTCCGCCTCGCCGACCTCTCCGCAGGCGCCGCCGCCCCCGCCGCCGAAGCCCCCGCCGACCCGCGCCCCGTCGCCCCCATCCGCGAGCTCCACGAAAACAAGGAGCTCGCCCTCGTCTTCACGCAGCTCGCCTCCCTCGGCATCGACATCGAGGACTACGGCCTCACAGTCGAAGAAGCCGTCACAGGCGAGCGCCTCCCCACCAAGTACGCCTGGCTCACCCCCCAGCGCGCCTCCACGCGCAAGCAGCGCGACGCCGAAGGACAGCAGCCCGCCGCGGATTCCGACCCAGACTCAGACGCCGAATCCGCCGACGCGCCCTCCGCCCCAGCTCCGAACTCCGCGCCCGCCTCCTCTACATCTCTCTCCGCCGTCCCCGCCGTCAACATCCCCGCCATCCTCGATGTCCTTCTCGACGTCGGCCGCCGGGGAATGGAAGTCAAGCGCTTCAAGGGTCTGGGCGAAATGGACCCCGAGCAGCTCTGGGAAACCACCATGGACGTCTCCCGCCGCACGCTCCTCCGCGTCAACTGGGACGACGCCTCCGCCGCCGACGAGCTCTTCACCGTCCTCATGGGCGAGAACGTCGATCAGCGCCGCGCCTATATCGAAGAGCACGCCCTCGAGGTCAAGAGCCTCGACGTCTGAAGCCCTCTTCATCCCCTCGCCGTCCCGCCCCGGCACGCCGCCCCGCGCCGTGTTCAGATCGCGCTAAGACCGGCCAATCCGCCCCGCTCCCGCACGCTTTCCACCACAAGCCCGGAGTTCGTGGGGTATCTCTCAACCTTGAACACACGTCCCCGCCGTCGGCGGGTACTTCGGCACGCGCCCCACAGGCCGCGCCGAACGTAGCCGCGGCCCCGCGCCGCCCATAGGAGGAGAAAACGTCCATGCGTCCGCTCATCGCCATCTGTTCCGTCACCGCCCTCACAGCCGCCGCCGCCGCACAGGGCCCCGTCGCCATCTATTCCAACGTCGCAGGCCAGGCGAACGCCGGCGTCCCCGGAGTCGCCGGACTCCAGTTCTCCAGCTTCGACCGCCCCGTCCGCAGCCCCGACGGCTCCCGCTGGATGCTCCTCGCCCGCAACAACTCGGGCAGCACCGCCACCGACGCCATGTACCTCACCGGCTCCGGAACCGCCGGCGTCCTCCGCATTCGCGAGGGCATCACCGACCTCGAAGCCGGACGCGTCGCCGAGAACATGTCCGAGCGCCGCGTCGGCATCCTCAACGACGGCCGCTACGCCGTCACCGTCAACCTCACCGGCGCCACCACCGATGACTCCGTCGCCATCCTGGGCGACGGAACCGGCGCCCACACCATCAGCTTCCGCGAGGGCCAGTCCATCCCCGCACTGCCCGGCATCACCTGGGGCACCGGAATCACCGACCCCTCACTCACCACCGCCGGCAAGATCGCCGTCCGCGCCACCAGCCTCGTCGGCGGAACCGCCGCCACCGACTCCGCCTACCTCCGCGACGACGGCGCGGGCTCCATCGCACGCAAGGGGCTCACCGCCCCCGCCGGCCAGGCTGGCGCCGCTCAGACCATCAGTTCCTTCAACGTCGGCTCGCTCTTCGTCACCCCCGACGGCGCCAGCACCATGTACAACGCCGCGCTCAACGGGCCCAGCGCCACCAACGCCGTTCTCGTCGTCAACGACACCGTCCGCCTCCAGAAGGGCGTCGCGTTCGGCGGATTCGCCAGCCCCATCGCCAACATCATCGCCCAGAACATGGACTCCAGCGGCGACTGGTTCGCCCGCGGCGAGAACGCCGACGATCAGCCATGGGTCGTGCGCAACGGAATCGTCATCGCACGCAGCGGCGACCCCGTCCCCGGAGGCATCACCGGCGAAACATGGTCGAGCGTCCCCTGGAACGTGAACCTCGGCAACACCTTCGGCGTCCACACCGGCAACAACCTGGGCGACTTCATCGTCGGCGGCTTCACCTCCAACCCCGACGCCGCCCGCCAGTACGCCCTCGTCCTCAACAACTCCACCGTCGTCCTCCGCGAAGGAGACGCCGTCGATCTCAACGGCGACGGCCTCTTCAACGACGACGCCTTCTACGACGTCACGGGCCTCAACGCCGCAAGCCTCAACAACAAGGTCTCAAACTTCGTCCTCACCGACGACCTCTGGCTCTACGGCTCCATCGACCTCCGCAACTCCGCCGGCGCCGCGATCGGCGAGGCCTTCGTCCGCATCCAGGTCCCCGCGCCCGCCGCGACAGCCATCATCACGCTCGCCGGGCTCGCCGCCCTGCGCCGCCGCCGCTGATCACCGCACCTCATCGCAACGTCAACACCCCGCACGGTCCGGCTCACACCGGGCCGTGCTTTTCATTCCGCGCGCTCCCATGCGCTCGCGCCCCGCTCCCGCGCGCCTCACGCCCGCAGCACCACCTCCACAACCTCAGGAGGCACCCCCACCCGCAGGGGCAGACCGGACATCCCCACCCCCCGCGACACGATCGCCGGACCCACCGGGCTCTCCACCAGCCCCCCTTCGTACTTCCGGCCGAATCGGCTCGGCACGATCAGCGGCCCCATCATCGGCAGCCGGATCTGACCGCCGTGCGTGTGACCGCATAGCGAAACATCGATCCGCACGCCCCGCAGCGCCGCCAGCTCCAGCGTGTCCGGCTGATGCGCCAGCAGCACCCGCGGCACATCCGCGCCCACGCCCCCGAACGCGCCACGCACGTCCTGCACATCGCCCAGCAGATCCCCCAGCCCCGCGAACGCCACGCACCCGCCGTGCCGCGGCTCCTCGTCAACAACGCGCCGCGACACCCCGTCAAAGAACACGCGCCCGTTGTCGATCATCCGCACCCCGAGCGCCGTCAGCGCCCGCGCCACCCGCGGCCCGTCCCCGTACCAGTCATGATTTCCCAGCACACCCAGCACAGCCCTGGGCCCGGCCCCCCGCGCCGTCAGCGGCGCGAAAAGCCCCGACCGCCGCTCAACGTCCCCGTGCACGGACTCGAACATGTCCCCCGTCAGCACCACCACGTCAGGCCCAAGCTTCAGCGCCACCCGCACCGCCTCGCTCGTGAACCGGTCCGGAACCATGGGCCCGACGTGCGTGTCCGAGATCTGCACCACCTTCAGCCCGTCCAGCGACCGCGCCAGCCCGCGCACCCGCACCGTGTACCGCCGCACGCACAGCTCGCCTGGCTCGACCAGCGCCGCCCGCGCCATCCGCGCCGACCCCGCAAGCCCCGCCGCGCCCGCCGCCGTGCGCGCCAGAAACGCGCGCCGCCTCAGCACCGCGCCGCGCAACCCCTCTTCTTCCCCGCTCGTCCCTCTTTCGTCCGCGCCGTCGCGCCGCTCTCCCGCCCCACGCCCCACGCGCATCACCAGCCACGCGCACGCCCCCGCCATCGCCACGACGATCCCCCACCCCACAAACAGGCTCCCCACCACCACCCACGACGGATCGATCGACACCCCGAGCCCAAGCCACCACACCGGCGCCGACACCAGCGTCCCCGGCAGGCACACAAGGTTCGTCGCCAGCACGCTCCACGCCGGCGCGCTCGCGCCCCCCGGCAGCGCGACGCCCCGCACCAGCGCATCCGCCACCACCGCCAGCGACGACGCCAGCAGCCAGCACCAGATCCACGCCGAAACACCGCGTCTCATGCCGTTCCTCGGAAAGCCATGCCCCGCCTACGCCGCCCGGCGCCCGCGGTTCACTCCCGAAGATCGGCCCGCTCCACCCCGCCGCACGCCCCGCGACCTCTCCCGGCCGCCGACCCCGCGCCCCGCGCCCCTACAAACCAAAAAAGCCGACACGAGGACGGACCGCGGCGGGGATCGGTCGGCCTCCCACGAGAAGCCAACCGGCACAACCCGCAGCACACGCGATCCCGCCTCGTGCCGGCCGCCGACGCCCCCGCACGCCCGCCATCAGCAGGCCGGCGCCGGCTCGTGCGCCCCGGTGCACGCCGCGGAGTCGGCGCCGCGCACCAGAACGCTCAGCCCACCCACGTCATCTCACGAACAGGAGGAACTCCAGGCGTTCAGCACCGCGCTGATATCCGTGAAGTCGACGTCGCCGTCGAAGTCCGCGTCGCCCAGCGGGCCAACCCCCGCCTCGAACGAACGCAGAACCGCGTTGATGTCCGCGAAGTTCACCTGCCGGTCGCCGTCCGCGTCGCCCATGCAGACCGGCGGAGACCACAGCGCCATGAACTGCGGCCGCACGCCGCCCGTCTGCGTCGCCGGGCCCACAGGAGTCAGCCCGCCGCTCGCCGAATCCACCCGCAGCACGTGCACGCCCCACGCGCTGCCCAGCGGCGACTCGTCCGTCACGAACACCAGCCGCCCGTTCGTCACGATGTCACGCACGTCCGAGCCGATCGTCACGCTCTGGTTCAGCGCCGTCAGCGACCCGCTCGCGTTGATCCGCGTCGTCCGCACGCTGTCGCTCAGCACGTGCGCGCTGAACAGCCAGCGCCCGTCCGGAGACACCGCCAGCTCCACCGCCGAGCTCCCCCCCACCGCCAGCGTCTGCGCGTGCGTCAGCACGCCCGTCGACTGGTTGATGCTGTAACGCTCGATCGTGTTGCCCTGGCCCGTCGACACGTACAACGAGGAGCCCGACGGATCGACCGCCGCGCCGAACGCCGCGTTCAGCCCGATGTCGATCCCCTGCAGACGGGTCAGCGCCCCGCCCGGCGCAACGCTGTACGCCGTGATGTCGTCCGGAGACACCGAGCTCGTGCAGTACGCGAACCGCCCGTCGACAGAGCTCACCGGACGAGTCGGGAACAGCCCCGCCGGGGCCTGACCGACGCCCACCGGCAGGTGATTCTCCAGCCGGAACGAACGCACGTCCTGCGAGAACGTCGACGAGATCAGCGCGTAACCCTGGGGCGTCATCCCCATCCCCATCGGGTTGTCGCCCACCAGGTTGCCCGCGCTCTTGGCCACAAGCGTCGAGTTCGCGGCGATCTCGAACACGCTCAGCTGCTCGGGGCCCGTCGTCCCGATGTCCGAGTTCACCACCAGCAGGTGCCGCCCGTCCGGAGTGATCGCAACATCCTGCGGCGCCGAGCCCGTCGCATACGTGTTCACCAGCGACAGCGACCCGTCGAAGTTCACGCGCATCGAAGACACCGTCCCCGACTGCTGATTCGTCACAAACAGAGCCTCATCCGAAGGCTGCCCCAGCGCCGCCGACCCCGAAAGGCCGACAACAACAGCAACGCCCATCGATCGAATCTGCCTCATGGTCTTTCTCCCGTGGCCGCGGCTGTCCACGGCCCACTTCCACGCTTCATTCCGACGTGGTTCGGACTGGGCTCCCAGGCCCGGCCTCAACATTCGTCGGTCCACCTCCAAGCGACACAGTTAATCTGGGAATAACGCACGCTTGATGCCAATCAATTTTTCACCAATCACTTTCGATGAAGGGGTTTCTGTCAACTTCCGCGCATGACACGCGCCGTAACCCCCTGAAACTTGGGCCACTTGCGCAACGTTCCGCCGCGCCCGGCTCATCGCCGCCGCACACGAAGATTCCCGCAAAACGCCCCCCGATCGGCCGACATCCGCCAGCCCGCCAGCCACTCCTCCCGCTCCCGCTTTCATCGTCGCTTCAGGCGCCGTGCGCAGCCGCACCGCCGCCCGCGCCGGCGCCAGCGCGCAGCTTCAGCACGCTCGGCAGCACGAACACGCTCACGACCCACACCGCCGTCAGACCAACGCTCATCACAAACCCCAGCGACCAGATCCCGCGGTGCTCACCCGTCATCATCGCCGCAAAACCGATCACCGTCGTCAGAGTCGTCAGCGTGATCGCGCGCCCCGAGCCGCCCGCAAGCCCGGGAGGCTCATCGCCGGGCTGCAGACGCCAACGCCGCACCACGTGCACGCCGCAGCCCACTCCCACTCCGATCATCAGCGGCAGCACGATCATGTTCGCGAAGTTCAGAGGCACGTCCACAAGCTCCATCACCGCCAGCATCAGCACCGCACCCGCCAGCACCGGAAGCAGCGCGCACGCCGCGTCGCCCGCCCCGCTCCGCGTCATCCCGAAGTCCACCAGCAGCAGCAGCACGATCGTCACCAGCGCATACACACCCGCCTGCAGATACGCGCCCGAGATCAGCCGCGAGCTCTCGTAGATCTGGATCGCCGGACCCGTCGCGCTCGGCGCCGCCCCCAGCACCGCCCGCGCAAACCCGTTCAGCCGCGCAGGGCTCAGCACCCCCTCGCCGCCCTCCGACGCCCGCGGGTACACCCGCAGCAGCACCGCTCCCCCAGCCCCTTCAAACTGCTCGCGCAGCGCCGTCGGCAACGCCTCGAGCCCCGGCACCGCCGCTCCGCGCAGCTCCGCGATCTGGTCCATCAGCTCCGCGCGATCCACCCGATACCGACCCAGTGCCGCCGTCAGCCCCTCATCGCGCAGCCCCGCCACGCGCTCCGCCGCGCCCGACACCCCCGCGTCCACGTCTTTCCACCGCCGCGCCAGCTGCTCCGCCCCGCGCCGCAGCACCGCCGCCCGCTCCGCGCCGGGCCTGTCCTCGGCGTCCTCACCGATGCTCCGCATCGACGCCACGTCGGGCAGCGACGCCAGCAGCCCCCGCCTCTCCTCCAGCTCCACCTCAGGAACGACCAGCATCCCCGCCCCGCCAACCTCGCTCACCTCCGCCAGCCCGCGCAGCCGACCCGTCAGCTCCCGCGCCTCCGTCATGTCGCGCGCCAGCACCACCGCATGCCACACGCTCCGCGCATCGTCCGCCTCAAGCCGGTTCTGCCACACCACGCTCTCCGTCGACGAGGGAACCAGCTTCTGCAGATCCGGGTCGTACCGCACGGCCGCACCCAGCACCCCCGCCCCGCACAGCACCGCCGCCGCCCCCGCCAGCACCGCCCGCGGCCGCCTGTGATACGCCGCCCCCAGCCCCCCCATGAACCCCCGCGACTCCCCGCCCTCGTGCGTCCGCAGGCTCTTCTCAGGACGCCGCAGCAGCACCAGCATCGCCGGCAGACACGTCATGATGCTCACCGTGCACAGCACGATCCCCCCCGCCGCGATGATCCCCATCTCCCCCACGCCCGCGAACCCCGTCAGCGCCATCGACGCCGACGCGAACGCCACCGTCAGCGACGCCGTCACGATCCCCGGCCCCACGCCCCTGAACGTCTGCTCCACCGCGTCCCGCAGCCGACCGTGATCCGCGTGCACCAGCTCCAGCCGCGCCACGATGTGAATCGCCACATCGATCCCCAGCCCCAGCAGCATCGACGCGAACGTCACCGACAGAAGCTGCAGATGCCCCACGCTCACCGTCGCCCACGCAAAGCTCCACGCCATCCCCATCAGCAGGCTCGCCACCGACAGCAAGGGCACCACCACGCCCCGGTACGCCACCAGCATCAGCACCGCGATCAGCCCCAGCGACAGCGAAGACGCGATCGTCGCATCACGCATCGAGAGCGCCGTCTCGTCGCTCTCCAGCACCGGCACTCCCGTCACGCCCGCCTCAACGCCCCCGAGCCCCTCCTCAGACCGCACCGCCTCGATATGACCCCGCAGCGCCGCGATCCGCTCGCCCCGGCTGTTCACCGCCCGCTCCGCCGCCACGCTCCCGACCGTCGCCCCGTCCCCGCCCTCGGCCCCCCCCAGCGACACCAGCACCGTCGCCAGCCGCCCGCTCCCCGTCACCAGTCGCTCGAACCCCTTCCCCCGCTCCATCCCCAGCACGCTCGGCACAACTTCCCCGCGCTCCGCCGACTCGCCCGCCGCCGCGATCCGCTCCAGCAGCCCGCGCAGACCCTCCCGCTGCTCCGCGGGCATCGAAGTCCCCGCAAGCTGCGACAACCCAAGCAGCTGCTCCAGCCCCGCCGCGCTCAGCACAGGCCCCACGCGCCGCAGCTCCTCCACCACCGCCCGCACCCGCTCCGTCGGCTGCGTCAGCAGCAGCCCCGCGGGCATCTCCTCACGCGCAAAGCCCGCAGTCACCGCCCCGAAACCCCCGTCCGCGCGCAGCCGCGCCTCCAGCCCCGCGATGAACCGCTCGCCCCTCCCCCGGCTCGCCTCATCCTCCCCAAGATCCACCACCACCACCGCGTCGTCCCAGCGCGGAAACTTCTCCTTGAACTCCGCGTACCGAAGCTGCCAGGGCAGCGACGGATCGATCAGGTCGCTCCGGTCGCTCTTGAACCGCAGCCCCGTCGTGATCCACAGCGACAGCACCGTCACCCCCGCCGCCACCAGCAGCGTCACACCAGGCCGCGCCGTCGCCGCACGCGCCCACCACGTCAGTACCCGGTCACGCAGCGGATGCACGTTCGTCACAGGGACTATTCATAGCTCATCCGCACCCGCTGCGCCCCACCCCGCGCACCCCAAGCCCTGAGCCGCATCTCATCCGCCCTCACGTCCCCTGCTCGCCCCGCAGCGCCCGCCGCATCGTCCGCGGCCGAGGAACCCCCAGCTTGTCCATCCGGCTCAGCAGCGTCTGCGGGTTCAGCCCCAGCTTCGCCGCCGCACCGTCCGCCCCGAACACCTTGTACCGCCGCGTCTCCAGCGCGTGCATGATCTGCAGCCGCTGCAGCTGATCGACCGTCAGATCCAGCAGCACGTCCCGCGGCACCTGCGACGTGTCCCGCCGCCCGCCCCGCGCCCCATCCCCGCCTACGCCCCCCGACCCGCCCGGCACGTTCGGCGCCTCGGGGATCTCGATCTCCAGCTCCGTCGCGCCCTCCGACACCAGCACCGTCGCACGCTCCACCGCGTTCTCCAGCTCGCGCACGTTCCCCGGCCACCGATACGTCATCAGCCGCCGCATGCTCCGCTCGCTCGCCGCAAGCACCGGCCGCGCCATCCGCCGCGCATGACGCTCATGAAAAAACTCCACCAGCGCACGCAGATCCTCGCGCCGCTCCCGCAGCGGCGGCACATCGATCCGGAACACATTCAACCGGTAGAAAAGATCCTCGCGAAACCGCCCCCGCTCCACCTGCACCGCAAGATCACGGTGCGTCGCCGCCACCAGCCGGACATCAACCTCGATCGTCTCCGTCCCGCCCACGCGCTCCAGCGTCCCCTCCTGCAGCACCCGCAGCAGCTTCGCCTGCGCCTGCAGCGACAGCTCCGCGATCTCGTCCAGGAACAGCGTCCCCCCGTCCGCAAGCTCGAACTTCCCCAGACGCTGCCGGTCCGCCCCCGTGAACGCCCCACGCTCATGCCCGAACAGCTCGCTCTCGATCAGCGACTCGGGCAGGCTCGCGCAGTTCACCGCAATCAGCGGCCGCGCCGCCCGCCCCGACCCCGCATGGATCGCCCGCGCCACAAGCTCCTTCCCCGAACCCGACTCACCGTGGATCAGCACCGTCGAAGGACTCGCCGACACACGATCGATCTGGTCCAGCATCCGCAGAATCGGCCCCGAGCTCCCGATGATCCGAGGCCGCTCCGCCGCCGCTGTCAGCTCGCTCTGCAATTCGCCCATCTTCGACCGCGCCCGCTCAGACTCCGCCAGCGCACGCTGCACCTTCGCAAGCTCTGCCTCCGCCGCCGCCCGCCCGTCCGCCTCCAGCAGCGCCAGGATCACCACCCGCTCGTCCAGCGCCTCGGCGATCACGTCCGTCGTCGTCCGCCCCGCCCCCACCCGCATCAGCGCCCCACGCACCACCACACGCCCCCCACCCCCCGCACCACCCCCGACCCCCGCCGCCCCGCTAAGCCCAGACACAAACTTCCCCGTCGTCGCCTCACCTCCCTCAAAGAACGGCCCGAGGTGCGTCCCACCCAACTGGTCAGGCCGCAGCCCCAGCCGCTCCGCGGCGCTCCGGTTCCCCCACACGATCCGCTGCTCACGATCCACCATCAGCAGCGCCAAGGGCACCCGCTCCGCCGACGGCCCCGCCGCCCCCGACCACCCCTCCGCCGATCGCACACCCGTTTCCATGTCGAAACGATATATCGTCGTTCACGCCCCAACAATGACATTTCGTCATACGAACAACGAAATTTGCAGCTCCGCCCCCCCAGACCCACCTCCAGCACCGGCAAACGCCGCCGCCAACGCCTCCGGCCACTTGGCACACCGTGTGCAACACCTACCTCTGAACCGCAGGACCGCCTGGCGGGGAGAAAGCAAAGTCTCAACTGCCAACAGCCGTTGAGACTCTTTGAGTGGAGAAGGCGTCAGGGAGGCTAGGAGGACTGGGCAAGAGCGCATACCGCGCTCCAGCCCGGATTCAAAGGGACGGGTCGCCCCGGCGGCCCGGAGACGGGGGAGGTGTGGTCAAGTGGGCAGACCACCGCCGCCCTCGTCTCCGGCCCGCTGGCACGCGGCCTGATCCCGACGATCTGCCACACCGTTCCACCCTTCAGGTGGGAATGGACACGAAACGGCGACTGCGGTTGCACAGGACCGCAGTCGCCGCACCGTTTCAGGCCGCCCGCACTCACGCGCGCCGCCCAATGCTCCGATCTGTTCCGAACGCCCCACTCCGTCTCTATGCCGGCGGACTGGGGCGTTTGTGTTGCGCCCCCCATCAACTCCCCCCTTCCCCCGCGTCCGGAAACCCCGCCGCCGCGACGCACCACATCCGCCTGCTACACTCTTCGCCCCCATTCATTCGTCTATCCGGATGAACGGGTACACCGCGGCGCCCGCCGCACCGAACCGCATCACCGGCGTGTGAGCCGCCAAGCTGGAGCCCGATCGATGTCGAACTACCTGTTTACCTCCGAGTCCGTCTCCATGGGCCACCCCGACAAGGTCGCCGACGCGATCTCCGACGCGGTGCTCGACGCCATGCTCACCGGCGACCCCCGAAGCCGCGTCGCCTGCGAGACCCTCGTCTCCACGGGAATGGCCGTCGTCTCAGGAGAGGTCACCACCAGCACCTACGTCGACATCGATCAGACCGTCCGCGACACCATCGAGAAGATCGGATACACCGACGCCGACATGCGCTTCGACTACAAGTCGTGCGCTGTCCTCATCACACTCAAGAAGCAGTCCGCCGACATCGCCATGGGCGTCGACAAGGACGGCGCGGGCGACCAGGGCATGATGTTCGGCTACGCCTGCCGCGAGACCGAACAGCTCGAGCACGGCACATACATGCCGCTCCCCATCTTCCTCGCCCACCGGCTCGTCGAACGCCAGGCCGAGTGCCGCACAAAGAACGTCTTCCCCGGACTCCGACCCGACGCCAAGTCGCAGGTCACCGTCGAATACAACGAGAAGAACCAGCCCGTCCGCGTCGACACCGTCGTCCTCTCGACCCAGCATCACCCCATGTACAACGGGTCAAAGCAGGAAGACCTCCGCCACCTCGTCCGCGAGCACATCATCAAGCCCACACTGGGCCAGAAGTGGTGGAACGACGGCATCAAGGTCCACATCAACCCCACCGGACAGTTCGAGATCGGCGGACCGCACGGCGACTGCGGCCTCACCGGACGCAAAATCATCGTCGACACCTACGGCGGAATGGGTCGCCACGGCGGCGGCGCCTTCTCAGGCAAGGACCCCACAAAGGTCGACCGCTCCGCCGCCTACATGGCCCGCTACATCGCCAAGAACGTCGTCAGCGCAGGCCTCGCCGATCGCTGCGAGATCCAGCTCTCATACGCCATCGGCGTCGCCGACCCCACCAGCGTCCACATCAACAGCTTCGGCACCCACACCGCCGCGCCCGAGAAGATCGAGAAGGCCATCCGCGAAGTCTTCCGCCTCACCCCCAAGGGCATCATCGAGAGCCTCAGCCTCCGCAAGCCCATCTACTCCGCAACCGCGGCCCACGGCCACTTCGGCCGCCGACCCGAGGGCGACCACTTCACCTGGGAACGCACCGACAAGGCCGACGCCCTCAAGAAGCTCTGCTCGTAACAGCCCCCCCGGCCCCCGATCCCCGGCCCCCGCTCAACGCGTCTCGCCCTTCGCGGGGTTGTGCCACGCGCGACCGTCACGGGCCAGCAGCTCGTCCGCCCCCGCCGGGCCCCAGCTCCCCGCCGCGTACGTCTCGATCCCCGCCCGCACACGCTCGGACTCCAGCATCGGCTGGATCAGCCGCCAACCGATCTCAACCTCGTCGCGGTGCTTGTACAGCGTCTGATCACCACGCATCGCGTCCAGCATCAGCGGCCCGTACGCCTCGATCGCCGCCGCGTTGAACGCCTTCGTGTAGTCCATGTCCATCTTCACGCTCCCCACGTCCAGCTTCGGACCGGGGACCTTCGCCTCAAACCGCAGCGACACGCCGTCCTCCGGCGCGATGTTGATGATGATCCGGTTCGCCGGCCGCCGCCCGATCCCCTCGATCTTCCGGAACAGGTCCACCGGCGGCTGCTTGAACTGCACCACGATCTCCGTCAGCTTCCGCGCCATCTTCTTCCCGCTCCGAAGATAGAACGGCACCCCCGACCAGCGCCAGTTGTCAAAGTGAACCCGCACCGCGCCGTACGTCTCCGTCCGCCGCGCCGCGTCCACCCCGTCAAGCTCCGTGTACGCCTTCCCGCCGTCGTCGTCCCCCGCGTCCCCGCTCGCCCCGTACCGCCCCAGCACCGCGTACTGGTGCGCCTCGCTCACCGGAACAACCCGCGCCGTGTTGATCACCTTGATCTTCTCGCGACGGATCGCGTCCGTGTCGTACACGCTGGGCGGCTCCATCGCCACCAGCGCCAGAACCTGCAGAAGGTGGCTCTGGATCATGTCCCGCACCGCACCCGCGCCGTCGTAGAAGTTCCCCGCACGCCGGCCCACCCCCACGCTCTCCGCCGCCGTCACCTGCACGTGGTCGACGTACGCGTTGCTCCACATGGGCTCGAAGATCGTGTTCGCAAACCGCATCACAAGGATGTTCTGCACCAGCTCCTTCCCCAGGTAGTGATCGATCCGGTAGATCGACTCCTCCTCGAACACCCGCCCCAGCACGCGGTTCAGGTTCGTCGCCGACGCCAGGTCCGTCCCGAAGGGCTTCTCCACGATGATCCGCTGCCAGGGCGTCTCCGAAGCGTTGATCGAGCACCACCGCTTCCCCTCGTACACCAGACCGCTCGCCCCGATCGCGTCGATGATCGGCTCATACAGCTGCGGCGCCACCGACAGATAGAACAGGATGTTGGGCATCTCCTGCCCCGACCGCAGCCCCCCGTGCTCCTGCGCCACCGCCCGGATCCGCGCGTTGATCGACCCGTACGCCCCCGCCTCCGCCGCGTCCGCCGGCTGGTAGTGCAGCCGCCGCGCGAACGAGTCCCAACCCTTCGCGCTGAACCCGCCCGCGAACTTCTCCGCCGACGCACGCAGCTTCTCCCGCCACGCAGCGTCGCTCATCTCCGTCCGGCTGATCCCCAGCACGCACAGGCCCGAAGGCAGCCGGCCCTGGTGATCCAGCTCCACCAGCGCCGGGATCAGCTTCCGCTGCGTCAGGTCCCCCGACGCCCCGAAGATCACGAGCACGCAGGCGTCCGGAGCGTTCGAAAGAGTCGTGTGCATGACGGATCGGTTCCCCTGTCAATGTCGGCCGCGATCGTTGTACCCCATCCACCACCCGCCTTCATCACCCGCCCGCGCACACCCGCCCCCATCTCCCTCAGACAAACCGGTATCGCACGATGCACCACAAGGCCCGCACCCCGTCCCGCCACGTGATCTTCTTCCCCTGCGCGTACGTCCGCCCCGCGTAGCTCACCGGCACCTCATAGATCCGCAGAGGCCCCCCCTCGCGCTCCAGCCGCGCCAACTTCGCCACGATCTCGGGCTCCACCCCGAACCGGTCCTCCTCGATCGACAGCGCCGCCGCCACCTCCCGCGTGAACGCCTTCGTGCAGCACTCGATGTCCGACAGGTTCAGGTTCGTCAGCGCGTTCGAGACGTGCGTCAGCACGCCGTTCGCCACGCTGTGCCAGTAGTACAGCACGCGGTGCGCCGTCCCGCCCCGGAACCGCGACCCGATCACCGCGTCCGCCCGCCCCTCCAGCAGGGGCAGCAGCACCGCCGCGTGATCCCGCGGGTCATACTCGAGGTCCGCATCATGGATCAGCACAAGGTCGCCCGTCGCGTGCTCCAGCCCCGTCCGCACCGCCGCGCCCTTGCCCATGTTCCGCGGATGCTTCAGCACACGCAGATCCGCGTACACCCCCGCCAGCGACAGCAGAATCGCCCCGCTCCCATCCGTCGACCCGTCATCCACCGCCACCACGTTCCGCCGCAGCGCCGTCCCGTCCCCCAGCCGGGGCGGCTCCACCTCCATCAAGCGGCGGATCGCCTCCCCGCAGGTCGCCGCCTCGTTGTACACGGGCACGATGATCGTCAGCGATGACGGTGCGTCCACCACACGAGACTACCCGCGCCGCACCTCACACCGGCACATCGTCCACGTCCCCGTCCTCCCACGGCGCCCGCCCGTCCTCCCGGTCCGGCCCGCCCCCGTCGCGATGATCCGCCACCGGCCCCGAACGCGACCCCGGCGCGAAACCCTGCCGCGCCACGCGCGACTCGCCCCCGCTCCCTTCGCTCCCCGCCCCAGCCCCCGCCCCCGGCGTGAACACAGGCCGGTGACCGCCCGAACCCCCCGAGTGCCGCGACAGATTCCTGAACCGCGTCGCCGGAGCATCCCACTTCAGCTCCACCGTCCCCGTCGGCCCGTTGCGCTGCTTCGCGATGATCACCTCCGCCACGCCCACCTTGTCCGGATTCTCCTCAGACCACTGCGGCTGGTGCGCGTGGTAGTACTCCTCCCGGTGCAGCAGCATGATCACGTCCGCGTCCTGCTCGATCGACCCCGACTCCCGCAGGTCCGCCATCCGGGGCCGGTTCCCCTCCCGCTGCTCCGCCGCACGGTTCAGCTGCGCCAGACACACGATCGGGATCTCCAGCTCCCGCGCCAGCGCCTTGATCCCCCGCGAGATCGCGCTCACCTCCGCCTGACGGCTCTCCCGCGCCGCCGACGGCGCGCTCATCAGCTGCAGATAGTCCACGATCAGGCACCGGATCTGATGCTGGCTCTTCATCCGCCGCGCCTTCGCTCGAAGCTGCAGCACCGTCAGCCCCGGCGTGTCGTCGATGATGATCGGCGCATCGCTCAGAACCCCGCAGGACATCGCCAGACGCTTGAAGTCGTCCTGGCTCATCATGTTCCGCCGCATCTTGTGCGAGTCCACCCCCGAGTGCGCGCACAAGAGCCGCTGCGTCACGCTCTGACGGCTCATCTCCATCGAGAAGAAGCCCACCGGCGTGAACGCGTGCTTGCCCTCGTGAGGCGAACCCCCGAACGCCACCTGCTCCGCAAGGTTCAGCGCGAACGCCGTCTTCCCCATCGAAGGACGCGCCGCCACGATCACCAGCTCCCCCGACTGCAGCCCGCTCGTCATCTCGTCCAGATCGAAGAAACCCGTCGCGATCCCCGTGATCGTCCGCCCGCTCTGCGCGAGCGCGTCCAGCATCGTCAGAGTCTCCTGCAGCAGAACGCTCAGCGTCTCCGCGTCCGCGCCCACCGCGTCCTCGGCGATCTGGAAGATCATCTGCTCCGCACGGTCCATCACCTCCCGCGCACCGCCCTCGCTCAGCTCGCCCGAGTGGTACGCGTCGTAGAGCATCTGCCCCGCCGCGTCGATCAGCCGCCGCAGCTGCGCCTTCTCGCGGACGATCCGCGCGTAGTGCGGCGCGTTCACCGCGCTCGGCACGCTCTCGGCCAGCTGCAGCAGGTACTCCTGGCCACCGACCTCCTCCAGAACCCCCTTGTCCCGCAACGCCTCCATCAGCTGCACAAGATCGCCCGAGCGATGGATGTCGTACGTCTTCACCAGCGCGTCGAAGATCGCCGCGTGACTCGTCGAATAGAAAAAGTCCCCGCTCGGCACCAGCGGGATCACCTCGCTCGCAACCCTGTGATCCAGGATCATCGACCCCAAGAGGCACATCTCCGACTCCGGAGAGTGCGGCGGAAGCTTGTCGAACAGCTTCTGAAGATTCCGACCCGCAACCCCGGGCGGGCCCTTGCGCTCACGACCCCCGCTCCCCGGGCCGTATCGCGAAAAGTCAAAGTTCCCCTGCGGCGCTGTGGACATCGGACCGGCAACACTAGCCGCGCCCGCCGCGCGACAGCTCTTCCACCGCCCGTCACGGCCCGTCCGCCCGGTACCATCGCCCACGCCGCGTCCCAGTTGACACCCGCCCCGGAGGTCACCATGAAGCACGCCCGCGCCAGTCGGCCCCTCGCTCTTCTCCTCGCCGCCCTCGCCCTCGCGGTGCCGGGCCGCGCCGCCCAGCCGCCCGCGACCCACGTCGCCCTCAAGAGCTTCCCCGCCGAGCCGGGCCACAAGGCCCGCGCCCAGAGGCTCCGCGCCTCCGGGCTCACGCTCATCGAGGCCATCCGCAAGGCCGAGCCCGTCGGAGGCGGCCCCGCCCTCTTCGCCAACGCCACCGCCGGCAAGAAGGACACCGACTTCGCCATCCAGGTCGAGTGCGCCGCCGACGGCTCGCTCAAGTTCGTCCGCGTCGACAAGTCCGGCGCCAAAAAGCCCGCCGAGGAACGCCACTCCAAGTACCAGATCGACGACCCAGCCGCCGCCGCCGCCGCAGTCAAGTCCTTCACGCTCGCCGACGCCGTCAAGCTCGCCGCCCAGACCAAGCCCGGAGACCCCATCCAGGCCCAGGTCTACACCGCCTCCGGCAAGCACCTCGTCGAGGTCAGGCTCGTCGACGCGGATACCCTCTGGGTCGTCGACATCGACCCCGCAGCAGGAAAGCTCAGCGAGTGACCAGCGAGACCCCTCGCATGAACCCGTCCGACTCCTTCGAGCCCGAAGAACTGCTCCCCGAAGCACTGCCCGAAGAACCCTGGTGGTTCTTCACCGCCGCCTGGCGCGAGGCGCACGACCGCCGCCTCCAGCCCAACCCGAACTGCTTCACCCTCGCCACCATCGACCCCGACGGCCGCCCCTCCGCCCGCATCGTCCTCTGCAAGGACATGAACCTCGCGCCCGACGCCGGGTACATCGTCTTCCACACCAACCGCCAGGGACGCAAGGGCCGCGCCCTCGCCGCCAACCCCCGCGCCGCCGCCGTCTTCCACTGGGACGATCTCGACAAGCAGGTCCGCATCGAAGGCCCCGTCGTCCACAGTCCGGACGCCGAGAGCGACGCCTACTTCGACTCGCGCCCTCTCGAACGCCGCATCGGCGCCTGGGCCAGCAACCAGAGCCAGCCCCTCGACTCGCGCGAAACCCTCGTCATGCAGGCCATGGAGGTCATGCAGCGTTTCGGCGTCTCCCTCGACGATCAGGACGCACGCATCCCCAGGCCGCCCCACTGGGGAGGCTTCAGGCTCTGGGCCGAGGCCGTCGAACTCTGGGTCGGCGCCCCCGGAAGGCTCCACGAACGCGCCCGCTGGACCCGCGCCCTCCAGCCGCACCAGACCCCACAAGGCCCCTCGTTCCGACCCGGATCATGGAGCCGCACGCGTCTGCAGCCGTAAAGCTCACACGCGCCATGAAGTACGTCATCATCATCCCCGACGGCGCCGCCGACCTTCCCGTCCCGGAGCTCGCCGGCCAGACGCCGCTCGAAGCCGCCCGCATGCCCCACGCCGCCCGGCTCGCCACCATGGGCCAGCTCGGCACCGTCCGCACCACGCCCCCGGGCTTCGCCGCAGGCTCCGACATCTGCTGCATGACCCTCCTGGGCTACTCCGCCGACCGGTATCACACCGGCCGCGCGCCGCTCGAGGCCGGCGCCCTGGGCCTCATGCCCGGGCTTCAGGACTGGATCTTCCGCCTCAACCTCGTCACCACCTCCGACGTCGGACCCGCCGCGCCCTCCGATGAGTCGGGCCTCATGATCTACCACTCCGCCGGCGCCATCACCGATGCCGAGGCCGGTGCCCTCGTCCGGGCCCTCGCCGCCCACTGGGCCCGCGTCGAGCCCCAGCTCGCCGCCCAGTTCTCCCTCCATCCGGGCGTCAGCTACCGCAACATCCTCATCGACCGCTCGCTCCGCGACTACCGCGGCGGGCTCGGCGGCAAGGACCGGCTCCAGACCTTCCCGCCCCACGAAATCCCGCGGAAACCCTGGCGCAAGTTCCTCCCCCGCGGCAGCCACTCCGACCTGCTGATCCGCCTCATGGAATCCAGCCGCGCGTGCCTCGCCCCGCACGAGGTCAACGTCGCGCGCCGCGAGGCCGGGCTCCGCGAGGCGACCATGGCCTGGATCTGGGGCCAGGGCACCAGGCCCAACATGCCCAGCTACGCCTCGCGCTTCGGCGTGCGCGGCTGCATCACAACCGCGGTCGACCTGCTGGCGGGCATCGCCGCGTTCACGGGCCTGGAGCGCATCGCGGTGCCCGGGCTCACGAGCTATCACGACAACGACTACGCGGCCCAGGGGCGGGCGTCGATCGCGGCGCTGGACCGCTACGACCTGGTGATCGTCCACGTCGAGGCGCCGGACGAGGCGTCGCACCAGGGGGACTTCCAGACGAAGGTGGCGGCGCTGGAGGCGATCGATGCGCACATTGTCGGGCCGCTGCTGGAGGAGCTGGAGCGGCGGTACACGCCGCGGCCCGGCGCGCCGAACGTCGGGTGGCGGATGCTGATCGCGCCGGACCATTACACGCTGTGCTCGACGCTGAAGCACGACGCGACGCCGCCGCCTTTCGTGATCGCGGGGAGCGGGATCCGGGCGCTGGGGCGGGGGCCTTTTTGCGAGTCGGCGGCGGCGGGGGCGGACCTGCACGTGGAGCCCGGCGAGGCGCTGATGGAGCACTTCTATTTCGGCGGGCGGCGGAAGGCGGAGCCGGCGGGCGCGGGGGCGGGCGCGTAGACGGGGGCGGGGGCGGGCTTCGTTTGGCGCATCACTCTGTGAACTGGGCGATGGGGGTGTCGCGCTCGCTGCGGAGGAACGGGCCTGACCAAGGAGCGATTCGGAGGGGCGGGGCGGCGACGGGCCAGTGGTTCAGGCGCGCGGGGGCGGCGGGGCGGAGGCTCCAGAGACGGGCGGCTTCGAGGATGTCGGCGACGACGGCGGAGGCGGTGGGGAAGCGGCCGGCGCCTTCGCCCGAGATGAAGATGTCGGGGACGGCGTCGCCCCGGGCGCGGAGGGCCATGGAGGCGCCGGCGACGCGGGCGAGGGGCGAGTGATCGGGGAGGAAGGCGGGGCCGTTCCAGAGTTCGATGGCGGTGTCGGTGCGGCGTGCGCAGGCGAGGAGCTTGAGGACGCCTCCTTGCTGGCGGGCGCGTTCGAGGTCGCTGCGGGTGAGCTGGGTGATGGGGGCATGCTGCACGGCGTCGGGGTC
The DNA here is from genome assembly GCA_033763795.1 of Planctomycetota bacterium. GTDB lineage: Bacteria > Planctomycetota > Phycisphaerae > Phycisphaerales > UBA1924 > JAEUIV01. Next base: position 30,915 of record JANRJV010000044.1, read on the forward strand.
GGCGGGCCCGCCGAAGGCGAGGGCGGCGAGGATGGCGAGTTTCTCGAGCGAGTCGCGGCCCGAGACGTCGAGGGTGGGGTCGGCTTCGGCGTAGCCCAGGTGCTGGGCCTTTCGGAGGGCGTCGGCGTAGTCGCCGCCCTGCTGCATGGCGGTGAGGATGAAGTTGCAGGTGCCGTTGAGGATGCCGGTGAAGTCGCTGAGGGAGTTGGAGGCGAGGGAGTCGGTGATGAGCTTGATGACGGGGACGCCGCCGGCGACGGCGGCCTCGAAGAAGATGCGGCGGCGGCGCTTTTCCGCGAGTGCGAAGAGCTGCGGGCCGCTGTCGGCGAGGAGCGCCTTGTTGGCGGTGATGACGTCGCGGCCTTCGTCGATGGCGCGTGTGACGAGGGCGCGGGCGACGGGCACGCCGCCGGCGACTTCGACGATGAGGTCGGTGTGCTGGGCGAAGAAGAGGTCTTCGTCGCTCGTGATGAGCGCGGCGTGAGGGGTGAGCTCGCGGGCGCGGGCGGTGTTTCTGACGAGTGCGGCGGTGATGTGGAGGTGTTGGCCGGCGCGTGCGGCGTAGAGATCGCGGTGTCGTTCAAGGAGGGCCGCGACGCCCTGGCCGACGGTGCCGAGTCCGATGATGCCGATCTTCATGCGTCGAGGGTAGCGGGGTGGGGACGAGGCTTGTGATGCGCGGCCCCGAGGGGGAAGAGCGCGGTCGAGCGGAGGAGTGCTCGACGGCGGTAGCCGGGGATGGTGAGGCCGGAGTGTGGAGGGAGGCAGAGCACGGCCGGGCGGAAGACCGCTCGACCGTGGCAACCGGGAGACATGATGGCGCTGGGCGCGGCG
>JANRJV010000045.1:0-56628 GCA_033763795.1 Planctomycetota bacterium
CGACCTCGGCCCGCGCGACGATGGCGAGCTGCTTGCCCTTTCGGCGGAGCTCGATGATCCGGCAGCCGCTCAGAAGAGCCGCGGGCGTGGCCGGGCCGCAGACGATGTCGCGTCGGCCCCTTGCGAGCCTGACACGCGTCACGATCCGGCCCACGAGCAGGGGCTCGAGCGAGCGCCGAACGGTCTCGACCTCGGGGAGCTCGGGCATGGAGGGATGCTACGCAGGCGTCCGGGCTACGATGATTCCAACTTCACAGGGGGCGAAGCCGGTGAGCACCACAGCGTCCTGCAGCCTCGACTGCGTCAAGCAACTGCTGACAAACATCGCAGCTTCGGGGCTGTGGTCGGGTGTTGGGCAGGCCGGCGCTTCGGCTGTGGGTCTGGGCGCCGGCGCTGCGGGCGTCGCCGTGGCGCTCCCGGTTGCCATCCCGCTATCGGTCGGCGCGATTGCAATGCTCGCCTACATCGGGCTCTCGCTGCGCAGCCAGCGCAGGCATTCCCTCGACCAGCGGAAGCTCCACGGCGCACTCGAACTGGTCCGCCGGCGCAACGCTGACACGAAGCAGGACGCGGCTCTACTCCGCGAAGCGCTCACCGACCTTGGCCTTGAACTCGGCGAAGACCACGAGCAGGTCATGACCCAGCTCCGCAGCATCCGCGCCCGCCTCGCGGAGCTGGACGCGCTGGCGCCGCTCGCGGGCAAGCCTCTCGATGAGCTGCGCTCATTCTTTCAGCATCACCAGGGACTGCTCGTCTCCATGGGACGCTTCATGGAAGACAACTTCACATTCCTCGAAGAATTCGGCGTGCGCGTCGAGGCTTCTCTTGATGAACTCAAGGCGTCGTTTCTGGTGCTGCTCGCTGACATCCGCACCATCAAGGACACGACACAGCGGACCGAGACCAAAGTCGATGCGCTCGGCGAGAAATTGGCACGGACACTTGAGCGGTTGGACCGCTCAACAGACCAGATGCGTGCGGAGATCACTGAAGAGGTGCGCCGTGAATTCTCAGCGAAGCTGGCGCAGGAGCGGAGCGCCCGCGAAGCCGCGGAGCGCCTCGCCCAGGACGTCATGGACGTGAAGGATGTGCCGGGCATCGAGGCCGAGCTGCGGGAAAAGGGCGGCCAGGCCATCGTCGATGAGTTGCTCAAGCGCGTGAGCGGGCCGCAGCAGGCTGTTCTCGAAGCACATCGGCGGATCGCGGCGTGGGCCTACCTCGTTGGAGATATCGCGCAGGCAGAGGCATCGCTGCGGCTGATCCTTGGCGCGCTTCCCAGCGACCTTCCCGCGACCAACAGCATGGGTCACATCGCCCAGCTTCGAGGCGACCTTGCGGAGGCGGAGCGACTGTACTCGCGCCTGCTCGAACTCGCGCCGCAGGATGAATCTTTGCAAGCGGTCGCCTTGGGCAACCTCGGGATGGTGTCCTTTACCCGCGGCGACCTCGACAAGGCCGAGGAGATGCACACTAAGGCGCTCGCAATTGAGGAGAAGCTGGGGCGCCTCGAAGGCATCGCGAGCGAGTACGCCAACCTCGGGAGCGTGTCCTACACCCGCGGCGACCTCGACAAGGCCGAGGAGATGTACAGGAAGTCGCTGGCGATCGACGAGAAGCTGGGGTGCCTCGAAGGCATGGCGAACCAGTACAGCAACCTTGGGAGCGTGTATCGAGAGCTTGGCGACCTGAAGTCTGCCCGCGAGCATTGGACCACTGCCCGCGACCTCTACCAGCGCCTCGGCGCGCGGCACAAGGTCGCGAAGGTCCAGGGGTGGCTCGACGCCCTGCAGCCGGGATAGCAACCCGTGGGTGAGGCGGGACTATGATCGTGAACACGGTGGTCGGTAGCCGGCGATCGCCCGTCGCCGCGCGGGGAATCGCCCGGGCCGACCGTGTAGAGCCCGCGTTTTTCACCGCCACTTTTCTCTGGAACCCTTCTCATGCCCGATCCGCTGACCGAATCGCAGATGGCCCGCACCGCCGACCCCGAGCAGGCGGTGGGGGAGGTGCGGGAGGCGTTCCGCAAGCTGTCGGCTGAGGTCGCCCGCGTGGTCGTGGGGCAGGACCAGGTGGTCGAGCAGCTGCTGATGTCGATGTTCTGCAGGGGTCACGCGCTGGTGGTGGGCGTTCCCGGGCTCGCCAAGACGCTGCTGATCTCGACGATCGCGCGCTCGGTGTCGCTGTCGTTCAGCCGGGTGCAGTTCACGCCCGACCTGATGCCCAGCGACATCACGGGCACGGAGGTGATCGAGGAGGACAAGACGACCGGCGTGCGCGAGCTGCGCTTCGTCAAGGGGCCCATCTTCGCCAACGTCATCCTCGCCGACGAGATCAACCGCACGCCCCCCAAGACGCAGGCGGCCCTGCTGGAGGCGATGCAGGAGCATCAGGTGACCGTCGGCGGGATGCAGCACAAGCTGCCCTCGCCCTTCTTCGTGCTCGCCACGCAGAACCCCATCGAGCAGGAGGGCACGTACCCGCTGCCCGAGGCTCAGCTCGACCGCTTCATGTTCAACATCAAGATCTCGTACCCGACCGAGGACGAAGAGGTCGAGATCATCCGGCGGACGACGGGCGGGGCCGAGGCCCGGCCGGTCGCGGTGCTCACGTCGGCGGACGTGCTGCGCGTGCAGGAGTTCGTCCGCGAGGCGCCGGTGCCGGACCACGTGATCCGCTACGCGCTCAGGCTCGTGCGCGCCACGCGCATCAAGGAGCCGACCCCCAAGCCCAAGATGGTCACCGACTATCTCGCGTGGGGCGCGGGTCCCCGCGCCAGCCAGTACCTGGTGCTGGCGGCCAAGGCCAAGGCGGTACTCGCCGGCAGCTTCCACGTCACCCCCGAGCATGTGCGCGCGGTCGCCAAGCCCGTGCTGCGTCACCGCATCATCACGAACTTCAACGCCGAGGCGGACAACGTCACCTCCGACGACGTCATCGACGCGCTGCTCCGCGAGATCCCCGTCGAGGGGCTGTCGGCGGGCGAGCGCCGCATGGTCGAGAGCGTCGCGCGCTGAGCTTCGGGGCCCGCGCGCGGGCCTTCAGGGCGCCTCGGCCGGTCGGATGAAGCGCGGCGTGAGCCATTCGACGATGGCGTCCAGCGCCGCCGGCGCGAAGGTCTCCTCGATGGAGCCGTACTCCCCCGGCGCACCGGTCCGGCACGTCTGGAAGAGGTGGTTGAGCCCCGGGAGCTCGCGGACGGTGATGTCCTGATTGCCGCCGCGCTCGAGGGCGGCCCGGATGGCGGCGAGGTTCTCCGCCGGGGTCACCTGCCGATCGAGCGAGCCGTTGAGCGCGAGCACGGGCATCTTGAGCGCTTCGATGAGCGGGGCGGGATCGAGCGCGACGAAGCGGCGGAACCACGCGGAGTCGGCCATCGCGAGCTGAGCCTGCAGCATGGCCTGCCCCTGGGGGCTGTCGGGGTCGAGGCCGGTGAGCTGCCGCTGCGCAGCCGCGGTCTCGCGCACGGCCGCTTCGAGCTCCTGGCGCGTCCCGCCGCGGAGCAGGATGTCCATCGCGCGCGCCTGCGCGTCGACCATGGCGTCGAGGGCGGCGCCGTTCACGCCCGCCGCCTCGAGCAGGGCCCGGTTCTGGAGCTTCATGAGCTCCGCGCCGCGCAGACCGGGGCCCGCCAGGAGGACGACGAACGCAGGCGAGATCTCCCGGGCCGCGAGCATCGCCAGAAGCCCGCCTTCGCTGTGGCCCATGAGGCCCGCACGCCGGGCGTCGACCTCCGGCTGCGTCGAGAGGAAAGAGAACGCGGCCCGGGCGTCCGACGCGAGATCGTCGCTGGTCACCGCGCCGCCATCCACGCCTTCGGGCAGCGTTGAAGCGCCGACGCCGCGGTCGTCCACGCGCAGCACGACCATCCCTTCGCGCGTCAGACGATCGGCGATCACGAGGAACGGCTTGTGCGCAAAGAGGGTCGCGTCGCGGTCCTGCGGCCCCGAGCCGGTGAGCAGGACGACCGCCGGGTGGCGCCCGGGCGTGGAAGGGATCGTGAGAGTCCCCGCCAGCGTGTGCTTCCCCCGCGGGTTCGTGAACGTCACGTCGCGGACGGTGTAGGGGTAGGGGGGCGCGGGATGCTGCGGCCGAGGTGGCCCGAGCGCGGCAACGTCGCCCGGCTTCTTGCGGTCGAGCGAGGCTTTCATGGTGAAGCCAGACTGCTTCATCGTGCCCCGCGCGGCGTTCCCCGTCTCATCGATCGTCAGATCGAACGCGGGCCACGCCGCTTCGGGGGCGCCCGCGAGGGGCGCGGTGAAGACCATCCGATCGGTGGCGATCGTGGTGATGGTCAACGGGCCCTTGTAGTTCTGGGCGGGGATCGAGATCGATCCCGACCAATCGGCGGCCTCGCCGGCGCGCGAGAGCTCGATGACGAAGTCGAGCTTATGGCCGTTGGGCGGCTCGACGGCCCCGGCCCAGACGTCGCGCGCATCCTTGGAGGGCGGCGCGTCGGTGGCTGGCGCTGCGGGCGGTGACGCGGGCGGCGCGTCCTGGCTGCGTGCAGTGGACGCTGCGCAGAAAATCAGCCCGGCTGCGGCCCCGGTCATGAGAACGGAGCACATCGGGCTGACGCGGCACAGACGACGGAATGTCGAGGGCATGGGGCGCTCCTTGCGGGTGCCCAAGCGTAGCCCGGCGGCGAAGCCTTACTGGGCGCGGGCGCTGTTCTCGCCGCCACCGGCGCGGGCGTAGGTGCTGCCGTCGGTCTGGCCGGCGCTGAGCTGCACGCGGGAGTCGTCGTACCGGAAGGGCTCCATGTAACGACGGTCGATGGAGGCCGAGACGGCCATCGCCACCGCGGCAGCGGCCAGCGAAACGATGACGGCGGGAACGAGCAGATTCGAGCGCTTCATGGGCATTTGTCTCCGACCGCACGGTGTGCGGCTTGATGCGAGGTCCATCTCACCCGGGGTGATCAGCCGGACGTCCTTCCGGCGGGGATGTGCTGCGTGTCGTGCGGAAGTGCACGGGCTGAGACAACAGGCGGGGGCCGAGGCTTATTCCTTGACTTTCGCCGTTCGGTCCGGCCCGTTTCTTACCCCGCTTGCGCTGCACCCACGCACGCCGCACGAAAGAGCATTCTTCGATGTCGCGCCACGAAAGCAAGCGACGAAAGAGCCGCGCCCAGCTGGCGCAGCTCCGGTGTAGCGCTTCACTTGCGCGGAGGGGGGACTCGGCCCCCCGCGGCCCAAAGAGCCCCAAAAACGCGGAGGTAAAACGCATTACCTGGAGCAGCCCGCGCGCCGCTCAGGCGGACCGCATATTTTTTTTTCGTGATGCTGCGCGAATAACGCGGACCACAGAACAGGGGGTCCGCCGCGCGCCTCGGCGCGCAACAAAAAGGCCGAGTGCGCTGCGCGACTCGGCCGGACGAGAGATTGATCTGATGCAGTGCGGAGTTCTTCGGTCGGGACGGCGCGGCGCGACGTGCGCGAGCCCCGGCGCTCGCCGCTCAGCGACGACGGCGCGCGGCCAGGCCCGCGCCCGCCAGCGTCGCCAGCACGACCGCGCCCGGCGCCGGGACCGTCTGCCAGCTCACATCGGCGCTCAGCCCGGCGTAGCTGGAGAGCCCGCCGAACTCCGCGGTGATGGTCGTGGGGGGGAAGAAGGAGCCGCCGTTGTAGTCAGCGGTGACGAAGACCTCGAGAATGAGGGCGAGCGTGAAGGTGGTGTTCGCGGGCAGGACGTATTCGATCGACTCGCCGTCGTGCTGGAACTCCGTGAGCCCGCCGCCGACGAGCTCCCCCTGCTGGACGGCGATGTTGAGGCCGCCGCTCGAGAGGTCGCCGAAGTAGAGATTCATGCCCGTTGCGAAGCTCGTCTCCGGGGTGGTCTCGCTGAGAGAGAAACCGTTGACGATCTTCGCGTCGGCGGTGTACGACGCGCTCCAGCGCACCGGCAGCGAGCCGACGCGGAACGTCCGCAGTGCGACCGCGGCGAAGTGGCCGTTCGCGTAGAACTCCTGGGCAGGCCCGCCCCGGCCCGCCTGGCCGCCGAGCCCCAGAAGCGAGCGCTGGGGACGGGCCCCGTCGGGCTGCGTGTTGAACTCGTAGGGGTCGAGCTTGTAGTTCAGATCCCCCGTGAGAGTCATCGAGTTGCCCTCGGCCAGCACGTCGGGCGCGCCGCCCGCGGGCGCGCTGAGAATGTTCATCGCGCCGTTGGAGTTGCCCTGGGAGAAGTCGGGCGTCCACACCGACGATTCCAGCCACGCGACCTGGGCGTTCGCGGCGGTCGCGGCGAGTGCGAGCAGCGTCGCGGCGAGACCCGTGCGCGCAGTGACAACAGCCGACGACATGTGATGCGTCATGAACCGATCTCCATTCTTGGGTCAGTCATCCCGCGCGTGCGCGTGGCGCGTCGCCCTGTGCGCACGCACTGCCCACGAGTCGCCGCCGGATGAGAGGACCTTTCTCCTGTGCGGTTGAAAGATCCGTATGTTTGCGGGCGGGTCAAGCGCCGGCGTGGGATGAAAAATTACTCGCGCGACAGTCTGCGCGCCATCACCCCAGCGCACGCTGGACAACACTGTGATTCCCCTTAGTCGATGCGCCCGCTCGGCCCGCGTATGGTCGCGGTCGACCGACACGCGCGGCGCGCCGGGGCCGCGATTCCCCGCGTCAGACGTAGGCCTTCGCGCCCACGGTCATGCGCACGGGCACGTACGTCGGCTTGACCCGCTTCTCGAACTCATCGCGATACTTATTGATGATGGTGCGCACGGCCCAGTTGTTCCCGTCCGCCAGGCCGCAGATCGTGGTCCCGGGCATGGCGCCCATGCTGGTGGCGATCTCGAGCGAGAGGTCGAGGTCCTTGGTGCGGGCGTCGCCGCTCTCGATGCGGGTGAGGAGCTGGTAGAGCCAGCCCGAACCCTCCCGGCACGGCGTGCACTGGCCGCACGACTCGTGCTTGAAGAAGCGGGCGAGGTTGCGGGCCACGGCGACCATGTCCGTGTCCTCGTCGAAGATGGTGGGACAGGCGGTGCCCAGGCCCAGCACGTTGTATTTCTTGCCGATGTCGAAGTCCATCTCGGCGTCGAACTGATCGGGGCCCAGAACGCCTGTGGAGACGCCGCCCGCGATCGCGCCCTTGAACTTCTTGCCGTGGCGCATCCCGCCGCAGTACTCGTTGACGAGCGTGGAAAGCGGGATGCCCAGGTCGCACTCGAAGAGGCCGGGCTTGCTGACGTGCCCCGACACGCCAAAGAGCTTGGACCCGGCGGAGCCCGGCGAGCCCTGGCCCAGGAACCAGGCCTTGCCGTGCTCGACGATCGAGGGCAGGTGCGCGAGCGTCTCGACGTTGTTGATAATGGTGGGTCGGCCGAAGAGCCCCTTGACCGCGGGGAAGGGGGGCTTGATGCGTGGCCAGCCCCGCTTGCCCTCCAGCGATTCCAGGAGCGCGGTCTCTTCGCCGCAGATGTACGCGCCGGCGCCGCGGTGCACGTGGCACTCGACCGCCCACTTTTCACCGGTCGCGGTGGTCGTTCCGGTCAGCAGGCCGCCGGGCCCGAAGACGCCGCGTCCGTAGGCCTCGCGGATCGCTTCCTCGAGCACCATCGCCTGGTGGTAGTACTCGCCGCGGATGTAGATGTACGCGCGGTGCAGGCGGCAGGCGTAGCACGCGATGGCGATCCCCTCCAGCAGGAGGTGGGGATCGAAGTCCATGAGCAGGCGGTCCTTGAAGGTGCCGGGCTCGGACTCGTCGGCGTTGACGGCGAGATAGCGCGGCCCGTCGTCCTTGGAAGGATCGAACTTGGGGAGGAAGGTCCACTTGAGCCCGGTTGGGAAGCCGGCGCCGCCCCGGCCGCGGAGCCCCGCGTCCTTGACCTCGGCGACGACGTCCTCCGGCTTCATGGAGAGCGCCTTGCGCAACCCCTCGTATCCGCCGGTCTGCACATACTCGTCGTAGCGCACGATGTGGCGGTTCTTCGGATCGCCGAAGGGGTAGCAGGGGATGCGCTTGGTCAGCGCCGGAGCGGTGAGCTTGGGGGTCCAGGGCATGGCGGGTCCTGAGAGGTTCGATGCGTCGGGCGGAGGGGATTCTACGGCCGCACGGGCCGAACCGTCCGCTCGCCGCCCCGCCGGCCCGACCCGCTCAGCGTCCCGCGGCGACGGCGTCGCGGTAGACGGGGTACTCGCCGTTGTTGCCGTCGATCCACTGCTCGACGGGGACGGGCGTGATCCCTCCGCCGCCCTGGTGGCGCTCGAAGGTCAGCGTCTCTGGCGAATCCCCCTTGGCGGCCCAGACGTAGGGCAGGGGCTGGTCGAGCTGGATCCAGTAGGGGCCGGCGGTCGTCCCGTCAGAGTTGACGACGTCCACGCGGGCCCGCACGAGCGCATCGGTCTGCGACGTCACCCAGCGGGGCCGGCCCAGCTGGGTTACGAACATGTCGCCCGGCTGGGCGTCGAGCATCATGTCGTCGCCCGTGCGAATGTCGGTCCAGCCGTAGGGAGCGGTGATGTCCTTGCGCGCGACCCAGTAGCGGACGTTCAGGCGCAGGCCGGAGTGGTTGACGAACGAGGCGCGCGGGCCGTGCTTCATGGCGGCGGCGCCGTACATCGTCGGGGGCCCGAGGATCGCCCCGGCGGCGGGGACCGTGGCCGCTTCGATCACGCATCCCGAGAGCGCCGCGACGCTGGCGGCAGCGCCCAGCAGGCTCAGCGCCCTGATGATCCGGCGGCGGGTTGCGGCGTGAAGGCGGCTCATGATCGGGGCGGCTCCTCAGACTGGACAACAACTTCATCGATCGTCGTCCGCCGAAGAATAACCCGTTCCCCCGGTTCTCGGACGTTCGGCCGCTGATCATCCGCGCCGAGACGGGCTTCGGCGGTGGGCGCGGCGGCGGTGGGCGGCGCCGTGATATCCGTGCGGATGCCGCGCCACACGTGGCCCACGCACTCGCCCAGCGAACGCATCAGCGTCTTTCGGTTCGCGGTCATCGGTCCCGGATCCTATCCGCGCCCGGACTCCCGCGGCATGAGCGCCCGGGGGCCGCCCGTCAGGGGCAGGGCTCGCCGAAGAGGCTCAGGATGCTCGTGATGTCGGCGAAGTCGACCGCGCCGTTGCCGCTGACGTCGCCGATGGGCCCGGGCCCGTTGGGCGACCCCGGGAACGAGAGCCGGTTGAAGTTGCGGAGCACGGCGACGATGTCGGCGAAGTCGACCGTCCCGCTCGCGTTCACGTCGGGGCTCGTGTCGACGGCGGTGCGCAGCGTCTGCTGGATGAACTCGACGAGTGGGCGGACCGCCTCGTTCTGATCGCGCACGAGGAAGACGCCGAGCGCCGAGCGCCGCGCGTCGATCCAGGGCGAGAAGCCGAAGGCGCCCTCGCTGGAGTTCAGCAGGGACGCGTCGGTGGCTCCCTGGAGGTTCACCCAGTTGCCCACGCCGTAGCCCGCGAAGTCCGCGGCTGTGGGAGGGGTGTAGGTGACGGGCACGCCATTGGTCTGATCGGCGAGCATGACGTCGATCGCCTCGGGAGAGAGCAGCCTCGTCTGCCCGGAGATTCCGCCCGCGACGATCATCGCGAGGTACGAGGCGTACTCGCGCAGCGTGCTGCTGACGCCGCCGCCGATGCGCGGGTTGGGGCCGGGCCCGAAGCCGGTCGCCGTCATCCCCAGCGGGCCGCTCAGGCGCTGCTGGAAAAGCTGGTTCCAGGTCCGTCCCGAAGCGATCTCCGCCGCGGCCCCGGCCGCCTGCATGGAACACCCGCCGTAGGCGAAGTCGCTGCCGGGGGTGACGGGCTGCCCGTCGGCGCCGGTGCGCAGACCCGCCGCGGCGATCTCGGCGGCGCACTGCTGGAGGGTGGTGAAGCGGTCGTTGAGGCAGGGCGAGCAGTCGTCGAGCCCCGCGCCGGCGTTTCCGGGCAGCCCCGAGGTGTGCGCGAAGCAGTGGCGGAAGGTCACCGCGTTCAGCGGCGGCGCGCTGAAGGACGGGAGATAAAGCCCGATCGGGTCGTCCAGCGCGATGACGCCCTCATCGACGAGGGACATGATCACGCCCGCCGAGAGCCACTTGGTGGCGCTGGCGATGGGCACGGCGGTGTCGAGGGTGTACGAGCCGAAGGTCCGCTCGTAGAGGACGATGCCGCCCCGCTCCAGCCGCACGGACGCGCCGGGCACGCGGGGGTTTTGCGCGAGGAACGCCTCGACCGCCGGGGCGATGGCGTCCAGCGCGGGTGGGCAGGTCTCCCCGGCGCGGGCCGGGCGCAAGACCGCGGCGGCGATCACCAGCGGAACCGTCAGGGACGCGAGCGGGGTGGAGCGGCGGTGCATGGCCTGCTCAACGCCGCCGGCGCCCCGATCTTGCAGGGATGCCGGATGATCCCGGGTTCCGCGCTCAGTGGTGGTGATGCCCGTTGGAGCGTGCGGCGTCGTCCAGCGCCCGCTCCATCTTCTCGGGCGTGAGGTTCTCGTGCAGCGTATGGTTGATGAGGGCGACCGGGGCCGTCCCGCAAGAACCCAGGCACTCGATCTCCATCAGCGTGAACTTCTCGTCGTCGGTGGTCTCGCCGGGCTCGACGCCCAGCTTGCGCTTGCAGGCGTCGACGATGTCCTTGTGCCCGCAGAACTCGCACGCGACGGACCGGCAGACCCAGACGACGTTCTCGCCCTTGGGCCTCAGCCAGAACTCCTCGTAGAAGCTCGCCGTGTCGATCACGTCCGCGGGGGCGAGGCTTAGGAACTCCGCGACCTCGATCAGCGCCTGGTGAGGCAGCCAGCCCCACCGGGCCTGCACCGCGTGGAGCGTCGGCAGCAGGGCGCCCCGCCGCGTCTGATAGCGGGGGAAGTAGGTCGTCTCGATGCCCTTGCGGATCTCCTGCGTGAGGTAGGGCTCCTCGCGCCGCGCGATCTGCATCGTTCCCGAAGGCTTGGTGATCCACGCCATGGACAACTGCTCCAGCGAGCGCCGGCGCGCACGGCTCAGCCGCTGCGCGATCAGCGAGCGGGGATTGTAGGGGTCGCGGGCTTGGGCGGGGCCGGCTTGGTCCGCCGCGGGATGCTCCCCGGGCTGCAGGGGGCCCCGTTGATCCCCGGATGGGGCTCCAGCTCGGCGCCGGGCTTGAGCCTCTGGACGCTGCCCTTGGCGTTCGCGTCGACGTTCTGGCTGCGCAGCGCCCCGGCCGGGGGCGGGGGCTGCGGGTCGCCCCACCAGACGACGTCCAGCAGCGTGCCGTCGGGCGCGACCAGCGCCAGCCAGTCCGCCGTGTTCGCCAGGGCGTTGCTCTGGGCCCGGTTCTCCATCGAGAAAACGAGCGCGTCGGCGAAGCGCGCGTTCGTGCCCTGCGGCGGGGCGTCGCTGGTCCCGAAGGGAGGGGGGATCCGCGCCTCGCAGCCGTTGAACACCACCGCGATCGCGTGCGGCGGGAGCTCCACATCCGGGAAAACGAAGCGAACACCCTTGGCAGACTCGGCGGCGAACCCGGCGCGGCGGTTGTGCAGCACGTACCCGGCGAGGTTGATCGGGCGATCGTGAGGGTTGGCGATCTCGATGAACTCGTCGCCCGCCGCGTGCCGCACGCCGTCGGCGTTGGCGTCGCCCGTCGAGTTGTTGGGGACGCTGAAGAAGACCTCGGTGATCTGGGGGTGCGGCTCGGGGATCGGGTTGGTCTGCCGGGCCGCCGCCGATCCGCCCGCGATCGACGCCAGCAGCATCAGCGCGCTCAGCCGTGTCCGCTTCGCCCGGATCATCCTTGACACGCTACCACCCGCCGGGCCCGCCCGTCAGCCGGCGGAGCGCGGCGAGCCGCCCGCCGCGGCGCTCTCGTACAGCGCCGCCAGATGGTTCCAGAACGTGGGATAGGTCTTGGCCACGCACGCCGGGTCGCGGATCACGACCCCCGGCCGCCGGAGCCCGACCAGCGCCAGCGACATGGCCATCCTGTGATCGTCGTAGGTGTCGAAGACGGTGCGGGGGGCCGCCGGGCCGCACTCGATCCCGCCGGCGGGCGGCGTGAGCGTCAGCCCCTCGTCCGCGGGCCGGTCCGCCGAGGCGCCGGGAGTCCTGAAGATCTGGACGCCGACGCCCAGCTTGGAGATCTCGTTCGCGAGCGCCGCCAGGCGGTCCGTCTCCTTGACGCGCAGCGTGCGCAGGCCGCGGACGACGGTCGCCCCGCGCGCTAAGCAGGCGACGGCCGCCAGCGTCATCGCGGCGTCGGGCATCAGCGTGAGGTCCGCCTCCACGCCGCGCAGCGATCCGGACCCGCGCACGCCCGTGTCGTGCGTGTTCTCTTCGACGTCGGCCCCGAGGCGCGCCAGCTCCCGCACGAAGCGCGCGTCGCCCTGGACGGACGATCGGCCCACGCCTTCCACCGTGCAGCGCGCCCCGGCGAGCAGCGCCGCCGCGGCCCAGAAGTAGGTCGCGCCGCTGGCGTCGGGCTCGACCGCGATCGTTCGTCCCGAGAGGGTTCCCCGCTCGACGCGCAGGCCGCGCTCCTCCCGCCGGACCCGCACGCCGAAACACTCGCGGAGGATGCTTGCCGTCATATCGATGTACGAGCGGCTGGTCGGCTCGCCCACGAACTCCAGCGCCAGCCCCTCTTCCAGCAGCGGCGCGATGAGCATCAGCGCGCTGATGAACTGGCTGGAGCTGGTGGCGCCCACGCGCAGCCGCGCCCGCCTCGGCCGCGCCGGATGCACGCGGAGAGGCACGCACCCCGGCGCGCCCAGCTCCTCCACGGTGATCCCCAGCTTGCGGAGCAGCCCGGCGAGCTCGCCGATGGGCCGCTGGCGCATGCGCTGGTTCCCGTCGATGACGACGGGCGCGTCGGCGAGGCACGCCGCGGCGGTGAGGAAGCGCGTCGCTGTGCCCGCGTTCATGAGGTTGAGCGTGACGCCGCCGCGGGGCCGGCCGCCCGTCCCGCGGACGCGCAGGCTCGCTCCGTCGGGCTCGATGCGTGCGCCCAGGGCGCGCAGCGCGTCGATCATCACCCGCGCGTCGTCGGCGTCGACCAGTGGGCGGTCGATCACCGACTCGCCCTCGGCCAGCGCCGCCAGCAGCAGCACGCGGTTCGTGATGCTCTTGCTGCCCGGCGGGCGGACGCGCACATCGAACGGCCCCGCCAGCGGGCGCATCTCCAGCTCGTGCGGCAGGTCCGCCAGCGGCCGCCTCAGCAGCTCGATGAATCGCTCGACGCTCACCGGCGCGCCGCTCCGGCGCTCGCCGACGAGCCCCCGCCCGCCGTCACGGCCCCTCGCGCCGGAAGACCGCGACGATGTCCTCGACGGGCACGACGAACAGCCGGTTGTCCCCCTCGAAATCGACGGGCACCGCCTGCTTGGGATGGAACAGCACGCGGTCGTACTGCTTGATCGGATAATTCTTGTCGTCCGCCACCTGCGCGGAGATGGAGACGATGCGCCCCGTGATCGTGGGGATCTCGACCTTGTCGGGCAGGTGGAGCCCGGCCTTGGTCTGCTTCTTGTCTTCGTCCTTGCGGATCAGGACGCGCAGGCCCACAGGTTCAACGATCTCGATTGAGTCGGTCACGCGCTTGGTCGCCATGGGAACATCATCGTAGGGGGCGCGACGCCCGGTTTCATCGGATCAGCCGCATGCGCCCGAAGTCCGGCACCGGGATCGGCCCGACCGAGCCCGCCGGCGCGGGGAAATACACAAAGAACGCCTTCCCCAGGATCAGCTTCCGCGGCACGACGCCCACCGTCGCGTCGATCTGCTCCGCGACGAACGGGTCGACGACCTCCCACAGCCGCCCGTCCTTCGACGCCGGGCTGTTGTCCCCCAGCATGAAGTACTGATCGGGGCCCAGCGTCACGAGATTCGCCGGGTGCGTCCCGAACGCGGGCATCCCGTTCATCGACGTGTGGAACTGCGCGGCTTCGTAGTACAGGTCCTTGTCCAGCCCCGCGCGGTAGACAGTGACCGGCGAGCCCGCGAAATCCCACGAGATCGAGGGGCGGGAGTTGCGGTAGGTGTCGGGATACCGCAGCGCGTTGCCCGCCGGGCTGGTCTCGACGTACTCATCGCCCGCCTTGCCCGTGGCGTACAGCAGCCGCTCGGACGGCCCCCAGTCGTACGTGGCGCGGAGCACGACCTTCCGCTCCACCGTCAGCTCCAGCGTCTGATCAAAGTGCGCGAACGCGATGTTGGTGACGCGGCCTGTCGCCGGGCTCGCGAGGGGAGCCGTCGCCAGGTCGGTCCACGGCGCGCCGGCCCCCGACGCGGGCGCGATCGGCCGCATGCGCAGCGTCGCGTTGCCCGCCGCCCACACCAGTTGGAACTCATGCTCGTGGGCCGCGATGGTGGCGCGCACGGTCATCCCGTCGGTGTCGGGCCGGACGCCCACGCGCATCCGCACGTCGCACAGGGGGAAGGGCTGGATCCCCGCGGACGAGCGGAACCGCGAGGGGATCTCGTTGTAGGGCACCCAGTCGTTGATGGGCCACGCGTCGACGTCCCAGGTCAGCGTCGTCGGCTCGGAGCCGGCGAACCGATAGTCCCGCTGGTCCTCGATCACCCAGCCCTCGCCGCGCCACGGCGGGGAGAACCAGCGCCGCCCGTCGCGCACGGGGAAGATCGGCGTCAGCTCCGAAGAGAAGACCGTTCGCCATACCGACTCCTGCACGTGCGGCGGCTTGCGCGCGATCTTCCAGGGGCCCGTCGGCTCGGGCGTTCCCAGCGGCCCGCGCACCGCCGGGCGGGTGAACAGGTCGCCGTCGGCGATCCAGATCTGTTCGCCCGGCAGGCCCACGAGACGCTTGATGAAGTTCTGCGTCGCCAGCTCGGGGTTCTTGAAAACGACCACGTCCCACCGCTCGGGCGGGAAGATGTTGTAGAGATACTTCTGGACAAGGATCCGGTCGCCCGCCAGGAGCGGCTTGGGCTGCGGCGGGGTGACATACCCCGCGACCCCCGGCGGGCGGCCGCCGGGCCGCATCGGGTTGATCTGGCTCGTCGTCAGAGGGTCGGTCGCCGAGGGAGGCCAGAACTCGCCGTCGCCCTGGATCGCCGAGGGCATGTCCGACTGCATTGGATACCAGGGATTGACCGCCCAGCTGTTGCCCGTCTGGGGGCTTTCGAAGCGCATGTGCGCGCCCAGCAGCGTCGGCGCCATCGAGCCCGTCGGGATGATGAACGCCTCGACGACGTAGGAACGAAATACCAGCGCCATCACGAACGAGATCAGCAGGGAGACGAACGTCTCCTTGATCGATGTGTCGGCCTGGGCGTCACGGGCGGGGTCGGCCATGGGGCAGAAGGGTAAACCGGTGGGCGATGTCGTGCGCAGCGGCGCCCACGAGCCGTGGAGATGCCTCAGGAGTGGAACGGACCTCCGCCGCCGCCGCCGAAGGCACCGCCTCCTGAGCCGCCGCCCCGGCGTCGCCGACGTCTCTTGCCGCCCTGTCCTTGCGGGTCAGACGACCGCTCGGGGCCGCCGGACCCTCCCGGACCTCTCTGGCCGCCCGGACGATCGCCGCTCGGAGGATTCTCGCGCGGCGAAGAAGTCCCACCCGGTTCCGCGGCGTCGCGGCCCGGTCGCGGCGGACGGTCGCCGCGGGGGCGCGGCTGCTGCGGGGCGCCGGTCGGCAGACTGCCGGACCTGGTGCGGTCGTCCCGGGCCTGGAAGTCGCGCTGCCGAGGCGTGCGGGTGTCGTCGGGCTGCGCGCGAGCGTCGCCGGGCTGCGTCTGGGGCTGGCCGAGCTTCGCCTGGATCTGTTCGGGCGTCATGCCGCGGAGCGGATCGTCACCTCTGGGAGCGCGCGGCGGCGGACCGCCCGCCGGTCCTCCCGGCCCGCCCGGGCCCCCCGGGCCCCCCGGGCCGCCGGTCGAGGTCGGCCGCTGGGGCGGGCCCGAGCGCGGGCCGCCGCGGGGTCCGCCGGGCCCGAGCGCGGGGGGCGCGGGAGCGGCGGGTGGGGCCGGCGCCTCTTCCGGTGCGCACAATTCCTCCACCGGCACCGCGATCTCCGTCCCGTCATGCTCCAGCCGGACCAGCACGAGCTGCGTCAGGATCTGGCGATCGACAACGATGCCCACGCCCTGCTGCGTGCCCACGCGCTTTTTCATCTTGGGCAGCTTCTTGTTGAGCGCTTCGTAGGTCTCGTCCTCGTACCGCAGGCAGCACATGAGCCGCCCGCACCGGCCGCTGATCTTGAGGGGGTCGAGGGTCGCCTTCTGCGTCTTGGCGGACTTGATGGAGACGGGCTTGAGGACCTTCAGGAACTGCTTGCAGCAGCAGTGCTGGCCGCACTTCTCATAGTCGGCGACCAGCCTCGCCTCATCGCGTGCGCCGACCTGGCGGAGCTCGATGCGCGTGGCGAACTCCCCCGCCAGCTCGTGGATGAGGTCGCGGAAGTCGATGCGCTCTTCCGAGACGAAGAAGAAGGTCAGGCGCTCGCCCCCCAGGATGGGCTCGGCGTCGACGATCTTCATGGGCAGCCGGAGGTTCTCCGCCGCGGCGCGGGCGACGCGCAGCATGGCGGGCTTGAGCGACTCGATCCGCGACTGCTCGTTCATGTCCGCGATGGTCGCGACGCGGAGGGCCCGCCCCTCCGTGAAGAAGGGGTAGTCCTTCCCGCCCGAGTTCTCGATGTACTCGAGCATCTCCTTGCGCGACACGCTCTTGGAGCAGCCGGCGTTGGGGCACGTGCTGGTGAGCATCTCGCCCAGCTCGGTGCCGCGGTGGGTGCGGACGACGATCTTCGACCCGCAGCCGGGCTTCACGGAGCCGTCGTAGGGAAACTCCCCGACGAGCTTCATGGCGCCGAAGCGCACAACGAGCGTCTTGGGCACGCTGAGCCGGGCGTATTCCTCGGCGTCGCGGCGTGCGGCTTCGAGGTCGGCTTCGAACTGAGGCAGCGGGAAGATGGACATGGGGGTTCGCGCTCGATGTTGAGGCACACCAACAGCAGGCGGCGTGTGCGCCGCGGGGCTGTCGACATGTCACCGGACCCATCTGGGGAAGTCCCGCACGCCGGTCCGGCGCGGCGGCGGGTTCAGAACGCGAACGTGGAGTCAGTGTAGCGGCGGGGCGACGCCGGTCGAGGACGCGCCGGCGCGCGGCGCGGAAAGGGCGCGGGATGTGCGCGCGGCCGCGGGCGAAGTCGCCGGGTTCGGATGAGGTCAGGCCGCCAGGCCGTGGTCGTCCTCGACGTCGAAGCCTGGCCACTGGAGGTCGGGCTTGTGGCGGTGATGGATCCGGATGACGCGGCCCAGCTGCTTGCCGAACAGGTCGCGGATCACCTCCAGGACGGGGACCAGCTCGTCGGGGAACGGCTTGGTGTGATCCCTGAACAGCGCGACGACCGCCAGGCACTCACCGTCGCTGTGGCAGGAGAAGACCAGGACCGTGTGATCCTCGAGCCACGCGGCCCCTTCGCCCAGGGCGTCCGCCAGTTCCTCGCGCGAGGCGAGCCGGCGGATCTCCGTGAGGTCCTCGAAGCGGGGGGCGATGACGTCGGCGAGGTGGTCGAGCAGGACGTCGGCGGTCTCGCGGGGCACGTCATAATTGACGTACGCGCCCAGGTTGAAGTCGTGAGCCGCGGTGGGAAGGAAGACGGCGGCGTTGGTGGGCCCGGTCTTGCGGAGCAGGAACTCGAGGGTGCTGCGGAGCAGGTTCTCGACGTCCAGCTCCTGGCGCACGATCGAGGCGAACTCGCTGGCGACCGTGGCGGTCGACATCTGGTCGGCCAGCTCCTGGTAGGCGCTGACGAGGTCCGAGCAGAGCGAGTCCACCTGCTCGGCGACCTCGCGACGTGCGGAGTTCAGACGCTTGCAGATCCGCTTGAGCCGCTGCACGCGGCGCTCGGAGTCGCGGAGCTTGCGGACGACCTCGATGGCGGCGAGGACGCGGGCGGCGATCTCGGCGGGGCGATAGGGCTTGGCGACGAAGTCGATGGCCCCCGAGCGCATGACGTCGACGACGCCGTCGAAGTCGTTGCGGCTGCTGGTGACGATGCAGCGGGGCGCGGCGTCCTGCCCGGCGAGTTCGCGGACCAGCTCGAGCCCCGAGCCGTCACACTGGGACTCATCGATGACGATGATGGAGTAGCGGCGTGCGGCGATGGCCTCGCGGGTCTCTGCGATCGAGCCGGCGCCGTCGCAGGAGAGGCCCGTGGCGCCCAGCGCGTGCTGGAGCTCGGCGCGGGCGCGCGGGCTGGCGTCGACGGCGAGGACGCGGTGCGAGACCCGGCGCGCCGGGGCGCCTTCGTCTTGGTTGGGGGACCGGTCGCCCTTGGGCTTGCGCTTGGCCATCCGCGTCTCTCCGCCGGTCGAAACCGGTCTGCGTTCCGTGGTTCTTCAGGCGGCCCGTTCGACGGCGTCCGTCCTGGCGGCGGGCCGCCAGTCGGGGAGGGCCAGTCGTGCGGTGGTGCCCTTTCCCGGCACGGACTCGAGCGTGAGCTCTCCGCCGTGCAGGTCCACATAGCGCCGGGCGCGGGTAAGCCCCAATCCAGTCCTGCGGCCCGCGGGCAGCTCGGAGAAGAAGGGGTCGAACGCGTGCTCGAGTGCGTGTGAGGACATGCCTGAACCGTCGTCCGAGACGGCGATCACAAGTCGTCCATCGAAGGGATCGATCTGAGCCCGAACCTGCACGAGTCGGCGCGGGCCCGCCTGCAGCGCGTTGACGATGAGTTCTGTTACGGCCAGCGAAATCTGGGAGCGGTCGATAAGCGCCCGCCCGATGCTCGGGTCGCAGACGATCTCGGGCCTGACCTGGGGCGGCCGCGCCCTGCCGGACTGCGCGACGCGCTGGCGGGCCGAGCGGACGGCGCCCGCGAGAAGCTCGGCGAGGTCGGCGGGGGCCCTGTGAGGCTTGGGCGGGTCGGCGAAGAGGTGGAGGCTGGTGATGAGCTCGGTGAGCTTTTCGGACGCCGAGACGATCGCGGCGGAAGCGGTCTTCTGGTCGGTGGTGCGCGCGCTGTCGGAGAGCATCTGCGCCATGCCGCTGATCACGGTCAGGGGGTTGTTCATCTCGTGGGCGGCGCCGGCGGCCAGCTCGCCCAGGCGGAGCATGGAGCGCTGCTCGACGAGCTTGTTCTGCGCCTCGGCGAGTTCGCGATTGACCTCGGCGAGCTGCTCGCTGAGCCGGCGGGCGCCGTCGTGGCGCAAGGCCGAGGCGATCGAGGCGCCCCACGCGGCGGCGAGGGCGCTCAGCCCGGGCGCGCCGATCTCGGCGCCCGCGGGCGCACGCTCGTGCACGAGCACCGCCGAGAGGGAGGAAGCCGAGAGCAGCATCGGGATGACGTGCAGGTCGGGCGGGCCTCCCCGCGCGGCGACCTCTCCCGAGAGCCAGGTGAGGACGGCGGCGCGGCGCGTTCCGAGCGCGCCCTCTCCGGCGAAGGCGGCGAGCGACTCGGCGCCGCCCGGGGGCGTGAGCCCCACGCTGGAGACGCGGCCCGTCGACGCGTCGTGGACGTGCAGCGTCCAGGGGGCGCTCTCGCGGGCCTGCGTGATGATGGCGGCGTAGCCGGGGCCGATGACCTCGGCGGCGGAGCGGAGGCAGTGGCCCACGGCGACGGCGCCGCTGCGCGCGTGGTCCTCGCTGGAGAGGAAGCGGGCGATGATGCCCAGCGCGTCGGTCGAGCGGCGCGACTCGCGGGCCCGCTGCTCAAGCTGGGCGCTGACCGCGCCGAGCTGGCTGTTGGCCCTGGTGATGCACTCGACGAGCACCGCGGCGGAAGGGGCCTCATCGACTCCCAGGTCGCGGGCCCGTTCGCTCATGCGTTCGAGGATGAGTGCCTGGGCGTTCTCCGCCTGCGCTGGGACGACGCCGCAGGGCGTGCACAGCGAGGCGAAGTCTTCCGACGGGCCGTGGTTGCCCGACCATCCCAGGTGCAGGCGGCGCGCCAGGGCGTCGGCGATGGTGACCAGGGCGACGAGCGGTCGGTGGGGGACGTCGGGGAGCAGGGCGAAGGGCTGGCCGTGCAGCCACATGACGTCCTGCAGCGCGTGGGGAAGTCCCCAGTGCTCGGCGAGGCGCTTGCCGGCGGCGTGATGATCGAGCCCCAGCACGCGGCGCTCGACCTCGGCGATGTTCAGGCGGCGCTCGGCGCTGAGCGAGGCGACCTTCTGGTAGCTCTTGGGAAGGAGCGCATCGAGCGCGAGCTTGCCCAGGTCGTGCAGCAGCCCGGCGACGAACGCTTCCTGGGGCGAGAGGCCCGGGAAGCCGGCGGGATGGATCTCCGCGATGGTCTCCGCCGCGCAGGCGACGCCCAGGCAGTGCCTCCACAGCTCGCGGCGCGAGAAGCCCGACGGATCGGCTGGGGGCGCCTCGTCGCCCGAGCGCCGGCGGAGCGTGGCGGGGTCGGTCTTCTCGATGGTGTGGCCGAAGGCCTCGTGGATCTCGACCGAGAGCAGGGCGGCGCGGACGGCCTCCAGGCCCAGCATGACGACGGCGCGGTCGACGGTGGTGATCTTCTTGGAGACGCCCATGTCCGCCCGCCGGCAGAGGGCCAGCACGCGCGCGGTGACGGCGGGGTCGGACTCGATGAGCCTGGCGACCTCGCGGAGGTCCGCCTCGCCCGACTGGGCGATGCGCATGATCCGCACCGCCACGGGCGAGAGCGTGGGGAGCGAGGCGATCTGCTGCAGGATGAGCTCGACGTGGGCGGCCTTGGCGGGCTCCCCTCGGCTGGGATTGGTCTCGGTCTTCACGAGCTCCTCGCGGTTCGTGGTCGGGTCGCGGGACGCGGCGGCGGCTCGGGACCCCGGCGCTCAGGCGCCGGTGAGCTCGGCGAGACGGGAGATGAGCTTCTCGATGTTGAAGGGCTTCTTGATGAAGTCGTCGGCGCCGGCGCGGCGGAGCTTCTCGATCTCGTCGGGGTTCACGACGCCCGAGACGAACACGATGCGCGTCGAGGCGAAGGCGTCGTTCTCGCGGATGCGCTGGCAGACGATGTTGCCGTTGACGTCGGGGAGCATGTAGTCGAGGACGATCACATCGGGCCGGAACGCCTCGGTGAGCATGCCGGCGTCGTAGCCCGTGCCCGCGGTGCGGACGTCGAAGCGTCCGTCACGGGTGAGGGCGTCGACGAAGAGCTCCAGGATCTGCACGTCGTCGTCGACGATCAGCACGCGGCGCTTGCCCGCCTGCGAGCCCAGCAGATCCGTGGGGATCTCGTTCTCGCGCATGAACCGGAGGAGCTCCTCGCGGGGGATGCGGCGGAAGCGCGAACCGGGCACGCGGAAGCCCTGCAGGCGTCCGGAGTCGAAGCAGCGGATGATCGTCTGCTGGCTGACCTTGCAGATCTCCGCAGCTTCTCCCGTGGTGAACACCTTCTTGGAGGCCCAGTCCTTCGAGCCGTTGACGTCGGTGGCGGTGGCCATCGCTCGCTCCTAGAGAGGCGGGCCCGTCCGTGGCCCGCCGCACGTCCGTTCTGTCGCGGAGACTGATGTTCCGCGTGAACGATTTCGGTCCGGCGATTTGCCCACTTCACCCAGCTTGACCAGTCGCCCGTTTCAAGGTGCCGGTCGTCCGTCCGTCTGTGCGGCGGAGGAACACGTCTCGCCATTTATGGGAGGAAGGACCGTCGCGCGCCGCCGGGCGGACGGTTATTGGGCGGGAATGAGGTTGCCTTCGCGGTCGGCGTCGATCTGCACGAGCGTGGGCAGGAGGTAGTTCACCCCCTCATAGACGTAGGTCTGGCCCGAGATGAGGAAGACCAGCCGCTCGCCGTGACGCTGCACGAGGCGCTCGATCGATTCAAGGTTGAGGCAGGGCAGCAGGACCAGGGCGGGCTCGGGGCGGTCGGTTTTGGCGGCGCCGGTATCGCTGACGAACGAGAGCGACCCGTCTTCGCTGCGGATGACCCGGCCGCGCTGCGCGACGACGGTGAGCCCCTCCCGGAACAAGGCCGTCGGATCCTCGGGCTTGGCCTGCACGGCCTGCTTCTTGTCCTGGGCCGGGGCGGTGGGCATGACGCGGGGACCGCCCTTGATCGAGTCGATCAGCGAGGCGACGGAGGGATCTTCCGCGGCGGCGCGCTCGGCGGGAGTCGGGGCGGCGCCGTCGGCCTCGGCGCGGCGCTGCTCCGTAGCCGGACGCTCGGCGCTCGACGACACGACCGAGAAGAACGTGGGCAGAAAATAGTTGCGCCCCGCGTAGACGAAGACCCGGCCCGTGGTCTGGAAAGTGATGGTGTCAGTCCGGGAATCGAGGAGCCGGCGCATCTCGCGCAGCCGCAGCGAGGGCTGGACGATCATGGGGGGCTCGGCCCGGCCCTCGGCGTCGCGGTCGAAGACATAGATCCAGACGCTCTCGACCTGCACGAGCCGTCCCCTCCGGTTGCGCAGGAAGGCGCCCTCGCGCACGAGCTGCCCGGGGGCCGGGCGGTACGCGGGGCGGGCCGGGCCGATGTCCGGAACGGGGGTGTCGCGCGGCACGGGCCTCAGGACGGGCGGCTCGCTCGGCTGACGGGCTCGCTCGGGCGCTTCGGTCTGGCGTGCCAGCGCGGGGGCCCCGGCGATGAACGCCACGCTCCCCACGGCCGCCAGACGGAGGTATCGCTGCATCATCATCGATGAGTCTATCGGCCGCTCGGGGCTGCGAGGTCGTGCGGCGTGGCCGACCGGCGCGGGGTTCTCGTTGGACAGCCCGCCCCGCGGGTGCAAAGATGTTTCCCAGCCGGCCGCGTGCCCGAGTGGTCTAAGGGGACGGATTGCAAATCCGTTATCCGTGGGTTCGAATCCCACCGCGGCCTTTCCGTCCGGTCTGATGCTCCGGGCCTCACGCCTCGAAACGGCGCGAGGGCGGCAGCGCGAAACGCCGCATGAACGCCGGCGGGACGCCCAGATCGCCCACCAGCAGCTTTCCGGTGTAACGCGCCGACCCGGGCTCCAGCAGCCCCTTCTTGAGTCCTCCCAGCGTCACCGTGACGTCGGAGTGAACGACGTGTTCGCCGGCGGGGATCCCCGTGTCGGCGTCGAGACCGGTCGGGACGTCGATCGCCAGGATGGTGGCCCCGCGACCACGCAGCCCGTTCATCCACCGGATCGCGCGCTCGATGGGCGGGCTGGGAGCGCGGCTGATGCCCGTGCCCAGGAGCGCATCGACAACCAGCAGACGTCGGAGCTCCTCGTCGGTGGAGCCGAAGGCCCCGTTGCGGAAGACGATGGCCATCGCCGCCTGCGGCGCCATCGCCAGGATCGGGTCGATCAGGCGGAGATCGAGGGCCTCGACCGCGCGGAGATTGGTGGCGGCGTCGCCCTTGTACATGTCGGCGGGCTGCGTCAGTCCGACGAAGGGGTCGAGCCCCCGGCAGGCGAGGTGGCGGGCGAGCGCGAGCCCGTCGCCGCCGTTGTTCCCCGGGCCGCAGACGATCGCGACCTGGTCGAGCGTGCGCTCGCGCATGAGCGCCAGCGACGCCTCGGCGAGCGAGCGCGCGGCGTTCTCCATCAGCACGATCGTCGGCAGGCCCAGCTCCGTCTCGACGGCGCGGTCGAGCGCCCGGGCGCCCTCCACGGAGAAGACCAGAGGATCGGAGAGGGAACGATCGATCATCACGCGCGCGATCGTAGCGGTACCGTGTGGTCCGCGTGACTCCGCTCTACCTGGTTCTGCCTCTGGCGGTGCTCGCCGCGCTGTCGGCGGGCGCGGGGGTGTTTTACGGCGTGGTGCTGTGGCGCATCGCGCGGTCGGCGCGCACGCTGCCCACGGCGCGGGACGGCCTGAGCCTGCCGCCGCCCAAGGAGGGCTGGCCGAGCGTCTGCGTCGTGATCCCGGCGCACAATGAGGAGGCCGTCATAAGCGAGCTGGTCCGCTCGCTCGTCACGCAGGACTATCCGAGGCTCGCGATCGTCTTCGCGCTCGACCGCTGCACGGACGGGACGGCGTCGGTCGTCCGCTCGATCGTCGGGAACGATCCGCGCGTCGAGATCGTCGAGATCGCCTCTTGCCCGGAGGGCTGGGCGGGCAAGACGCACGCGGCGTGGCGCGGCGTGCAGGACGCGCGGGCCCCCAGCGGCGCCGACATGCTCCTGTTCGCCGACGCCGACACCGTCTTCGACCCCGGGCTCGTCCGGGCGGCGGTCGCGCTGGCCCTGGCCCGGGGGCTCGACCTGCTCAGCCTCCTCAGCGAGCTGACCAGCGAGCACTGGTTCGAGAAGCTCGTGCAGCCCGCGGCGGGGTTCGAGCTCATCCGCCAGTATCCGCTGGACATCGTCAACCGGGCCGAGCGCCCCCGCGCCTTCGCCAACGGTCAGTTCATGCTCTTCCGGCGCTGGCTCTACGAGCGGATCGGCGGGCACGAGCGCGTCAAGGCGGAGCTGCTGGAGGACATCGCCTTCGCCCGGTGGCTCGATAAGGAGAAGAAGCGGATCACCAGCCGCTGGGGCGTGCTGATGCCGGGGGGCATGCTGCGCTGCCGCATGTACCGCTCGTGGGACGCGTTCGCACGCGGGTGGAAGCGCATCTACACCGAGGCGGCGCTGCGGCGGCCCGGGCAGCTCGGCGAGTGGGCGTGGCGCGGGCGCCTCACGGGCGTCCTGCTGCCGATCGCGCCGCCGGTCTGCGGCCTGGCGGGCGCCGTCGTGCGCGCGCGGGGCGACGCCCCGCTGGGCTGGGTGCTGATGGGGGTGGGCGCCGCGTCGCTGACGATCGTGATCGCCGCCCTGTCGCGCCTGTACCGGGACCAGGGGGCGCCGCTGCGCTGGGCCCTGCTCTATCCGGTGGGCGCGTGGATCGTCACGAGGCTGCTGGCGGAGGCAGCGTCGGACCTGCGCAAGGGCGTGAAGACCCGGTGGGCGGGGCGTGAATATGTGCGGGAGGCGCGCTGAAGGGCCATGGCACGCAAGCACAACGAGCGATTCAGGGGGCGCGACGAGATCACGGTCTTCGGCCGCCGCGCCGTGCTCGAGGCTCTAGCGGCGCCCACCGTCGAGGTCGAGAAGGTCGCCTGCGCGCGGACGAGCCCCCGCGAGTTCGTGGACGAGCTGCGCGAGGCCTGCGCCGCGGGCGGCGTCGAGATGCAGCTCCGCCCCGAGACGGACATCCACCGCCTCTCGGGCGACGCGCGCAACGATCAGGGCGTCGCGGCCCGCGTCCGCCTCACGCTCGTCGAGGATCTCGAACGGTGGAGCGACGCCCTGGCCCCGCCCGGCGCGGGCGCCGCGGTGCGGCTGCTGGCCTTCGACGGCGTGACGAACCCCCAGAACATCGGGATGGTCATCCGCTCGGCTCTCGCGGCGGGGATCAGCGGCGTGCTGTGGCCGCTCGCCGGCTCGCCCTGGATCAACGGGCTCATCATCAAGGCGAGCGCGGGCACCATCTACCGCTGCCCGGTCGTCCGGGCGCCGACGCTCGTCGAGGGTCTGACCTCGCTGCGGCGCGTCGGCTTCGGCGCGTTCGCGCTGGAGTCTGAGGGCGGCGTTGACCTGTTCGCGCACGAGCCGCCGCGACGGGCCGTGTATGTGGTGGGCGGCGAGACGACGGGGCTCTCTCCCGAAGCGCTGGCGCTGTGCGAGCGGCGGCTGGCGATCCCCATGCGCGGCGGAGTGGAGTCGCTCAACGCCGCCATCGCTGCCTCGATCCTGTGCTTCCACGTGGCGCGGCGCGGCGGCTGAATCCTCCGAACTCGGCGCAGTTCGCGGAAAGGTACGCTCGCCCCCATGCGCATCCTGCTCACCAACGACGACGGCATCCACGCCCCGGGCATCGAGGCGCTCTACAACGCCCTCGTCGACCACGACGGGACCCACGGCGGGCCCCTGGGCGAGGTCGTCTGGCCCATCGCGCCGCTCACGGTCCAGTCGGCGACGGGCCACGGCGTGACCTTCCACATGCCGCTCATGACGAGCGTCGAGCAGGTCAGCGCCCGCATGTCGGGGGTTGCGGTCGACGGCCGGCCCGCCGACTGCGTGAAGCTGGCCATCTGCTCGATCTGGCCCGAGCGCTTCGGGGCGGGGTCGCGGCCGGACCTTGTCATCAGCGGGCTCAACGCCGGGGCCAACGTGGGGATCAACGTCATCTACTCGGGCACGGTCGCGGCGGCGCTGGAGGCGGCGTTCCTGGGCGTGCCCTCGATCGCGGTGAGCCTGCACCTGGGCCGGGGCGCGACGCGCTTCGACGTCGCGGCGCGGCACGCGCGCCGCGCGATCGACCTGCTCCTGGCGGGGGGCATCGGCCCGGGCAAGCCGCTCAGCCCCCACGCGTGCGTCAGCGTGAACATCCCCATCTGCCAGGACGAGCCCGTCGAGCCGCCCACGCCCCAGCGGCCCCGCATCGCGGTCTGCCCCATGAACACGCACGGGCTGATCGACGCCTACGAGCGGCGCGTCAGCCCGGGGCGCGACGTGTACTACTGGGCCTCGGGCCACGGGCTCGACTTCCGCGGGGCCGACGAGGGCACGGACGTGAAGCATCTTTTGGCGCGCGACATCACCGTCACGCCCCTGCGGTACGACCTGACGGATCATCAGCGGCTCGACGTCTGGCGGGGCGTACTCCCTCCGGGCGTGTAGCGCGGCGGCGCCCGCCAAGGGCCGCGCACCCACCGATAGGATGCGTGCATGGACGAGGAGCGCAAGCCCGACGCGCCCGCGCCGGACAGCGGCGAGACCCCGCTGACCGGGACGTCGCGCGCCGCCGCCGGCGAAGAGCTCGTCGTCCACGAGCCCGGCAGCGACACCGTCGACGAGCGTGCCCTCGAGCAGATCTTCGACACCATGCCCGGGGCGACGGCCGAGGAGCTGGCGCCCGTCGTCAACGAGCTCGCTCCGCCCGACGCGGCGGACACGCTCGAACAGCTCGAACCCGAGCAGTCGGCGGAAGTCCTCACGCAGATGGAGGAGGAGTCGGCGGCCGACGCCCTTGCCCACATGGACCCCGTGCTGGCGGCGACGGTGCTGATGGACCTGGAGCCCGCCGAGGCGGCCGGGCTGGTCAACGAGATGGAGCCCGACGACGCGGCGGACCTCCTGCAGGCCCTGCCCAAGGACGCCGCCGCCGCGATCCTCCGCGCCGTCCCGCCCCGGCGCGCCGCACTCCTGGGCAAGCTGGCGCTCTACGACCCGCGCTCGGCGGGCGGCCTGATGACCACCGACATCCAGGTCGTCCGCGCCAGCATGACCATCGGGCAGGCCATCGAGTTCATCCGGACCCACCCCATGGAGGAGCACCAGACCGACGTTTACGTCGTGGACGACGACCGCCGGCTGGTGGGCACGATCGGGCTCCGGCAGCTCCTGTTCGCCGACGACGGCGCCCCGGTCGCCTCGTTCGTCAGCCGGGATCTGGACGCCGTCCTCCCCACGGTCGACCGGGAAGAGGTCGCCGAGCTGTTCAGCAAGTACGACTACATCACGATGCCCGTCGTCGACGAGCAGCGGCGCATCCTGGGCATGGTCACGGTCGATGACGTCATCGACATCCTGAACGCGCGCCGGGCGGAGGACGCGCTCAAGCTCGTGGGCGTGCAGGCGGGTGAGGCTGCGTACGCGGGGGTAGCGACCAAGCTCCGCAGCCGCTCCCCCTGGCTGCTCATGAATCTGATCACGGCCCAGATCGCCTCGGCGGTCCTGCTGCTGTACCACGACTTCATCGAGCTGATCCCCGTGGTCGCGGTGATCTACCCGGTCATCGCCAACGAGTCGGGGAACACGGGCCAGCAGAGCCTCGCCGTCACGCTGCGGGGCCTCGTATTGGGGCAGGTGCGCCGGGACTTCGTGTGGAAGATGCTGCTCCGCGAGGTCGGGGCCGGGGCTGTGGCCGGCCTGGCGGTGGGCGTCTGCTTCAGCGTCTCGATCTGGATGATCGACGCCACGGGGCTTATCGACGACATGACCTGGAAGATCGGCGTCATCGCCGGGCTGGCGATGATGGGCTCGATGACCATCGCCTGCCTGGTGGGGACCGCGATCCCGCTCATCCTGGACCGGCTGGGCTTCGATCCGGCGACGGCGTCATCCATTTTTCTGACCATGCTGACCGACTCGCTGAGCTACACCGTCTTCCTGACGCTGGCCTTCCTGATGCGCGGCTGGCTGGGGGTCGGCGGCGGTTAGGGCCCGGCTGGATCGCCGTTCAGTTGACGCGTCCGGACCGCCTCGGGACACTGCCCGCCCGGATCCGCCTCGGTGCGGCCGGCGTATGGCGTGCGGTCGGTGGGCCGGCCGCTCCTTCGGAGGTGCTTCCTGATGGCTTCGCAAACCCGCACGAGCGTGGCTCTCGCTGTGACGCTGGGAATCCTGGGCGTGCTGTGCCTGGGCCTGCTCGTGACGTCCATTGTTCTGTCGGCCAACGTGCAGCGCCTCAGCAACGAGCTGGCAGTGGCGCGGAACGACCTCTCCGCCGCCGTCCGGCCCGACGAGCGCGACGACCGTTGGGAGCAGCTCCGCAGCCAGGCGGGCAACCAGGGCGTCGTTCGCTACCTGGACCGGAGCCTGCAGGACCTGGCCGCGATGGTCAGCGGCTCGCGCCGCGACGACCCGCGCTCGCTGCTGGACAAGGTCACCGCCGCCTCGGGCGAGGACGCCACCCCGCTCATCCCGCTCCTGACCTCGCGCCGCGAGGAGATCAGCCGCCTGCAGCAGGCGCTGGCCGCCGCCGAGGCCAACCGCGACGCCGCCCGCGCCGATCTGCTCGCGTCCGTCGAGCGCGTCCGCAGCCTCGAGGAGGAGCACCGGGCCACCGTCGAGCGCATCAGCGGCGAGATCGAGACCTACCGCGCGGGAACGACCACGTACCGCGACAGCGTCGAGGCCGCCAAGCGCGACTACACCACCCGGCTCGAGACCCTCCGCAGCGATTCGGAATCGACCGTCTCGGGGCTCGAAGGCCGCGTCCGCTCGCTCGAGCAGGAGCTGCTGATCGCCAACGATCAGGTCCGCCGCTTCAAGCAGGCCGAGGGCGCCCAGGGGCTCCGCCCCGCCGATGAGGGCGCGCTCGTTGACGCACGCGTCGCCGGGGTCAACTCCGCGGCCCGGCAGGTCTACCTCGACATCGGTCGGCGCGAGCGCGTCGTGCTGGGCATGAGCTTCGAGGTCTACACCGGCGCGTCGGCCATCCAGCCCGACGCCGCCGGCGAGTACCCGCGCGGCAAGGCCACCATCGAGGTCATCCGCATCGACGAGGCCTCCAGCGTTGCCCGCATCATCCGCGAGAACGCCGGAACACCCATCATCTCGGGCGACGTCGTCGCCAACGCCGTCTACGACCCCCGCAAGAGGTACACCTTCGCGATCTACGGCAACTTCGACACCGACCGCGACGGCATCGCCACCCCCCTCGAGGCCCAGGACATCCGGGGGCTGATCGAGAACTGGAACGGCGCCGTCAGCGAGGACATCACGGGCGACACCGACTTCCTGGTGCTGGGCGAGAAGCCCATCCTGCCGCCCCAGCCCCGCCCCAGCGACCCCGTCGAGCTCATCCAGCGGTACCTGCAGCTGAGGCAGCAGGTCACCAAGTACGACGAGCTCTTCGAGCGGGCCACCGCCGCGGGCATCCCCATCCTCAATCAGAACCGGCTCTACACGCTGACGGGCGTGCACGCCGGGCGCTGATGGACGAACCTCCCCGCGGCCTGGGCAAGGGATCGAGGCGACCGCGTCGCCGGTTCCCCGAATGGGCCGAGCCGCCCATCTACGCCGCCGTGCGCGCCGGGGCCGCGACCATCAACATGGTCGGCGCCGAGCGATCCATGCGACTGATGCGGGGCCTGGGGGGCGCCTTCGCGGGATTGCCCTTCAACAGGCGCCGTCTCGACCGCGCGGTCGAGAACATCGGCTGGTGCTTCCCCCGCTGGGACCGACGCCTCGTCCGCGAGTACGCGGTCGAGTCCTACCGCCACCTGTTCTGCCTGGCGGCGGAGGTCGCCGTCACGCCCCGACTTCTGAGCGCCGACGCCTACGCCTCGCACATGGAGATCGGCGGGCTGGGCGACGCGCTGCGCAAGCTCGCCGGCCGCGGCCCGTGCGTCCTCATCACCGGGCACTGCGGCAACTGGGAGCTGCTGGGCTATGCCCTCGCGGTGCTCGGGTTCCCGCTGCACGCGCTCTACCGGCCGCTGGACCTCGCCCCGCTCGACGAGTGGGTGCACCAGACGCGAAGCAGCCGAGGCCTCACGCTCGTCGACAAGTTCGGCGCCGCCCACGTGCTCCCCGAGCTCTTCGAGCGCGGCGCGCCCGTCGGCTTCATCGCCGACCAGAACGCCGGCGACCGCGGGCTCTTCGTCCCGTTTTTCAATCGGCTCGCCTCGGCGTACAAGACCGTGGGCCTGCTGGCCATGCGCTACAACGCGTCGGTCATCTGCGGGCAGGCCCGCCGCCTCTCGGGGCTCACGCAGCAGCGGGGCGCCGGACCCGCCGAGCCGCCCAGCGAGCTCGCCCGCGAGGCCCAGAGCTTCCGCTACCGGATCGAGGTCATCGACATGTTCGGCCCGGACGACTGGCGCGACCAGCCCGATCCGCTCTTCTACATCACCGCCCGGTACCGCCGCGCCATCGAGACGATGGTCCGCCGCGCGCCTGAGCAATACCTCTGGATGCACCGCTACTGGAAGAGCCGCCCGCCGCACGAGGTGCGGGACCGTCCCTTCCCCGCCCAGCTCCGCGAGAAGATCGCCGCGCTCCCCTGGATCGACGCCGACGACGTCGAGCAGATCGTCGACAGGTCGGACCGGGACGCCGCCAGTCTCCGCGAGAAGGCCCGCGCCGACCCGGGCCCCTGACATTCCCGCCCCCGAGCCCGTCCCGCCCGGGCTCGGCTACGCTCTACGGCTCGCGCCCGAGCTCGCGGGGCGCACATCGGAGGTCGCAGGTGGCCAGGGCCCGGCAGATTCTTCTCGTCAAACTGCTCAAGTCCGACGAGGAAGAAGCGCCCTCGATCCTCAGCAGCGTCCCGCTGGGAACCCTCCGCCAGGTCCAGGCGACCCTGTCCGAGTTCAACACCTCCGCCGACGGCTCGAATTCCCCCGAGACCTTCGGCGTGCTCTACGGCCCCGGGTTCCTCGTCCAGTTGCCCATGGTGGGCCCCGCCGACCCGGTCAGCCAGGTCATCGTCTCGCTCCACGAGGAGGACATCGCCTGGCCCGTCCTTGTCCGCATCTGCCGGACCCTCGGCTGGAAGATGATGGACCCGCAGAGCGGCCGCACCTTCGGCGGCTAACGCCGCTCCTCCCAACTCCCAGGATCTTCGCCCATGCCTCAGGAAACCAAGTCCATCCATCCCAGCCCCGGCGACCCCGCCGCCCCCGAATCGGGAGAGAAGCCCACGCTGCAGGGGCTCGTCGCCACGCGGGAGGACGAGCAGGCGTTGCTCGGCGCGCTGGAAAAGGCCTTCGACTACCGCGGCGATGTCACGCTCGAACTGATCGGCGGCAGGACGCTCCGCGGCTACATCTTCGACCACCGCAAGGGAGCGACCCTCGCCGCCTCCAGCGTGCGCCTGCTCCCCGAAGACT
Source organism: Planctomycetota bacterium (assembly GCA_033763795.1). Taxonomy (GTDB): domain Bacteria; phylum Planctomycetota; class Phycisphaerae; order Phycisphaerales; family UBA1924; genus JAEUIV01. Next base: position 31,352 of record JANRJV010000045.1, read on the forward strand.
CCGACCAGAAGATCACCGTCACGTTCGACACCATCGCGCGCGTCGAGTTCACTGGCAAGGACACCGCCGCCGGCAAGAGCTACGAGACCTGGCTCAAAAAGTACGTCGAGAAGAAGCTCAAGGGCGAGAAGGCGAGCATCGAGAGCGAGCCCCTCTGAGCGTTCGCGGGCGGAAAGAAAAACCCGGCGCCTCGCGACGCCGGGTCCCATGAACTATCTCTGTTGCCGTTCCGTGAGAGGGCGCTCACGCGCTCAGGGGCACGAGGCTCCCCAGTTCTGCAGCACGGCGGTGATGTCGGCGAAGTTCACCTGGCCGTCGCCGTTCACGTCGCCCCGCAGGCCGACGTTCACCGACACGTAGAAGTCGGACTGGCCGACGATGGCGCTGTTGCAGTTCTTGACCGACGAATCGGTGACGACCAGGCGGATCGTGTAGCCGCAGCTGGGAAGCCCGGTGGTGTCCCAGAGCGCGAGCAGGTCTTCCTCGATGCAGGTGTTGCCCGTCGCGATCGTGACCCAGTTGTTGCTGCCGCCGCCCGTGTACTGCACGGCCCAGCCGCTGAGGTTGACGTCGCACGCCGTGCCCTTGATCGCGACGACGCCGCAACCCACGTACTCGCAGTTGGTCGGCGACGTGATGATCGCGGTGGGTGGCGTGTTGTCGACAATGAAGCGGGCGGAGTCGGAGGCCGAGTAGCCGCAGACATCCCGCGCGTCGGCGACGATCGCGTACTCACCGTCGGGGACGCCCGCGGCGATCGTATCCCAGCCGGTCCACGTTCCCACGATCGGGAACGCGCCGAAGTAGAAGGGCGTGCCCGGCACGACGTCCAGCAGCGGAGCGCCCGCCGGCAGCGGGGCCCAGCGCACGCTGTAGCGATCGAGGCATCGATCGTTGACGAGCCCGCCCACGCAGACCGTCCCGCCGTAGACCCCGCCCGTCGCCGGCGCGGTCATGTCCAGCGTCTCGAAGCTCTTGTCGACGTAGACGATGTGGGTGTCCTCGTTGAAGCACCCGTCGCCCGAGATGGCGGTGGTCTTGATGAAGTAGTAGCCCTCGGAGAGCCCCGCGGTGCTGAAGAAGCCCAGGGGGATCGACGTCCCGCCGCTGAACCCGACGTCGATCACGTTCCACGCGAGGGAGTTGATCTCCTTGTACTGCGTGTACCAGAAGGCGATGGTGCCCGGCGAAGCGATCGTGACGTCGCCCTTGACGTCCTCGCCGCTGCAGATGCACGCGAAGTTCGCGGGAACCTGGATGTCGACCTCGGGGCAGGGCGCGACCTGCTTGAGCTGCATGCCCCCGATCGCGATGCAGCTCCCGGCGAAGCTGGAGATGCGCACGGTCAGCGGCGTGTTCTCGTTGGGGACGAACACGCGGTGCCGCGTGTGAGTGATCCCCAGCGAGAATCCAACCCCCGGGATCACGCCGCCCGACACCTGCGACTCGGGCACCTCAGCGCCGATGACCTGGATCAGGTTCCGGCACGCGGCGGCCCCCGGCGTGACGGCGTAGGTGTACACCTCGTACCACCCGCTGGAGAGCCCGAAAAACTGAGCCTGCGCCGGCCCGTTGTCGATGTTCCAAAAATCGTCGAGCAGTTGCTCGCGGTCGCCCGTCGTCTGGGGGCTGTTGAACCCGCCGTGGGGCAAGGGACCGGAGCGCACGAGGGACACGCCGGTCGCCGAGCCGTCGAGCGTGAAGAGCCCGACGGGGGTCTGGTTCGCGAACACGCGGTTCCACGAGCCGGCCTGACCCGCCGCGGCCCCGTAGGAGGCGCCGGGAGTCCCGGTCCCGGGCCCGCCCTGCGGCGGACCCTCAAAGTCGATGTTGAAACTCTGCGCCGACGCCGACACCGCCGGCAACGCCGCCGCCAGCGCTCCGACGAGCGCACACATCACACGACCGATACGCATGCTGATTTCTCCCTTCGGTTGAGTCCGTGCGCAACTCCGTCGCGGTCGTCCACGCGCCGCGCTTCCCCGTCCGCACGAGGAGCTGAACGTACGATTCGATCCCGGCGCGCGGAAGCGCCGCCCCGCCAATCCGCGCGCAAGCACCGTGAAATTCCGTGCGGCGGGCTCGGGCAGCCGTCCACCAATCAACGGACGCGCGGCCCAACGCAGCCGAACCGCAGCGCGCCCGGCGGACATCCGCCGAGAATTCCCCACCCTCTGAGCGGCTTACATGCGCTCCAGCGGCACGAGCCCCAGCGCTTCCAGACCGTCCTTGAGCACGCGACCGGTCAGCCGCGTCAGCCGCAGGCGGGCGCCGCGCGTCGGCTCATCCGGCGCCTGCAGCACCGGGCACGACGCGAAGAACGAGCTGAACGCCCCCGCAAGGTCGTACAGATACGCGCACAGCCGGTGCGGCTCGCAGGTCTCCGCCGCCGCGCGCAGCGTCGCGGGATACCTGAGCAGCTGCAGCGCCACCGCCTTCTCTTCCGGCGCAGCGACCGCGAAAGCCGGGGCGCCCGCGCCCTCGAGCGAGGCCTCGTCCACGCCGAACTGCTCGCGCGCCTTGCGGAAGATCGACCGCACCCGCACCAGCGCGTACAGCAGGTAAGGCCCCGTGTTCCCCTCGAACGCGAGCATCCGGTCGAAGCTGAAGACGTAGTCCTTGATCCGGTCCGTCGAGAGGTCGGCGTACTTGATCGCGGACATGCCCACCGCCTCGGCGATCGAGCGCCGCTCGTCCATCGGCAGGTCCGGATTCTTCACCGCCACCGCCGCCTCGGCGCGGACGACCGCCTCGTCCAGCAGGTCCGACAGGCGGACGTTCTCGCCGCTCCGCGTCTTGAAGGGCCGACCGTCCTCCCCCAGCACCGTGCCGAACGCCGCGTGCAGCAGCACGGCGTCCTCGCCCGGCAGGTCCTTCCGCGCCGTGTAGCCCGCCTTCTTCGCCGCCGCGAACACCTGCTTGAAGTGCAGCGACTGCCGCGCATCCACCGCGTACATCACGCGCGCCGCCCCGATCCGCCCGACCCGGCGCCGGATCGCCGCCAGGTCCGTCGTCGCGTAGAGATACCCGCCCGCCGACTTGCGGATGATGCAGGGCTCCTTGATCCCCAGCTCATCCAGCCGGACAACCAGCGCGCCCTCGCTCAGCTCCGCGACGCCCCGGCCCTCGAGGTCCGCGACGACCGCGCCCAGCTCCCCGGCGTAGCTGCTCTCGCCCGCCGTCGCCTCCGACGTCACGTTCGCGCGCAGCCGCCGACAGATCGCAAAGCACGCCTCCAGCGTGATGTCGCAGATCCGCCGCCACACCGCGACGTACGCCGGGTCCTGCGCCTGCAGGGCCCGCAGCGCCGCCTGCGCCTCCTCCGCGTGCGCCCGCGCGCCGGAGACCTGCGCCTCGAGCTCCGCCAGCGCCTTGGGGCCCAGGCCGAAGCGCCGCGCCGCCGCCAGCCCCGCCTCGTCCGCGTCGCTCTCGCGCTGGGCCCGCCGGTAGATCCGCTCGAGCTGCTCGAGCGTCAGCGTCGAAAGGTCGAGCGTGCCCCGCTCGGCTCCCGACTTCACCGCCGCCGTCACCATCGCGATGGGCAGCCCCCAGTCGCCGAAGTGATTCTGCCGAACCACGTCGTGCCCGAGCCGCTCCCAGATGCGCGCGAGCGCATCGCCGATGACCGTGGCCCGCAGGTGCCCGACGTGCATCTGCTTGGCGAGGTTCACGCCGCACAGATCGACCACGACGGTCATGCGCGCCGCGGGCTCCGGCGCCGCCAGCCCCAGCGCGGCCGTATCCATCGCCGCCAGGGCGCCCGCCAGCGCCGTCGCCTTCAGCCGCACGTTGAGAAACCCGGGGCCGGCGATCTCCAGCGGCTCGGCGACGTCCGACAGCAGCGGGTCGGCGTGCTGCTTGATCAGCGCCGCGACCTCGCGCGGGGGCTTGCCCACCGACTTGGCAAGGCCCATCGCCGCGTTGGACTGAAAGTCCCCGAACTTCGCGTCCTTGGACGCCGCCAGCGCCGGCGTCGCCCCCTCGGGAAGCGCCGCTCCGAACGCCGCACGCAGCGCGTCCAGCAGCCGATCGTTCAGAATGGAAACAGGGTCGCTCATCGGATGGGGGCACGAGTCTAATGCTCGAACGCCCCGCCCGCGCCGCGGGGCCCGTTACAGACGAAGATCGCCCAGGCCCATGCCCAGGTTGCCCGAGCCGAGCCCGGACTTGAGGTCCTTCCCGTGCTTGGCCTTGGCGGCCTCGCGGAGCCGTCGCAGCTGCGGCGTCTCCTTCAGGATCTCCTCCGCCTTGCGGTTGTCTTCCTCGCGGCCGCCGCGGCGCCCGCCCCGCGGCGCGCCCTCGCGCTGCGGCGCCTCGGTCGTCTGCTTGATCGACAGCGAGATCTTCTTCGTCCCGGGGTCGACCTTCAGCACCTTGACCTTCACAACCTTGTTGGGCTGCACCACGTCCGACACGCGGTCGACCCGCTGCCACGCCAGCTCGGAGATGTGCACCAGCCCCTCGGCTCCAGCCGCGACCTCGACGAAACAGCCGAACTCCGCCAGCTTGGTCACCTTCCCGCTCAGCACCGCGCCCTCGACCACGTCCTTGATCGCCGCGGCCCAGGGGTCCTCGCTCAGCTGCTTCATCCCGAGCGAGTGCCGCTTGTGCTCCCAGTCGAGCTTCAGCACCTTGACCGTGACCTTGTCCCCCTCCTTGACCACGTCCGACACGTTCTTGACGCGGTCGTGCGACAGGTCCGACACGTGCAGCAGCCCGTCGAACCCGCCGATGTCGACGAACGCGCCGAACGGCATGATCTTCTTGACCACGCCCTCACGCACGTCCCCTTCCTTGATCGATTCGCGCAGCTTCTGGGTCTCGGCCTCGCGCTCCTGCGCCACGATGTCCCGCCGCGAGAGCGTGATGTTGCCCCGGCCCGTCCGGTCGACGCGCACGACCTTGCACGTCAGCTTCTCGCCCACGAACACCGACAGATCCTCGATCCGCCGCGTATCGACCTGGGAGGCGGGCATGAACGCCTGGTGCTTGGCGACCTCCAGCTCGAGGCCGCCCTTGTTCACGCCCGTGACCCGCGCTTCGACGATCTGACCGGGCTCAAGAAGCTCCCAGTCGGCCTTCTGCACCGCCCCGGGCAGCGAGCAGACGTACAGGTTCTCCGACGTCTCGAAGCGGTCGACGACCACCTCGACCGTCTCCCCGACCTTCGGAGGCTCCTGGCCTTCCTTGAACTGAATGCGGGGCAACACGCCCAGCTGCTTGGGCCCGAACTCGATGAAGATGTCCGTAGGCCCGACGGAGACCACCACGCCCGGCCGCTTCTCGCGCCCGCCCTCAACGACCCGGGGCCCCTTGATCCGAGGCCGGTCGCCCATCGCCTTGTGCGCCTGATCCAGCTCCTGAGCCGAGGGCTTGGGGTGATGCGTCGCGGCGGCGAGGCTCTGGTCCATGGCGCGGTCGATCTCGGCGGCAAGATCCGCGCTCATCGACCCCGCGGTCTGGGCTGCCGAAGTCGGCTCCGAAGGCGTCTCGGGCGCGGCGGCGGACGAGGGAATCTGGCTCATGAAAGAACGGCTCGGCTTCGCGGGGTTGTCCGGGCCGCCACCGACGCCGCCCACCGGCGTCATCAGCCCGACAGAGAACGAACATCACAGTGTACCGCCTCTTGGCTCCCGAGCCAGCCCCGACTTCCCGCCCCTCTCGAACCGACGCCCTCCCCTCCGCGTATCGGACCACCCGGTGCGCACCATCCGGTCCCCGCGCCGGCGTCCCGTTCCGCCGTCCGGGTCTCACCGGGCCATTGGGTACCATGCCCGATTCGTTCGGCCGGAGGCGACCGGGGCGGTGGGCCCCGCCCCCCGTCGCCGGATGGCGGCCAAGATCAGGAGACCGCATGCCCTCATCCAACGTGTGCTGGGGACTCGAAATCGGCGCCGGGGCCATCAAAGCCCTGAAGCTCGAGCGCGACGCCGAGGGCGTCCGGGTCGCCGACTTCGCGGTCCTCCCTCACAAAAAGGTCCTTTCAACCCCGGACCTCAACAAGGATGACGCCGTCGCGGTCGCACTCGGCGCTTTCATGAGCCAGTACCGCGACGCCCTCAAGGGCGCCTCCGTCGCCGTCTCGATCCCCGGCCACAGCGCCTTCGCCCGCTTTGCCAAGCTGCCACCCGTCGAGAAAAAGGGCGTCGCCAACCTCGTCCGCTTCGAGGCCGTCCAGCAGATCCCCTTCCCCATCGAAGAGGTGGAGTGGGATTACCAGACCTTCGCCGACGAGAACTCGCCCGACATCGAGGTCGGCATCTTCGCCGTCACCAAGGCCAAGATCTCCGAGATCCTCGCCCAGCTCGCCGAGCAGGGGCTGACCCCCGACATCATCACCCTCAGCCCCGTCGCGGTCTACAACGCCGTCGCCTACGACCTCTCCTTCACCGCCAAGACCCCCGGCACGGTCATCCTCGACATCGGGACCACCGCCACCGACCTCATCATCGCCGACGCCGGCCGCGTCTGGATCCGCACCTTCCCCCTGGGCGGCCACAACTTCACCGAGGCCCTCGCATCCACCTTCAAGATGACCTACGGCAAGGCGGAGCGCCTCAAGCGCGAGGCCGAAACTTCCAAGTACAAGCGCCACATCTTCTCCGCCATCAAGCCCGTCCTCGCCGAGCTCGTCCAGGACGTCCAGCGCTCGCTCGTCTACTACCGGGACACCCACCCAGACTCCAACATCACCCGCGTCATAGGCGTCGGCTCGACCTTCAAGCTCATCGGCCTCCGCAAGAGCCTCAGCCAGCAGCTCAAGCTCGACGTCTACAGGTACGAGCGAGGGAAACGCCTGACGCTCGAGGGCGCCGCCGCCGCGGACTTTGAAGCCGCCACGGCCCAGCTCGCCACGGCCTACGGCCTGGCCCTCCAGGGCCTGGGACTCCAGACCATCAACGCCAACCTCATGCCCGTGCAGGTTGTCCGACAGGCCCTCTGGCGCCGCAAGACCCCCTGGTTCGTCGCCGCCGCCAGTCTGGGCCTCGTCGCCGGGGGCATCGCGTTCCTGCGCCCCATGCTCGACAACATGGCCGTCAGCCGCGCCCGCTCCGACGGGGCCATCACCGGGCCCATCCAGAACGCCACGCGCCTCGGTCAGCGGCTCAAGACCTCGTGGACCGAGGCCAGCAACGCTCAGCAGCCCGGCATGGTCGCCGAGAACATGCGCCGCCTCTTCGAAGGACGCGCGCTGCACACGCTCCTGCTGAGCGACGCCGCCAGCGTCCTCGCCTCGGCCAATTCCTTCGCGGGCGACCCCGCCGCCGGGCCCAGCCCCTCCGCCGAACTCCGCGGCTACCAGACCGAGTACCTCACGCCCGGCAGCCCCTTCCCCGCGCGAGCCGCGGATCCCAACGCCGCGGGCAACAACCAGGCCGGCGGGGACTCCTCGTCCTCCTCCCCGGAATCGACCGAGCCCAAGGCCGCCGGCGAGGCCGGCGCGGTCCGCATCACCATGGTCTTTGACTCGCCCAACAACAGCCGCGCCTTCATCAACGACTCCGTCCTCCGCTGGCTGCGCGAGAACGCCCAGCGCGAAGGCGTCCCCTACACCCTCGCGCAGATCCCGACCGCGACGGAGATCACCTGGTCGCCCCTGAACCCGCCGGCCGGGGCTCCGGGTTCCCCCTCGGCTCCCGGCTCGCGCGCCCCCGCTCCGGGACGGGGTCCGGCCCCACCGCCGCCTCCCTCTCAGCCCTTCGGCGATGACCCGCCCGAAGACGAGCGCAACCCCTCAGGCCCAGCGTCGGGCAGCCCCGCCCCGCCGCGTCCCCCCGCGGGCGGTCCAGGCCCGGGGAGCCCGGGCGGACCGGGAGGGCCCGGAGGACCGGGTCGAGGTCCGGGCCAGCCCGGCGCGCCCGCCGACGCCGAGCTCGAAAAGCTCGCGCCGCTCCCCGAAACGCTCCGGGTCAGGCCGCCTGAGCAGCGCATGTACAGGTTCACGCTCTCGTGGATCGCGCAGCTCAAGACCCCCGCCCAGCTCGCCGCCGAAGCGAACAAGAAGACCGAAGAGCAGGAAGGCGCGGCCTCGCCCGCCGCGTCCTCCGGCCCCGGGTCGTCCGAGGAGGCGCGCTCGTGAAGAACCTCGTCCCCTGGCTCAAGTCCAACCTGATCAGCGTCATCGCGATCGCCGTGGCTCTCATCGCCGCCCCGGTCATGCTCTTCTTCGCCGGCCGGATGAGCGGCAAGGTCCGCGCCGACGTCGAGGCCGAGGTCGCCCAGGCGATCTCCCAGCTCGAACAGTCCGACGTCACCTACGAGATCCAGCCCTACCTCTCGGGTCTCGAGCCCGTCTCGGTCAAGTCCGCCCCCAACGAGGCAACGACCGAAGCCGTCGCCGCGCTCCTGCGCTCGGTCGTAGAGGGCGCGGGCAAGGTCCGTCAGGCCGCCATCGACTTCAACAGCCGGGGCAAGACCCTGCTGGTCGACGGCTCGGAGCCCGCCGAGCGCCTCTTCCCCGAAAACACCGACACCAGCGCACGCCTCAAGCTCCTCGACCGAATGGTCGCACGCTTCCCCCAGGCCCACGAGGAACTGCTCCGGAGCAAGCGCGGCGGGTCGCCCCCCTCCGCCGAACGCATCCGCACAGCCCTCCTCGAAGTCTTCAACAAGGAAATCGCCCGCCGGACCACCGGCCGCACCGAGCGCGACCTCACCCCCGAAGACCGCGCCGAGCTCACCAAGCTGCTGGGTGAGCGCCGCATGGCGCTCTACCGCGGCGAATCGGGCGAGCTGAGCTTCTACGCCGCCCCGTCGGCGTTCACGCGCGTCACGCCTTGGGACCCCGCCCAGCCCCTGCCCATCGAGGTCGCGTGGGAGTGGCAGCACCTCTACTGGATCCACGCGGACATCATCGAGGCCGTCGCCGCCGCCAACTCCGACGACGTCGGCGCGTGGCTCCCGGTGCACCGGGCTCCGGTCAAGATCGTCGAGTCCGTGCGCGTCCTCGTGCCCGGTGAAGAAGTGACCCGCGGCCCGGGCCAGCAGCAGGCCCCCGCCGCCGCGTCTGCGGGCGGCCCCACCGACGGCGCCGCCGAAGTTCCCCGCAGCTTCGCCGTCGCTCACACCGGCCGCGCCGCCGCGCCCAACGCCGCCAACCCTCTCTACGACATTCGCTACGTCGACGTCTCGCTCATCGTCTCCAGCTCCCGCCTGCCCACCGTCCTCAGCGCCTTCAGCAGGGTCAACTTCATGACGGTCGTCGACGTCGACCTCGAAGAGTTCGACCCCTTCCCCTTCATCGCACGCGGATACGACCTCGGGTCCGACCATCTCGTCCGCGCCAAGCTCCGCGTCGAGACCATCTGGCTCCGCTCGTGGATGAAGAAGTGGATGCCCCCGACCGTCCGGCGCTCGCTGGGAATCCCCGACGATCCGCCCCCCGGCACGCCCGCCGCCGACGGCCAGACCCCCGCGGACGCCGGCGCACAGACCGGCGATTCCGCTCCCTCCGAGTAACGCCCTCCAACCGCCGCGCGCGGCGTGCCGCCGCCGGCTCTGAACTCAGGAACGCATCGGCATGAAGCTCAAAGGCATCACAGGCGCCGAGCGCCACGTCGAGAAGATCGTGCTCGCCCTCTTCGCGCTCTTTGCGCTGGGGGTCCTCGTCTTCCAGATGGGCCTCGTCGGCGGCCGGCACACCGTGCCCGTCGGCGGCAACGACGTCCCCCTCGACCGCGCCCTCGCCGCAGTCAGAGACCGCGCCGAACAGCGCAAGGCCCGCCTCGAGTCGGACGAGATCGCCCAAGGCGTCCCCCAGTCGCTCCCCGATCCGGCGCTCGTCTTCGAAGAAGCCATGGCCAGCGCCCTCCGCGAGCGCCCCCGCGCCCTCGCCTCCCTCGGCACGCCCGTCATCTCCGGCGCCTCCAGCGACATCATCGACGCTCCCCAGCTCGTCTCGCAGGACGCACCCTTCGCCCCGCTGGCGGTCCCCGCTCCGTCGGCCCCGACCGGTTTCGTCAACGAGAGCACCATCGACCCCGTCGCCGTCGCCGCCGTGGGACCGGACCTGGCCTCCCTGCTGCCCGCCGAGCAGCCCTACGACCTCCGCAGCGTCTCCGTCGAGGCCAGCTTCGACGCCGCCGCGCTTCGCTCGGCCCTCACGACCCCCGCGCAGGGCTTCGCCGCCATCCCCCCCGCGGTGTGGCAGAGCAGGCTCGAGCTCGTCGACGTCGAATGGTCGCGCCAGCGCCTCCAGCCCGACGGCTCGTGGAGCGCCGAAGAAGTGCTGGGCCCCCTGCCCGCCCGGCGCTCGCTGCGCTCGATCATCCGCAAGTCCGAGTTCCAGCCCGCCGACTACCGCGCGCTCTTCGAACAGGAGCGCTCCGCCGAGGTCCGCGCCGACATCCGCCGACCCGCGTACTACGCCGTCATCGCCGGCCAGCCCTGGGTCTCGCCCGCCCGGGCCGTCAAGCTCCAGTCGGTCTCTGCCGACGAGCAGACCGTCACCCTCAACCGCACCCTCGCCTCTCTCCGCCGCGAAATCCAGGACGTCGAGCGGCGTCTCGAACAGCTCCAGCGACGCCCCGCACCGCGCGAGCCCCGCCGACCCGGTGAAGACGAAAACCCCGGCTCGCCTCCCCCTCCTCCACCCCCGCCCGGCGGCGGCGGCGGCGATCGTGGCGGTGGAGGTGGCGGCGGAGACCGCGGCGGAAGGGACAACGACTCTGATCCCCTCTCCTCCGCCTTCCCCCCCTCGTTCACCTGGCCCGACGTCCCCACCCACTGGCTCGCACAGGCCGGCGGCGGAAACCGCGACCGCAACCCGCAAACCCCGACGCCCCCCCGCGACACCACCCCCGATCCGCGCAAACGCCTCGAATCAGAGCTCGAAACCCTCCGCAAACGCGAGACCGACCTGGTCGCCCAGCTCGCGGCCCTCGGCGTCGGCTCCACGCCTTCCGCTCAAGCCGCCGAAGAGCCCCTCTCCTCGCTCGCCGCGACCGACTCCGCCACGATCACCCTCTGGACCCACGACCTCACCGCAAAGCCCGGCGAGACCTACCGCTACCGCGCACGCGCCTACGTCACCAATCCGCTCTACGGCCAGACCGACCGCCTGAAAGAAGAACAGCGCTCCCTCGCAGACATCCCCGTCGTCGCCGGCGAGCACTCCGCCTGGTCGGAGCCCATCCGCGTCGCCCCGACCACCGCATTCTTCATCACCGGCGCCACCGAAGCCGGCGGTGCGCTGGGCGGCCCGGGCCGCGCCATCGCGGAAGTCTTCGAGTTCTACTACGGCTTCTGGCGCCGCGGCACGGTCTCCCTCTCTCCGGGCGACGCCGTCGCCAACTCCATCGAGCTCCCCGCCCTCCAGTCCTACGCGCTCACCACCTCGCAGACCGGCCAGCCGGCCCGGGGCGAGGGCTCACCCCTCCCCACCTCGCGGACCTTCGATACCGGGGCCTTCCTCCTCGACACCGCCGCCAGCCCCACCGATCGCACCGGGGCCGCACTCGCCTTCATCCGGATGGCCGACGGCCGCATCGTCCGCATGACCCCCGTCAGCGGGCAGGATGACGCCTCGTCCGAGCGCGCCCGAATGCTCGCGTCGGCCACGCAGGGAGCTGAAGCAACCCTCATCCCCGAGAATCTCCCGCCCGGAAGCCGTCGTCCCAACCCGCCGGGCAACCCGCCCCCCGTGCCGCCCCAGGGCGGCGATGACGAGCGGAACCCCGGCGGCCCGCCCCCTGACCCCGCCCGCCGCAGCCGCAACTAGTTATCCCCGCTTTTTCCCCATTCAAGGAATTTTCTGGTCAGGTTTAGCCTTCGCTTGACAAACCAGTGGCTTCCGATACACTCCCCGACCCGCATCCGAATTCATCGGAGGCGATCCGAGGAGCTGGTGGAACTGCTACCCCGGATGGCGGTGTCGTCCCTGAAGGGCCTGGCCCCGTCGGCCTCTTTGACAACCGGAGACGTGTTGTGTGAATTGCCACGCCGGCCGCGGCATGGGCTGAGGGTTCGTCCTCGGCAGCAGTTTGGTCTTTCCCCGCGGCTGGTGTGCACCGAGAACGCGAAGAGCGCTCAGTAGGCGAAAAATATCGTTCCTTTGATTGTCTCGAGGGGCTAGGCACCTCGAGACGGGTCAGAGCGGTTCGTGTCGAGAGCGACAACCCACGCGTCTCCCGAAGGCTGGAGCGATCCTGCCCGAGGCGACGTCGCGGTTGGAGCGATTAAGCGAACAAGGGCGCATGGTGGATGTCTCGGCGTCGAGAGGCGATGAAAGACGTGGGAACCTGCGATAAGCCCAGAGGAGCTGGTAACCGAGCTGTGATCCTGGGATTTCTGAATGGGGCAACCCGGCCAATAGGCCATCCTGCACTGAATGCATAGGTGCTGGAAGCGAACGCAGTGAACTGAAACATCTCAGTAGCTGCAGGAAAGGAAAGCAACCGCAACTCCGTAAGTAGTGGCGAGCGAAAGCGGATGAACCTGGAAGCGTGCGAAGCGCCTGGAAAGGCGCACCGAAGAAGGTGACAGTCCTGTACCGCGCGGAAAGGGGAGCTCTCGAGTAGCATCGGGCTCGTGGAACCCGGTGTGAACATGGGGGGACCACCCTCCAAGGCTAAGTACTCCTCGACGACCGATAGTGAATCAGTAAGGCGACTGAAAGATGAAAAGATCCGCTGCGAGCGGAGTGAAAGAGTACCTGAAACCATGCGCCTACACAGCGGTTGGAGCCCCTTCGGGGGTGACAGCGTGCCTTTTGCATAATGACCCGGCGAGTTACGTTGTACGGCGAGGGTAAGGGCTATCGGCCCGCACCCGGAGCGAAAGCGAGTCCGAAACGGGCGAACAGTCGTACGGCGTAGACCCGAAACCTAAGTGATCTACCCATGGCCAGGATGAAGGGCGGGTAACACCGCCTGGAGGTCCGAACTCGTTATCGTTGAAAAGATATGGGATGAGCTGTGGGGAGGACTCAAAGTGTAATCAAACTGGGAGATAGCTGGTTCTCTCCGAAATATATTTAGGTATAGCCTCTGGAAGCAACCCTCGGGGGTAGAGCTACTGGATGGCTTTGGGGGCCGCAAGGCTACCCGGGCCAACCAAACTCCGAATACCGAGGGCCAAGACCAGGGAGTCAGACGGCGAGTGATAATATCCGTCGTCAAAAGGAGAACAGTCCTGACCGCCGGCTAAGGTCCCTGAACGGTGCTAAGTTTGTAAAGGAAGTCGGATTGCGTTGACAGCCAGGATGTTGGCTTAGAAGCAGCCACCATTTAAAGAGTGCGTAATAGCTCACTGGTCGAGGAGTCCGGCGCCGACAATGATCGGGAATAAGCACCGTACCGAAGCCGCGGGCTCGAAAGAGCGGTAGGAGAGCGTTGCTGTCGGCTGAGAAGCGGTCCCGGAAGGGTCCGTGGAGCGTCAGCAAGTGAATATGCCGGGTTAAGTAACGATAAAGCAGGTGAAAATCCTGCTCGCCGTAAGCCCAAGGGTTCCTGGGGAAGGTAAATCCGCCCAGGGTTAGCCGGATCCTAAGGCGAGGCCGATAGGCGTAGTCGATGGACAGCAGGTCAATATTCCTGCGCCTCGTGTGTATCGAACCAGGTGCGGATCCCAAAGTTCCGCGGAAGCGTCAGCTGTCTGAGGCCCTCGAGGCCGATGCGGAAGGGCGGGGTTCCTAGAAAAGCCTGGGGAGTTAAGCACGAGTCCGTACCAAATCTGACACAGGTGGGCGAGGCGAATAGCCTCAGGCGCTCGAGAGAACGGTCGCGAAGGAACTAGGCAAATTGACCCCGTACGTTCGCAACAAGGGGGCCCTACCCGTAAGGGAGGGCGCAGAGAAAAGGCTCTGGCGACTGTTTATCAAAAACACAGCTCTGTGCTAACACGCAAGTGGATGTATACAGAGTGACGCTTGCCCGGTACGGGAATGTCACGGAAGTCGGTTAGCTTCGGCGAAGCTGGCGACCCAAGCACCCGTAAACGGCGGCCGTAACTATGACGGTCCTAAGGTAGCGAAGTTCCTTGTCGGGTAAGTTCCGACGCGCATGAATAGCGTAACGACTGGAGCACTGTCTCCGCGACCGACTCGGTGAAATAGTAGTGGCGGTGAGGATGCCGTCTACCCGTGGCAAGACGGAAAGACCCCGTGGACCTTCACTATAGGCTTCTGCTGGCCATGAGCATATGATGCGTAGGATAGGTGGGAGGCGTTGAAGCCCGGGTTTCGGCCCGGGCTGAGCCAGCGGTGAAATACCACCCTTCGTACGTTCGTGGCCTAACTCCGATTCCCGTGAATCCGGGCGGAGGACAGTGGGTGCCGGTTAGTTTGACTGGGGCGGTCTCCTCCAAAAAGGTAACGGAGGAGTGCAAAGGTCGGCTCAGCGCGGATGGAAACCGCGTGTCGAGTGCAAGAATATAAGCCGGCTTTACTGCGAGAGTGACGGCTCAAGCAGTCTCGAAAGAGGGCTCTAGTGATCCTGCGATCCCGTGTGGAAGGGTCGTAGCTCATCGGATAAAAGGTACCCCGGGGATAACAGGCTGATCGCGCCCGAGCGTCCATAGCGGCGGCGCGGTTTGGCACCTCGATGTCGGCTCATCACATCCTGGGGCTGAAGGCGGTCCCAAGGGTTCGGCTGTTCGCCGATTAAAGTGGTACGCGAGCTGGGTTCAGACCGGCGTGAGCCAGGTCGGTCCCTATCTGTCATGGGCGTTCCAGGCTTGATGGGTTTTCTTCCTAGTACGAGAGGATTGGAAGGGACGCACCCCTGGTGATCCAGTTGGAGCGCTAGCTCCATAGCTGGGTAGCTACGTGCGGCAGGAATAACCGCTGAAAGCATCTAAGCGGGAAGTCCCCCCAGAGATAAGGCCTGGTTGCGAAAGCGTGAGACCCCTGGAAGACCACCAGGTTGATAGGCCGCGTGTGTAAGGGCTGAGAGGCCTTCAGCAGAGCGGTACTAACGGTCAAAAGCTTGATCGCTCCAACCGGACGCCGCCGGGCTCTGCCCCGGCTACTCCGGAGTGAGTGTGATATCATCATCCTCGACATCGGCTGGTCGGTTCACCCCGATCCGCCGACCGAACAGCGCTCGTCGTTGTTCTTCGGGCATCGGCAGTTCGCACAACGTCTCCGGATACCGCGGCTCGACGCCACCGTCGACGCCCCGGCGTCCGATCCGCCCTCCAGGCGGACCGGGCTTTCCAAACCTCCCGCCCCTCGGCCGCAAGGCCCGGGCGGGAATCAGGCTCCGTACGTACGCGTCATCCCCGACGCGCCGTGCTTTTCGGTGACCATAAGCCAAGGGTCACACCTGTTCCCATCCCGAACACAGAAGTTAAGCCTTGGCTGCCGATGATACTGCTTCGCGGGAAAGTAGGTCGTCGCCGGAGTATGACCCCTCTCAGGTAAACCTGGGAGGGGTTTTTTCATTTCGTCGCCAGCCTCTCCGCCGCCACCATTGAGCAGCAGCTCCGCCGCTCACCCCGGCGTCCGCCCCCCATCAGAGGGCCCTTCTCCCATCCAGCTCGCCCCGGACCGTGTCTCGCGGCCCGCTGGGCGCGTCAGGAAGTCACCCCACTGCACTCGCACGCGGCATGCGAAAGCCGCCTGCCGGCTGCTTACGAACGACAGCGTAATGTCGCTGAACAAACCTTCATTCGCAATGACATCGGGGGCGCTGACAGACCTGTGTCAGGCGCGTGTGCATGATGTCTCCATCGGCCGCGGGGAGTGTTCGACGCACTCTCAAGGACGCCGACTTCCGGGGACATTGCGATGCCTGTTGGATCCGGCTTGGCGGGGGTGTGCGGCGCGTCGGGGAGATTGAAAGCGGGCGAGCTGCCGGCCCGGGGAGGGCCGCGGCTGTTCGTGCTGGCGGCCGCGTGTGCGGCACTCGCTGGTGATGTTCTTGCGGGCGGGCCGGCCTGTTCGGCGGCCCAGTCCGCGAGCAAGCTCGCCCCCTTCTTTGAGCGGGCACGTTCGGGCCGCGTCGATGTCGTGGGCTTGGGCGACTCCAACCAGGTCTTCGGCGGTCACGGCTGGGACCACGGCTGGGGCCGGACGCTCGCCGCCCGATTCGGGCTCTACGCCACGCCTCTCTTCTCCGCCGGCGAGAACCAGGGCAATGGCTCGTCCATCGGCTACCGCAGCCAGGCCATGTCCACCCTCCCCGCCAACCAGTTCGCCTACGCCGGCGCCCCGGCCGGGCTCGACGCCTTCCTTCCGGGCTCGACTCCGGTCCCGCCTCTCAACTATGTCTGTCTGCTCGCCGGCACCGGCGGCGCCGGCTTCACGCCCGGCGTCTACATCGAAGCCGGCGGCCCGCTGTCCGTCGCGGGCGCCCTCCGCCTGCACATGGTCTACGCCGAGTTTGGCCCGGGCACGACCGGCTTCTTCCAGCCGGCCATCCGTCTCGGGCAGTGGCCCTACACCCAGCTCGTCGCAGGGCCCGTGATCTCGACCGCCGGCGCGGCCCCGGGCGTGCGCACCGCCACGCTCGATCTCCCCCCGGCCGCACGCAACTCCAACATCGAGGCCCGCTGGTCCCCCTTCGGGACCACCATCGCCGCCCCTTTCCTCGCCTACTTCCAGCGGCTGGAAGCGCCCGACCAACCGCACGGCGCCTCGTTCACGACGCTCTACGCCCAGGGCGGACAGTCCGCCCGCGACATGGCCGCCTCGCTTCTGACCGCCCCGGACGAGCAGCTCACCCTCTTCTTCTCGCAGATCCGCGCGCTGCAGAGCGATCCGCGGGCCGTGCTGATCCGCGTGCACTCGGGCCTCAACGACCGCAACGAGACCCTCCCCTCCACCGGCCCGACGGCGCTCACGCCCGGCAGCAGCCCCGCCGCGTTCGCCGACAACCTCCGCCAGATCATCCAGCGCATCGAGCTCGTCTGGTCCGCCGCGGGCTGGCCGACGAGCGAGCTCTTCTTTCTCTTCACGGTCTCGCACCCCGTTTCGACGCCCGACGATCCGCTCCTCCTGGCGTACCGCGACGCCGCGGACGCCGTCGCCGCGGATCATCCGCGCGCCGCGGCGGTCCGGCTCGACCGGCTGACCAGCGAAACCGAGATGCTCGCCTCGGGCTGGTACCGCCTGGGCGGCGCCGACCGCAATCATCTCGAGATCGCCGCGTATCAGACGCTCGCCGAGCGCGAGCTGGCCGCCCTCGCCGGCCCCGCGTGCCCGGGCGACGCCGACGGCGACGGCTCGGCCAGCTTCGCCGACATCACCGCCGCGCTCGCGCGCTGGGGCGCCTGCGGCCCGGACGCGCGCGGCGGCGACGCTAACGCCGACGGCGCCGTCAACTTCACCGACATCACAATCACCCTGCGACAGTGGGGGCCCTGCACCGCCGACTGATCAGCCGCCCGCATCCTCGTAGTTCGCCGCCGTCCGCCGCGCCAGCTCGCGCACGCGCTCGGCCAGTTCACGGGGCTTCACGACGCGGCAATGCGGCCCCATGCTCATCACCCACCACACGATCTCGTCCAGCCCCGACACCGTGCACCGGAACACCGACGAGCCGTCCTCCCGCTCCTCGATGCTCTGGGTGCGGTGCCACTGCGTGTCGCTCAGCGTGGGCGTGAACTCCGCGTCGAACTCGATCTCGACGTCGAAGTCCCTCTCGCCGCGCATCATCCGCCACGCGTTGCCAAGGTGCTCCTCCATCGAGAACCCCGGCTCGGGGAACGTGCGGTCCGTGGGCGTGCACTTGAGAAACCGCGTCAGCTTCAGGCTGCGCGGCGCGTCCCGGTCCGACCGCTTGCCCACGACGTACCACGCGCGCACGCTGAACAGCAGCGCGTAGGGCTCAAGGTCGAACTCCCCCGGCGGCGGATCTCCCGGGGCCGCGGGCGTCCCGGGCTCGTACGCGCAGCGCAGAACGCGCCGCTGCGCGATCGCCGCACGCACCAGCTCGTACGTCGCCTGCCAGCCGTCGCCGGACTGCGTCTGCGCCATCCGCATCGAGATCGCCGGCGCGACCGCCGCCAGATCGTGCCTCACCCTTGGGGGCAGCGCCGCCTCGATCTTGCGCAGCGCCCGCTCCGCGGGCCTCATGTACGGCACCTGCTCCCGCCCCGCCACCTCGGCGCACAGCACGGACAACGCCAGCGCCTCCTCGGGAAGCAGCTGCACCGGCGGCAGATACACGTCGCCGCGCACGCGGTACCCGTCGCTCTCGCGATCGAACGAGTACGGGATCCCCGCCTGCTCCAGGTCCTCCAGATAGCGGTACACCGACCGCACGTCGACCTGCAGCGCACCGGCCAGGCGCTCGGCGTTCCAGTTGGTCTTGCCCTGGATGAGCGTCAGCAGCCGCAGTACGCGGTGCAGCTTCTTCATCGACGATGATTCGGTTTCGGACACGGGGCGGCTTCCCTGGAACCTCCGGAACCGGCGCAGAATACCGAGCCCCGCCCGCGCCCCGCGCGCACGGCGCTCGCCGCGATCCCCTCACGCCGGCTCGTGCGACAGCCGCGCCAGACTCCGCAGCGTCTCCGCCGCACGCCCGGAGTCGATCGCGTCTTCCGCCAGCCCCAGCGCGGGCTCGAGCGCGTCCGCCACGCCCGCGACAAACAGCGCCGCCGCCGCGTTCAGCATCGTGATGTCCCGGGCCGCCCCCCGAGCCCCGCCCAGCACGTCCCGCAGGCGACCGACCGCCAGCTCCAGCGTCGGCGCCTCCAGGTCCGCGAGCGAGGCCCGGTCGATCCCCAGCGAGATCGCGTCGAGCCTCAGCGTCTCGATCGAGCCCCGCGCGTCGACGATCGCCGCCATCGTCTGGTTCGTGGTCGTGATCTCGTCCATGCCGTCGAGCCCGTGCACGACCATGGCCCGCTCGGCCCCGAGGCGCGCCAGCGCCTGCGCGATCAGCGCCACGTAGCGCTCGTCGTACACGCCGATCAGCTGCCGCCGCGCCCCGGCCGGGTTCGAAAGCGGGCCCATCAGGTTGAAGATCGTCGGAAAGCCCAGGCTCTTGCGCGGCCCCGCGGCGAAGCGCATCGCCGGATGATGATTCACCGCGAAGGAGAAGCACACGCCGCACTCCCGCAGGCACCGCGCCTGCGTCGCCGGCGCGGCATCGATGTTCACCCCCAGCGCCGCCAGCACCTCCGCCGACCCGCGCCCGCTGCGCGAGCGCCCCCCGTGCTTGGCGACGTACGCGCGCCGCCCGTCCCGCGCCCGCGCCGACGCCGCCACCAGCGCCGCCCCGGTCGAGACGTTGAACGTCTTCGGCGCGCCGCCCGTCCCGCACGTGTCGATCAGCGTCGCGCGGACCGGGTCGTCCGCCGCGATGGGCAAGGCCTGGGCGTGCGCCCGCATCTCCAGCGCCCCGCCCACAACCTCCTCCAGCGCCGGCCCGCGCGAGGCGATCAGCGCCAGCATCGCGCCGACCTGCGACTCGTTCGCCTGCCCCGACAGAATGAGCGAGAACGCACGACGAGCGTCGGCCTCGTTCAGCGAACGTCGTTCCAGCAGCGTCCGAAGGATCTCCTGCATCGCCGCCCTCACATGAGTCCGGGCGCTCCGCCGCTCCGCCGAGCGCCGGGCGCTCTGAAACCCGCGGCATGCTACGCCGATACACTCCGATCATGCGCCGATCGATACTGCTTCTCGCCGCCGCGTTCGGCCTGAGCCCTCCGGCCGTCGTTGACGCGGCTGCCCCGCGCGTGCTCGACATCATCGACCCCCAAGCCGTCGCCGCCGTGCTCGCCGTCGACAACGTCTCCGCGCTCGACCGCAAGGCGCGCGACTTTCTGGCGGCGGTGGGGGGGCCCGACTTCGGCGGGCTCGCGTTCATCCTCGACGCCATGGGCCTCTCCCGCGGGCTCGACCTCGAGGGCTCGCTCGCGATCCTCCTGCCCGGCGCCGCCGCCCCGGCCCAGCCCGCGCGCCCGCTGGCGTGGGGCGACCTCGTGGTGCTCGCGCCCGTGCGCGACGCCGCAGCGTTCTTCGCGAGCGTGAACGCCCGGGGCGAGGGCGATCTTCGTTCCTTCGAGTACTCGGGCGACCGCGTGTTCGTCCGCCCCTTCGGGCCGTCGCACATCGCGCTGGGCGGCCGCGACGATCTCGTCGCCGCGCTGCGCCCCGCGACCGGCGCCCTCCCCCGGACGCTCGAAGACCTCGGCCCGCTCGGCGCCGCCGTCGCCGAGGAATCGGACATTGTGCTGCTGGGCGAGATCAGGCCGATCCTCGCGATGCTGCGTGATCTGACGAGGGCGGCTCGAGGCGCCGGGCCGGGTCTTCCTCCCGCGGCCGATCAGCCCTCCGGCGACAACCCCGCTCAGCAACCCGCGGAGCCCGGCGATGCCGCCGCGCTCGTCCAAGGCTCGTTCGCGGGCCGGCTGGGCCGCGTGTTCATCGACGAGTCGCGGGCCTCGATCGTCGGCCTGACGTTCGCGCCGCTGGCGCTGCGCGTCGACGTCGCGTCGGGCTTCGCCCCCGAGAGCATGCTCCGCGCCGCGACCAGCGCCCACGCCGAGGGGGCCCCGGCTCGGTCGGGGCTCGCGCTGCTCGCGCGGAATCCGTATGTCCTGGCTCTCGCGCTCGACGCCGCTCACCCCACGGTCCGCATGATCGCCGACGAACTGGCTCCGCCCCGCCGCGCCCGCGGCGTGCTCGCCGAAGCCGAGTACGCGATCCTGGGCTCCATCGATTCGATGGACGCCGCCGCCGTCGCCGTCTATGCGCCGCCCAGCCTGACCTTCGGCGTGCTCAGCCGCACCGTCGCCGCGTGGAGTTCGCCGACTCCCGACGAGGGCGCCCGCGCCTTCGAGTCCTGGATCGAAGGCCTGACGGGCAAGGTGCTGCGCGCCGGCGCGCCCGCCCTCACGACCGCCTACCGGGAGTCCGCCGCGACCATCGCCGAGCGCCCCGCCGACACCTGGAGCATCACCGCGCCGCCCGGCATGGGCCCCCTCACCATCGCCTACGGCGCGCATCCTTCGATCGACGGCGTACTCGTCCGCGCCCCGGATTACGCACATCTCACGTGGAGCCGCGACGCCGCGCTCGTGGAAGCCTCCGTGCGTGCGCCGGCCGGCCCGCAGGACGCGTCGCTCGCGGGCGATGAGCTGCTGACCCAGGTCCGCGCGCTGCTCCCCGAGCCACGCTTCGCCGAAGCCTTCGCCGACGTCTCGCCCGTCCTGAGCCAGCTCGGCCCGCTCATGCGCATGTTCGCCGGCGGCCCGGGCGGCGGCCCCGGAGACCTGCTCGCGGACGTGCCCGAGCAGCTCCCGCCGCTCGGCGCCGCGCTCACAGCGCGCGACGGCTCCGCCCGCGCCACCATCATCGTCCCCACGCCCCTCGTCCAGCTCGGCGTGCAGCTCTACCAGCGCGTCAGCGAGAACCAGCCGGAGCCCGCTCCGTGAGCGCACCGACCGGCGGCGGCGACGACAGCAGAGCGCCCCGCCGCCCGTCCGCTCCGTCCCCACGCTGGACCATCGGCCCGCACGAGCCCCTCGCGCTCGATCAGCCCCGCATCCTCGCCATCGTCAACGTCACCCCCGACAGCTTCTCCGACGGCGGCGAGCTTCCCACACCCGCCGCCGCCGCCGAACGCATGCTCCGCGCCCAGAGCGACGGCGCCGCCATCATCGACATGGGCGGTGAGTCCACGCGCCCGGGCGCCGCGCGCATCGACGAGAGCGAGCAGATCCGCCGCATCGTCCCCGCCCTCCGCGCCGCCCGCGCCGCCGGGCTTGCGATCCCCGTCAGCATCGACACCACCCGCGCCGCCGTCGCCCGCGCCGCCCTCGACGAGGGCGCCGCCATCATCAACGACGTCTCCGCCGGCGTGGAGGACCCCGCCATCCTCGAGCTCGCCGCCCGTCGCGGCAGCGGCCTCATCCTCATGCACCGCCTCCGCCCCCCCGACGCGGACTCCTACTCCGACCGCTACACCGCGCCCCCCGCGTACCCCGAGAGCGCGGGCGGAGTCGTAGGCGTCGTGCGCACGTTCCTCTCTGAGCGCGTCGAGGCCGCCCGAGCCGCGGGAGTGAACGATTCTCAGATCGTCCTCGACCCCGGCCTGGGCTTCGGCAAAGCCGTGGCGGACAACCTGCTGCTCGCCCGCTCGATCCTCGATGTGGGCAGCGTCGCGGGCGCGCATTTTCCCGTCCTCAGCGCCGCCAGCCGCAAGAGCTTCCTCTCTCCCGGCGCCGGCGACGCGCCCAGGGACCGCGACGCGCAGACGCTCGCCTGCAGCGTCGTGCACGCGCTCATGGGCGTGCGCCTCTTCCGCGTGCACGACGTGCGCGCGCACGCCCGCGCGCTGCGCACGGCCGCGCTGCTCGCGCCCGCCGCTCACTCCCGCTTCACCGCTCTTTGATGCCGCACGCCCGCGCACGTCGCCCGGAGGACCGTCCGGCCCCGCCCGGCCTGCAGGGAATACTCGCCCCGCGCCGGTGGTTCATTCACCATGGCCCGATTCGTTCGCGGCCTGCTACGATCCGCACCGTCCGCCGCCTGTTTACCGCGGCGTGCCGCCGGGCCCCTCCCGGCGAGGAAAAGGAGCTCCACCGATGGCCAGCGCCAACGTCCTTGAATTCAACGACGCCAACTTCCAGTCAGAAGTCATCGCGTCCGATCAGCCCGTGCTCGTCGACTTCTGGGCAGAGTGGTGCATGCCCTGCCGCATGCTCGCCCCCACAATCGACAAGATCGCCTCGGAGTTCACCGGCAAGATCAAGGTCGGCAAGCTCGACACGGATCAGAGCCAGAACGTCAGCCTCGATTACAAGATCACCGCCATCCCCACCGTCATCCTCTTCAAGGGCGGCCAGATCAAGAAGAAGTTCGTGGGGCTCACCAACGAGGGCGACCTTCGCGCCGCCATCAACGAGCTGCTCTAAGACCTTCACTCCGCCGCGCCCGCGCGGCACAGTCAGAACAACCGCTCGCAGACCAGGTTGCCCTGCTCGGGCCGCTCGAGAAGCGTCCAGGGCACCCAGCCCGCCGCCGGGTCGTCGACGAACCGGATGCACAGGTAGATCCGCCGGCCGTCCGTCAGAGTGACCGGCACGTCGACCTCCGCCACGGCGCCGCCCGCGCGAACGAGCGCATCCGTCGATCCTTCGCCGAAGTTGAACATGCAGAACGATACTCCTCCCACGCTGCTCGGCCGCCTGACCTGAGGCGGCGGGTTGAAGGTAACGCCGTCGGGCTTGTACCCGTTGACCAGGCGGAAATCCGCGGCGTCCCACTGCACGTCCGCGAAGGCGCAGGGTTCGCCCGGCGCGTGCCACCCCTCGCCCAAGCCGCGCTGCATGTCGGGCCCGGCAGGGTCAAGCCGCCACCGACCTCCCCACGAGGTGAGCAACGCGACATACTGCGCGGAAGTCGGCTGAGCCATCGCCTCAAACAAAGCGGCCATCCGCTCCGCGAGTTCATGAGCCCGCTGCTCGTCCATGACCGAGGCAACGGCCGAGGAATGGAGCGCCTCGCGGGCCGATACACCTTGCGCGGCCGCGCCGCCGTGGACGAGCAAGAGAACCGCGCCGACGCCGCCGATCCGTGCAAAGGTCGAAATCATTCTTGTTTGCTCCTGGTACGACCGGGTCGTTCGCATTCATGAACGTGTAGTCGATCTTCCCCGGGGGGGGGGCAAGTTAAAAATTGAACTCACGAAAATCTTTGCGCGCTACTCATCCACCCTCCAACGGCCCGCGCGCTCGATCTGCCGATCCGCCACAGCGCCGCCGCTCCCACGACGATCATCAGGACGCTCAGCCACTGTCCGCGTGAAAGCCCGGCGATGCGCTGCACCGCCAGGTGCGCGTCGGGCAGCCTGATGAACTCCGTCAGCACGCGACCCACGCCGTAGCTCACCAGAAACCACGCGGCGATCACCCCCGGCTTGCGAGGCTTCGCCCACAGCGCCGCCAGCAGCACTCCGACCACGATCCCTTCCGCCGCCGCCTGGTAGAGCTGCGACGCGTGCCGCGCACTGATCAGCGGCTCCAGCGCCTCGCGCACGCCCGGCGTGTGCGCCCGCACCGCTTCCAGCAGCCGCTCGACCGCGACCCCCGGCGGGTCCTCCGGCCGGGCGACCTTCTGCAGCAGCTCCAGCAGCGCCTCCTGCTGATCCGTCGACAGCTCCGGCGCATGCCCTTCCACCAGCTCCTGCGGGAACTTCACGCTCCACCACGGGGCTCGCTCGCCGGGCAGCGCCACGATCTTGCCCAGCAGCTCGCCGTTGATGAAATTCGCGAGCCTGCCGAAGAACACGCCCACCGGCGCGACGAACGCCAGGCAGTCCGCAACGTGCGCGAAGCTCAGCTTGTGCTTGCGCGCAAACAGCCAGGACGCGATCGCGATGCCCACCATCCCGCCGTGGCTCGCCATCCCGCCGCGATGGAACGCCAGCACGCCCCAGAACGGAAAGCTCGATTCGAAGCTCGTCAGCAGATCGGGGCTGTAGAACAGCACGTACCCCAGTCGGCCGCCCACGAGCGTCCCCACGATGACCGTCACGATCAGGTCCGTCACGAGTTCTTCGCGCAGCAGGATCGAGCCGCGCCGCGCCAGCGTCTTCAGAATGGCCCAGGCCGCCAGGAACCCCGCGACGTACGCGAGCCCGTACCACCGGACGCCGAAGGTCTCGGTGATCCGGAACACGAACGGGTCCAGATCATGCAGCCACGCGGCGATTGTCAGCATCGTGGACGCATCTCATCAGGCTGCGGGCGGTCGAGCAAGCCCGCGCGGACCGCACGCCGCGTGTCACCGCGGGCCACGACCGCCAGGCACCAACCGTACGGCGTCCGATAGGGTGCCGGCGGAAATTTCACTCGCTTGACACGTCACTATCGCCTACACTGATTTCGATTCTCGGATTCTGGCTGCCCGGCTGGTGGGCAGCGGCCTCTGGATCGCCGACGCTTTCCTCTTGCCCGGTCAAGCAGCGGCTCTCGTGTTTCCCGGGCAATTTGAAGGACAGCGTCTCATGAAGCTTTACGTTGGAAATCTGCCTTTTACGTGCTCTGAGGATGAACTGCGCGATCTGTTTTCCGCGCACGGCGATGTCGCCAGCGCCACGCTCGTGATGGACCGTGAGACCGGTCGTCCCCGCGGCTTCGGCTTCGTCGAGTTCAACGATGACACCCAGGCACGCGCCGCCATCGAGGCCGTCAACGGCCAGAACTTCGGCGGTCGCACCCTCACCGTCAACGAAGCTCGGCCCCGTGAGGGCGGCGGCGGCGGTGGCGGCGGTCGTGGCTTCGGCGGCGGCGGCAGCCGCGGTGGCTACGGCGGTGGCGGCGGCGGCGGCGGTCGCGGCGGCTACGGCGGCGGCGGCGGTGGTCGCGGCGGCTACGGCGGC
>JANRJV010000046.1:0-4800 GCA_033763795.1 Planctomycetota bacterium
GGGGGGGGGGGCGGGCGGGCCGCGCCGCGGGGCCGGCCGGCGGGGGGGGGGGGGGGCCGGGCCGGCAAGCCGCGGGTGCGGTCGCGCCGCACCTCGGCCCGGGCCGTGTCGGGTGGTTCGACCCGCAGCCGATCGAGGACCCGCGATGATGACGGCGACGACGCGGGGGATGGAGAGATGATGACGCCCGAGGCCTATCGCCGCCTGATGTGGTCGCGGATCGCGTGGCTCGCGTTCGCGATGGCGTGGGCGTTTTTGGCGGTGAGCCTGGTGTCGTATCACCCGGCCGACCCGCCCGCGGCCAACGTCGCGCCGCACAACAACCCGCCGATGAACTGGTGCGGGCTGGTGGGCGCGATCCTGGCCCACCTGGCGTACTCGGCGATGGGCTGGGGGGCGTATGTCGTCATGGCGCTGGCGCTGCTCGCGCTCGGCGTCGTTGGTGCGGGGCGGGCGATCTCGCACGTCGCGGTGCGGGCGATCGGCACGGTCCTGCTCGGGGCGACGGCCGCCGTCATGCAGTCGCTGGCCTTCCCCGACACCGGGCCGGTTGCGGCGCTCCCGGGCGGCGTGATCGGGACCGTCGGCGAGCACTTCCTCACGTCAAAGTTCGGGCAGGTCGGGACGGTGATCTGGTCGGTGCTGGCGTTCGCCGTCGGCGCGACGGTGGCGCTGGACATCTGGGCGTGGCTGGTCGCCGCGTGGACGGGGCGCGTGATCGTGGCGGGCGCGAAGTCGGGCGGGCGGCTGGCCGTGCGCGCGGGCTCGGCGATCAAGCGCCGCGCCGACGCGGCCCGCACCGCCGGCACGGACGACACCGTTCGACCCGACGATGTCTCCGACGACAGCGACCTGACCGCCCTGCGCACCAACGCGCCCGCCGGCGCGGGCAAGAAGACCCGCAAGGCGGGCGCGAAGGCCGCGGGCGCGACGGAAACCATCGACGAAACCCTCGGCGGGCTGGGCGCGACCGAGTCCTTCGACCCGGACAACGCCGGTGCGTCGACCAAGAAGAGCCGGAAGAAGGCCCCCACTGCTCCCGCGGCGCCTGAGATGGACGCGGACGACACCGACGAGGACGACACCGACCTCGACGATGGCGACACCGAACCCACGCCCGGCCCCACGCCCAGCGCGGGCGAAGCCGTCGCGACCGCCGCGACGGGCACGACCCCGGCGGCGGCGGCACCGGCCGCTGCCGCGACTCCGGCTTCGTTCGACCCCGACACCCTCCGCGCCAAGATCGCCAAGCTGCCCGTGCGGTTCGCCGCCACGACGACGCGCTCGGCGACCGAGGAGGACCTCCGCGACATCCAGAACGCGGGCGAGCAGAACCTGGAGGGCTACCGCTTCCCGGGGCTCGATCAGCTTGAAGAACCGGAGCACAACTTCTCGCAGACGATGGAGAAGTTCGTGCGCGAGCAGGCCGAGGCCCTGGAGCGGGCCCTGCGCGAGTACAAGATCGAGGGCGAAGTCGTCGGCGTCGAGTCGGGCCCGGTGATCACGCTGTACGAACTGCGTCTCGCTCCCGGGACGAAGGTCGCGGCGCTGAACGCGATCTCGAGCGACCTGGCTCGGTCGATGAAGGCGATCAACATCCGCATCGTGTCGAACATGGCCGGGCGCGACACCGTGGGCGTGGAAGTGCCCAACGCGCAGAAGGAGAAGGTCCGCCTCAAGGAACTGATGACCAAGGGCGACGTGTACGCGAGCATGCGTCTGCCAATGTTCCTGGGCAAGGACGCCTCGGGCGAGCCCTTGATTTGCGACCTGGCGAGCATGCCGCACCTGCTGATCGCGGGTACGACGGGCTCGGGCAAGTCGGTGTGCATGAACTCGATCCTAATGAGCTTCCTGTACACGAAGAAGCCGAACGAACTGAAGCTGGTGCTGGTCGACCCGAAGATGGTCGAGCTGAGCCAGTTCAAGGACATCCCGCACCTGATGTGCCCGGTGGTGACGGAGATGGGCAAGGCGACGGCGATCCTGGAATGGGCCGTCAACAAGATGGACGAGCGGTACGAGCTGCTCGCCGAGGCGGGCTGCCGCGACATCAGCGGATACAACGAGCTGGAGTGGGACGAGCTGAAGGAGCGGCTGGGCGTGACGACGCCGGAGCAGGAGGCGCAGGTCCCGCGGAAGCTGCCGTACATGGTGTTCGTGATCGACGAGCTGGCCGACCTGATGATGACCAACAAGGAGGTCGAGCACTCGATCGTGCGCATCGCGCAGAAGGCGCGCGCGGTTGGGATGCACCTGATCCTGGCGACGCAGCGCCCGCAGGCGAACGTGGTGACGGGCCTGATCAAGAGCAACATGCCGGCCCGCATCGCGTTCAAGGTGGCCAGCAGCATGGACTCGCGCATCGTGCTGGACCAGAAGGGCGGCGAGCTGCTGCTGGGCCAGGGCGACATGCTGTACCTCTCGCCGCGGAGCAGCAAGCTGACCCGTGCGCAGGGCACGCTCGTCGACGACCGGGAGATCCGGCGCGTCGTCAAGTTCATGCGCGACGTCGCCGAGCCGAACTTCGAGCGGCAACTGCTGCAGATCCGCTCCGTCAACGCGGCGGGCGGCGAGGAGGACGCGCACGACCCGGCGGAGATCGACCGCAACGGGCTGCTCGCGGCCCAGGAAGACCCGCTGTTCGACAAGGCCGTCGAGATCGTGCTGGAAACCAAGCGCGGCAGCGTGAGCATGCTGCAGCGGCACCTGGCGATCGGCTACACGCGTGCGGCCCGGCTGATCGAGATGATGGGCGAGGCCGGGATCCTCGGCCAGCACAAGGGCACCGTCGCGCGCGAAGTGGCGATGACGATCGAGGAATGGCGCGCGATCAAGGCCCAGGCCGAGGCCGACGCCAAGGCCGCGGAAGAAGCCGAGAAGCGCAACCACCTGGCCCCCAAGCCGGTGGCGGCGACGCTGGAGCAGGCGCAGTCGATCGTCAACGACGGCAACCTGCGCGAACAGCTCGAATCGGCCCCGAAGGCGACCGACGAGTTCGACGACGACCTCGAAGCGGCGGAGGAGATCGACGAGGACGAGCTCGACGACGCCGACGAGGACATCGGGGGCGAGGAAGAAGACGATGTGGGCGAGACGGAAGATGCCGACCATGAGACGAAGTCGAGTGCGTCCAAGCCGCCGTTCGACGTGGTTCTGCGGATAAACTCGAACAGCAACAAGTCGCCCCGGAAGGGCTAGGGAGTCGTGAGTCCAGGAGCGGCGCGTGGAAGTTCCGTCAAGCGGTGCGCCGGGTTGGGCTGACGTGCGAGCGCGTCGGGGGCGAACGCTGTGGTGGGTGATGGTTGCCGGGGTCGGCGTGCTCGGCGCGCAGGCTGCGCGGACCTATCTGAACGGGTACATCGGCGACTTCTCGCACTTCTACTACGCGGCGAAGGCGGTGCGCGAGGGGGTTGATCCGTACAGCGTTCACGAGCGGGGGTACTTGTACCTGCCTCTGCTCGCGATCCTGATGGTGCCCTTGACGGTCCTGCCCATCGGCTGGGCGGGCGCGGTGTGGGCGATGGTGAACGCGTTCATGCTCGGCGCCGTGCTGGTGCTGGGAGCGCGCGAGTTTGCAAGGCGACTGGGAAGCGAGCAGGATCGTCTGGCGATCAGCGTTGCGGCGTTGGTGACGCTCGGCGTCCTGCTCGACAAGACTCGGACGGAGCTGCGTCTCGGGCAGACGGACGTGCTCATCGCCCTCGGGTTGGTCGTCGCGCTGAGGGCGATCGGCACGCGCCCGGCTCTGTGCGGCGCGTGCGTGGCGATCGTGACCTGCGTCAAGTTCCAGGGAGTGCTCTTCCTGATCTACCTGTTGGTTCGGCGGCGGTATCAGGAAGCGGTGTGGGCGTGCGTCGGGATCGTGGCGCTCACGCTGAGCGGGGCGCTGGTGTTCGGCTGGTCGAAGAATCTTGAGTATCTCGGGTTATCGCTGCGCGGCGTGAGCGAGCTGGTCGGCCAAGCCGAAGGCTCGGAGCGCAGCACGTTGGTCTTCCCACTTGAATGGATCCGGAGTGTCTCGGTGCCGAGCGTGCTGGCACGGCTGGAAGCGGGCACGGGCGGCGGGCCTGCCGTGATCTTCGGCGGCAGCGCGGCGGCGGCACTGGCGATGCTCGTGATTGGGTGGTGGATGTACGCTCGCCACCGGTGTGCCCTCCTGACAGGGCGCGGCGGCGACGGGGATGATCGGGACGGCCCGTCGCGCGGGCTGGTGGCGCTGGAGTGGGCAGGCCTGGTGGTGGCGGCGCTGGCTTTCAGCCCGCAGACGACGAGCCGACATCTGTTCCTGTTGGTGGTGCCGGTGATGCTCGGATCAATTCTGTTGGTGGAGCGTCGTGAGGGGGTCAAACGATCGGCGCTGCTGATCGCAACAGTGGTGCTGACCCTGGGCTTGGTGCTTCCCCCTGGTCAGGAGGAACGTTCGAACGCCGCGGATGCGTGGCGGCGAATCGGCGGGGCGATGTGGTGCGTGATCGCCTATTGGTTTGTCGTGCTTTGGACGGGCCTGGGTTGGATCCGGCAACTGCGAACGCCGACCCGGTAATAGGACTGTCGCTCTGCCGGCATGGTCCGGCTCCTACCGGGTGTTCGCCATCTGCATTTCGAGGCAGAGAGCGTTACGCTCAGTTGTGCATCGGGTTGTCGATTGCGGATGCCGCGGCCTGACCGTCCGCAGTGCGGCCGCACTCCGGGCATGGACGATCGGGCGGTGAGCCGCGGAGGTCGTAGCCGCAGTGGGGGCAGCGGCTGGCGCGCCGGCGCGAGCGGCGGATGAGAGAGAGCGTGCCGCGTGCGAGC
>JANRJV010000047.1:0-8349 GCA_033763795.1 Planctomycetota bacterium
TCGTCCGCCGACAGCAGCAGCTGCAGCGCGTCCAGGCTCTCCTCGGGCACCCACAAGAGATGCTGGCCCGACAGCAGCACCGCCACCGGCACCGACGCCACCAGCCGCCCGGTCAGCGGATCGATCACGTACTTGATCGTCAGGCTCTGCTCGTCGATCTCCAGCAGGCCTTCCGCGTGCGCCGTCATGACCTCGACGGCGTGCTCCAGCGCCGCCCGGTCGGGATCGCGCGGGTCCAGGGGCGACTTCGCGGCGACATTCTCCTCATTCATGCTCCGCCTCCGGGAACACCCGCGTCGTACAGCGATCCGCACAGCGGGCACCGCCCCCGCGCGCTCTCCGATTCGAACACCCCTCGGCACGCCCGGCAGCGACGCACCGCCGAAGCACTCAGCGCCCCCGGCCCCGCCGCGTTCCCATCGCCCTCCTCAGAGTCGAAGCACGCCGCGAGGACATCGGGCCCGTGCGTCGCGATCAGCAGCTCGACGACGTCCACCGCCCCGCCGCACCCCGGGCACGTCTCGGCCGGGGGACACACCGCGAGCGACTCCCCGCACCGCGGGCACGCCACCTCGACGCCCTCGGGCAGCCTCGAGAGATCGGGCTTCGTGTGCTCCTCCCAGTTCACATCGAGCTCGACGGGCGTCTCGTCGAACTGCTGGAGCAGCGCCAGCGCCTGCTCCTTCAGGTCGCGTGAAGCGATCATCACGTCCAGCGCGCGGGTCGAGAGCCCGCCCCCGGTGAGCCGCACCACCGTCTCGGGCAGCATCTGCCCCACCACCCGCGCGGAGATCCCGTTGGCCCGCAGAAATGCCGCGGCGGCCTCGGCGATGACGTCACTTGAATACCGCGCGACGCGCACCATGCGGGCAAGACCATAGCACCCAACGCCTCAGGAGCCCGCGCTCCCGGGCGCGGCGGCCGCGGGGTCCCACCGCGGGAAAAGCCCCTCACCCTTCGTCACGCGTGTCCCGGGCTTCAGACCGCCCCACGCCGTCAGCTCCGCGAGCGGACGCGCGAACCGGCCCGACCCGTCCGCAGGCTCCTGCCCGAAACGCCGCAGCACCTCCGCCATCTTCTGAGGCATCGCGCACGACAGCAGCGTCGCCGCGATCCGCAGCGCCTCGGCGCAGTGATAGAGCACCACGCCGACCTCGCCCAGCCGCGCCGGATCCTTCGCCGCCCGGAAGGGCTCCGTCGCCACGATGTACCCGTCGACGCGCCGTGACAGGTCCATCGCCTGCGACAGCGCCGCGCCCAGGTCAAACCGCTCCATCCCCGCGCGCACCGACGCGACCGCCGACGACGTGATCGACGGCCAGTCGTGCCCCGCGTGCGCCGTGACGCCGCCGGGGTCGGGCGTCGCGCCGCCGAAATACTTCTCGATCATGTTCAGCACGCGCGACGCGGCGTTCCCGATCCCGTTGGCAAGGTCCGCGTTGTACACCTCGACGAACTTGCCGTGCGAGAAGTCCGCGTCCGTCGCCTCGATCGGCCCCTGCGTCAGCTGGAACCAGCGCCACGCGTCGATCCCGAAGCCGCCCGGCGGAGCGTCGCAGTACGCCTTTATCGTCTCCAGATCGATG
Organism: Planctomycetota bacterium; assembly: GCA_033763795.1. Lineage (GTDB taxonomy): Bacteria > Planctomycetota > Phycisphaerae > Phycisphaerales > UBA1924 > JAEUIV01. The sequence continues at coordinate 1,587 of JANRJV010000047.1, forward strand.
AAGTTCCCCAGGCTCTTGGACATCTTCTTCCCGTCACGGATCCAGAACGAGTGCGCGTACACGCAACGGGGCAGCGGCATCCCCAGCGCCATCAGCAGCGCGGGCCAGATCACCGCGTGGAACCACAGGATCTCCTTCCCGATCGCGTGCACGCCCGCGGGCCAGAATCGCGCCGCGGCCCCCGCGCCGCCCCCGCCGCCGCCGGGCTCCAGCAGCCCCAGCGCCGTGATGTAGTTGAAGAGCGCATCGACCCACACGTACACCACGTGATCCTTCGACCCCGCCACGTCCTGCGGGAACGGAACGCCCCATGTGAAGCTCGTCCGGCTCACGGGCACGTCCTGCAGCCCCGCGCGCAGGCGGCCCAGCACCTCGTTCCGCCGAGCCTCGGGGCGGACGAAGCCGGGACGCTCCTCGAAGAGCTTCTCCAGCTTCGCCTGGAACGCGCTCAGCCTGAAGTAGAAGTTGTTCTCCTTCGCCTTGATCAGAGGCTGGCCGTTGAACGCCTTGTACCCGCGGTCCCGCGCCTGGTTCTCGGTGACGTACTCCTCCTGGCCCTCGTCGTACCACCCCTCGAACGTCCCGAGATACACGTCGCCCGACGCCACAAGCCGGCGCACGGCCTCCTGCACCTGCCTCTCGTGGTCCGCGTCGGTCGTGCGGATGAAGCGGTCGAACGAGCAGCCCAGGAACGCGAACGCCTCGCGGAAGTGGGCCGCGTTCTCGTCCGCCAGCGCCTGCGCCGAGAGCCCCCGCGCCGCCGCCGATTTCTCCACCTTCTGCCCGTGCTCGTCGGTCCCCGTCAGGAAGAAGACCTCACGCCCGTCGGCCCGCATGAACCGCGCGGCGCAGTCGGCCAGCAGCGTCGTGTAGCAGCTCCCGACGTGCGGCCGGTCGTTCACGTAATAGATCGGCGTCGTGATGTAGTACGGGGATCGATCAGACATGGCCGCCAGTGTAGGGACGCGCCCCAGGCGCCATCGCGAACGCCCGCCGTCTCAGCCCGACGACAGCGCCGCCTCGACCTCCGCCGCCGTCCGGAGCTTCCCCTCGCTCGCCGCCACGATCGCCGTCCCCATCGCGTCCCCGGAGACGTTCACCACCGTCCGGCACATGTCCAGCACGCGGTCCACCGCCAGGATGATCGCGATCCCCTCCGTCGGAACCCCGATCGACTCCAGCACGACCGCCATCACCACCAGGCTCCCCCCCGGGATGCCCGGCACGCCGATCGACAGCGCCGCCGCCATGAACGTCACCAGCAGCCGGTCCGCGAACGAAAGGTCCACCCCGTACAGCTGCGCCAGAAAAGTCACCACCACCGCCTGGTACATCGCCGTCCCGTCCATGTTGAACGAGACACCCAGCGAGCACACGAAGCTCGCCACGTCTTCCTCGGCCCCCAGCCGGTCCCGCGCACACTCCATCGTCACGGGCAGCGTCGCCGCCGAGGAGGAACTCGTGAACGCCACCAGCTGCGCCGGCGCCATCGCACGGAAGAACCGCCCCCACCCCACGCGGTTGTTCCGCGGAGTCAGCAGCGTCGTCAGCCCCGGGTACATCACGAACAGGATGATCGCCAGCCCCGCCACCACCACCAGGCAGTACTTCGCCAGCGCCACGAACAGCTCCAGCCCGAACGTCCCCACGATCCCCGCCATCAGCGCGAAGACCGCGTACGGCGCCGCGTGCATCAGCAGCTGCACCAGCCTGAGCACCGCCTCGGCGAACGCCTCGCACACCGCGATCGCCGGCGCCGCCTTCTCCTTGGGGATCAGCGTCAGCCCCAGCCCGATCGCGATCGAGAGCACCACCACCTGCAGCATCTGCGCGTTCGCGATCGCCGCGAACGGGTTCATCGGGATCGCGTCGAGCGCCATCTGCCACCCGCTCACCGACGCCGCCCCCTTGGCCGCCTGCTCCGCGTCCGACAGCCGCGCCGCCGGCGCCTCGACCGACACGCCCCGGCCCGGCGCCGCGAGCGTCGCGATAGTCACACCCAGCGCCGCCGACGCCACCCCCGTGCACAGGAACAGCGCGATCGTCTTGCCCCCCATGCGCCCCAGCTTCCGCGGGTCGCCCAGCGACGCCACCGCGTGGATCAGCGCGAACAGCACGATCGGCACCGCGATGAACCGCAGGCACCGCAGGAACAGGTCGCCCGCGAACTTGACCAGCTCCGCCGCGAGCCGCGCCGCCTTGGCCCCGGCCCCCGCGCCCGCGTTGGCTTCGCTCGCCGCGTGCGCCATGAACGCCTTGGAGTCCGCCACCCCCAGCGAAGACCACACCTCCGCGGTCCACAGCGCGTTCACCGCAAGCCCCGCCGCGGCCCCCAGCACCAGCCCGATCAGGATCTTCCAGTGCAGCGCCAGCTTGCGCATTCGCGTCTCCGTCTGAGGTGAGCCGTGATCTTCCCGCGCCCGCCCGGCCCCGCCGCCCGCGGCGCTCAGAACGTCATGAGCATGAAATCCGTCGCGGGCCTCTCGCCCCCGTGCTCGGTCACCAGCCGCGCGATCTGCCCGCGGTGATACGTCCCGTGATTGAACAGGTGCGTCAGCGTCCGCCGGACCAGCCGCGTCATGGGCGTCCCGTCCGACGTCTTGAACGAGTGCGACCGCTCCATGTCCGCCGCCGTCAGCGTCGGAAAGAACGCCGCCCACTCCGCGTCGACCTCGCGGGCCATCGCCCGCGCCGCCTCGACGCTCATGGGCGGGAACCACGACGCCGGCTTCTCGTGCGCCTGCTCCAGGATCCGCCACCGCCAGATCCGCTTGACCACCAGGTTGTGCGGCACGAGCGCCGTCAGCCGCTCCCACGCCGCCCCCGTCCGCCGATCCGTCGGCACCGTCTCGATCGCCGCCAGACAGCGCTCGTTCGCCCAGCTGTCGTACGCCAGAAGCTCGGCGTAGTGGGTGAGAAGGGTCGTCATCCCCCAGACGATATCAGCACCCCCCGACGCCCCCCGTCGCCCCCGTGCCCCGCCGCGCCCCGCCGCCGGGCACGCCGCCGGACCTTTCCCGCCGCACAATCGCACCCCCCGACGGATCGCATGCAACATCCCTCGGCCCCGCTCGTTCAGCACCAGAGGGGGATAAAGAGGTGACGCCATGCAGCGACTGACTCTCGCCGCCCTGCTCGGACTCCCGCTGGTCCTCGCCGCTTCCCCCGCGCTCGCGCAGGTCCTCCCCACGCACAACGACCTTGTCTACGGCGTGCTCGGCTCCCCCCAGCAGCCCAGACCCATCACCCTCGACCTCTACCTCCCATCGACCGGACAGGGACCCTTCCCCGTCATCATCCGCATCCACGGCGGCGGCTGGCAGGGCGGAACCAATCAGCCCATCCCCGCCCTCTACCAGACGCTCCTCCAGCGCGGCTTCGCCATCGCCAGCGTCCGCTACCGCCTCACCAGCCAGAGCGCCACGTGGGCCCCCTCGCCCGTCGTCTTCCCGGCGCAGATCAACGACGTCAAGGGCGCCGTCCGCTGGCTCCGCGCTCACGCCGCGACCTACTCCCTCGACCCCACGCGCTTCGGCTCCTGCGGCGAGTCCGCCGGCGGACACCTCTCTGCACTGCTCGGCACGTCGGGCGATGTCGGCCTCTTCACCCGCGGATCGGGCGCCGTCGACCTCGAAGGCGCCGTGGGCGGCAACCTCCAGTGGTCCAGCGCCGTCCAGGCATCCGCCGACTACTTCGGGCCCACAGACCTCCTCAACATGACACCCGACATCACCACACCCCCGGGCGGCATGAATCACGACGTCCCCACCTCCGCCGAGTCGCGCCTCCTCGGTTGGGACCAGCCGGGCCAGGGCGTGGGCGACATCCGCGCCAACCTCGACAACCCCGCCGACCCGTACCCGCAGCTCGCCGCCCTCGCCATCGGCGCCGGCCCCGTCACCCACGTCGACCCCGCCGACCCGCCCTTCTTCATCGCCCACGGCCAGCAGGACACAACCGTCCCATACAACCAGAGCGTCCGCCTCCGCGACGCGCTCCAGGCCTCGGGCGTGCCCGTCACCCTGCTCGCCAACCCGTCGGGCGGCCACTCCACCTTCCCCGCCGGGAACGACGCCATCGTCGCATTCTTCGTCGATCGGCTCATCACCAACCCGCCCCGTGTCTGCGCGGGAGACGCCAACAGCTCGCAGGCCGTCGACTTCGCCGATGTCACCGCCATCCTCGGCCGCTTCGGCGCTCCCGGCGGCGTCAACGCCCCGGGCGACGCCAACGGCGACGGCACCGTCAACTTCAACGACATCACCACCGCCCTCAACCACTGGGGCGAACGCTGCGACTGAGCAAACCCGCCGCCGCTCAGCCGTGGATCAGCCGGCCCTCGCTGGCGAGGCTCGCCTCGTGCACCGCCTCGTGCATCGTGGGGTGGGCGTGGATCGTGACGTTGATCTCCTCGCTGGTGGCTTCCAGCCGCCGCGCCAGCGTCAGCTCGCCGATCAGCTCGGTCGCCTGATCGCTCAGGATGTGCGCCCCCAGGATCTCGCCCCGCGGCAGGCCCCGGATCAGCTTCACCAGACCCACGTTGGTGTTCGCCGCGATCGCCTTCCCGTGCGCCTGCAGGTTGTACGTGCCGACGGCGTAGTCCTTGCCCTTGGTCTTCCCCTGCTCGATCAGCGCCCGCTCCGTCAGCCCCACGGAGCCCACCTGCGGGTGGCAGTACGTGCAGCCCGGGATCACGCCGTAGTGGATCGGGTAGGGCTCATGATGGCTCTTGCCCATCGACACCGCGATCCGCTCCACGCAGACCACCGCCTCCTCGCTCGCCACGTGCGCCAGCCAGGGCGGGCCGATCACGTCGCCCACCGCGTAGAGCCCCGGCACGTTCGTCGCGTAGGTCAGCGAAGGCTCCCCCTGCTCGCCCGGCTTGTAGTCCGTCTTGATGTGGTCCTTGACGATCTCCAGCCCCAGCGACGCGTCGAACAGCCCGTCGTAGCGACCCTTCACGCCGATCGCCAGCAGGCACTTCTCCGCCTCCAGCACCTGCTTCTTCGCGTCGTCGGCCTTCCCGTTCACGAACGGCGCCACCGTCACCTTCACGCCGTCCTTGGTCTTCTCGACGTTCGTCGTCGTCGTCGAGGTCAGCAGCGTCATCCCGGCCTTGGCGTACAGCTTCGCCAGCGCCGCCGACACATCATCGTCCTCCACCGGCAGGATCCGCGGCATCATCTCGACGACCGTCACCTTCGTCCCGTACGAGTTGTAGAAGTACGCGAACTCCATCCCGATCGCCCCCGCCCCGATGATGATCAGGCTCTTGGGCTGGGCGCTCGTGTTCATCGCCTCCCGCGCGCCCATGATCCGGTCGCCGTCGAACTTCGCGAAGGGCAGCTCCCGCGCGACCGACCCCGTCGCGATCAGCACGTTCGTCGCCGTCAGCGCCTCCCGGGGCTTGGCCGCGATCTCCGCCGGCGCGTGCGTCAGCGTGTCCTTCACCGTGCAGTCGTACACCTCGACCCTGCAGGGCGTCGCCGACGGCCCGGAGCCCTTCCGCCCGCTCACGATCTTCGCGTGACCCACCACGTGATCGATCTTGTTCTTCTTGAACAGGAACGCGATCCCCTTGGACAGCTTGTCCGCCGTCGCCCGCGAGCGGCCGATCACCTTCGACCAGTCCACCTTCAGATCGCTGAACTTCAGCCCCCACGTCTCGGCCTCGTGCCCCACCTTCTCGTACAGCTCCGCGTTCGCCAGCAGCGCCTTGGTCGGGATGCAGCCCCAGTTCAGGCACACCCCGCCGAGGTTCGACCGCTCCACGCAGCACACCTTCAATCCGAGTTGGGCGGCGCGGATCGCTCCGACATACCCCGCCGGGCCGCCGCCGATCACAATCAGGTCGTAGTGCTTGTCGGGCACGAGGAACATCCTTCCTGGATAGCCCGCCGGCGCCCGTTCACAACGGCCACATCGGCGGGACCGACGATTGTAAAGGGGTCGGCCCCCGCCGGCCCGGCGCGCACAAAAACCGGCCCATCGCGGGGTCGGCCCTCGCGCGCTTCAGCCCGCTGACGACCGGTCAGGGAGCCGCGAGCACCGCCGGCGGGCACTCGCTCGTCCACGCCATCATCACCGCGACCACATCGTCGAAATCCGTGGTCCCGTCGCGGTCCGCATCGCCGGGACCCGTCCCGCGCGGATACCCGCGCGACCACTGGCGCAGCACACTGACGACGTCTTCGAAGTTGATCAACCGGTCCAGGTTCGCGTCGCCCGCGCAAGGCGGGGCGAACAGATTCTTCGCCACCCGGATCGAGGACGATGTGGGCCCGAACACCAGGTCGGGCAACCTCGGATCACAGAAGTACGCCAGCGGGGCCGCCGCGGGGACCAGCAGTTCCCTCAACCCGGTGGCGTCGTCGCGCGGCGCCGGCCGCAACACCACCGAGTCATGGAACTCGTCCTCGTTCTTGGACAGCAACACACCAACCGAACGCTCGTACTCCACAACGATGTCCACCAGACCATCCAAGTTCATATCCGCAACAGCAAGCGGAGTAACCCGAACGTTCGGGAACGTAACACTCCGACAGAGCGACTCTCCGCCGCCCGCGTTCCCGCAGAGGAGATAGACGGTGGACTCCTCGCCGTAGTGCCCCTGGCCGTAGTCCCTCTGTCTGAAAGTTTCCACCACCAGCGACTCCCCACCGCCGCCGAGCGGATCGGACCAGCGCAGCGAGTTCACCAGCTCGTAGGGACCGAACTGAATGAGCTCTGTCACCGCGGCCTGGCCGAACACCATGCCCGCACC
>JANRJV010000048.1:0-1727 GCA_033763795.1 Planctomycetota bacterium
GCTGCGTGCTGGCGTCGGCGTGGTGCGGCGCGGCGGCGGCGCGGGGACAGAGCGGCGAGCCGGGCGGGGCGGGGGCTCCGGGTGCGGAACGAGCGGCGGAGGAGGCCCAGAAGCTGCCGCCTCAGGTGATCGTGGGTCGGCGGGCGGATGTGCTGCGGCTGAACCTGAAGGTTCGGCCCACGGTGGTGATCGTTTCGACGGTGGACGACTACGTGCGGATGATCGCGCGGTGGACGCTGGGGGAGCGGTTCCCGGTGCTGATCGATGACGGGAGCGCGCGGGCCGCGGAGGACATCTCGCGGTTCGTGCGTGCGTTCGACCCCAGGAGCGTGGTGCGGTGGTCGGCGCCGGAGGATCGGCCCGAGGGGGACGAGCTTCCCGACGGGAAGACGAACCCCGCGGGGTTCCGCGAGGCGGTGGAAACGGCGGCGCGGCTGGCGTGGGGGGCGCGGAACGCGGAAGAGCTGAGCGAGGTGTGGAAGCGGACGCAGTTTGCGCCCTTCGGCGTGGTGGTAGCGTCGCCCTCGGACCCTGCGTGGACGGCGGCGCTGGCGCTCTCGGCGGGGCGCGGGCAGCCCATGGTGTGGCTGGATCGGGCGGCGTCGAACGTGGGGGGTACGACGACCGTGGAGAACGCGGCGGCGCTGGAGAGCGCGATCGCGCGGGCGCTGGATGAGATGGGAAGGCCCTGGCGGGCGGTCGGCGATGAGATCGAGAGCGTGACGCTGTGCATCGCGCACGAGGCGAACGTGGCGGGCCCTTCGGGGCGGCTGGCGCTGACGGACATCGTGGGTCGGCACGCGCTGGGGGAGCGGTGGGGCTGGTCGGGGATGATCTTCGGGGACGCGGCGCGGAGCGCGTATGTGGCGATGTGCGGGCTGTACCTGAGCACGCAGAGCGTGCTGCTGTTCGACGGGTACAAGGCGGAGTTCGCGCCGCCTTACGCGGTGCCGGCGGCGGCGAAGCTGTACCAGGAGGCGGGGCTGGAAGTCTCGGCGAACACGCCTCCCCTGGGCGGGCTCGAGCAGTGGCGGCAGCGGACGCGGTGGGGCGTGGATCACGGGTTCATCCACGTGAACAGCAGCGGGAACAACGGGTGGTTCGATCTGACGCCGGGGCGGGCCTGGGCGAGCGATGTGCCGCATCTGAAAAGGCCGACGGCGGTCCACTTCATTCATTCGTTTTCGGCGCAGGTGGCGTCGAACGTGGACACGGTGGCGGGCCGGTGGCTGGCGCAGGGGGCGTACGTGTATTACGGGTCGATGGACGAGCCGTTCCTGGGCGCGTTTCACCCGGCGGTGACGGTGGCGGCGCGGTCGCTGTCGGGGGGGCCGCTGGGCGTGGCGTTCCGGCAGGACGATCGTCCGGTGTGGAAGCTGAACTATTTCGGCGATCCGATGGTGACGCTGGGGCCGGCGGGGCCGCGGCATGACGAGCCGCTGGCGATGGAGCGGGCGCGGGATGTTGCGGGGGAGATGCGCGAGGCGCTGAAGCGGCAGGACCTTGCGGCGGGGGCGCGGGCGTTGCTGCTGCTGGGGCGTGATGCGGACGTCGTGAAGCTGGCGCGGGCGACGCTGAAGGACTCGCCGGCGAAGGCGACGCCGGCGCTGGCGCGTGCGGCGCTGACGTCGGCGTTCCGCGAGCGTGACAGCGAGACGTTCGTGGCGCTGTTTGCGCTGCTCGATCCGTCGGAGCAGCGCGAGCCGCTGACGGCGGACCTGCTGTGG
>JANRJV010000049.1:0-30360 GCA_033763795.1 Planctomycetota bacterium
GCCGTCAGTCGTCTTGCCGGACATTCCCGCTGCCCCCGGCCGGACCTCCACCGGCTTGGAAAGCAGCCCGCTTAACCCTCTGCCCAGCCGCGGCCGATCCTTGCCCGTCGACATCCTTGTCCCCTTCCTTCGTCACCCGCCCTATCCCGCTCGCAGTCCAGGGCCAGAATGTTCCACGTGGAACATCTCGCCGCCACGTACACTACCCACAACATGCCCGCTCGCCAGGCCACCGCCGCCCCACATGTTGAGTTTCTCGCCCGCGGCGTCCTTCTCCGCGGCTCAAGCATTCTCGCCTGCCGGAATCTCAAGCACGGCTACCTCTATCTCCCCGGCGGACATGTGGAGTTCGGCGAGTCCGCGTCCGAAGCCTGTGCCCGGGAGTTCCTGGAGGAATGCGGGCTGACAGTCCGGCCGGCCGTGGCGCCGGCGTTCGTCTGCGAGCTGCGTTTCAAGCAGGGCCGGACGCGGCGGCACGAAGTTACTGCGGTGTTCCACGTGGAACATCTCCCTACGCCGGAGTGCCCGACGCTGTCGGCGGAGCCGCGCAGCCGGGAGGAGAAGCTGGGTTTCGAGTGGGTTGATCTGGCCGCGGTGGTCGACTTTGATCTTCGGCCGGCGCCGATCCGGGCCTGGCTGGCGTCGGGGGGTCTTGGGGGGGCCGGGGGCGGGGGTGGGAGGGCGATTCTCGGACCTGGGGAGGGCGGAACGCTGTGGATCAGCCATGCAGAACCGGCGTGAACGGCATATTCCGCAAGGGCGTGCCAGACCGGAGTTTATAGCTGGTTCCCCCCATCGGCACGCCGGCGGGTACTGCCGCGTCCTGCCTCACCGGACGAGCTGAAGCCGCCGATGCTCCGGTGGCGCGCGGAGCCTTCCGCAGCGCCTGAGGGCCATGGCCGGAATGGAGATCAGCTCAACCGCCCTTTACGACCAGGAGCGCCTGCTCCGCCGGATCGACGAGCTGTCGACGCGCGTGCGTCAGCTCGAGACCGAGTCGGAGCGGCTGCAGCGGCTGGCCACGCTGGGGATGCTCTCCGGCTCGATCGCTCACGAGTTCAACAACATCCTGACGCCGGTGCTGAGCTACGCGCAGATGTCGCTGGCTCGGCCCGACGACGCGGGGCTGGCGGGCAAGGCGCTGCAGAAGGCGGTCGACGGCACGCAGAAGGCGTCGCTGATCGCGTCGGCGATGCTGGGCTTCATCCGTGATGATGAGCAGGGTGCGGAGGCGGCGGTGCGGTCGATCGCGGTGGATGCGCTCAACTGCCTGGGCCGGGACCTGGCGAAGGACGGCATCGATGTCGAGCTGGCGATCCCGCGCGAGCTGACGGTGGCCATGCGGCCTCTGGCGCTGGAGCAGGTGCTGGTCAATCTGATCCTGAACGCCGTGGAAGCGATGCGTCCGGGCACGGGTCGGCTGCGGATCACGGGTCAGGCGGAGCGGCAGGAGGAGAGCGGCGGGGGGGCCGAGCGGAGCTGGGTGCGGATCGAGGTGGAGGATTCGGGGCGGGGGATCCCGCCGGAGATCCTGGACCGCGTGTTCGACCCGTTCTTCTCGCAGCGTGTGGGGGGCCGATCTGTGGCGGCGGGGCTTCCGGGCGAGGGACGGGCGGCGCCCGAGAAGGGAACGGGGCTGGGGCTGTCGATCTGCCGAAGGCTCGTGAACGAGTCGGGGGGCACGATCGACGTGCGGAGCAAGGTGGGGGAGGGGACGACGTTCACGATCCGTGTGCCGCGGGGCAACGCGGCGGCGGCGTGATAGATGTGCGGCCGATTGTTGTTACAACAACTATATGGCTGCGGCGCTGTGTTTGAGGTGAGATGAGGGGTTGTGGCGGCGGCCGCACGCTCGAACGAAGTATGTTCGAGCGTAACACCTGGGGTGACTAATGAGGCATTGATGGTTGTGTTGACGACTATCTGGCCCGATCGCGGTCATTGAGAGGAGATGGGGGCCAAGCCGAAGCGCGGTCGATATGCGGGCGTTCGACCGCGCCCGTTACACGGGCTCAGTACCACCGATTCCCATCAGGAACTGAGCTGCCCTTCTTCAGCCCCCACCTTTCAAGCCATTCCCGTTCTGCACCCTCTCGCAGAAAAGGTCAACCGCTTCACTAGACGGGCCATGCTGCCATCTACCCCATCCCGAGCCTGCCAACACCTGATCTACACATTCTTTCCGTCACAAAGCACTTGAAATATCACCTCGCTTGAGGCATCCTCATGTCATGCACTGCACATTCATCGCTTCGATGCCCCTCTCGCTCCGTACGACAGCACTCGCCGCACTCATTCCGCTGCTCTGTCTGCCCGCCACATTCGCTGCCGGCCAGCAGACGCGCATCCCTTATGACTTCGACAACAACGGCCGCCTGGACATGATCGTCCGGGAGCACCGGACGAACCCCCTCGAGCCGGTCCTTAGCCGCGTGATCGTGTTGAGCGGTCTTGACGGTGCGACCATCGCCTCGTACGTCTCCAAGGAAACTGACGACGCCTTCGGCTGGTCGGTTGCAAACCTAGGTGACCTTGACGGCGACTCCGTCCCGGATCTTGCCATCAGCGCCCCGCGGTCCCCGGTGGACGAAACCCGCATCGGCCGGGTCCACATCGTCTCCGGCGCCAACGGCATCTATCTCACGTCGCTGGACGGACATCACCCGGGCTACTTCGGAAACTCGGTCGGAACAGTCGCGGATCAGGACGAAGACGGCGTGCGGGAACTCATCGTCGCAGGCGCCCAGCCGATTCCTGAAGGAGATCCGCGCATCACCGGGCGCGGCTTCAGCCCGGACACCCTCTACTTTGACGGAACATGGGCGATCATCTCGACCGCGACCTGGACCGTTCTCGCCAGCGGCGTCGGCTCACCTCCCGCCGCACATTTTTATCCAAACCACACGGTGCTGGAGTTCTGGGACCGCGCTCGCGCCGCCGGCACTCGGATCGAGTACCCCGGGCTTGCGGGCGACTTGGACGCCGACGGCTGGTTGAAATGGAGCGACCTCGGAGACATCCGTGCGCTCGTCGGCGACCAGTCGACGCCGTGGGGAAAGGGGGACCTGGACGGCGACGCGATGGTCTCCGCTCAGGACGTCCTGCTTCTCATGGCCCGCCTGCAGCAAAGCCCAACTACTCCAGTCGAAGGCTCGGCCCCCAACATCGTTGACGGCTGCGCCCGCCGCCGCTGCCAGATGATGTGTATCGACTACAGCTGCCCTCCCCCGGGCCCTTGTTCAGGCTGCACGCCGCCACCTTCCCCCCCGCCACCCCCTCCGCCCCCTGGCGGGCCACCTGGCGGGCCTCCACCCGGGGGACCACCGCCTGAAAACCCGCCACCTGAGGGTCCTCCACCCACGCCTCCACCCCCGCCTCCGCCGGCCCCGTGCACCATCACGACGGCCTTGGACCTGCGCATCGACCTCAATAACGACGGCTCAATCGACGACACTGATGAGCAGCTCGAAACTAATCCGGCGTCTCCGACGCGTGTGATCGCCGCCACGACGCTCGACCAGGACCGTGACGGACTCGAGGATTGTTTCGACGGGTTCAACATGGCTGGGCCCGTGCTCAGTGTGGATGATGACACCGCTTCGGGTCTCTTCGCTCCGGTGCGCATCTCGATCTACCTGGACCAAATCTCGCCCGAAGGACCTGCCCCCCACCTTTCCCTGTCATACGACGCATCCCCGCCGCACGCGGGTGCGCCAACCGCCCGAGGCTTCTTCGTTCTGGCACCTGGCACTTTTCGCCTTTGGACCAAGCCCAGCGATTCACAACGCGACTCACGACCGGTCTCGGAGGGCGGCGACTACGTGCCCCCAGGAGAATACCGACTTGCTGCGCTGGGATTGACGACCAGTGACTGCAAAACGTTCTATCTGGAAGCCGTTCGTGAGTCCCCGTCCCTCGGCGAGTCTGCCCTCAGCGCTACCCTGCGGTGGGCGCACGGGTCAATGACAGACTTCGTCCCGCTCACCGGCTCCCGGGTGGAGATCATGGGCCGCGGCTGGGGCGAACAGACACACCGTCCCAAACATATGCTCATCGTGACCCAACCACCCGCTTCGCCCATCCCCGCCGACGCGCAAGTCATTGGGGGCACTTTCCAGATTCACAAGATTCGCGTGCACGACCCGCGCGAAACGGGCCTGACCGAATTCGTCATCAACGGCCAGTCTCTCTCACTCACCCGCTCGGCGACGACCTGGGACACCGAAGAATTCGTCTGTGTGCGCCCCGATACGCCCGCCGACGCCATCCTCCCGCCCCTGCGCCGAATCGTGTTGCAGGGAGGCACGTCATCTTGTTATTACAACCCCGCTTTTATCATCAAGAACGCGACAGGAATCAAGCCCCTTCCGGATTACATGAATGATCTGGCGAAGCTCATCCACGAAGTCACGAGACAAATGGAATCAAGCCAGTGGGTTCCCGCCGGATGGGATCCCAACAACCCCCAACTGTTCAGCGGCGCCTTCGGCCAAGAAGTCCACAGACGGATATCTCAACGCGTCGCCGGGGACCCCGAATGGTTGAGCGAGTTATGGGTCAATTTTAATACCCGCCAGATACTCTCGATCGGAAGCCCGGCAGGGGTGAGCAATGCCGTCAACCTGGACCTGCTGCGCGTCAACCCTGGATATGCTCCGCGCGTCAGCGAGATACTCGACGTCGGTCAGGTTATACATGGCATTGAACTCAAGTCAAGTGTGCAGCATACCATGACTCAAGCCCAGTTGGAAGATTATGTTCACATTCTAGGTTCCCGAGATAAGGTGGTTGCTTGTACGAGCTCGCGGCGGTGGTCGCCTCACACTAACTGGGTTTCCGATCGTCGCTTTTCCCTGAAGTTTACATGCTTCGGTATCATGGGCGCCGCTGCTTCCGGAGTCATACCCGCGTGGGCTTTTTATCATCTAGCTGACTCCGAGGCCCAGTTCCGGTCTGTGGAACTGGCGTTCGACCTCGTGGAAAGACGCCGGGCGGACGGCGTCAGCGAGCAAAAGCTTTACGCGGACATAGTAGATGCGAACCAGAAGCTGTTCTTGTACATGGAGCAGTTCACGACCGACCCGGACATGCTCGCTCTCTTGCAATACGCGACCTTGATCGACGCCGTGCCGGAGTAAACCTTCCTGTGTCCCTGACCGGTCAACTCATCTGGTTCTGCCTCGAGCCCGTTCCCACCCCGGGCCCGCTTGCCCTGCGCATTCTCGAGTATCTGCAGGGCACCCTCGGCACAATGTCCCGTTTCCTCGCGCCGGATCAAGGGCTGCGGATCGCGCAGGCGCTGCGTGACGGCGACGATGACACCGCCGACGCGCTCACCGCGCCATCGGAATACATGGGGCAGTTCTCAACCCTCTCCGAAGTCGCGGCCGCGATCGAGAAGGAGCCCCGGCTCTTCGTCAGGTTTAGCACATGTGCGGTCGGCGATCGAATGATGAACGCCGTCACCGCCGGCGTGCCCGAGAGCATCCGCAGCTGGTTCTTCCCCTGTAGAGCCTGGGTCCGCATCGGCGCTCACGACATCGTCGACCCCTTCGACGATTCCAGGCTCGTCATGCACGGCCGCACCGACCTCTCCATCGGCTTCTTCGGCTACGGCATGCCCAACAACCCGCCCGAGTGCACACGCCAGATCCTCGCACTCCCCGAGGTCCGCGCCATCAAGGCGGAGCTCGAAGCCATCTGCGGCCCGCTGGGCGAGTGCATCCTCTACAGCGCTTGAATCGCCCGCGTTTACGAGCCGGGTGCGATCCGCCTCCCGGCCTGCGAATGGCTGGCCTAGATTCTTTAGTCGTTGCGGTCCACACGTGCCCCTTCTTGACCGGTCAGTCAGAAAGATTCGTGTGGCGGCGTTTGCCACACGGGTAAAACGTTCAACCGAGATCTGAGGGTTGGGGGCATATGTGCGGGGGCGGCGGGGATGAATGTGCGGTGTGTGAGGTGTGAAGGAAGGTGCATGCGGCGGGGGTGGTGGGGCGGCGGCGGGGCGGGCGGGCGTCAGGAACGTGAGAATCCGGATAGATTCCGCTCGACAGCGTGAAGATGGGCGGTAGCCTGCATGAGTTGGTCGGCGGCCGGAGCGGTGGCCGAGGCTTCGGCGGGCTCTTGCGAGTCAGCTTGAAGTGGGGGCCACGATCGGCCGAAAGGAGCGCCGCCATGGCGAGCGCGACACTCTCGGATACCGCAACTCAGACCGCGACTCTTTCACACGGGGTTCTCGAACCCAAGGGGCTCCCTGGGGGCGGGGCGGCGTGCGGCGAGTGGGCGGCGCGGTTCGACGCGATCTATCGCGAGGCGGCGGGCGACATGGACCGTGTGCCCTGGGCGCACCGGCGGGCTTGTCCTTCGATGATCGCGTGGCTGAACGCCGAGGCGCCGGCGCTGGTGCGTTGCGGGGCGCGGGCGGCGGTGGTGGGGTGCGGCCTGGGGATGGACGCGGCGGCGCTGGTGGAGCGGGGGTACGACGTGGTGGCGTTGGATGTTTCGCCGACGGCGATCGAGTGGGCGCGTCGGCTGCATCCTGCGCACGCGGACATGTTCGTGCAGGCGGACATCTTCGATCTGCCGAGCCGGCTGCGGAACAGGTTTGACCTGGTGATCGAGGTGCACACGCTGCAGGCGCTGCCTCCTGAGTACCGGTCGGGGATCGCGTCTGGGGCTGCGTCGCTGCTTTCGCCGCGGGGCGGGATCCTGCTGGCGGTGTGCCGGGGTCGTGAGCCGGGGACGCGGGTGGAGATTTCGGCGGGGCCGCCTTTTGCGCTGACGCGTGACGAGCTTGTGGGCCTGATGACGGGCTGCGGGCTGTCGCCTGTGCGGGAAGTGGACGAGTTTCTCGATGAGAACTCGCCCCCGGTGCGCCGGCTGCGCGGCGCGTTCAGGCGCTGAGCGGCGGGCGGACTGGGGCGCCGCGCGGCGCGTGCAGTGCTGCGCGCGGGTTCAGGCGATGACGTGGCTGGTGGGGGGTTCGAGGGGGAGGCCGCGGGCGGCGTCGAGGAACGCCGCGTAGTTCTGTTTGAGTTCGAGGAGTGTGTCGCCGCCGAATTTTTCGAGTGCGGCGCGGGCGATCTCGAAGGCGACGACGGCTTCCATGACGACGCTGGCGGCGCTGACGGCGCAGATGTCCGAGCGTTCGTACTCGGAGCGTTCGGGGGCTTTGGTGTTGAGGTTGACGCTGGGGAGTCCCTGGAGGAGCGTCGCGATGGGCTTCATGGCGCCGCGGACGACGACGGGCATGCCGTTGGTCATGCCGCCTTCGAGGCCGCCGGCGTTGTTGGAGTCGCGTGCGAATCCGAGGAGGGGAGTGGAGGCGCGGGCGGGGTTGTAGCGGATGGGGTCGTGGACGGCGCTGCCGCGGCGTGCGGCGACTTCGCGTCCGAGGCCGATCTCGACGGACTTGAAGGCCTGGATGCCCATGACGGCGTAGGCGAGTCGTGCGTCGAGGCGGTCGCGCCAGTCGGCGCAGGTGCCCAGGCCTATGGGGCAGTTGAAGACGTGGGCCTCGACGAGGCCGCCCACGGTGTCCTTGTCGATCTTGGCCTGGCGGATGGCGGCGTGCATCTTTTCGCTGGCGGCGGGGTCGGGGCAGTAGACGTCGCTGGCGTCGCGGAGGGCGCGGGCGTCGTGCCAGTTGTCGGGGGTGACGGCGATGTCGGTCGAGGCGTCGTAGATGGATCGGACGAAGCCGAAGACTTCGATGTCGAGTTCCCGGAGGAGGCAGCGGGCGACGCTGCCGGCGGCGACGCGGGAGGCGGTCTCGCGTGCGCTGGCGCGTTCGAGAGTTTCGCGGCAGTCGGTGGTGAGCCACTTGACGCTGCCGGCGAGGTCGGCGTGGCCCGGGCGTGGGCGATAGATTGGGGGCGTGCGGGCGAGGTCGTCGAGGCGGGAGTCGCGATTGGCGATGCGGAGGGCGATGGGCGAGGCGATGGTCTTGCCCAGGCGGACGCCCGAGAGGATCTCGATCGTGTCGGTCTCGATGTTCTGGCGTGCGCCCCGGCCGTAGCCGCCCTGTCGGCGGGCGAGCTCGGCGTTGATGGCGTCGATATCGAGGCGGACGCCGGCGGGCATTCCCTGGATGAGGATGATGAGGGCCGGGCCGTGGGACTCGCCCGCGGTGTGGTAGGTCAGGGTTGCCATGGCATGAGGATAGTGGGGGGGCGCGGGATACCATGAGGGCGTGGACCCGGACGATGACGTGTGCCTGTGCTTCCACGTGAGCCTGCGGAAGATCGCGGCGTACATCGAGCGTGAGCGGCCGGTGGCGGCGTCGCTGGTGAGCGAGTGCCTGGGGGCTGGGACGGGGTGCGGGTGGTGCGTGCCATTTCTGAAGCACCTGCACGTGCGGGGTATGGCGGGCGAGCCGATGGACCTGCGCATCTCGCCCGAGGCGTACGCGACGAGCCGTCTGACGTACCGGCAGACGCAGCGACGCGAGGTGGGGCCGGAGGGCGCCGGCGGGCCGGGCGCAGGTTCGGTTGACAGTCGGGGCGTGGC
Organism: Planctomycetota bacterium; assembly: GCA_033763795.1. GTDB lineage: Bacteria > Planctomycetota > Phycisphaerae > Phycisphaerales > UBA1924 > JAEUIV01. The sequence goes on from JANRJV010000049.1 coordinate 8,509, forward strand.
CGAGGGTGAGACGGCGCGCGAGAGGGGTCCCCACGCGGCTGAATGAACAGGCGCGGCGGGGGATTGATGATTATGCGTCGGCCCGGTGCATGACGGGGTGGCTTCCCGACATGGCTTTGGGTAGAACGGTGGTTCAGGGGCGCGAGAGATCCGCGCAGCCTGCGCCCGAACGCCATCGTTCGGTTTGGGCTTGGGAAGAATACCCACAGAAGGAGACGTGAGAGATGAAGAAGATTGCTGCACTGGCTGTTGTCGCCCTGGCGGGCGCCGCCGCATCCGCTGACATCGCCGTGATCGGGCCCTTCCCGCTGTCGGGCGCCCAGGAAGTTCCCGCGAACGCTTCGCCCGCCACCGGCTCGGCGAAGATCACGCTGGACACCGCGACCGGCGCGTTCACGCTTGACTACTCGTTCAGCGGGCTGACCGGCAACGTCACGGTCGCTCACTTCCACCGCAACGTCGCGGGCGTGAACGGCCCGGCGTTCTACTGGCTCGCCGCCGCCGGCGCGCCGAACAACAACCCGACCACCCTCATGAGCCCCTCGCTGCCCACGGGCGTCACGGCGCACACCGGCTCGGGCACGGGCATCATTCCCGCGGCTGACATCACCAACTTCCTGACCGGGCGGGTGTACATCAACATCCACTCGACGACCTTCGGCGGCGGTGAGATCCGCGGCCAGGTCGTTCCCGCTCCGGCCGCACTGGGCCTCGCGGGCGTTGCGGGCGTCGTGGCGCTGCGTCGCCGCCGGGCCTGAGAACGGTCGGCGGATTTGCTGATGAAATGAGAAAGGCCTCGGCGCGTGCGCCGGGGCCTTTTGTTTCTTCGGCGGGACGGCGGGCTTGTTACTGCAGCGCTTCCTGGAGGCGCTCGACGACGCGGTCGATGGCGATGCGCTGCTGCTGTCCCGTGTCGCGGTCGCGTAGGGTGACGGTCTGGTCCTTGAGGGTGTCGCCGTCGATGGTGAAGCAGAAGGGGCAGCCTGCTTCGTCCATGCGTGCGTAGCGCTTGCCGATGGACTGCTTGGCGTCGGTCTCGATGAGGCCCGTGCGGCCGAAGCGGGCGCGGAGGTCGGCGTGGAGCTTCTCGGCGACCTCGGGCATGCCGTCCTTGTCGACGAGTGGGAAGACGGCGGCCTTGATGGGCGCGAGGCGCGGGTGGAACTTCATGAACTCGGGGCTGGGGCGTGAGTCGTCGCGCGTGTATGCCTCGCAGAGGACGGCGAGGACGCCGCGGTCGAGGCCCGCGCTGGGCTCGATGACGTGGGGGAGGTAGCGCTCGCCGCGGCGTGAGCCATTGGGGAGGAGCTCGCCGCGGGTCGTGTCGTGGTACTCGAGCTTGACTCCCGAGTGCTGCTGGTGCTGCGAGAGGTCGAAGTTCCCGCGGTAGGCGACGCCCTCGAGCTCGCCGAAGCCCGGCGCGGTGAAGGGGAAGCGGTACTCGATGTCGCTGGTCGCCTTGGAATAGTGGGCCAGCTCGTCCTTCTCGTGCTCGCGGAGGATGAGGTTGTCGCCGGCGAGTCCGAGCGACTTCCACCATTCCATGCGCCAGTCGCGCCAGAAGGCGTACCAGTCGAGGGCCTCGGACTCGTGGCAGAAGAACTCGATCTCCATCTGCTCGAACTCGCGGGAGCGGAAGGTGAAGTTGCGGGGGGTGACCTCGTTGCGGAAGGCCTTGCCGGTCTGGGCGATGCCGAAGGGGAGCTTGACGCGGTTGGTGTCGACGACGTTCTTGAACTGGACGAAGATTCCCTGGGCGGTCTCGGGGCGGAGGTAGACCTTGTCTTCCTCGGTAGCGGTCGCACCAGTGTAGGAGTGAAACATGAGATTGAACTGGCGAGGCAGGGTTAGGGTGCCTCGCGCTTTCGCGTGCGGGGCATACAGCCGGTGGAACTCCGAGTGTTCAACTTTGGATAGTGGGATCACTTCGCATTGTTCTGGCGGAACCGGGTATTCCGTCTTGAAGTACTTTGCGAACTGTTTGAAGGCCTTCTCTTCCGTTGTGTCGCCGGGGATGAAGGCGTACATGGGGTTATCTAGCTTCTTTCCCACCCCGGTCAAGACGAAGAGATGGTCGGCGCGATAGCGAATTTTCATCTCTTTACAGTCGACCATGGGATCGTTGAAGCCGGCGACGTGGCCGCTGGCCTCCCAGACGCGCGGGTTCTGGATGATGCAGGTGTCGAGGGGGAGGTTGACGACGGGCTCGCCGGTGGGTCCTTTGCGACCCCAGCAGGGGAGCATGACGACGTCCTGCCACCAGGCCTCGCGGAGGTTGCGCTTGAGCATGGTCCCGAGCGGGCCGTAGTCCCAGAAGCCGTTGATCCCGCCGTAGATCTCGGAGGCCTGGTAGATGAACCCGCGTCGTTTGCAAAGGGACATGATGCTGTCCATGGACTTTGCGGGTGTTTGCTCGTTTGGCTGCGGCATCTTCGGTGGTTCCTGCGTGAAAAGGGCCACGGATGATAGCGGTGGGGGGCGGGTAGTCTGGTTGTGATGAAGGGCGCCCCGGTGATCGCTCGCGCGGAGATCGCGGACCTGGACGCGCTGGCGCCGCTGCTGGAGGGGTACCGCGCGTTCTACAGGCAGGCGGCGGACGTTGCGGGCTCGCGCGCGTTCCTGGAGCAGCGTCTCTCCCGGGGCGACTCGGTGATCTTTCTGGCGCGGGAGGGCGGCGGCGCCGGCGGCGCGGCGCTGGGGTTCGCGCAGCTCTACCCGACGTTCAGCTCCGTGCGGGTGAGCGCGCGGTGGATCCTGAATGATCTGTTCGTCGTGCCCGGGGCGCGGGGCGGGGGCGTGGGGCGCGCGCTGACGCTGCGCTGCATGGAGCACTGCCGGAGCTCGGGGGCGTCGGGTCTGATGCTGCTGACCGAGCACACGAACACCGGCGCTCAGCGTCTGTACGAGTCGCTGGGGTGGAAGCCCGATCTTGAGTACAAGCGCTACACATGGAGCGTGACGTGAGGCGGGCCCCGGCCCGGGCGCGTCACTGCGAGGGGGCGGCGCCGGTGGCGGGGGCGGGCCTCATCTTCAGGGCTTCGGGCCCGTTGAGCTTGAGCCTGACGAGCAGGGTGTAGAGGACCGCCGTCACTGCGAGCACGCCGACGAGCATGATGAGCAGGACGGTGCGGCCGCGGACGGTGGTCCGCGGGGCCGGTCCTCTGGCGGTCGGTGGCGTGGTCACGGGGGGAGTGTACGCCCGGCGTGCATACACTGACGCGGCATGAGCGAAGCGCCGCGTGATCCCGCCGTGCGCATCGTGCGGACGCTGCGTGATGCGGGGCACGTGGCGTACCTCGCTGGGGGGTGCGTGCGCGACGAGCTGCTGGGGCGGACGCCCAAGGATTACGATGTGGCGACGGACGCGGCGCCGGCGCGGATCGCTCAGCTCTTCAGGCGGACGCGGTCGGTGGGGCGCGCCTTCGGCGTGATGCAGGTGATGCAGGGCCGGGCGGCGGTGGAGGTGGCGACGTTCCGCAAGGAGGGGCCCTATACCGATCGGCGTCGGCCCGACGCCGTGGAGTTCGCAGACGCGGACGCCGACGCGCGGCGGCGCGACTTCACGATCAACGCGCTCTTCATCGATCCGCTGGCGCCCAGCAGCACGGTGCGCGGGCGGCTCGTGCAGGGCGCGGTGCTGGACCTCGTGGGCGGGCTCGACGACATGGACGCCAGGCTGATCCGGGCGGTGGGGGACCCCGAGGCGCGGCTCGCGGAGGACAACCTGCGGGCCTTGCGCGCGGCCCGCTTCGCGGCAAGGCTCGGGTTCGAGATCGAGACTCGGACGGCGGCGGCGATCCGGGCTCACGCCGCGGAGCTGGCGGGCGTCAGCCGGGAGCGCGTGGGCGATGAGCTCCGGCTGATGCTGACGGGGTCGGGTCGGCGGCGGGCGATCCGGCTGATCGAGGAGCTGGGGCTGGATGCGCCGGCGCTGACCGAGCCCCCCCGGGGGGCGATGGGGGCGCCGGGGGCGATGGGGGCGCCGGGGGGGCCGGGGGGGCCGGGGGCCCGGGGCGCCGGGGGGCCTGACCGGTCCTTTGATGTGCTGGAGAGGCTGGACGCGGTGCCCGGGGTCACGTTCGGGGTGGCGCTGGCCGCGTGGGCCCTGGATCGCGCGGGCGGGGCGATCGAGGAGCCGCAGGTGGGGGAGGTGGTGACGCGGTATCGCCAGGCGCTGTGCCTGAGCAATGCGGAGCGGGACGAGTTGCGGTCGGTGCTGGAGGGGGTCCACCGTCTGCGGGGCGAGTGGACCGACCTGTCGATCGCCCGTCGGAAGCGGGCGGCGTCGTCGAGCTGGTTCGAGGCGGCGCTGCGGATCGTGGGCGAGCCCCGGGCGTCGGCGGCGCTGGCGGAGGCCCAGCGGCTGGCGTCGGACGGGATCGGCCTCCGGCCGCCGCCCCATGTCACGGGCGATGACCTGATCCGCGCGGGGTACACGCCGGGGCGGGTGTTCGGCTCATGGCTGGAGTGGCTGTACGACGAGCAGTTGGAGGGCCGGTCCAGGTCGCGCGAGGAGGGGCTGGCGCTGCTGCGGGCCCGCGTGGCCCCGACGTCGTGAGAAGGGCGGGAGACCGCCCGGTTCGGGCTCAACCAAACGCGGACACGCTCCTATACTTTTCTACTGGTGGTCGGAGGTCGGACATTCGGCGGCGGGCGGCCCTCGCCGGCCCCGCGGGTGCAGTCGGCGGCGATCCCGGCGGCGACGGCGTGAAGGCCGTGCCGGACAAGGAGGCATTCATGCGCATGATCGGGCGAATGTCATCGAAGGTGATCGGCCGGACGGTTCTCGCGGTGGCGTTGACCGTGGCGGCGGGCGCGGGGGCGTCCGCGTGGGCACGTGAGCGGCCCAGCGCCGGGGCGACGGTGAACGAGAAGGCGCCCGATCGCGTCATCTTCAAGTCAGGCCGGATCGTGGACGGCAAGATCACCGCCGAGACCGACACGACGATCACCATGACGGTGGTCGTGGGGACGATCTCGGCCCCGACGACCTATCAGAAGGCCGACATCCTGGAGGTCAAGCGCGGCGTGAACATGGCGGCCGGCGGCGAGGCCGACGCCGCGGCCCCCGCGACGCCCGCCCCCCCGCAGACCGGCGAGACGCCCAGCCAGGAGAAGGCGCCGGCGTCCACCTCGGCGGATGAGTCGGCGGCGAAGCTGTACATCGTCGAGCTGAAGGACCGTTTCGGCTTCGAGGTTTCCGAGACGCCCCTCCGCCGCGCCTTCGAGGAAGCGGACAAGGAGTTCAACGACCTGGTCCCCGGCACGGGCAAGATGGCCGGCAAGCGCGTGGTCGATCCGGCCAAGCGCCAGCAGAACATCGTCGTGCTGAAGATGGAGACGTTCTCCGAGCCCGGCTTTAGCACGATCTTCCGCGCGGAGGACCTGGCGCCGATCGTCAAGGAGCAGATCGTCGAGAAGGGTCGGCGCGTGGTCTTCTGGGTCGAGCTGGCGGCGGGCGGGGCGGCGTTCTTCCCGTGGGTGTCCGAGGACATCTACTTCACGCCTGACGGCCGGCTGGGGGGCATCGCCGACCTCGACAAGTTCTCGACGGGCGACAAGATGGTCGACGAGAAGCTGATCTCGGCGTTCCTGGGCAAGGCCGAGGGCTTCGCGATCAAGGGCGGGTACGGCGCGCACGTCCCGGCGCTGCAGGCGATGATCCGCACGCAGCTCTGGCTGGCCGTGAAGTTCGAGGGCGGGCGCCCCGTGTACATGACCCGTCAGCCCGAAGAGGCCAAGGACGGGAAGGACTGGGTGGTCCTCTCCGACGACGGCGACGGGGACAACAAGGACGAGAGCGCGCTCGAGGGCAACGACCTGTTCATCCTCGAGTCCGACTGGGCGGAGAAGCTGGGGATCTCCGACGGTACGGCCGAGACGATCGACGACCTGGCGTTCCGGCTGGGCGTGCAGCGCAACTACGTGGCGATCGAGAAGAACCGGGCCAACCGCGCCTTCACTGAGTGGAAGGACGGGCTGGAATCGCTGCGCAAGCGCGCCTTCCCGCCCGGCAACGCCAACGTGCCCCCCGGCGAGCTGTGGGAGGAGTACGGGAAGATCACGGACGGCGGCGACTTCGCCGAGCGGAAGAAGGCGCGGGGACGGCGGCTGACGATCCTGCGCGAGCTGCGCTCGATCTACACCAAGTACAAGGAAGTGCAGCCCGGCCAGCTCGAGGCGATGATCGCGCAGCTCGACGTCATGATGGCCGAGATCCAGCTCGCGGCGGAGCGCGACGCGCGCGCGGAGCGCGACCGCAACTCGGGCGGCAACCAGTAACGGTGCAGGCAAGGCAGAGGCCCCCGCACGCCGAGGCGGGGCACGGGCGCCACGCGGCGCGGACACGACGCATCACGGACCGTCGGCGGCACGGCCGCCTGGAGGATTCGCCAGCAATGAGCACGACCCGCCGGTGGCTGAAGTTCCTGGTTCTGACCCTCGCCGCGCTCGTCGCGTTCGCGGCTCCCGCCTTCGCGCTCGACAAGGTGACCCTCAAGGGCAACCGCGTCCTGGAGGGGACGATCACCAAGGAGGGCGAGGGATTCATCTGGTTCGAATACATGATCGGCCAGATGAAGCACACGGAGCTGATCACGAGCGATCAGATCGTGAAGATCGAGCGGGACGCGGCCGCGACCACCGCGACCACCGCGGCTCCGGCGCCGACCGCGGCGACCACGGGCGGGTCCACGCCGGCGGCGCCCGCGGCCGAGCCCGTGAAGCAAGAGCCCGCGGCTCCCGCGACCGGCTCTTCGCCCGGCGCGACGCGCATCGCGTTCATCTCACTGGAGGACACCGTCGGCTCGCACCTGAACGCCGACGCGCTGAAGCACTCCGTCGAGCTGATCGAGGGCGAGAAGCCCGACATCATCGTCCTGGTCTTCTTCTCGCCCGGCGGGGCCCTCGCGGAGGTCCAGCCCCTCTCGGACTACATCCACGAGGAAATGAAGAAGAAGTACCGCGTGGTGGGCTGGATCCGCTCGGCGATCTCCGCGGCGTCGCTGACCGCATTCAACCTCGAAGAGCTCTACATGATGAAGGAGGGGAACATAGGCGGCACGGTCGCCTACATCCCCGGCGCGGGCGGCGGCGGCAACAAGGCGATCTCGGGCGCCGACCTCGAGCGCGTGCTCAAGATGGGCGAGGAGATCTCCAAGCGCGGCAAGCGCAACCCGCTCATCATGCGGGCCATGCAGGTCTTCATGGACCTCTCGTGCGACATCGATTCCGACGGCGTCATCACCTGGCGCGAGGACACCGAGGGGCAGTACGTCGTCAACACCGAGGACCGCATCCTCACCCTCAACTCCGACTCGGCGCTGAAGTTCGGCGTGTCCAAGGGCACCGCCGACACGAAGCAGGAGCTGGCGCGGCTGATGGGCGTGCCCGAGTGGGTGGAGGTCGGTCCCAAGGCCGACCAGTATCAGCAGGAGTTCCGCGAGAACGTGCACGACGCGCAGACCCGCGCGGGCGAGCTGATGGCCAAGCTGGAGATGGCGATGCGGGCCGCCGAGAGCTCGGGCGGCGATCCGAAGGAGCGGAATCTCTACGTGGGCCGGGCCCGCCGCGTGCTCGACGAGATGCAGTCGCTGATCCGTCAGGCGCCCTCGCTGGAGAAGTACTCGCAGTTCAACAAGGACTTCTTCGAGGCAATGCGCAAGCGTCTGAAAGAAATGACCGCCGTGCCCGAGCGCCGCTGAGCGGCGCGCTGCCGGCTGCACGTGACGTCCCGCGCGAGTCTCTCAGCGTCTGGGGGCGAGGCGGAGCCCCGGGTGTCCGGGCTCGGCCCCGCCGTCCATGCGGAGGACGTTGATCCCGATGAGCCCTAAGGCGGGCGCGTTGTCGGCCGGGCCGTGGTTCCGCTGCCAGTCGAACATGACGACGGTCATGGGGTCCGACTCGAAGTAGAGAGTGGTCCACCGTCGCGCGGCGTCGCGTTGGGCCCAGAGGGTCATCACGTCGGCGGGGGCATAGGCGTAGCTGACGCCGCTGACGGCGGCGCGGTCGTCGGCGGGGCAGGCCCAGGGCGCGGCCGTGCGCACGTCGCCCGACGCATCGAGCGACGGCGGCCTGACGCTCATCTCCTGCGCCAGGCGGTTGAACGGTTCGAGGAAGCCCAGGCGCACGTCGGCGGGGCGGTCGGCGTAAGGCAGGAGGCCACGGTCGGCGTCGCGCGCCAGCGTCAGCGCCTGTCCGAGGGACTGGAGCTGGCTCAGGCAGGCGGCGCGCTGGGCGGCCCGGCGGGCCCCGCGCAGCGCCGGGGCCGCGACCGCGACCAGCACCGAGAGCACGGCGACGCCCGCCAGCAGCTCCGTGAGCGTGAAGCCCGAGCGGGCCCGACGTGCTGGCGGCTTCAGTTCGACCGTCCACCTCGCTCGTCGACCATTGGGCGGCCGGTCTTCGCTTCGTAGCGGGCGGTGCGGAGCTTCACGTCGTCGTACCGTGCCAGTTGCCGCGCGAGGGTCTCGCGGTTGTCGGGCTCGGGGTCGTCCAGCACGGTTTCGACGAGGGCGCGCACGCCGCGGTCCTCGATGCAGCCGTGGAACACGAGCTCGAGGGCGGCGTCGATGCGCCGCTCGGGAAAGGCCTCGTGCAGCTCGTTCAGCCAGTGATCGACGATGAGGTCGCGGGCCGCGGCGTCGACGGGCGCGCCCGACTCCAGGCGGAACGAGAGCGCAAGCGACGCCTCGCTGAAGACGTAGTACCTGGCGCGGTCGGCCGGCGTGGCGGCGCGGTCGCCCAGGGGCCTGGGGTAGCCCGGCGCCATGATGTCGAGCAGCTCGCGCACGTCCTCGGCGCGCCAGGCGGGCCGCCGAAGTATCTCGTTGGTGATGCGCACGCACGTCGCGAAGGCTTCGCCCTTGAGGCCCGGCGGCTCGATGGCTGCGTCGCGCATCGGGACGACGGCATCAAGCCGCTCCCGCCACGGCTCGCGGGCCGAGGTTCGCGCCAGCGTGCCGATCGACACGCCGCCGACCGCGACGAGCGCCCCCGCGAGGATCCACCAGCTGCGCGTCGAGAAGAGCTGCGGCACGGGTCAGTTCCAGTAGGCGTTTCGGCAGAAGCGCTGGCAGTCGGCCAGGCCCGACGCGTCGTAGGCCCCGTCCTGCGCCCCGGTGTTGCAGCACCGCTTGCAGGCGCTCTGCGAGCGCAGGCCGCCGGTGCCCGGGGCCCGGCCGCAGTTGGTGCGTCCGTATTCGTGGCCCGGGTTGCGGGGCGACTCGGGCGGCGCGCCGACCGTGGTGCACGCGAGCATGCACGCGGCAAAGCCAGACGCGAAAAGCCGCATCTTCGAGGCCGTCGAGAGCGTTGTCATGTGTGGGTCTCCTGGCGCCGGAAAACACCTTGGACCAGCGAGGTGAAGCATCGATCAAGCGAGGCGGTTTGCAAGAGTCTTTGTCAAAGTTAAGACAGGAAACAAAGAATCATGCGTGTCGCCGCGGCTTGACGGGCCGTCGTCATGCGAACAGCCTGCGAACATCAGGACGCACGCTTGGGCGGCGCCGCCCTATAGTCGGGGCCATGCAGCCGCGCATCGATCTTCGTTCCGACACTGTCACTCGTCCCACGGCGGGGATGAAGCGGGCGATGCTCGAAGCGCCGCTGGGCGATGATGTGCTGGGCGACGATCCGACGGTCGCGCTGCTGGAAGAGCGGGCGGCGGCGGTGCTGGGCAAGCAGCGGGCCTGCTTCGTGCCCAGCGGCACCATGGCGAACCAGATCGCGATCCGCTGCCACACTGAGCCGGGCGATGAGATCATCTGCCACCGCGATTCGCACATCATCCATTATGAGACCGGCGCCCCGGCCGTGATCTCGGGCTGCATGATCGCTCCCGCGGAGGGCGAGGCCGGCCTGTTCGACGAGCAGGAGCTCGAGCGGCTCGTGCGCCCCGACAACATCCACGCGGCCCGCTCGCGCCTGCTCGTCATCGAGAACACGCACAACCGCGGCGGCGGGACCGTCTGGCCCGAGGCGCAGACCGCGCGGCTCACGGCCCGGGGCCGCGCGCTGGGGCTGCGGACGCACCTGGACGGGGCGCGGATCTGGAACGCGTCGGTCGCGTCGGGGCTCGCGCCCGCGCGCCTCGCGCAGCACTTCGACTCCGTGTCGGCGTGCTTCTCAAAGGGGCTGGGGGCGCCGGTGGGATCCGTGGTCGCGGGCGACGAGGCGTTCATCGCCAAGGCGCGGCGGGTGCGCAAGATGCTGGGCGGGGCGATGCGGCAGTCGGGCGTCCTCGCCGCGGCGGCGCTGTACGCGCTCGAGCATCACGTGCAACGCCTGGCGGAGGATCACGCGGCGGCGGCGCGGCTGGCGCGCAGCCTCGCTTCGATCGACGGGCTGAGCGTCGACCCGGCGCGGGTGCAGACGAACATCGTGTACGTGGACGTCGGCGCGGGGCTGGGGCCTGCGGCGGCGTACTGCCAGCGGGTGGCGGCGCAGGGGGTTCTGGTGCTGCCCACGGGGCCCGCGCGCTTCCGGGCCGTGACGCATCTGGACGTGACGGGCGCGATGATCGACGACGCCGCGGGGGCGTTCGCCGCGGCGGCCCGGGTGTGACGGGATCGCGGGCGGCGGCCGGGCCGCTCAGGTCCCGTCGTTCTTGCCGATCTGCCACTCTTCGATTTCGATGGGCGCCTGCCGGCCGAAGATCGTGACGAGGACGCGGACGAGCCCCTTGTCGGGCAGCATCTCGTCGACGGTTCCCTCGTAGCCCTCGAAGGGTCCTTCCTTGATGACGACGTGATCGCCCTTGACGAAGACGGTGCGGATGTTGGGCAGCTCCTCGGGCTTGCGGCTGTCGAGGAGCATCTTCTCGATCTCGTGGTTGGCGAGGGCGGTGGGCCGGCCCGTGGCGCCGACGAAGTCGCCCACGCCCGTGGTTTCCTTGATGAGGAAGAAGACGTCCTGCTGGATGCGGCCGTCGGGCTCGAGCTTCATCTCGACGAAGACGTATCCCGGGTAGAGCTTGCTCTCGGTGATGCGGGTCTTGCCGCCCTTGACGGTCTTGGTCTTCTCGGTGGGGACGAGGATGCGGTTGACCCAGTCCTTGAGCCCCTCGATCTCGATCTTGCGGAGGAGGGTCTCGCGGACGTAGTCCTCCTTGTTGGAGGCGACGCGGAGGACGAACCAGTTCATGCCCTCGGTGACGAGGGGCTCGTCGGCAGCCAGCTTGCCGACGGTCTCGGAGGCGGGGGCGGTGGTGGCGGTGGGTTGCTTGTCGGGCATGTGGGGTGGCTCAGGGATTCAAGACGCCGATGGCCGTGAAGAACTTCGAGAAGCCGATGTCAACGACGAACAGTGCGGCGGCGATGAGCAGCGCGATCGAGACGACGACCCACGTGGAGCCCGTGATCTCGCGGCGGCTGGACCAATTGACCTTCTTCATCTCGCCCTCGGTGGAGATGAGGAACTCCGCCGAGGCGGGCTTGGCGTAGACGAGCCAGTAGCACAGGGCAAGGCCGATGATCAGGACGAGCAGGCCCGCGCCGCCCTGGACGAACTGCGGATCGACGACGTAGGTGACGCCGTCGTCCTGCCGGGGGAAGTCGATGCGGAGGATCTGGCCCGCCAGCCACGCGGCTCCCCAGGCGAACATGATCATCCCGCCCAGGAACGAGAGGAGTCGGACCCAGTGTCCCTGTCCCTGCTTGTAGATGCCGGCTGCCATTTGGGGGCGAACTCCGCAGAGGTGCGATCGGGCGCCGGAACATTCTGGCGCCGATGATGTGCAACACGCCGGGAGGGAATCGAACCCGCAACCTGCGGATTTGGAATCCGCTGCTCTGCCAATTGAGCTACCGGCGTAGGGATTCGTCACGGCGCGGGCCGTGATCGGAGTGCTCGTAGATGGTGGGCGGGCGGGGGCCCGCCTCCGGGAGGCGTTGCGCGGCGGGCGAGGGCCCGGCCGCGGTGGGGATCACTTGCGCTTGATCTTATGCAGCGTGTGCTTGCGGAGGCGGGGGCAGTACTTCTGGAAGCCCGCCTTGAGCTTGTCGGTCATGCCGCCCTTGACGTTGATGGACGTGCGGTAGTTCAGGTCTCCGGTCTCGGAGCACTGCAGCCACACGTATTCCCGGGCTTCGCCCTTCTTCTTGGCCATGTGCGCACACTCTCGTCTGGAAAAAGCCGGCGGGCCCTGAGGTGGGCCCGCCGGGCGGTGTGTTCATTCATCCCGGCGGTAGAGCGGGATCTCCGTCGCGTCCGGCCCTCGGATCAGGCCAGGATTTCGGTCACGACGCCCGAGCCGACCGTTCGGCCGCCCTCGCGGACGGCGAAGCGGAGCCCGACCTCCATGGCGATGGGCTTCTCGCCCAGGTCGATCTCCATCTGGATGTTGTCGCCGGGCATGCACATCTCGGCGCCGCCCAGGAGCTTGACGGAGCCCGTCACGTCCGTGGTGCGGAAGTAGAACTGGGGCTTGTAGCCGTTGAAGAAGGGGGTGTGGCGGCCGCCCTCTTCCTTGGTGAGGACGTAGACCTCGCCCTTGAACTTGGCGTGGGGCTTGATCGAGTTGGGCTTGCAGATGACCTGCCCGCGCTCGATGTCGTCCTTCTCGACGCCGCGGAGGAGCACGCCGACGTTGTCGCCGGCCTCGCCCGACTCGAGGGTCTTCTGGAACATCTCGACGCCGGTGATGACCGACTTCTTCTTTTCGGTCGACAGGCCGACGATCTCGACTTCGTCGCCGACCTTGCACACGCCGCGGTCGATGCGGCCCGTGGCCACGGTGCCGCGGCCCTTGATCGAGAAGACGTCCTCGACGGACATCAGGAAGGGCTTGTCCTTCTCGCGGGCGGGCAGCGGGACGTACGAGTCGAGGGCCTTGACCAGCTCATCGATGGGGGCGTTGGCCTTGTCGTCGGAGGGGTTCTCGACGGCGGCCTTGGACTGCCCGCGGATGATGGGGGTCTTGTCGCCGGGGAAGTTGTACTTGTTGAGCAGCTCGCGGACCTCCAGTTCGACGAGGTCGAGCAGCTCGGGGTCGTCGACGAGGTCGACCTTGTTGAGGAAGACGACGATGTAGGGCACGCCGACCTGACGCGCGAGCAGGACGTGCTCGCGGGTCTGGGGCATGGGGCCGTCGGCGGCGGAGACGACGAGGATGGCGCCGTCCATCTGGGCGGCGCCGGTGATCATGTTCTTGACGAAGTCGGCGTGGCCCGGGCAGTCGACGTGTGCGTAGTGCCTGGTGTCCGACTCGTACTCGGTGTGCGACGCGGCGATGGTCACCGTTTTGGAGGCGTCACGGACGGTGCCGCCCTTGGTGATTTCCGCGTACGACTTGATGATGCCGCCGAACCGGGCGGCGGAGCGGGCCGAGAGGGCCGCCGTCAGCGTCGACTTTCCATGGTCGATGTGCCCGATGGTGCCGACGTTGACGTGGGGTTTGGTACGAGCGAATACGCCTTTAGCCATGGGATGAAACTCCGAACCAGAAGCGGGATACCCATCTAGAAGGTCTGGGGCGGGGCTCCCATGCGCCTCCACCAGACCAGCGTCACACGGTCTGACGACGACAAACCCGACGGCCCCGCTTGCCAAAGGCGGAACCCCCCCGCCACGCGGAGGCACCCACCGCCCACTCGGCCTCTGGGCCGGTTGAACGAAGGGGGAGAGGATGGTAGCGGGCGTTTGGAGGGGGTCAATCCGGGCAACGGGCCCTCGTACAACACGCGGCCCCGACCGCCCAGCATCCTTGGGCGCCCGCCCGGGCAACTAGCATCCGCCATGCACAAGCCCCAGCCGGATGTTCCGGATACAGAAGGCCTTCGAACGCCGGCCGTGCGCCTGCGTCCCCTGCGCCCGGACGACCTAGCCCGGCTGTTCGACGTGCAGCTCGACCCGGAATCCAACGAGATGGCGGGGACCAAGTCGCGCTCGCGCGAGGCGTTCCTCGCGGCGTGGGCGCGGAACATGGCCGATCCCGGGATCAACTCCCGCGTGATCGAAATCGACGGGCCGCTCGAGGCCGAGATCGCCGGCAGCATCTCGTGCTTCCAGGCCGACGGGCACGATTGCGTGGGGTACTGGATCGCGCGTCCGCATTGGGGCAAGGGCGTGGCGTCGCGCGCGCTGGCGCTCTTCCTGGTGGAGGAACGCCGGCGCCCGCTGCACGCGACGGCCGCCTGCGCGAACGATCGGTCGCGACGCATCCTGGAAAAGTGCGGGTTTCGCCTGGTCGGCACGCGTATGGGCGAAGAGACCGACCGATTCCTCGCGCGCGAAGTCGCGGAGTACGTGCTGGAGCGTTGAGCCGGGACGGGCGGCGGCTAGTTCCACAGGAAGTAGATGCGTCCCGCACCACCGGCGTCGGCCGAGCCCGTCGGTCCGCCGCCCTGGCCGCCGTCGGCGCCCATGGTGCCCCCCGGGCCGAGACCCGCGGTCGAACCGCCCAAGGCCGGATTGCCGGCGGTACCCGGGCAGGTAGTGTCGCCGCCGCACGTCGGGCCTCGTCCCTGGCCGCCCGCGGCGCCGGCCAAGGCGCCGAGCGATTCAACCCCCGGGGCGAGGAACGGGGGGTTGGGCGTCCCGGCGCCGCCGCCGCCACCTGGCTGACCGCCATCACAGTTGCCGGGCGGAAGAGACGGCCTGCTGCCCATCACGACACTGGTGGAGCGGCGTAATCCTCCTCCGCCGCCGGCGGCGACGATGAGGTCGACGCCGTTGCGCTGCACGCGTGTGATTTGGCCGGCGCCGCCGTTGGTGGTGGTTCCTCCGCCGATGCCGCCCGCGCCGATGACGCAGGTGAGGATTTCACCGGGCGTCACGTCGATGCGGAATCGCCCCCACGCGCCCGCGCCGCCGCCGCCGCCGCCGGCGGCCCATGAGCCGGCGCCGGACGTGCACTGCGTGGGAAGAGTTGCGGAGCCGGGGCTGCGGGCACCGCCTCCACCGCTGCTGCCGAAAACGTCGGCGATGATGGAGTAGATGCCGGGGGGCACGGTGAAGGTGTGCGTGCCGACGGTGGTGAACGCCTGGACCGAGGCGGGCGCGACGGCGTCCAGCATGGTCACAGTCGCGATGTTGTACCAGTACAGCCCGTTGTGCACCTGCACGCTGTTGGTTGCGGGGTCGAAGCGCATCGCGCCGGCGAACGCCACCGGCGCCGAGTTCACGACGGGGATCGCGTAGGACACGGCGGCGGTCGGGGCAGGGGTCAGCGGCTGGCGCGGGGCGAGCGTGGTGTACCCGGTGACGACGGTGCAGTCCGTGCCGGAGTTCTGGCGGACCGCGATCTCAAGGTATTTGCCGGCCGCGGCATTGAGCGCGAAGGGAAGGCGGACGGTGAACGTGCCGTCGGTGGTGACGACGTCGTTCGCGCACACGGCGGGGGACGTGGACGTCCCGCCGTCGAGGGCGCTGAAGAGCTGGAATCGCAGGTCGTAGGTGCCGACCGCGGGCGCGCCCGACTCGCGGAGCAGGCCGCTGTAGGTGAAACTCACGTCCTGCGCGCGGGCGGATGTCGCGAGGAACGCGACGGCCAGCACGAGGGACATCGAGAGCACACGCGCGACGACGCACCCGACGACGGACAATCGACGTTGCATGACGATCTCCCCGACCCGCGACGTCTGCTCACCACAGCACGCCGACGATCACCAGTAGAGTACCGAAGTCGGGCCTCGCGTAAAGGAATAACTCGGCCCGCGTCGGGGCGCGCCACGGACGATGCGGGCGGGAGACGGCTTGGAGCGGTGTGCGGCGTACGCGCGGGGCGAACTCGCGTCGGTCGAGGTCGAGCGATCAAAGCCACCAAAGGGACTTGAACCCTTGACCTCTCCCTTACCAAGGGAGTGCTCTACCACTGAGCTACGGTGGCGGACTTGCAGTTCAAGCGTCGCGCGCGGGCGGCCCGCGAACGGACGATCCCCCCCGTCTCCCGGGAAGGGGAGGTGATAGTAGCAAACCCACCCCGGGGGGACAACGGAACCGTCGCTCGACCCCAGTTTCGACGGGCGCGCCGGGCCGCGGGGCGTGCGCATGTCTTGGCGCCTCGCGACAGGAGGTGTAGGCTGCCCCCGATGTCCACCCGGGGGGCCCGATGGCGTGCTTGGGCGATCGCGTCCGTCGCGGTCGTGGCGGCGTGTGGCCCGGGCGGGCGGGCGGCGCGGGCGCAGTTGGTCGTCGGCAGCGACCAGGTGCCGCCGACGATCTGGCTGATCGACTTGTCGGGCGTGCGCGAGCCGCGGGCGCTGGTGACGGGCATCGCGTGCCACGCGCTGGCGGCGGACGACGCCGGGGGCGTGCTGTACTGGACGAGCGGGCAGGCGCTGTACCGGGCGTCGTACCACCCGACCGACGCGCTGGTGCCGGTGGGTCCGGTGGCGCTGTCGGGGTCGGCGGTCATCACGGGGCTCGCGTACGACGCGCTGGAGCGCCGGCTGATCGGGCGGGGCACGGGCGGCCTGTACGAAGTGAACCCGCTGACCGGGGCGTGCACGCTGCTGCACGCCATGACCGC
Source organism: Planctomycetota bacterium (assembly GCA_033763795.1). Lineage (GTDB taxonomy): Bacteria > Planctomycetota > Phycisphaerae > Phycisphaerales > UBA1924 > JAEUIV01. Next base: position 24,977 of record JANRJV010000049.1, read on the forward strand.
GCAGGACTTCGGCGGGCTCGACTACGACGCGCAGTCCGACACGTTCATCGCGGCGAACGACACGGGCAACCAGACGGTGCTGCCCGGACGCGGGGTCTACCGCATCTCCAAGCCCCTCACGAACCCGACGTTCACCCGATTGGCGCTCTACCCGGGCGAGATCACCGATGTCGACGGACTCGCGACGGGCGACGCCGTGGCGTACCTGGTGCGCGACTCGGCGGGCGAGCAAATCGAGCGGCTGGACCTCACGAGCGGGGTGTACCTCTCGCCGCTCGCCTCGCCCTTCACGCTCGGGGGCATCTCGGCGGGCGGCGCGTGGGCGCCGGGGCTGCTGCCCATGATCGCGACGGCGGACGTCTCGGCAGCGCTCACGGCACCGGCGTCGTGCGGCGTGGCGACGGGCGAGGTCGGGACGTGGGTGGTGCGCGTGCGCAACGCCGGGCCACAGCCGAGCGAGGGGGTCGTGCTGCGCGTGCTGATCCCCGCGACGGCGGGGTTCGAATCGAGCGTGCCCGCGACGGCGGCGATCGCCGGAGGGCGGCAACTGGCGATCGGGACGCTCGCGGCGGGCGCGGAGGTGGTGCTGACGCTGCAGCTGCGGGGGCTGGCGCGCGGGCCGCTGCCGGTGACGGCGGTCGTGCAGGCCGCGACGGTTGATCCGGGGGGCACGAACAACCAGGCGACGACGAGCACGACGGTGGCGCGCCCCGCGCCGACGGAGGCGTCGGCGCGCGCGGTGCTGTCGACGGTGGCAACCTCGCCGACATCGCTGGTGCCGGGGCTGGAGGGCGTGCGCGTGGCGCCGGGCGGGCTGGGGCGGGTGTTCAAGAGCCCGTCGGGATCGCGGTGGATCTCCCGCGTGGAGACGGACGCGCCACCGGCGACGCGCGAGGTGGTGCTGGCGTGGTCGGCGGATTTCGGGCCGCAGACGGTGGCACGCGCGGGGGATTTTCCGCTGATCCCGGGCGATCCGCCCGCGCCGGCGGCGGCGTTCGAGCCGGTGGTGGCGATCGACGACGCGGGGACCTGGGCGTGCGCCGGGAAGGACGCGCGCGAAGCGCCGGGCGACGCGTTTGTGTACACGCAGGACGCGCAGGGCGGGCGGGTCGCGGCGCGCGAGGGGCAGCCGGCGCCAGCGCTGGGGGGCGTGTCGTACGCCGACGACCTGGGGGGCGTCGCGCTCGCGTTCGCGGGCGAGATCTGCTTCGGCGCGACGCTGACGGGGACGGCGCCGGGCTTCGCGCAGGCGCTCTTCGGGCTCGACGGGTTCTACGCGCGGGCGCAGGCGGGCGCCAACTTCCCGCTCGGGCAGCGCAACGGGAACACGTTCCCCTACGGCGCGTTTGATCGTCGGGGCGCGGCGTCCCACATGGTGGACGAGTTCGGCGTGCGGTTTCTGGCGGGCGGGACGATCGCCGACGGGCCCGGGTTCGATCGCGTGCTGATCGTCGACCACGAGGTCTTCGTGCAGGAAGGCGTGCGCCTGCGCTCGTCGAGCTTCGTCTCGCCCGCGCGGGCCGGCGAGCCCCTGCGGGGCGCGCACATGGAGAGCACCGGCGCGTGGTTCGCGTGGGGGTCGAACGACGACGGCACGCACTGGGTGCTCTATCCCTCGGGCGTGCTGACGCACAGCGGGCAGCCGGTCACGCCGGGCGCCGCCGAGCGCTGGCGGGGCGGCCCGCCCGACGCCGGGTTCGTGCTCGCCTGCGGCAACCGCGGCGGGAGCCTGCTGGTGGGCGGGCTGACCGACGACCCCGACCCCACGCGCGACAGCGTTCTGGTGCTCGACGGCGCGGTGATCTTGCGCGAGGGCGACCCGGTGGACCTCAACGCGAACGGAGTGTTCGACGACGGGGTCTACATCCGCGGGTTCGTGAACGGCGCGGGCGTCTTGAGCGACGCGGGGGTGGTGACGGTGCTGGTGTCGCTCCGCGACGCGGGTGCGGCGCTGTGCGACGGGCCGGACATCGAGGTCGGGCAAGCGATCGTGACCTGGCCGGTCGCGCCCGCCGGGCCGTCGTGCGAGCCGGACTACACGCAGGACGGCAACGTCGATCAGGACGACATCGCGTGCCTGGTGGATCTGGTGGCGGGCGGAAGCGTGTGCGACGCGAGCGCGGATCCGGACTTCAACCGGGACGGCAACGTGGACCAGGCGGACATCTCGGACCTGGTCTCGGTGGTGGGCGGCTCGGCGTGCCCGTGAGTTGAGAGTTTCTGAGCGCAGTGTGCGGGTTCTGGTTGGAGAAGCGCAAGAAATCCCCGTACACGCCTAGGCGCGGCCCCGGTCGCGCTTTATAGTTGACAGGGCTCGCGTGCGCGCGGACGCGCGGCGAGCGGTGGATTCCCTAGAGAGAGGTGTGTTTATGAAGCGCAAGCTTGCTTTGTCGCTCGCGATGCTCGCGGGCACGTGTGCGGCGGTCTCGACGGCCAACGGCCAGTTGGTGGTCGGCAACGATCAGACGACCCCCACGATCTGGCTGCTTGACGTGTCGGGCGCGGTCGCGCCGCGCGCGCTGGCGACCGGCACCGGCACGACGGTGTGGGCGATCGCGGCCGACGAGAACAACGACATGCTGTACTGGACGAACGGCTCGCGGCTGTTCAAGGCGGCGTACGACCTGACGAACCCGCTGGTCGTGATCGACGTGGGCGCGACGACGGGCGCCGCGTGCACCGGGCTCGCGTACGACTCGGTGACCAACCAGCTCATCGGGCGCGCCTCGGGCGGGTTCTACGAGATCAACGTCAACACCGGCGCCGCCACCCTGCTCTTCGCGATCACCGCGCAGGACTTCGGCGGGCTGGATTATGACGCCGCCACCGACGCGTTCTACGGCACGAACGACAGCACCAGCACCACCGTGATCCCCGGCGCACGCGGGCTGTACCGGATCGGCAAGCCGATCTCGAGCCCCACGTTCACAGAACTCGCGGAGTACCCCGCGCGTCTCGACACGGGCGCGCTGGACACGGACATCGACGGCCTGGCCGCGGGCGGCGGCAAGCTCTACCTCGTCAACGACGTGCCCGTGCAGGGCGCGTACGTGTGGAATCTCGGGACGAACGCCTTCGAGTCGCCCATTGCCACGCTGCCCTACACGGGCACGAACGGGATCTTCTCGGGCGGCGCCTGGGCCCCGGGGCTGTTCATCCCCCCCACCGGTGCGGACGTCAGCGTCTCGAAGGTGAGCAACCCCACGACGCTCGTGGTTCCTCCGGGCGGGAACGTGACGTACGTGGTGACGGTGCAGAACAACGGCCCGGACATGGCCACCGGCGTCTCCCTCTCCGACACCCTGCCCGCCGGCATGACCTTCGTGAGCGTCGACGGCGGCGCGACGCACAACAACGGCGTCGTCTCGGCGGTCATCGGTGACATGGCGATGGGCGAGCAGCGTCAGTTCAACATCGTCGTCTCGACCAACGTGCTCGGCACGTACGTCAACACGGCCTCGGTCACCTCGACCTCGCAGGACAACAACTCCGGCAACAACAGCGCGCAGGCCACCACCCTCGTGCGCGAGCCGCGCGCCGACATCAGCGTCGTCGTGACCGACCCCTCCGACTGCGCCATCGGCGAGGGCGGCACGGTGTCGTACCTCATCACCCTCACGAACAACGGGCCCGAGTCGGCGGACAACACGCAGCTCGTGGTGAACCTGCCGGCGGGCACGACGTTCCTCTCGTCCAACCCCCCGCTGGTCCCGCAGGGCAACACGCTCACGCTGGACCTGGGCACGGTCAACTCGGGCGGCGGCGGGGCGCTGACCGTCGACGTCCGCGCGGACGTGGCCGGGCAGCTCTCGCTGACGGCGACGGGCCAGTCGAGCACCGCGGACGCCGTCCCGGGCAACAACAGCGAGACCGAGCTCACGCAGATCATCGGCGGGGCGCCGGGGTCGGCCGAGGCCGTCGGCATCTTCTCGACCGTCTCGACGAGCACCTCCAGCGAGGTGCCGGGGCTGAGCGGGGCGCGCTTCGCGACCGGCATCTCGCCCGGGCGTCCGTTCCGCAGCCCGAACGGGCAGAACTGGATCCAGGCCTGGGACACGGACCTCGCCACCTCGCAGGACCAGGTGCTGCTCGTCTCTGAGAACGGCGTGGTCCGCGTCGCCGTGCAGGAGGGCGTGACCCAGATCCCGACGCTCCAGGGCACCGACCCCACCGGCGCGCCGTACTTCCCCTTGGGCTCGTTCGACGCGATCCACGGCATCAACGACGCCGGGCAGTTCGTGTTCGGCGGCGTCGACTCCCGCGCCGGCACCGCCGACGACGGGTACGTCGTCACCGGCAACTCCGGGGGCACCTTCACGCTCGTCGCCCAGGAGAACGTCACCGAGGCGCCCCCCGGCACCGGCACCTTCTTCGGGGCGTCGCGCGGCAACGAGCAGATCGCCAGCGACGGCACCGCCGGCTTCCTGCACTCCATCGCCGGGCTGCCGACGGCCAACGACGAGTTCGTGCTCCGCGGCAGCGGGGCGACCGTCGTGACCCAGGAGCAGATCACGTCCGTGCTCTCGCTCGACGGCAGCCTGTCGGTGACCATCAACGACATCAGCAACGGCAGCGCCCAGCTCGGGTTCTTCTTCAACGCCGATCACACGGCCTACTGCGCGAACGGGACGCTGCTCGGCCAGACCACGACCACCGACGCCGCCGTCATCGTCTCCGGGCAGGTCCGCCTGCAGGAGGGCAACCTCGTGCCCGGCTCGGACTTCACCTCGCTGCTCAGCTCCATCTTCGCCAACCGCATGGAGGCCGACGGCACGTGGTTCGTGCGCGGCGACAACGCCGACAACCAGGACTGGGTCGTCAAGAACGGCGCGGTCATCGCCCGCACCGACGCCCCGATCTTCACCGGCAGCGCCGAGCTGTTCGACGATGCCCCCTTCGCCAACTGCTTCTTCATGATGCTCAGCAACAACGCCGGCGACACCGTGATCGGCGGCACGACGAACGCTGTTGACGACCGCGCCAACGCGGTGCTCGTCCTCAACAACGAGCGCGTCCTGCTCCGCGAGAACGACCCCGTCGACCTCGACGGCAACGGGATGTTCGACGACGACTTCTACATCCGCACGTTCATCGACGACCGCGCCTTCATGACCGACACCGACCTCTACGTCGTCGTGCGCCTCCGCAACGGGCTGGCGGCCCAGTGCGGCGGCACCGACTCCGACCTCGGCCAGGCGCTCATCCGCGTCTCGCTGGGCAACGGCCAGCCCCCCTGCGATCCGGACTTCAACCAGGACGGCAACGTCGACCAGGACGACATCGCCTGCATCTCGCAGGTCGTCGCGGGCGACCCGAGCTGCTCCCCGGTTGATCCTGACTTCAACCGCGACGGCAACGTCGACCAGGACGACATCGCCAGCCTC
>JANRJV010000050.1:0-13889 GCA_033763795.1 Planctomycetota bacterium
TCCCGCAGGCCCCGCGCTCGCCGCAGGCACCACCTCCCGCACCTCAACCCGCTGCTCCGCCCGCGGCCGCTGCGCCAGCAGCGCCACGAACGCGAACACGCTCAGCGCCCCCACGCCCCCCAGACCCACCGTCTGATACGCCACAGGGTGCGGCTTGCTCTTGTCCGCCAGAGACTCTCGCGACACGATCGTCGGCTGCTCGCGCACCGCTGCGTTGAACGCCCGCGCCCCGTCAAAGCTCGAGGGCAGACGCATCGCCGGCCCGATCGCGATCACCAGAGGCAGCGCCAAACCTCCGTGGATCCCGATCATCCCCGCCACACGCTGCGAACGGATCCGCAGCGCCAGCACCGCGCACGTCACCGCCAGCACGCACGCACCAGCACCGATGATCAGCGCCGTCACCGCCGACGCCCCGGGCGGCGCCACCGCCCACGTCAGCCCCCCGACGAACAGCACCGACACGCCGTACGCCATCAATGTCAGCGCAAAGGGAACGACGCGTGTCATGCCGCGATCCTCATGCACGTCACTCAGCCGCCGGGCTGCGTGCCCCGCACCACGAACGCCGGCGGCACGTTCCGCCACACGATCCGGCTCCGGTGCACGTTCTCGAACCGCCCCGGCAGCTTCGAATAGAACAGCTTCCCGTTCTTCAGCAGCGTCCCGATGTGATACCCGAACGTCACGAACGTCCCACCCGGCTTCAGCACCGTCTGGATCGCGCCCAGCAGCCGCTCCTGCAGATCGTCGGGGAACGACGCCCAGGGCAGCCCGCTGATCACGTGATCAACCTTGTCGATCCCGTACCGCGCGCAGATCGACGGCGCATGCTCCGCCGATTCGTTCACCAGCGTCACCTGGGGCAGCCGGCGCCGGAACCCCCGCGCCATGTCCTCGTTCAGCTCGATCGCGATGAACCTCGTGTTCGCCCCCAGCCGGGGCAGAATCATGTCCGTGAAGCAGCCCGTCCCCGGGCCGATCTCCAGCACCGCCCGGGCGCTCCCGAGGTTCAGCCCCCGCAGCATCTCCTCGCCCAGTTGAGGCGAGCTGGGAGCCACCGACCCCACAACGAACGGATTGGCGAGAAACTGCCGGATGTACGCGCCACGTCCCGTGATCTTGATGCCGGTCTTGGACGTCGGGCGTCTGGTCTGCGTCTGAGTCATGCGCTCAATGCTCTGGAATGTGCGGATCCGCGAAGACTACCTCGGAAAACGCCCCTCGGCCATTCGCCCCATGCCCCCCGGAAACGCTCTCAGCCCCCCGAGCGCAGCCGCTCGTGCAGCTCGTCATCAATGCCTAAAAACTCACGCATATACCGGTCGTACGTCTCCGAATCCTGATCGCGCGACAGGTCCAGCCGCAGCTCGTTGATCACCTTCGTCCCCTGCCCGATCCAGGACTTCCACGTCTCCGCCGAGATGTTCTCGTGAATCCACGCACCCACGGGCCCCTTGAAGGGCGCCGCCGCCAGCTGCGTGCCGGGCCGCCCCGTCTTCGCGCACATGAACGACCCCTCGGGAGCCGCCGCCGCCGCCGAATCCGTCACCTCGGGAGGCTCAACCCCCGCCGAACGCAGCAGTTCCCCCATCGCCTTCTTGGGCATCAGGTCGCCGTTCGCAGCCGCGATCGAGTACCCCTCCGTCAGCAGCCGCACCGCCTTCTCGCGCTGCCCCGCCTTCAGAAAGCACTCCCCCGCCATCTGGTACGCCTTGCTCATGTCCGGCGCCACCTGCACGCACCGCTCGTAGCTCGCCGCCGCCTCCAGAACCCGCCCCGCCTCCGCGTACGCCTTCCCCAGCGAGAAATGCGCCATCTCGTTCGTCGGGTCGGCCTTCGCCATGTTCTCGAACTGCGCGATGCGTTGCTGAAGATCCATGCTCACAGGGTCCCTCTTCGTCGCCGCGCGGCCCAGAACCCTCTGCACCGTCGCGCACACCGATCATAGAGCCGCCGAACCCGCAATCCCCGCCCCCCAATCCACCGCCCGACGCCCCCCCGACCCCCGCGCGAGGCTAGGCTGATCCCGTGAACGCGCACGAACGACGGCGCTTCGACACGCTCCTCGAAGAAGCCCTCGAACAGCTTCCGGGAAAGCTCCGCGCCCTCCTCGAAGAAGTACCCCTCGTCGTCGACGATCAGCCCGACGCCGCCCTCGCCCGCGAGCTCTACCAGGAACTGGGACACGAGCCCGGCGAAACGCTCGAAGATTTCACCGCAACCCTCTGCGGCCTGCACACAGGCGTCCCCCTCACCGAACGCAGCGTCCAGCAGTCCGGAGACCTCCCCCCCAACATCCGACTCTTCCGCCAGGGAGTCGTCGAGGTCGCCGGCGGCTGGCAGCCCCAGCCCGGCGAAACCGAGAGCGACGTCGACGCCGCCGTCTACGACGAAATCATGATCACACTCCTCCACGAAATAGGCCACCACTTCGGCCTCGACGAACGAGACCTCGAAAACCTCGGCTACGACTGAGCCCCCGCCCCTCCCTCCCCCCGCGCCCCCCGCCTGAAACCGCCGGCCCCACCGCCGGAACAACCCTCAGCCGCAGCCACCGCCCGCCCAACTCCACCAGGACCACACCCATGCTCACTCGCCCCCACGCCCCCGCCGCCCGCACGCTCTGGCGCGCCCTCGCCGCCTCCGTCCTCGTCGCCTCCACCGGCGCCGCCGCTTTCGCCGACGCCACCCTCGCCTACCTCAAGATCGAGGAACCACTCGTCGAGCGCGACCAGACCCCGCAGTTCCTCCTCACACAGGAAACACCGCAGACCCTCCGCAGCTTCGTCACCCGCCTCGAGCGCCTCGCCGCCGACCCCGACCTCGAAGGCGTCGTCATCCGCATCGCCTCCACCCCCCTCTCGCTCACCCAGGCCGAAGAGCTCGGCGCCGCCATCCGCGACGTCCGCGCCGCCGGCAAGAAGGTCCACCTCTTCACCGAAATCTACGAGCAGCCCCACCTCGTCCTCGGCTCATACTGCGACGACGTCATCGTCCAGCAGGGCGGCGCCGTCTCCCTCCCGGGCATCTACATGGAAGAGATGTTCCTCGCCGGAACACTCCGCTGGATGGGCGTCGAGCCCGACTTCGTCCAGATAGGCGACTACAAGGGCGCGAAGGAGATGTTCGCCAACACCGAGCCCTCCCCCCAGTGGAACGAGAACGTCAACCAGCTCCTCGACGGGATCTACGGCCGGCTCCGCTCACACCTCCGCCAGCGCCCCCAGCTCTCCGAGCAGGAACTCGACCAGGCCATGGCGCAGGCAATGTTCCTCGAGCCAGAGCAGGCCAGATCCCTGGGCCTCGTCGACGCCGTCGTCGACCGCCTCAGCCTCGATGAACACCTCCGCAAAGTCCACGGCCCCTTCACCTGGAACACCCCAGCAGACGACTCGGACAAAACACCCGACTTCGCCTCCATGGGCTTCTTCGAGGTCTTCTCCGAGCTCATGAACGCCATGCAGGGCGCCTCACGCTCCACCACACGCGACACCATCGCCGTCGTGCACATCGACGGCGCCATCGTCGACGGAGAGTCCTCCGCCGGCGGCCTCATGGGGGGCTCCAGCGTCGGCTCTCTCACCATCCGCGAAACCCTCAAAAAGATCGAAGACGACCGCAACGTCCGCGGCGTCATCGTCCGCGTCAACTCCCCGGGCGGCAGCGCCATCGCCTCCGAGAGCATCTGGATCGGACTCCGCCGCATCGCCGAGAACAACTCCATCAAGCGACCCGTCTGGACCAGCGTCGGAAACATGGCCGCCAGCGGCGGCTACTACATCGCCGTCGCCGGAGAAAAGATCTACCTCAATCCCTCCTCCATCGTCGGCTCCATAGGCGTCGTCGGCGGGAAGCTCGCGCTCGGCGGCCTCTACGAAAAACTCCACATGAACGTCGTCCCCCGCGCACGCGGACCCATGGCCGAGATCATGGGCGCCGTCCGCCCGTGGAACGAGCTCGAACGCCGCTCCATCGCACAGGCAATGACCCGCATCTACGACCAGTTCGCAAACCGCGTCACCCAGGGCAGGCCCGGCATCGACCTCTCCAAGACCGCCGAGGGACGACTCTTCGTCGCCGACAAGGCCATCGACCTCAAGATGGCCGACAAGGTCGGCGGCCTCGCCGTCACCATCGAAGACATGGCCGCACAACTCGGCCTCGCCCCGGGCTCCTACGACGTCATCGATTACCCGCCACCTCCCACCCTCGAAGACCTCCTCAAGGGCTTCGGCATGGCCAGCGCCGCCGCGCCCGGCGCACACGCCGTCCACGCCGCCGCCGCCCAGACCCTCCGCGAGCTCCTGGGCCCGCAGCAGTTCGATCACGTCGCCGCGGGCCTCACAGCGCTCTTCCAGCTCCGCAAGGAGCCCGTCATCCTCGCCACCCCCCGCGTCCTGCTCTTCAAGTAATCACGCCGCGCTCGCGGCCCCATAAGCAGAGAGCCCGGACGCTCGTCCGGGCTTTTTCTTTCGTTCCCGCCGCGGCCCGCAGCCACCGCCCTCACATCATCAGCGTCGCCGAGCGCGTCTCGATCTCGTGCGCCAGCTCCGCCGCGAACGCGTCCAGAGGCCGCGCCCCGGCGTCCTTCTCCTGACCCCGGATCCGCACAGACACGCTCCGCGTCTCCGCGTCCCGGGGCCCGACCACCAGCAAATACGGGATCTTCTCCTCCGCCGCCACCTTGATCTTCCCCTGGATCCGTTCGTCCGAATCATCAACCCGCGCCCGCAGACCCGGGATCCGACCCCGCAGCGCCGCCAGCACCTCGTCCGCGTACGCGTTCGTCTTTTCGCTGATGGGCAGCACGCGCACCTGCTCGGGGCTCAGCCACGTCGGGAACGCGCCCGCGAAGTGCTCGATCAGCACCCCGATGAAACGCTCCATGCTCCCGAACGGCGCCCTGTGGATCACCACCGGCCGGTGCGGCCGGTTGTCGGGACCGATGTAGCTCAGGTCGAACCGGACCGCCATGTTGTAATCCACCTGCACCGTCCCGAGCTGCCACTCCCGCCCGATCACGTCCTTCACCACAAAGTCGATCTTGGGCCCGTAGAACGCCGCCTCCCCCGGCTCCTGGCTGAACGGCACGCCAAGGCTCTGCGCCGCCGCCCGGCACGCCTCCTCCGCAAGGTCCCACGCCGAAGGCTCGCCCAGGTACTTGCTGCTGTCCGGATCGCGCAGCCCAACACGCACCCGGTACTCCTTCATCCCCAGCGTCCGGAAGATCACCTTCACAAGCTCGAGGCACCCCAGCAGCTCCGCCGGGACCTGCTCCGCCGTGCAGAACAGGTGCGCATCGTCCTGCGTGAACCCGCGCACCCGCGTCATCCCGTTCAGCTCGCCCGACTGCTCCCACCGGTACACCGTCCCGAACTCCGCCAGCCGCACCGGAAGGTCACGGTAGGAGTGGGGGCTCGATCCGTAGATCTTCGCGTGGTGCGGGCAGTTCATGGGCTTCAGCAGATACCCCTCGAGCGCCTTCTCGTCCGGGATCACCCGGTCCGCCGTGATCGTCTCCTTCTTCGTCCGCTCGTTCAGGTCCCGCGCCAGCTTCGCCGACACCCCCTCCAGACGCTGCGTCATCTCCGCGCACGAACACCCCTCACGCATCAGCTTCTCCAGCGAGTCGCGCTCGACCAGCGGCACGTACTGCGCGTCCTTGTAGTACGGGAAGTGCCCGCTCGTCTTGTACAGGTCCAGCTTGCCGATGTGCGGCGTGTACACCTGCTGGTACCCCTGCTTCTGCAGCTCCGCGCTGATGAACCGCTGCAGCTCGTTCCGGACCACCGACCCCTTGGGCGTCCACAGGATCAGCCCCTGCCCCACCGTCTCATCGATGTGGAACAGGTGCAGCTTCCTCCCGATCACGCGGTGGTCCCGCGCCCGCGCCTGCTCGAGCTGCGCCACGTGCGCGTCAAGCTCCGCCTGGCTCGCGAATGCCGTCCCGTACACCCGCGTCAGCCGGTCCGAGTTCTCGTCGCCGTGCCAGTAGCTCGACGCCACCGACATCACCCGCGCCGCCCCGATCCGCCCCGTGCTCGGCACGTGAGGCCCCCGGCACAGGTCCTCCCAGTTCTTCCCGGGAGCCCCCGTCGCATAGAACGACAGCACCCCGCCCCGGCGCCCACCCCCGCCACCGCCGCCCGCCCCGCCGTCGGCGAACGCCGGCTTCGAGCCCCGGTACACGCTCGAAGGCAGACCCAGCGCACGCTCCGCATTGTCGATCTTGTACTTGTTCCCCTCCGCCCGCAGCCGGGGCAGACCCTCCGCCTCCGACACCTCGTACCGCGTGAAAGGCCGGTCCTCCCGGATGATCTCCGCGATCCGCGCGTTGATCCGATCGAAGTCGTCGCTCGAGATCGCCTTCCCCCCGGGGACCAGCATGTCGTAGAAAAAACCCGTCTCCGTCGCCGGCCCGTACGCCAGCATCACGTCACGACCCACAACGTCCTGGATCGCCTCCGCCATCACGTGCGCCGCCGAGTGCCGCATCAGGAACAGCGCATCCGGATCCACAGTCTTGTCGCGCCGCGTAGGCGTCACGATCGACAGCCCGCAGTCGCGATCAATCACCGTCGAAAGGTCCCGCAGCTCGCCGTCGACCCGGCAGCCCACCGCCGCCTTCGCCAGACCCGCGCCGATCGACCGCGCCACCTCCAGCGCCGAAACCGCGCCCGGGAACTCCTTCACCGATCCGTCCGGAAGCGTCACCTTGACCATCGCGATGCTCCTCCATCAACGAAAAACGCCCGGCTCATTCGGCCGGGCGTACTCAAATGCAATCCACAAGGACGGGGCCGCGGCTCACCCGTCCAGACATGCGATCCGCGTAGTGGTGGTTGGGCCGGGCATCGCCCAGAGACTAGGCCCGCCGCCCCTGCACCGCAAGTCCGCCATAAACCCGCCCCAACATCAACCCAGCCCGTTGACGGATCCCACGGCCCGGGCCAAGATGTCGTCCCGTCACACACGCCGGCCCAACCTGTCGTGCCCCGACACGTCCGAACCACCCCACAGACCACGCCACACCGGAGCGGCACCAGTCCATGATCTGCCCATTCTGTGGCGTGGACAACGACAAGGTCATCGACAGCCGCTCCAGCGAGGGCGCCCGCGTCATCCGCCGCCGCCGCCAGTGCCTCGCCTGCCAGAAACGGTTCACAACCTACGAACGCGTCGAGGAAACCGTCCGCCTCACCGTCATCAAAAAAGACGGCTCACGCGTCCCCTTCAGCCGCGACAACATCCTCAAAGGCGTCCTCGCCGCCTGCGGCAAACGACCCATCCCCGAAGACGCCAAGGCCCGCCTCGTCGACGAGGTTGAGGACGAGCTCCACAAGAAGTTCGACCGCGAAGTCGAGAGCCGCGTCATAGGCGAGCTCGTCGCACGCAAGCTCCGCGACCTCGACGAGATCGCCTATGTCCGCTTCGCCAGCGAGTACTACCAGTTCCGGAACGTCGGCGACATCATGAAGCAGCTCGAAGAGCTCAGCAGCCGCGTCAAGGACGTCCGCGACCAGCAGCCCCTCTTCGCCGACCACACCCCCGCCGCGCTCGACGGCCAGGGCTCGCCCCGAATCACCCCGTGATCGACAGCGGACGGTACCCCGGCCCCGCCGCCCCAACCGCCTCCGCTCCAACCGCCCCCGCCCCGGCCCCCGCCGACGAACGCTCCGCCGCCAGCTTCTCCAGCAGCAGCCGCCACGTCTCGCGGTCGTAGTCCATCAGCTCGATCGCCTCGTCGATCTTCGCCAGGCTCTTCTCGAAGCTCCCCTCGACGATCAGCCTGAACACGTACGTGTAGATCGCCTCCAGCTTGCCGCACAGGTCCGGATCGACCTCGCGCTTCAGGCTGCTGCTCAGCTCGATGATGATGTTCCGCGCGTTGCTGAAGCTCTCGTGCAGCTTCTCGTAGTTCCGCGCCTCCATCGCGCCCCGGCCCTCGCGCAGGAACCGCAGCGCCCCCTCGATCAGCAGCATCCGCAGCTCCTCGGGGCTCGCCGTCAGAACCTTGGTGCGGAAGTACGGGTTGTTCACGTCGAAGGTCATCGTGAGGTCAACAATCGGTCCGCCGCGCCCCCGGCTTGAAGCACCCTCCGCCGATTACCGGCTCAGCGACCCCAGCGCCGAAGACTGCGACTGCAGCGACGCGATCGCCTTCTCCATGTCCGCGAACTGCTTCTCCAGACGCGCACGCTTGGACGCCAGCTTCACGTCGATCGCCGCCACGCGGTCGTTCTGCGCCTCGATCTGCGTGTCGATCGTCCGCCCGCGCCGCGTCAGCGTCCCGTCCACGCTGCTCGTCATCCCGGAGACCATCTCCGCCAGCTTCTCCGCCACACCCAGCCGCGTGAACTGCGTCGCCGTGGACGTGTTGTTCACCCGGATCCCGGGACGGATCTCGACCGTGCTCTCCCGCGCCACGGCGTCCCGCGCCGAGAACAGCGCCTTCACGCCCTCCGGGTCGTTCTCGAGCGCCGTCCGGAAGTCGTCGCGGTCGAACTCCAGCTTCCCCTCCGCCCCGATCGTCACCCCAACCTGGAACAGACGCGTGTAACGGCCCGTCACGCCGTCCGGCCCCGACTGCACATACCGCGACAGCGTCGACCGCAGCGAGCCGATCGTCGAGTCGCCGAACAGCGCCGTCGCCTGCTGGCTCTCCGTGTCGTAGCTGTCGTACCGGTCCAGCTTGTCGATCACCGCGTTGTACGCCGCCACGAAGTCCGTCACGGACTTCTCGACCGCCTCCGTATCCCGCGACACCACCAGGTTCACCGCCGTGTCGCTCGTCGTCTTCAGGTCGATCGTCACCCCCTGCACCACGTTGTCCAGCGTGTTCGAGGAGCTCGTCAGCAGCACCGCCCGCGCCGGGTCGCCCGACCCGTAGAACGCCACCGCGTCGTCGCCCCGGCTCAGACGGCTCAGCCCGAGGTCCACCGACCCGCTGTCCACCGTGAACCGCCCCACCGAGCCCGAGCGCTGCGACGTCAGGCTCAGCCGGAACGGTGCCGCCCCCGCTCCGTCACGGATCACCGACGCCGACACCCCCGCACCCGCCGCGTTGATCTTGTTCACCACCGCGTTCAGCGTGTCCGTCGCCGAGAGCGCCACCGTCTTCTCGTACGAGCCGTTCAGCTCCGTCACGCCCCCGTCCCCGTCGTCCGAGCCCGCGATGTTCAGGTTCTTCGCGACCGTCCCGCTCACGTCCTCGATCTTCAGCGTCCCCGACACCCCCGAGTCGTCGCGGATCACGATCCCGTCGCCCGTCGAGTTGATCTCCGCCGAGATCGACGACCCCGGCGCCGCGTTCAGGAACTTCAGCAGGTCGTCGACGTTCTTGAGGCTCTCAGTGATGCTGATCGTCGACACCGCGCCCGACGCGTCCGTGATCCGGATCGTCCCCGTCCCGATCCCCTTGCCCCCGTTCAGCCGCGACAGCTCCGTCGCCCGCCCGATCCACTTCGACTGCAGGTTCGTCCCGTTGATCTGCCCCGTCGTCGAGCTCCCCGAGAGACCCAGCGCCGTCGCCGCCGCCCCGCTGGCGCTCAGCGCCGTCCCGCCCCCCGCAGTGTCCTCCAGCGACAGGCCGTTGCCCGCCCGGTTCAGACCCACCCGCGCGTTGCTCCCGTCGGCCGCGAGCTGATCGTTGATCGTCTTGATCAGATCGCTCACCGAACCCGACAGCGCGCCCGCGCTCAGCGTGATCGCCGTGTCGTTCCCCGACCGGTCCACGATCGTCAGCGCCGTGTCGCTCAGACCCGATCCGCCCGCCAGGCCCCGCGTCAGCGTGCTGTTCAGCGACGCGATCAGCCGCCGACCGTCCACAACACCGTCCGCCTCGCCCCCGGGGCCCGTCGCGATCCCCAGGTCCTGCGCCGTCGAGCGGTCGGCCGAGCCGTTCGCGACCACAAGGTTCCCGCCGCCCACCGTGTTGTCAGTCAGCACCAGCCCCGTCCGGTCCGCGTTCAGCGCCGCCGTCACCTTGCCCCCGCCCTGCGTGTTGATGTAGTTGAGAACGTCCTGCAGGCTCGTCGCACGCGTCCGCGTCACCGTGTTCACCCCGTTCACCGTCTCGGTCTTCTGACCAAGCTCGATGTTCAGCGTGCTGCCGTCCCGCGTCTGGATCAGGAGGTCGGTCGACCCGTCGCGGATGTTCACGCCCGTCCCGTCGTTCAACGTCGCCAGCGCCGTCGCCCCCGACAGCGTCCGCACGCGGGCCCCCGTGATCGACTGGCCGAACCCCGCCGTCCCCGCCGCCCCCGCGATCCCCAGGCTCGCCGCCGTGTTGTACCCCGACGCGTTCGCCACCGTCAGTCGGCCGGACCCCGCGTCGTTCCTGTCCGTGATCTTGATCGAGTCGCCGTCGACCGTCGCGCTCACGCGCACCCCCGACGCCGTGTTGATCGCCTCAAGCACGTCGCCCACCGTCACCGCCGTCGACAGGTCGACCGTCGCGCTCGACCCCGACGCGTCCGTGATGACGATCTTGCCCCGCTCGACCCCCGTCCCCCCGTTCAGCTCCGACAGCTGCGTGTCCGAGTCCAGCCGCCCGCCGCCCGTCTCGAACGTCAGGCTCGTCAGACCCAGGCCCGAGCTCGTCGCGTCCGTGAACCCCCGGCTGAGCTGCTGCTGCGTCGTCACCAGACGCTTCACAAGAAAGCTGTACGACCCCGCCGCCGCCGTCGAGCTCGCGCTCGCCGTCAGCACCGCCGTGTCGCTCGACTCCGCCTTCGACGCCTGGAACGAGTCCGCCGTACGGAACCTGCTCGCCGCCGTCTTTAGCGCCAGCAGCGTCGAGTTGATGTCAAGGTACGCCGCCCGCTGCTGCTGCAGCCCCACAACCCGACGCTGGATCGTCTGCTTGGGCCGCGCCTCCAGGCTCAGCAGCTGATCGATCAGCTGCGCGGAATTGATCCCGCTGAAGAGCCCGACTCCGCTCGTGATCCCGCCCATGCAACGCTCCTTTCAACCTCCCGCCGGAGCCCCCCGCGCGACGCCGCGTCCGCCCCCCCCCCCAGCACACGCCACCGCGAAGGTCATGCCGCGCGACGCAGCCCCACCGGCACGCCTCCCGCCTTCGCCGCCCTCCCCTTCCCCCGCCTCAGATTCAGCACGTCCATCGCCCACCCGGGCAGCGTCGACACGTACAGCCGCCGAGCCTCCTGCTCCGCCTCAAATGGGGAGTTCCACTCCGCCACGCGGGGAACACACGCCGACGCCCGCTCCAGCGCCCGCGCCGCCCCCCCCGGCAGCCGCGCCCGACCCGTCTCTCGCTCATCGGACCGTTCCGTCCCGCCGCTGCATTGCCAGGGGTGCTTCATCACGCATCATTCGTCGGCGACCCCGACCCTCATCTTCACCCCGCCCCGCCCCGCACCACCCGCACAACCATTCTTGGGACGCACCCTCCCGACCCCGTCCGATAACTCGCCGCCCCGCAACTCGCGATGATGCACCCATGACCGACCTCACCCCGCCACCCGCCGCCCCCTACGCCATCGATCAGCCCCAGGGCCACCTCCGACCCTCCCCGGATCACGAGTGGCTCCTCGCCTCAGGCAACGGCGGGTTCGCCATGGGCACCGCCTCGGGCCTCAACCGCCGCAAGTACCACTCCCTCCTCAACGCCTCGCTCAATCCCCCCGTCGAACGACTCTCCTGCCTCACCAGCCTCGACGAGCAGATCCGCATCGCCCCCGCACCCGCACCCGCCCCCGCACCCGCCCCGACCCTCACAGCCTCCCTCTTCGCCCATCGACTCAACAGCCTCTCCATCCATCCCTCTGACTCCCTCTTCCCAACCCGCTTCGAGAAGACGCCCACCACCGCCACCTGGACCTACTCCCTCGCCCCGCACGTCTCCCTCCGCAAAGAACTGAAGCTCCTCTGGCGGCGCAACGCCTGCGCCGTCCGCTACACGCTTCTTGCGCCCCCCGACTCCCGCGCCACACTCGTCCTCACACCCCGCGTCTCCCTCCGCGACTTCCACGCGCTCCTCCCCACCAACACCGCCGACCGCTACACCATCGAGCAGCAGCCCGAAGGCTTCCGCGTCCTCTCTCCCGACTCCAAGGGCCGCGCCCTCGTCATGCGCTGCCCCGGCGCCGCCGTCCGCCGCGCCCCGACCCTCCTCTCGGGCGTGCTCCTCGACTTCGAGTCCGAGCGCCACCAGGAAGACACCGACGCCCTCTTCTCCCCCGGCTCAATCACCATCGAACTCATCGCCGACCCCGCCGACCCCCGCCGCGCCTCGGCCGTCTTCACCGCCGCCCACGAGCCCGACGCCCCGGACCCCGCCGCCTTCGACACGCCCGATCCCCGCGCCGCCCACCTCGCACGAGTCCGCGCCGACTTCCAGCAATCCCACCCCGACCGTGCCGCCCTCGCACCGCTCGTCGACGCCGCAGACGACTTCCTCGTCCCACGCTCCGTCGCCGGCCAGCAGCTCATGACCGTCCTCGCCGGCTTCCCCTGGTTCGCCGACTGGGGACGCGACACCATGATCTCCCTCGTCGGCCTCATGATCGTCACCCGACGCTTCGACGACGCAAAGGGCTGCCTCGCAACCTTCGCCCGCTACACCACCCAAGGCATGATCCCCAACCTCTTCGATGACTACGGCGGCCCGCCCCAGTACAACACCGTCGACGCCTCACTCTGGTTCCTACACGCCTGCCGCCAGTACGTCGACGCCTCGGGCGACCGACACACCTTCGACTCCATCCTCAGGCCCGCATGCCTCGAGATCATCGACCGCTACCAGCGCGGCACACGCTTCAACATCCGCATGGACCCCGCCGACGCACTCATCACCGCCGGCGACCACACAACACAGCTCACATGGATGGACGCTAAACGCAACGGCGTCGTCTTCACGCCACGCCACGGCAAGGCCGTCGAAATCAACGCCCTCTGGCACCACGGCCTCGTCTCCGTCGCCCAGCTCATCCAGCACGACGATCCCGCCCACGCCGCACAGCTCACCGGCCTCGCACGCCGCGTCGAACGCTCCTTCCGCGCCGCCTTCTGGCTCCCCGCCGAGAACCGCCTCGCCGACTGCATCCAGCCCGACGCAGTCATCACCCACCTCCGCCCCAACCAGATCTTCGCCGCCAGCCTCGAACACTCGCCCCTCACCACCGACGAGCGCCGCGCCGTCGTCGACTCCGTCCGCAACCGCCTCCTCACGCCCATGGGACTCCGCACCCTCGACCCCGCCGACCCCGCCTACTGCCCGCGCTTCGAGGGCGACATGATGCAACGCGACCGCGCCTATCACAACGGCACGGTCTGGCCCTGGCTCATCGGCCCATACTGCGAGGCCGCCCTCCGCGCCGATCACTTCTCAGACGCCGCCAAGGCCCACGTCCGCCGCACCATAGAACCCCTCCTCGCATCGCTCACCACAGGCTGCCTGGGTCAGGTCGCCGAGGTCTACGACGCCGAAGAACCCCGCCGACCACAAGGCTGCGTCGCACAGGCATGGAGCGTCGCCGAACTCCTCCGCGCCGCAGTCCTGGCCCTCTGAGCTCCGAGCCGAACGCCAACATCGAGTGTCTCTCCGGGTGCCACGGTCGAACGTTCCTCGTTCAACCGTGTGTCTTCATCTCCATCCCCCGCGCGCACATCCCGCGTCACTCGTTCATCTTCCCCTTGCTCCCTCCCCTTGGCCGCGTCATGCTCCCCCCATGAACGCCGCCCAGACCCCGTCCCTCGACACGCTGCTCACCTACTACCTCGACGCCACCATGACCATCGCCGACGTCGCCTTCTGTCTGAGCCGCACCATCACCGAGACCTTGGACCTTCTCGAATCGCCCGACTTCATCGCCCTCCGCGAGCGCTACGCCGCCGCGCAGGAGCGCCGCGCCGCCACTGCCGCC
>JANRJV010000051.1:0-57539 GCA_033763795.1 Planctomycetota bacterium
GGCGGCAGTGGCGGCGCGGCGCTCCTGCGCGGCGGCGTAGCGCTCGCGGAGGGCGATGAAGTCGGGCGATTCGAGAAGGTCCAAGGTCTCGGTGATGGTGCGGCTCAGACAGAAGGCGACGTCGGCGATGGTCATGGTGGCATCGAGGTAGTAGGTGAGCAGCGTGTCGAGCGACGGGGTCTGGGCGGCGTTCATGTGGGGAGCATGACGCGGCCAAGGGAGAGAGCAAGGGGAAGATGAGCGAGTGACGCGGGATGTGCGCGCGGGGGATGGAGATGAAGACACACGGTCGAACGAGGAACGTTCGACCGTGGCACCCGGCGCACATGCCCGAGCGGTGCACGCGGGGAACGTCGAGCGGGGAGCGAGCTCGCTACGCTTGCGCAATGGCCGAGACTGTGTGGATCAATGGCCGGTTCGTGGCTCGTGACGAGGCGCGGGTGTCGGCGTTTGATGCGGGGCTGCTGCACTCGGTGGGTCTGTTCGAGACGATGCTGGCGGCGCCGCTGGCGGCGGACCCGGCGGGGACGCGGGGCCGGGTGGTGCGGATTCATCAGCACATGGAGCGGCTGGAGCGGTCGGCGCGTGCGCTGGGTCTGACGGAGAGTCTGAAGGTTCGTGCGCTGCAGGAGCTTGTGGAGCACGTGGTGGAGCGGTCGGGGGAGCTGGGGGGCGAGGGGACGGAGGGTGCCGAGGGGCGGGCGCGGGTGCGGCTGACGATCACGGGTGGTGATCTGAACCTGCTGGCATCGACGGCGAAGAGCCCGGTCGAGCCGACGGTGATGATTCATGTGCAGCCGGCGACGCGGTATCCGGCGGAGATGTTCGAGTCGGGGGTTGTGGTGGGGATCGCGGGGCTGCGTTCGTCGCCCATGAACCCTTTCGAGGGTCACAAGACGATTCACTACTGGCCCCGGCTGAGTGAGCTGCGGCGTGCGGCGGGGCGGGGGGCGGCGGAGGCGCTCGTGCTGCAGGTGACGGGTCGGGTGGGCGGCGGGACGGTGAGCAACGCGTTCCTCGTGAAGGATGGTCGGCTGATCACACCGCTGGCGCGTGGCGAGGAGGCGCGTGGGGGCGGTGAGGACGATGGCGAGGGCCTGCCGAGCCCCGTACTGCCGGGCGTGACGCGGGGGGCGATCCTGGAGATGGCGGAGGAGCTTGGGGTGACGTGCGAGCGGCGGGCGGTTGAGTCTTCTGAGCTGCTGAGCGCGGATGAGGTTTTTCTGACGAACTGCTCGTGGGGTGTGCTGCCGGTGCGGCAGATCGAATCGCGGCTGGTTGGGGAGGGGAGGCCCGGCGAGCTGACGGGGGTGTTGCGGGAGCGGTGGCTGGAGATGGTGCGTGATGAGCCGTGAGCGGAGCGCGGAGTGGGAGCCTCGTCCGGCCGAGGTGGGGCTGAAGGACGGGCGTGTGGCGGTGCTGCGGCGGGCGCGGCCTGAGGATGCGCTGGCGGCTTATGCGTGCAACCGGGCGGTGGTGGCGGCGGGCGTGGGCGTGACGCGGAGTCTGAAGGAGCTGGACAAGACGGAGGAGCGGATCATCGAGGATTTCCGCGAGTGGACGGACGGGGTGCACTCGGGCGCGGGCGGTTGCATGCTGATGGGGTGGGTCGGGGATGAGCTTGCGGGGTCGGGGGTGATCCGGCGGCACCAGCCTTCGCGGCTGCGGCATGTGGGGCACATTGGGCTCGGGATTCATCCGGCGTATCAGGGGCTGGGGCTGGGGCGGGGCGTGATGGTCGGGCTGCTGGACTGGGCGCGGCGCGGGCCGGCGCGGGGGATCACGCGGGTTGACCTGAATGTGTTCGCGGACAACGAGCGGGCGATCGCGCTGTATGCGTCGCTGGGGTTCGAGATCGAGGGGAGGCGGCGGCGCGCGATCCGCTATGAGGACGGGCGATATGCGGATGACCTGACAATGGGTCTGCTGCTGGAGGGGTGAGGGGACGGGGGAGCGCGGGACGGCGCGCGCGGGGGGCGCGGGTGGTGTCAGTTATTGCGGGGGAGGACGCGGACGTTGCGGCGGAGGGCGTGGGTTCCCTGGCGGCGGGAGAGCGCGGTGAAGCGTGCGGCGGCGGCGCGGAGGGCGATGGTGAGTGTGGCGGCGGCGGCGATGACTGCGGCGACGATGAGGCCTGAGATGGCGAGGAGGCCGACGACGCCCAGGAGTGCGAGGAGGAGGACGGCGGTGAGGGCGGTGCGGGCCCAGTGGGGGAGTGCGGCGAAGCGGGCTATGAGCCCGGCGGGGTTGCGGGGGCTTTGGAAGGGATGCGTGCCGTCGAAGGGAGTTCGGGCCTGTTCATCCATGTGTGGATGGTAGGTGGGTCAGGCGGGTCGCTTGCCGCGGAGCCGGAGCATGGTGCGGAGGGCGTCGATGGCGAAGGCGAGCTTGGTTTTGGTTGTGATGGCGGAGTATGAGCTGAAGACGAGTGCGATGCAGCCGCCTGTGGTGCGGGGCTCGCCGTGGCGTGAGCCGGGCCTGGCGCAGAAGTAGTCGCGTGCGTTGAGGTTGATGTCGCCGATCGAGAGATCGCCTTCGAGGACCATGACTTCTTCGATGCCGCCGTGGACGTGGTCGGGGATGTGCGAGCCGGGCGCCATGTTGAGGAGGATGGTTCGGCGGTTGGCCTTGCGGTCGGCGAGGAGGGTGCAGCCGCGGACGCCGGGGAGGCCTGTGGGTCGCCAGCGGATGTTCTGATGGCGCATGACGACGACGGGCTGCGGGGGGGCGTCGCCGGCGTCATCGTGGTCGTGGACGTCGTGGTGGTTGTGATGTTCGTGGGCGAGCGCGGGGGCGGCGGGGTCGCTGAGGCGGGCCTCGAGGGCGGCGCGGAGGTGGGCGGGGGGCTCGATTTCGGGGGCGGTTGTGAGCAGGGCGTGTTGTGCGGGGTGGAGGAGTTCGAGGGCGCGGCGGAGGTCCTGGTCTCCGGCGAGGAGCCTGGCCTCGAAGTCGTCGCGCTCGGGCTGTTCGAGCGCGCCGGCGACGTAGAGGGCGGCGACGTGGAGCGCGTCGTCGGGCGCTGGTGGATCCGGGAGGTTTGGTGCGAGGCTCATGGCGCGTGCTCCCGTCCTGAGCGGTCCGCGCTCATTCTTTCTGCGAGGGCGCGGACGCCCGCGCGGATGCGCGTCTTGACGGTGCCGACGGGTATGCCGAGGGTGCTGGCGATCTGGTCGCGTGTGAGGCCCCTGATGTAGGCGAGGCGTATGACGGCGGACTGTTCGGCGGGGAGGAGTGCGAGGAGCGCGTCGCAGCGCTGGGCCTGCTCGCGGGTGTGGAGGGGGTGTTCTGTCGCGGGGCCGTCGCGTGCGCTCAGGTGGGCGGTGTCGAAGGGCCGGAGCCTTCGTTCCCTGCGGAGGACGTCGATGGCCTTGGAGCGTGTGAGCATGAGTATCCACACATCGGGTCGTCCGAGGGCGGGGTTGTAGGAGTGGGCGCGGCGCCAGACTTCCCACATGGCGTCCTGGAGCGCGTCGTCGGCGTGGGGCCCTGCTCCGAGGAGAGCGACGATCTGGCCGTAGGCGCGGGCGCGGTAGCGATCGTAGAGGTTGAGGAATGCTTGGCGGTCGCCCTGTGCGCATCGGGCGAGGAGGTGCGAATCGAGCGCGTGGGTATCGACGTGCCCCGGGTGGTGGGCGTCAGGGTCGAGGGCTCTGCCCTGCGTGGTGTGGATGGCGGAGGAGTCGCTCATCGGACGCCGAGCCCGGCGTTCGCGTGAGCGGGCTCACGGTTGAGTGTACTGGTGGGAAGGGTCCGGCCGGCCTTTCGACCGGCGGGCCCGGTGGGATTCTGTCGGGCGCCGCGGTGATGCGTGTCGCCCGGCTGCTGGATCATTCACCCCTCCAGCGGTGGCTCAGCGTCGGCGGCGGAAGAGGCCGGCGGCGGCGGGGGCGAGGAGCATGGCGGCGGCGGGTGCGGGGACGATGGTGATGTCGCGGATGGTTCCGCCGGCGATGTCGCCCAGGAACTGGGTTGAGCCGTTCATGAGGTTGAGGAGCCGGAGTGCGGAGGTGGCTCCGGTGTCGGGAGTGGTGGAGATGAGGGCGACGCCTGTGGGGCCGAAGATGTCGAAGCCGACGAGGTCACCGGTGTTGACGCCCAGGGGGCCGATGGGGGTGACGACGCCGCCGTTGAAGGAGGGGTTTCCGCCGGCCTGCGAGCCGACTTCGCCCAGGATGTCGAGGTTCGAGTCGATGACGAACTGGCGGGTGGATCCGACGGGCGCGCCGAAGACGGAGTTGGTGTAGGCGGCGCCGACGGCGCGGACGGACCCGCCCGCGGCGTAGGTCATTGCGGTGTCGACGGGGAGGACGGCGCCCCCGGTGACGGGGTTGAGTCGGCGGTTTCCGCTGCCTGCGTTGACGGCGCGGATGCGGTCGACGGTGGGGTTGAAGTCGATGCCGTGCTCGAAGGCGTCGAGGGCGGGGGAGAAGCCGGTGCCGATGCGGGAGGCGACGCCGGTGGTGGGGTTGATGGAGTAGATGGCGGAGCTGGAGACGCCGACGACTTCGCCGGTCTGGGGGCGGAGGTCGATGCCGACGAGGGACTCGCCCTGGCCCAGGCCCGAGACGGGGACGTCGGTGAAGAGGACTCCGGGCGCGAGGTGGTCGAAGGTGACGAGGCGGTTGGTGGTGGTGAGTCCCACGACGGTGGCGGCGCTGGCGGCGTGCGCGACGCCCAGCGAGGAGGCGGCGGCGAGGATGATGGTGATGCTGCTGCGTGTCATCGAGATTCTCTCCTTCTTCAAAGATGCGTTGAGCGATCGCGCGGGCGGTGTGGCGCGGGCGATCTACAGCCTGCTCCGCTGCGGGCGCGGAGATCCTTTGCGGAGCGGGCCTGGGTTGATCTCCCGGCGACGCGCCGGGTGTGTGCCCCGAGGTGTCCGGCGGCGGGGCGGCGGCGGTTTTTGGAGCGGGCGCGCGGGGCGGGGCCCGGGGGCCAAGGTGCACTGCATGTGAGGCGTTTGGCGGCGGCGGCCGGGGGGTTGACGGGAGGGGTAGACTGAACTGACCTTACAGGACCCGGACCCAATGGAAAGGGGCCGCATGGCAGACAAGACCCCATCTCTCGGTGCGTCGCCGGCTGGAACGTCGGGCGGCGCTCGTCCGTTCGTGCATCTGCACCTGCACTCTGAGTACTCGCTGCTGGACGGGGGGAACCGTCTGGACAAGCTGATCGCGCGGGTGAAAGAGCTTGGGATGGACGCCGTGGCGGTGACGGACCACGGGAATCTCTTCGGGGCGATGTCGTTCTACATGGCGGCGAAGGCGGCGGGGATCAAGCCGATCCTGGGGGTGGAGGCGTACGTCGCGCAGGGGCGGCGCGACGACCGCACGTACACGGGGAACATCGACGGCGGGTACCACCTGGTGCTGCTGGCGGAGACGAGCGAGGGGTGGAGGAACCTCTTGTACCTGTGCTCGGAGGCGTACCTGAGCGGGTTCTACTACAAGCCGCGGATCGACCGCGAGCTTCTGTCGCGGCACAACGCGGGGCTGATCGCGATCAGCGGTCATCTCGGGTCTGAGCTGGCGTATCCGATGGTGGAGTATGCGCGGACGGGGGACGCGGGTCATTACGCGCGGGCGCGCGAGGTGGCGCGGTGGCACGCGGAGACGTTCAAGGCGGGGGAATCCGGGCCGCGGTTCTACGTGGAGCTGCAGCGGCACGTCCCGGAGCAGAACGAGATCAATCCGTCGCTGATCCGGCTGGCGGGGGAGCTGGGGCTGCCGCTGGTTGCGACGAACGATGCGCACTTTCTCCGGGCGGAGGATCACGATGCGCACGACTCCTTGATCTGCATCTCGATGGGGAAGGTGAAGGACGATCCGGACCGGCCGCACTATCCGCCGCAGGTGTATGTGAAGAGCCCGCGGGAGATGGAGGAGGCGTTCGAGGGGAGCGACGCGGAGGGGGCGTGGCGGGGGGCGCTGGACAACACGGCGGCGATCGCGGCGCGGTGCAACGTCGAGATGAGCTTCCGGAACCATGCGCCGGTGGTGAAGGTGGTGAGGCCGGCGGCGGCGGCGAAGTATGAGGGGGGGAAGAGCCTGACGGAGTGGTTCGGTGAGTTCTGCGCGGGGTATCAGCTGCTGCCTTATGACGCGACGGCGGAGTCGCTTTCGCCGGAGATTCTGAAGGGGGAGTGCGACCGGGCGCTGCGGGAGCTGTGCGAGGCGGGGTTCGTGTGGCGGTATGGGGCGGAGGAGGGCGGGGCGGGGGGCGGTCCGGAGCGGGCGGAGCTGCGGGCGCGACTGGACCGCGAGCTGCGGATCCTGGCGGAGAAGAACATTTCGGCGTACTTCCTGATCGTGTGGGACTTCGTGAACTGGGCGCGGCAGCGCGGGATCCCGGCGCTGGCGAGAGGCTCGGGCGTGGGGACGATGGTGGGGTATGTGCTGGGGTTGTCGAACGCGTGCCCTGTGCGGTATGGGCTGCTGTTCGAGCGGTTCACGGATCCGAACCGTTCGGAGTATCCGGATATCGATATCGACCTGTGCCAGGACGGGCGGGCGCGGGTGATCGACTACGTGCGTCAGAAGTACGGGCACGTGGCGCAGATCATCACGTTCGGGACGCTGAAGGCGCGGGCGGCGGTGCGGGACGTAGGCCGCGTGTTCGGGATGGCGCTGCCCGAGGTTGACCGGATCGCGAAGCTGATCCCCGAGACGCTGAACATCACGATCGATCAGGCGGTGGAGCAGGAGCCCGAGCTGAAGGGGCTGTACGAGTCGGACGGGCAGGTTCGGCGGCTGATCGACACGGCGAAGACGCTGGAGGGCCAGGCGCGGCACGCGAGCGTGCACGCGGCGGGCGTGATCGTGGCGACGAGGCCTCTGCACGAGATCGTGCCTCTGTACAAGCAGCCGGGCACGGAAGATGTGGTGACGCAGTGGGACGGTCCGACGTGCGAGAAGGTCGGCCTGCTGAAGATGGACTTTCTTGGGCTGCGGACGCTGAGCATCATCGAGCGGTGCAAGCAGCTGATCCGGCAGACGCTGGACGCGGAGGCGGTGCGGGAGGCGGTGGCGGGGTCGGCGTCGGTGGCGTATGCGCTGCGGACGGGCGGGGACGTGCTGGACCTTGACCGGCTGACGTACGACGACCCGCGGGTGTTCGGGCTGTTCACGCGGGCGGACACGACGGGGGTGTTCCAGTTCGAATCGGGGGGGATGCGGCGGCTGCTGGTCGAGATGAAGCCGGACCGGCTGGAGGACCTGATCGCGGCGAACGCGCTGTTCCGCCCGGGGCCCATGGACCTGATTCCCTCGTACAACCGGCGGAAGCACGGGCAGGAGGAGGTGCCGCGTGTGCACGAGGTCGTGGACCGTCACACGGCGGAGACGTACGGGGTGATGGTGTATCAGGAGCAGGTGATGCAGATCGTGCACGGGCTGGGGGGGATCCCGCTGCGCGACGCGTATTCGCTGATCAAGGCGATCAGCAAGAAGAAGCTGAAGGACATCGAGAGCAGCCGGGAGCTCTTCATCGCGGGCGCGGAGCGTCAGGGTCTGGCGCGGGCGAGATCGGCGGACCTGTTCGAGATGATCCTGAAGTTCGCGGGGTACGGGTTCAACAAGAGCCACTCGACGGGGTACGCGATCGTGGCGTACCAGACGGCGTTCCTGAAGACGTACTTCCCGAACCAGTACATGGCGGCGTTCCTGACGTACGAGAGCAAGGCGCAGAAGGTCGAGGACTGGATCCGGTACAAGGACGACTGCCGGCGGACGGTGTTCGTGAACGGGAAGGTGGGTGTGGAGGTCGAGCCGCCCGACATCAACCTGTCGGACGTGGACTTCACGGTGGTGCACCGCGAGGGCGAGAAGAGGGACGCGCTGCACGGGCACGTGCGGTTCGGACTAAGCGCGCTGAAGGGGGCGGGCGAGAAGGCGGTGCGGGCGATCGTGGAGGAGCGTCGTCGCGGGGGGGCGTTCCGCGGGGTGTACGACTTCTGCGAGCGCGTGCCGGCGGGGGTGATCACGAAGGCGAACCTTGAGGCGCTGATCACGTGCGGGGCGTTCGACAGCGTGCACGGGCGCGAGGCGCGGGCGGCGATGGTGGCGACGATCGAGCCGGCGATCGCGGCGGGCCAGTCGGCGGCGCGGGACCGGGCGGCGGGTCAGAGCGGCCTGTTCGGGCTGGGGGGCGGGGACGGGGGCGCGGCGAGGCCGGCGGTCGAGCCGCCTCTGGTGCGTGCGAAGGCGTGGGAGCCGGCGACGATGCTGGCGAAGGAGAAGGAGGTCCTGGGGTTCTATGTGTCGAGCCATCCGCTGGATCAGCATCGCGCGGCGCTACGGACGTTCGGCAACGCGACGACGGCTTCGCTGGGATCTGTGGCGCAGGACCGGCGGGTGATCCTGGGCGGGATCGTCAAAGGCGTGCGGCCCATTCTGACGCGGTCGGGGAAGAACCCGGGGCAGCGGATGGCGATCGTGACGGTGGAGGATTCGCAGGGGACGATCGAGGCGGTGGCGTTCACGGAGGCGTACAGCCAGTACTCGTCGCTGCTGATGAATGATTCGGTGCTGTTCTTTGTGGGGAAGGTGGACCACTCGCGGGGCGACCCGCAGCTCATTCTGGAGCGGGTCGTGCCGGTGGAGCAGGGAGCGAGCCACCTGGCGACGGCGGTGGAGGTTGAGATCGTGGATGATCCGTCGGTGCCTTCGGCGGCGCGGGCGGCGCTGGACCAGGTGGCGGGGATCATTCGGGGGCAGCGTGGGGAGCGCGGGGCCGAGGCCGTGCCGCTGACGGTGGTGATCCGCGAGGGTTCGCGGCGGAGCTATCTGCGTGCCGGGGCGCCGATCGTGCCGACGATGGAGATGGTGAAGTTTCTGACGAACGTTCTGGGGGAGGGGGCGGTGCGGGTCGCGGGCGGTCGCCCGATCGAGGCGGCGCCGCGGCGCGAGCGGTGGCAGAACGGGGCGCGGAGCGAGCAGATGGCGACGGCGTGAGGCGCGGAGCGCGGCGAGCGCGGAGGCTCGGTGCGTGCGGAGCGCGGCGCGGAGGCTGAGCGCGGCGCGGCGGATGCGTGCGCGGGGTCAGGGTTCCCTGGAGAGTTCGGCGAGCTCCGCGGCGAAGCGCTCGGCGAGCTTGTGTTCGGCGGCGGGGTCGCTGAATCGGCCCACGCGGGCGGTGACGTGGAGGTCGCGCGGGGAGCGGCGGTCTTCGAGCGCGGGGGTGAGGGGCGTGAAGCGGAGCGTGACGACGCCCGACTCGTTGCGGGCGCCGATGATGTCGAAGATGAGCGTTCCTTCCTGTTCGGAGCCGGACTCCTGGAGGATGGCGAGCTCGCCCAGCGAGAGGGCGCGGAGGAGGGCGGGGCGCACGTCGCGGAGCTTTCCCTGGATGGTGAGGGTGGCGCCCTGATCGGCGGCGACGGCGCGGACCGGTGAGCGCTTTTCGGGGGCAGAGCAGGCGGGGAGGGCGAGGGAGGCGGCGGCGGCGAGCGCGAGTGCGAGGGCGGGGGCGGCTTCCCTGACGAAACCCTTCCTACAATTGAGCCGATTCACAGTGCGGATGAGTTGTGACGTCGGCGGACCGGCGGCCGCGCTGCGAGCGTTCTGAGAGCCCCTGTTGCTAGAGATCATTATCCAAGTTCCTGACGCGGTGGACCGTCTTCCGATCTTCGGCGTGGCGGAGCGTAACCTCAAGATGATCCGCGAGGCGCTGGGGGTTGCGGTGACGGCGCGGGACAGCACGGTGAAGCTGAAGGGCGAGGGTCCCGCGGTTGACGCGGCGCGGCAGGTGTTTTTGAGCCTGATCCGCGCGTCGGAGCGGGGGATCACGCTGGACCGCCAGCAGGTTCTGGACGCGATCGCGGAGGCGGGCTGGCAGGCCGGGCGGCGCTCGGGCGGGGGCGCGGAGTCGGGGGCGCGGTTCGGAGTCGAGGGGTCGGGGGAAGGGGGCGGCGGCGCGGCCGGACCGGGGGGACCGGGGGCGCCCGGGGGAGCGGGCGGGGGCGCTGGTGGTCCGGCGCGGCTGGATGTGTATGTGAGCGGCCGACCGATCGTGGCGCGGAGCGAGAACCAGCAGGCGTACATCGACGCGATCCGCGATCACGATCTTGTGTTCGGGGTGGGGCCGGCGGGTACGGGGAAGACGTATCTGGCGGTTGCGGCGGGGATCCATCTGCTGAAGACGGGTCGTGTGAAGAAGCTTGTGCTGGCGCGGCCGGCGGTTGAGGCGGGGGAGAAGCTGGGTTTCCTGCCGGGCGATCAGTTCGCGAAGGTGAACCCTTATCTGCGGCCGCTGCTGGACGCGCTGCACGACATGATGGACTACGCGACGATCAAGCGTTTCATGGCGAACGACGTTGTTGAGATCTCGCCGCTGGCGTACATGCGGGGTCGGACGCTGAACGACGCGGCGATCATCCTCGACGAGGCGCAGAACACGACGCGCGGGCAGATGCACATGTTCCTGACGCGGATGGGTCAGCGGTCGAAGATGGTGATCACGGGCGATACGACGCAGGTGGACCTTCCGGATCCGCGTGAGAGCGGTCTGATCGACGCGGCGCGGCGTCTGCGGCGCGTGAACGGTGTGGCGTTCTGCGCGCTGGACACGCGGGACGTTGTGCGGCATCCTCTTGTGCAGCGGATCATCGAGGCGTACGCGGACGACGCGGCGGCGCTGGGGCGCGGGGGCGTCGGGGGCGGCGGGGGCGATGGGGCGGGGTCGTCGGGGGGCGGCGATGCCTGAGTGGGGCGCCAGGGGTTCGCGCGGGGGCGGGAAGTCCCGCCTGCGGCGGACGGCGCACCTTGCGGCGCCGGGGCGCCTGGCGAAGGTGCGCGAGGGGGCGTCGCACCCGGCGTTCGTGCCGGTGGTGCTGATCTGCGCGCTGCTGACGGGTCTGTGCGCGGCGGTGATCGGTCTGTCGCGCGGGGCGCTGCTGGTGGCGGAGGGGCGGATCCTGGACGAGTCGCGGGTGGTGCGGGTCGAGTTTCAGGTGCGCGACGACGCGGCGACGGAGCGGGACCGCGGGGCGCGGTCGATCTCGATTCCGCGGTGCTACACGGCGGATGACGCGGCGATCAAGGAGCTGCACACGGCGCTGCGGTCGCTGCCTTCGGCGCTGGCGGCGGCGGCGTCGCTGGAGGAGGTTGCGCCGGAGCTGCGTGCGTCGTTCGGGCTGGACGGGGGGACGTTCGATCTGCTGCGTGTGATCGCGGCGTCGGACCGTGCGCGGACGGAGTGGGAGGACCAGGTCGGTCGGCTGATGGACCTGCTGATGGACCGGCCGCTGATCTCGGCGGAGGAGCTGCAGCTTGCGCTGTCGGACCCGGCGCAGCGGCTTGAGGTGCGGCTGCCGGGCGGTCTGACGCGGAACCTGCCTGAGTCGGACGCGATCTCGGCGGCGGGTGAGCACGGGGTTCTCTTCCGCGAGCTGGCGCTGCGGGCGGGGATGGCGGCGGAGCTGGCGCCTGTGGTCGCGGCGCGGGTTTCGGCGGCGGCGAAGCCGCTGTTCATATTCGATAAGACGGAGACGGATGCGCGGCGTGACCGGGCGGCGGCGTCGGCGCCTCCTGTGATGGTGACGTACCGGCCGGGGGAGGTTCTGGCGCGTCGGGGCGATATCCTGAAGCCCGATCAGCTGGCGCTGCTGAAGCAGGAGAATCAGACGTTCAAGGCGGCGGTGCCGCTGCACGCGTCGCTGGCGCAGTGGATCGGCGTTGCGGGGGTGGCGGGGCTGATCGCGTCGGCGTTCGGGATCTACGTGCGGCTGTACTACGCGAGCATCGCGCTGGTTCCGATGCGGTTCCTCGGGCTGGTGCTGCTGACGACGGGGGGCGCGGCGGTGGCGTGCTGGGCGACGATCCTGCAGCCGGGGTGGCTGTGGGCGAGCGCGGTGGCGCCGCTGCTGTTTACGACGATGATCGCGGTGATCGCGCTGGAGTCGCGTCTGGGTCTGGCGATGGCGGCGGCGCAGTGTGCGCTGGTCGGTGCGGCGCTGTCGCTGCCTCTGGGGTATTTCGCGGCGGTGATCGCGGCGTCGGGGCTTGCGGCGTGGCGTCTGCGGGAGGTGCGGAGCCGGAACGACGTGGTGCGTGCGGCGGTGGTGGTGGGCGCGGGGCTGGCGCTGGCGACGATCGCGGTGAGTCTCCTGTCGCGGCCGCTGGTTGCGCAGGGGGCGGCGCTGTGGTCGGAGGTTCTGAGCGATGCGGTGCGGGCGGGCGCGGGGGGATTCCTGGCGGGTGCGATGACGCTGGTGGTGCTGCCGACGGTGGAGCGGCTGTTCGACGTGACGACGGGGATGACGCTTTCGGAGTGGCGCGATCCCAAGCAGCCTCTCTTGCGGAAGCTGCAGCTTCAGGCGCCGGGGACGTTCAACCATTCGCACACGGTGGCGACGCTGGCGGAGGCGGCGGCGGAGGCGATCGGCGCGAACGGGCTGCACGTGTATGTGGGCGCGCTGTACCACGACATCGGGAAGATGAACAAGCCCGACTATTTCGTGGAGAACCAGCCGCGGGGCTTCAACCGTCACGCGAAGCTGAGCCCGGCGATGTCGCTGCTGGTGATCGTGGGTCACGTGAAGGACGGCGTGGAGCTTGCGCGGGAGTACAAGCTGCCGCGGTCGCTGGTGGGGTATATCGAGACGCACCACGGGGCGACGCTGGTTGAGTATTTCTACGACCAGGCGCGTCGTCAGGCGGAGGACGAGCAGGACGAGCCGCCTCCCCAGGAGATCGAGTACCGGTATCCGGGCCCGAAGCCCCGGACGCGGGAGCAGGCGATTTTGATGATCTGCGACGCGGTGGAGTCGGCGACGCGGGCGCTGCCCGATCCGACGCCGGCGCGGATCCAGTCGCTGGTGCACACGCTGGCGACGAAGCGGCTGATGGACGGGCAGTTTGACGAGTGTTCGCTGACGCTGGCGGAGCTGAACAAGATCGAGGAGGCGGTTTCGCGGACGCTGGCCTCGATCTATCACGGCCGGATCGCGTATCCGGCTGCGGCGACGGAGTCCCGGGGCTCGGGCGGGCTGGGCGAGACGCGTCAGGGGCTGGCGGAGCAGGCGGGATAACCCTTGCGGGGCGGGCGGGAGCGGGGGCGGGGATTTGGGTGAGATCGCGGGACGGAAACCGCGGGGGCGGGCGTCCATATGACTGTCAGAGCGTTGGTCGTCCGGCGGCGTGAGCCGGAGTTTCCCGCGTCGAGACCGTCATGAACCGCTTTCTGCTGATCCTTGTCGGAGTGCTGAGTGCGACGCTGGTCGCCGGGGCGAAGGTTGCGCTGGTGCGCGACCCTCTGCTGGCGGGCCGGCTGAGCGCGGGGCTGGTTCCTGAGTGGTTCGAGGCGGGGACGACGGCCGCGGCGGCGGCGGTGTCGGCGACTGTTTCGGGGCCGGGGCGGGACGAGGCGGGGGCTCGGATTCTGCCGGTGGCGGAGCGCGGGCCCGAGCCGCGGATGTTCCTGCTGCACGATGCGCCGATGACGCTGGAGCTGGTGTGCGTGCGGGAGGAGGCGGGCGGGGTCGTGACGTGCGTGCGGCGGCGCGTCGAGGTGCGGGGTTCGGCCTCGAGCGCGGACGTGGGGATCTAAGCGAGAGCGGGAGCGGCGGGGCGTTTATCGACGGCGGCGCGCGCGGGCGTGGCGGACGAGCGCGAGGGCTTCGTCGATGGCGCGGTCGAGGCGGTCGTTGACGATGAAGGCGTCGTAGACGCCGCAGCGGTGGGCCTCGGCGATCTCCTCCTGGGCGAGTCTGAAGCGGCGCTGGATGACTTCCTCGGGCTCGCGTTTGCGGGCGCGGAGGCGTTCGAGGAGGGCGTCCTCTCCCGGCGGCAGGACGAAGAGCGAGAAGGCGGCGGGGACCTTTGCCTTGACCTGCTTGGCGCCCTGGACGTCGATCTCGAGGATCATGAGTCGGCCGCGTTCGAGCTGGGCCTGGACGGGGGCGCGGAGCGTGCCGTAGCGGTTTCCGGCGTAGACGGCGGTTTCGAGGAACTCTCCGGCGGCCTCGCGTCGGAGGAAGTCGTCGACGGTGAGGAAGTGATAGTCGACGCCTTCGACGTCGGCGTCGGTGCGGGGGCGTGTGGTGGCGCTGACGCTGAAGACGGCGTCGGGGATTGATCGTTCGACGGCGCGGGTGATGGTGGTTTTTCCCACTCCGGAGGGGCCCGAGATGACGAGGAGCATGCCGTCGTCGGTATCGGTGGCGAGCCTGTGGGATGGGAAGGCGTTCATGCGGGGGATGAATGTAGCGGGGGGGCGCTGGGCGCGGCGCGGATCGGGGCTGGGGCGTCCCGGCGAGCGGCGCGGGGCGCGGCGGCGAGCGGCGCGGGGCGCGGCGGGCCTCTACACTCAGGCGATGAGCGATCAGGGTGGCGAGCGCGAGCTGTATTCGCTGGAAGCCGAGGTCGAGGCGCCGCGGCTGACGGGGCCGGTGATCCTGCGGCGGGACACGGACGCGCTGTACGCGGCGCTGGGGGCGGAGCTGCTGATCCACGCGTACAACTGCGTGCGGAGCTTCGGGGACTTCCACCTGGCGCTGAGCGGCGGCTCGACGCCCATGCCCTTCTATCGGCGGCTGATGTCGGACCCTGTGTTCAGGGACCTGCCCTGGAAGCGGACGCATCTGTGGCTGGTGGATGAGCGGCGGGTGGGGCCGGACGATGAGCGGTGCAACTGGACGCACATCGCGGACTACCTGCTGGAGCCTTCGGACATTCCTGTGAGCCAGGCGCACCCGATGCGGCAGCTTGAGCCCGATGCGGACGCGCTGTACGAGGCGGAGCTGCGCGAGGCGCTCTCGTGGCGGGAGCGGGGTCAGGACCGGCTGGATTTCGTGCTGCTGGGGATGGGGGGCGACGCGCACACGGCGAGCCTGTTCCCGGGGTCACGGGCGGTGTCGGAGCGGGAGCGGCTGGTGGTCATCAACAGCGGAGCGGGGGTCACGCCGCCGGACCGCGTGACGATGACGTACCCGCTGCTGAACAGCGCGCGGTTCGTGGCGGTGCTGGTGACGGGGAAGGGGAAAGAGGGGGCGTTGCGGCGCGTGTCGGAGGCGGCGCGTGCGGGCCGGGCGGACGCGGAGGCGCTGCCGATTACGGGGGTTCGGCCCTTGGGCGACGGCGTGATCCGGTGGTACCTGGATCACGACGCGGCGCGGCTTGAGGGGTGATGCGTGTGGGCGGAGTGAGCGCGGGTGCGTGCGAGGCGCGGCGCGAGGCAAATCAGCGGGGCTGGTAGTAGATGGCGTACTCGCGGTCGGGGCGGAGGTTGTAGGTCCCGGTCTCGGTGCGACCCACGGGCTGGCCCGCGGTCTGGATCTCAATCGCATTGCGGTCGGGGCGGACGATGAGCCGGTCCTGCGACTGGACGGCGGAGCGGAACATGACCTGGTTGTCGCGCGTGTCGTAGATCCAGACGCGACCGGCCTGGGTGAAGCGGTGCTCGATATCGCCCTGCCCGCCGGCGACGCGCTGCGCGGAGCGGAGCTCGTCGGGCATCATGCCGGTGCTCGAGCCGCCCGTGCCCGACATGGAGCCCGAGTTGTTGTTGGTGCGGGTGTTGTTGTTTGAGCCTGTGGAGCCGCTGTTCACGCGGTTGTCCTGGGCGGGTTCGGAGGCGACGCGGCCGGGGTCGCGGTCGGTGACGTTGGTGTTGCGTTCTGAGGAGGGGGTTCCGTCGCTGCGGTGCTGGTCGGAGCGATATGAGTCGGAGTCGCGGTCGGCGCGGATGAAGTAGATGGCGTGGGTGTGGTTGTGTGTGAGGTCGCGGTCGTAGACGATCTGCTCGTTTAGGCGGACCTGGTTGTCGTCGGGGCGGACCTCGACGCGGTCGCCGTCGGAGACGGTCTGGCTGAAGATCTGTCGGCGGTCGGTGTCGTCGGTGACCCAGATGGTGCCGTCGCGGTCGGCGCGGTGGGAGAGCATGCCCCGGCCGCGCTCGACGCGCTTGGCGCCGCTGGGGACGCCGTCGTACGGGCGGTCGGAGGAGCCGCCCCACCAGGAGCCGCCGTCGTCGTCGCCCGAGGCGCAGCCGGCGAGGCCGGCGAGGCCGGCGAGGGGGAGCGCGAGGAAGGCGCAGAGGGCGAGATTGCGGGGAGTGACGGGCGTGTTCTTCACGGGCTATTCTCCGAGTGTGATTCTTACATCTCGAAAATAGCCCAGGGACGGCGCGAATGCCCGTGAAATCGATCTTAAGAAGATGGGGGCTCGGCCCTGTTTCTTATAAAGGGGCACTCACCGGCGCTTGAAGTACACCTCATGGTCGTGGCGGGGGCTGAGGTCGTAGCTGCCCTTGTCGCCCGAGCGGCGGCTCTTTTCGGGGACGCGGAGCTCGATGGTGTTGTCCTCGGGCTTCACGAGCAGGCGGTCGCCCTCGGAGACGCTGGAGCGGTAGATGATGCGGCCGGCGGTGCGGTCGTAGACGTAGGCGTGGCCGTCGCGGGTTGCCTTGTAGGAGAGGTCGCCCTTGCCGTGGGCGACGCGGACGGCGTCCTCGAGCTCGGAGGGGAGGTCGGCGTTCCCCCCGGAGCCGCCGGACCCCCCGGAGCCCCCGGAGCCCCCGGAGCCCGAGTCGCGGCGGAAGAAGATGGAGTGGGGGTGATCGCGCTCGAGGTTGCGGGAGTAGACGACGCGGTCGTTGATGAGGATCTCGTCGCGGTCGGGTCGGACGCGGACGCGGTCGTCCTCGCGGACGTCGTGGCGGACGATCTGCTCGCGGTCCTCGTCGTCGCCGACCCAGATCTCGCCGTCGCGTTTGGCGCGGAAGGAGATCTCGCCGCGTCCCTGCTCGACGCGGTCGGCGCGGCCGGGGATGCCGTCGTAGCGGTCTTCGCCGGAGGATTCGCCGCCGAAGTTGCCGCCGCCCCCGCTGCTTCCGCCCAGGGAGCAGCCGGGGAGCGGGAGGAGGGCGAGCGGGACGAGGGCGACGAGAAGAGCGGCAGCGCGGCGCGCGAGGTGTATCGCAAGCGGGTTCATGAGGGAATCCTCCGGTTGATGGAGCGCGGAGGATAGCGGGTCGCGGCGGGCTGTGCCGGGGGAGGGGCGCCGGCGGGGGGGCGGGTGTCAGGGGCAGGTTGAGTTGAAGTGCCTCAGCACGGTCGCGATGTCGGCCATGCTAACACTGCCATCGCCGCTCAAGTCGCCGGGGCCAAGGGAAGCAGTCGATATGCCGAACAGTCGCAGGACCGTCACGACGTCACTGAAATCGATGATGCGGCTCTGATCAGCGTCGCCCGGGCAATATGGAGTGCTCACATAGACGAAGGCGCGGCCCGCATATAGGCCGTTGCCGCCGTAACTATCCACCCAAGCACCGACGATGAAGTCATCGAATCCGTCGTTATTGACATCGCCTGCTCCGCTGACGGAGGCGCCGAAAAGTGTATTACGGATACCATTAATAGCGTAGATGATAACGCCTGTGGCGCCGGAAAAGACGAGAGCACCGCCGGAGTCGGTGCCATTGATGTCGTCGAGATATGCCCCGACGATGAGGTCCACGAAACCGTCGTTGTTCACATCACCCGCGCCGCTGACGGAGCGGCCGAACTCGTCGTACTGGTCGCCGTTGAAGGTGAACAGGATGTCGCCGGTCGCGCCGGAGAAGACGCGGGCGCTGCCGGAGCGTGGGCCGTTGCTATCGTCTAAGGGCGCCCCGACGATGAGATCATCGAAGCCGTCGTTGTTGACGTCTCCGGCGCCGCTGACGGAGGTGCCGAACAGGTCCCACACAGCGTTGCCGTTGAAGGTGTAGAGGATAGCGCCGTTCGCGCCCGAGAAGACACGGGCGCTACCGGAGTTGCGGCCGTTGTTGTCATCATATGGTGCTCCTACGATGAGGTCGTCGAAGCCGTCGTTGTTGACATCCCCGGCGCCGCTGACGGAGGCGCCGAACTGGTCGTCCGTCGAGTCGCCGCTGAAGGTGTAGAGGATGGCGCCGGTCGCGCCCGAGAAGATACGGGCGTTGCCACTGTTGGTGCCGTTGCCATCGTCGAGAACTGCCCCGACAATGAGATCGTCGAAACCGTCGTTGTTGACGTCACCAGCGTCGCTGACGGACGTGCCAAAGCGAGCGCCTGCGGAGTCGCCGTTGAAGGTGTAGAGGATAGCGCCGGTCGCGCCCGAGAAGACACGGGCACTGCCAGAATCCGGGGCGTTGTTGTCGTCGTATTCTGCCCCAACGATGAGGTCGGCGAAGCCGTCGTTGTTGACGTCCCCTGCGCCGCTGACGGAGCAGCCGAACCCGACGTTTTTCGAATCGGAGTCAAACGTGTAGAGGATGGCGCCGGTCGCGCCGGAGAAAGCGCGGGCGATGCCGTTGTTGTCACCTGCGGCCCCGACGATGAGGTCGTTGAAGCCGTCGTTGTTCACGTCCCCTGCGCCGCTGACCGAGCGACCGAGGTAGTCATTCTCGGAGTCGCCGTTGAAGGTGTAGAGGGGGCTGTGAATGATCGGATCGGTGTCGCTTTGGCAGACCGGAACACTGACGAACACACGTGCGCTGCCGGAGTTGGCGTCTTTAGGGGCTCCAACTATAAAGTCATCGAAGCCGTCGTTGTTCACGTCGCCCGCGCCGCTAACGTCGCGGCCAAACCATGCGCTGAAGCGGTCCACATTGGCGTTGAAAGTGTAAAGAATCCGCCCGTTGGCGCCGGAGAAGACGCGAGCGGCGCCGACCCGTGAATCTTCAGCGGCGTTCGTTGAGGAGCCAACAATGACATCATCGAAGCCGTCGCCGTTAACGTCTCCGGCGCCGCTGACCGAGCGGCCAAAGCTATCGAACGAAGAGCCGTAGAACGTGTAAATCGTGGCGCCGGTGGCGCCGCTGAAGACGCTCGCGCTGCCGGTGGGCAAGTAATCATAATAACCGTAGCTTGGGGCACCGATGACGAAGTCGTCGAAGCCGTCGTTGTTCACATCACCCGCGCCGCTGACAGAGTGGCCGAACCCATCACCCAGGGAGTTGCCGTTGAAATTATAGAGAACGGTGCCGTTCGCGCCGGAGAGGACGCGCGCGCTGCCGGAGTTCCGTTCGTTGTTGTCGTCACCCGGAGCCCCGACGATGAAATCGTCGAAGCCGTCGTTGTTTACATCACCCACGCCGCTGACGGACCAGCCGAGCACGTCTTCCTGTGAATCGCCTAAAAATGTGTACAGGATAGCGCCGGTCGCACCGGAAAAGACGCGGGCGCTGCCGGAGTTATAGTAACCGGCACTGTAGTCGTATACGGCCCCGACGATGAGATCGGCGAAGCCGTCGTTGTTGACATCGCCCGCGCCGCTGACGGACCAGCCGAATCCGTCGCCTGGGATGTCCATGCTGAAGGTGTAGAGGAGCTGCCCAGTGGCGCCCGAGAAGACGTGAGCGCTGCCGGGGGCGGGGTTCTTGTCGTTCTCTATGTCGCCTCGGGCCCCGACAATGAGGTCGCCAACGCCGTCGTTGTTAACATCGCCCGCGCCGCTGACGCTGCAACCGAAACCGCCATTTAGCAGGTTACCGTTGAACGTATAAAGGATCTCTCCCGTAGCCCCGGAGAAGACACGGGCACTGCCGGTGTTTATTCCGTTGTTGTCGTCTTCCGGAGCCCCGACGATGATGTCGGCGAAGCCGTCGTTGTTGACATCGCCCGCGCCGCTGACTGAGGAGCCCAACCATTCTTCCGGCGAATCACCGTTGAAGACGTAGAGCGGGCAGTGAACGATCTGAGCGGCGGCCGACGTGGCGACGAGCGCGATGAACAG
The DNA here is from genome assembly GCA_033763795.1 of Planctomycetota bacterium. GTDB lineage: Bacteria > Planctomycetota > Phycisphaerae > Phycisphaerales > UBA1924 > JAEUIV01. The sequence continues at coordinate 19,695 of JANRJV010000051.1, forward strand.
AGCGGTCAGGACTTGCGTGCGCACGAACGGAACCTTTCGAGAGAGCATGGCTTCTCTGCGCTCATTTTCCAGATGTCGCCCAAACCCCGGGATCCTGAGTGGATCCACGCCTTCATGAACATACCAGCGGTTTGTCGAAGGACAACGAGTTGGCTCATGGTTCATGGAAACTTGGCTGGCAATGGGTTGAATCCCTACGCCGCGGGGCCCGCGGGGGCGACGGAGTCCGGTCGCGGGGAGCTTGACCGCGCGGTGCGAGGGCGGGCGACACCGGGGGCCACAGCGGGCGTGGGCGCGAGCACGGCGCCCGGGGCGCAGTGTGCAGCGCTTGGAGCGCGGCGTTTCGCGATGGACGAGAGATTGAAAGCGGGCTCTTAGCGCGGTCCGCCGCCGCCGGGACCGCCGCCGCCGCCGCCGGGGCGACCGCCACCGGGACCGCCGCCTCCCGCCCCCGGGCCTCGGCCCATGCCGCGGCGGAACATTTCGCCTCGGAGTCCTGTGGACTGGGCGTTGCCTGACTGGAGGTTCTTGCCCATTCGTTCGCGGATGCGTTCGGCCATGCGGTTGCGCATCTCTTCGCGCTGCTGATCGGTGAGTTCGCGCCCCCCGGGCCCCCCCGGACCGCCGGGCCCACCGGGACCCCCGGGACCCCCGCGGCGCATGCCGAAGGGAGGCTCGACCTGCTCGCCGCGGGCGAGTTTGCGGGCCATGTCGTCCATGAACTGCTCGGCGAGTTGTTCGCGTGTTTCCTGGTTTTCCTCGCCGCCGAGGAGTTCGCGGCGTTTCTCGGGCGGGAGGTCGCGGAGCAGGCGGCCGGTCTCGGCGGCGAACTGGCGCTTGCGTTCTTCGTCGAGGCGGTTCCAGGCGCCGCTCTTCATGACGGCGACGGCTTCGTCCGCTGTGCGGGGGAGCGAAGGGGGACGGGTGAGGACGAGATAGGCGGAGCCGCCGGCGATGGCGCCGATCGCGACGAGGAGACAGGCGGAGGCTACGAGCTTCTTTTTGCGGGGCGACCAGGAGGCGTCGATGGGGCGACGCTGTGCGGCGGCCATGGCCTGGTCGAGATCGATGCGCTGCGCCATGTGTGGGTCTCCGGTGCGCGTTGGCTGGGGGCGGGGGCGGGGGGAACTGTGGTCGGAGCGGGGTTGCTCGGGGGGTCAGGGCATGGTGTCGCCCACGTGACCATCGGCGAAGAGGATGGGGCGCTTGCGGTGGAAGAAGTCGACGAGGACGGTTGAGCCGTCCTGTTTCTCGAAGGTTCCGCCGTCAAAATCGTGCGAGAGCGGGGCCTGGGTGGGGCTGAGGTTGAGGAAGCGGGCGAAGGGGGTTTCTTCGAACTTCAGGCCGCCGTAGGCGGTGAAGTAGAGGTAGGACATGCCGCAGACGCGGTCGCGGTTCTGGTCGTCGCGGTATGGGGCGTTCCAGACGAGCGAATCGGAGGGGCAGCGGTAGGCGGCGGAGTCGGGCTCGACGTATCCGGCGAGCTTGTCGTTGAGTCCGGGGTCGCTCGAGCCGCTGAGCCAGGGCCTGGGGATGTAGCGGGCGAGGGGGTAGCGCTGCTCGTAATCGTTCTTGTAGACCTCGATGGTCTGTGCGAGCGAGCGGAGGTTGGAGGAGCAGCCGGTGCGGCGGCTGGAGTCCTGGGCGCCGGCGAGGGCTGGGAGGAGGATGGCGATGAGCACGGCGAGCACGGCGACGACGACGAGCAGCTCGATGAGCGAGAAGCCGGGGCGTGTGTGTTCGCGCGCGTGCGGCACGTGGGCACTCCGATATGACGCCGGACCGACATCATGCCGGGCGGGCGGCGGGGGCGTGCGGGCTCAACGGCCGGGACGGGCGGTTCTTGCCGGCAGCGGCGGGAATTCTGGAGGGGAGGGATGGCCCGGCTGGGGGAGGGGAAGGCGGGGGATTACTTCTTGCCGGCTGATTCCTTGGCGCTGCGGTAGGAGGCGAGGGTGGCTTCGAGCTCTTTCTTGAAGTCGTCCTCGGCGAGGGAGACGGCCTTGGTCTGGATGCTGATGGCCTTGTCGTGCTCGCCCTTGAGGAAGTGGACGCGGGCGAGGGTGTCGAGGACGGAGGGGTCGTCGTTCTCGGTGAGTTCGGCGGCGCGGAGGGCGGCGCGCTGGGCGAGATCGAGGTCGCGACGTGCGTAATTCTCATCGGGGTCGACGATGGTCCAGGCGAGCTCGTTGAGGACCATGGAGTCGTCCTTGAAGTAGCGGCTCACGAGCTCGCTGCCGAGCTTCGCGGCTTCGTCGAGCTTGTGGTCGGCCATTGCCGCCATGAACTGATCGAGCTTGGCGTCGCCCTCGAAGCGGAATTCGTGCTTGGAGCGGGCTTCGGAGATGTTCCATGAGCGTCCCAGTACGGCGGGGATGACCTCGTCGAGCTCGAGGGGGTGGCCGATGAAGGCGATGCGGCCTTCCTGATCGATGACGAAGGAGCAGGGGATGCCGCTCTGCTGGGCGGCCTTCATGTACGCGGTGTTGGTGGTGCGATCGGTGTCCCAGGCGATGGCGTACTGGGCGCGTTCGCCCTTCTTGGACTGGAGGAACTGCTGGACCTTCTCGAGGGTGTTGCCCTTGCGGTCGACGGAGGTGACTCCGATGACGGTGAGGCCCATGTCCTTGTACTTTGCCTGGATCTCCGAGAGGTGCGGCATTGCGGAGATGCACGGGCCGCACCATGTGGCCCAGAACTCGACGACGTAGACCTTGTTCTGCGCGAAGCCGCTGACGGGTTCGCCCTTGACCCACTTTTCGATGGTGAGGGGCGGGGCCTTATCGCCCACGGTGAGTCGGGGCTGCTTCTCTGATGAGGCGGCGGGCGTCTTGGCGGGGGCCTTGTCGGCCTTTTCCTGTGCGAGGGCGGCGCCCGACGCGGACGCGAGGAGTGAGAGGGCGATCGCGGCGGAGCGGAAATGGGGTTTCATGAGATGGCTCCTGGGCGCGGCGGGGGGAAGACCGGAAGCCGCCGCGTAGCGATACACGATACCGGCGTGGGCGGCGCGGGTCGCGGGCGCGCGTCTGGGGGCAGGGGGGGCGGGCGGACGGGGGTGTGGGGGCGGAGGGAACTTTTCGAGGTCTGAGCGCGGGCTGAACGCGGTGTTTGCACGGGGTGTGTGAGATGCGGGGTGTTCGCGGGCCGCGCCTGGCGGGCGTGGTCGCGGGCACAGGAGGCAGGAGATGCTGACTGACGACCGCCGCTGGTTGTGGCTGACGTGTGGCGCGGTGCTGCTGGCGATGGCCGGGGCGGCGCAGGGGGCGACGCGGGGGGCGACGCGGGCGAGCGCGCCCGTGGGGCCCTGGCCCGCGGAGGGTTCGAAGGGTCAGGGGCCGAGCGACGGCACGTTCGCGGTGATCGGGATCCCGGACACGCAGAACTACTCGGAGTTCTATCCCGAGATCTACCGCGCGCAGATGCAGTGGATCGCGGACCAGAAGGGGGCGCGGAACATCCGCTTCGCGTCGCACTACGGCGACATTGTGAACCACGGGGACCGCGAAAACGAGTGGGCGAACGCGCGGTCTGCGATGCGGATCCTTGAGCAGTCGGGGATCCCGCACGGGGTGACGGCGGGGAACCACGACATCACGCCAAGCGGGACGGCGGGGACGTCCTACATCCCTCAGAAGTACCTCGAGAACTTCGGGCCCCAGCGGTACTCGGGGATGGATTGGTACGGCGGGGCGTCGCCCTCGGGGATGAGCAACTTCCAGATCTTCAACGGCGGGGGGCGGCAGTTCCTGGCGTTCCACCTGGTGTGCGATGCGCCGGTCGAGGAGCTGGCGTGGGCGCAGGGGGTGATCGCGAAGAACCGCGACAAGGCGGTGATGGTGACGACGCACCGGTACCTGCAGGACGCGGAGGATTACACGGGGGGTGTGCCGGTGGTCGCGAGCGGGCGGTACCCGTCGGTGTGGTACGGCGTGGAGGGGACGTATCACCCGCAGGGGATCCAGAGCGACGAGATCTTCGACTGGTTCATCCGGCGGAACAAGAACATCTTCATGGTGAACTGCGGGCACTTCCACGAGGAGTACCGGCAGACGAGCGCGAACGCGTGGGGGCTGCCGGTGCACGAGGTGCTGGCGGACTATCAGGACGATCCGAACGGGGGCGACGGCTGGCTGCGGATCATGAACTTCGACGTGGCGCGGAAGCGGATCGACGTCGAGAGCTACTCGCCCACGCGGAACGAGTTCCGGACGGCGGACGAGAGCCGCTTCTCGCTGGGGGTGGACTTCGACAGCTACGTGCGGTCGGGGACGTCGCTGACGTTCCAGAACGGGATCAACGGGTATCAGGGGACGCTGGACACGTGGATCAACGAGGGCTCGGCCGGGACGAGCTACGGCGCGGCGCAGACGTTCGACGTGGACGATGACACGGGCAACAGCATCTTCAACGACCGGCGGGGTCAGGCGCTGCTGCGCTTCGAGGGGATGATCGGCGAGGCGCCGGAGCAGATCCCCGCGGGGGCGGTGATCACCGAGGCGACGCTGCGGCTGCAGTTTTCGGATGACGTCGACTTCCTGTACGACGCGGACTTCGACGTGTACATGGCGGGGCGCGACTGGAACGAGTCGTCGACGTGGAACTCGCTGGGGAACGGGCTGTCGGGGGCGGAGCTGGGCCTGTATCTGGGACGACTGGAGGGGGACAACAACCCGGACTCGGACTTCATGCGGATGCTGGACGTGCGGGCGGCGGTGCAGGCGTGGGTGAACGGCGCGGCGAACTTCGGATTCGCGATCCTGCCGGAGGTGATCTCGGGGAATGACGACGGGATCACGGTGTGGTCGTCGGAGGCGTCGAACATCCTGTTCAGGCCGGTGCTGGACGTGACATACACGCTGGCGGGGACGACGCTGGCGCGGGAAGTTCCCGGGCCGGGGGCAGGGGGGCTGATGATGCTGGCGGGTCTGGCGTGCGTGCGGCGGCGGCGTGCGTAGGCGGAGGGGAGCGCGCCGGCCGGGGTTCGCGAGGGTGTGAGACGTGCGCGCGGAGAAGCCGAGGAACGGGGCCTCGGCGGGTGTTGTTCTGCGCGTGAGTCGAGCCGCGGGCTAGGCGGCGGAGAAGGCGGGGCCGACGGCGTCGGCGGACATGCCGGGCATGGGGTAGTGGTGTTCGAGGGCGGCGCCTAGGGTTTCGGGCTGGGTGAGGACGATGTAGCAGGGCTCGCCCAGGCAGCGTGTGACGAAGCGGAGTGCGCGGCAGAGGTTGTCGGGGGTGGTGGCGACCATGAGTTCGCGGCCGTCGTAGCGGACGGGGATGAGGCGGAACTGCCAGGCCTGTCGGCGGTCGATGCGGCCGAGGGCGCGGGGGTCGGCGGTTTCTTCGAGGACGTCGACGTGTGCGGTGAGGCGGGCGTACTGCTGGACCCAGGCCTGCTCGATGTCGGTGGGGTCGATGCCGTACATGTTCTCGGCGATCTCGCCGAAGGGGCGGTGGGTTTTCGACTGGGCGTCGAGGATTGCGGCGACCTGGGCCGCGTTGAGGACCCCCCGCTGCACCAGGACCTCGCCGATTCGGACGGTGTTCATGCGCTGCGAGCCTCCAGGCGAGCGGTGTGCGGGCCGCCTGCCGGTGATGTCATCGACGATGGGGGGCGGCGTCGGGACCGCTGACCGCGAATCGGGGCGTGCGGGGTGCGGGCGGCGCGAATCGCACGCGGGGCACGCGTTGCGCGGGGGATCGCGTCCGAGAGCGCGGCGGGTGTGCCGAAGGCGGGGGCGCGGGCTTGCACGGGGCTGGGGCGGATGTGATGCGGCGCGGTTATGCGGACGGGGCTGGGGGGGGCGGGGGCGGGGGTTTAGGATGGGGCGCGATGAGCGACGGGCGCGAGGAGCTTGCGGTGCTGGACGAGCTGGCGCCGCGGTATGCGGGGCTGGTGGAGTCGCTGCGCTCGGTGGTGATCGGTCAGCACGATGTGATCGAGCAGCTTGTGGTGGGGGTGTTCTGCGAGGGTCATGCGCTGATCGTGGGCGTGCCGGGGCTGGCGAAGACGCTGCTGGTGCGGTCGGTGGCGGCGGCGCTGGACCTTGACTTCCGGCGGATCCAGTTCACTCCCGACATGATGCCGGGGGACGTGCTGGGGTCGGAGCTGCTGACGACGGACGCGGCGACGGGCGAGCGCTCGATGCGGTTTGCGGCGGGGCCTGTGTTCGGGAACCTGATCCTCGCAGACGAGATCAACCGGACGCCTCCCAAGACGCAGGCGGCGCTGCTGGAGGCGATGGCCGAGCGGCAGGTGACGGTGTCTGGTCGGACGATGCGGCTGCCCGAGCCGTTCATCGTGATCGCGACGCAGAACCCGATCGAGCAGGAGGGGACGTATCCGCTGCCCGAGGCGCAGCTCGACCGTTTCATGCTGGGGCTGCGGATGACGTATCCCAAGCCGGCGGAGGAGCGGCGGATCGTGGCGGCGGGTGACGAGATCGCGGCGCGGTCGCGGGCGGTGAAGCCGGTGTTCAGCGGTGCGGAGCTGGTGCGGCTGCGCGGGCTGATCGGGCGGATCCCGCTGGCGGAGCACGTTGTGGAGCACGCGGTGGCGCTGGTGCGCGCGACGCGGCCGCAGGACGAGACGTGCCCGGCGGATCTGGCGCGGTTTATCGAGTGGGGGGCGGGGCCGCGGGCGGGGCAGGCGCTGGTGCTGGGGTCCCGGTGCCTGGCGGCGCTGGAAGGTGAGCCCTCGCCCACGCTGCAGCACGTGCAGCGACTGGCGCCGGCGGTGCTGCGGCACCGGGTGGTGCTGAACTATGCGGCGGCGGCGGAGGGGATCAGCGCGGACGACGTGGTGGAACGCCTGGTGCGGGAGGTGCCCGTGCCGCGCTACCGATAACCGCGGCGGGGAGTAGAAGGGCGGCGTGGAGAGGGCGGGATCCGGCGCGGGGCGTGCACGGGGCGAAAAGCGGATTAGATTAGATGCTGCTCACGCGGGGCGGAGTTCGCCTGGCGCACGGGGTCGGGCTTTGCCCATCGGGACGACACATGCTGGAAGTGACGATCTTCACGAAGGAAGGCAAGGAGCTGAAGCGGTACGAGCTGGAGGGCTCGCGGCCGCTGTCGATGGGCCGGGGAACGGCGTGCGACATTCAGCTGCCTTTTCAGGATGTGTCGCGGAGCCACGCGAAGCTGGTTCCCGATGAGGACGGCGAGTGGGTGCTGATCGATCAGGACTCGACGCACGGGTGCGTGGTGGGCGAGGAGCGGAAGCGCGAGGTGGAGGTTCGGCCCGGTCTGGAGGTTCGGCTGGGGAGCGCGGTGCTGCGGTTCGGGGACCTTGCGGACCGGATCGGAGCGGAGCTGAACGCGCAGCTTGAGGACACGGACCCGAGCGCGGAGACGATCGCGCCGCTGGCCGAGACGCTGAAGCCGGCGGTGACGGACGCGCCGACGGCCGAGATCGTCATCTCGCCTCAGAAGAAAAAATCAGGGCTTTTCTGGCGTTCGTGAGGGAAGCAAGTCTTTCCTAACTTGCGGCGCGGGCGGCTGCGCAACATTCCTTAAAAATCGGCGAATACAACGGGTTGTGCCCTGATCGAGGGACGCGCTCCTATACCCCTGTATGTGGTAGCAGAACGGGAACCGGAAGGTTCACGGTCAAAAATGTGAACTTGTACGGCCGAGAAAACGTATAGTGAATATGTGGCGACCAACTGGCGCCGCATCACGAATCATCTCTCTCTCCTCCAGGAACCCGCGGATCAATCGTTCGCGGGTTCCTTTGTCAGGTCGCGCCGCGGTTGGACGGGGTTCGTGGGGCGGGGTTCTGGTCGTCTCCGGGGACGATGTTCGGGTGGGCGGGGGCGAGGGTTCCGACGGTAAGCGATTGCAGCGCGGGGCCAAAAACGGTTCATCGAGGAAATCTCGGCTGCGTCAACGAAACAGGCCGCCCCCGGTGGTGAGGGCGGCCTGAGGATTGGTGCGCGGCTGTGAGCTGAGCGTGCGGCGGCGCGTTCAGCGGGAGGCGGGCTGGGTCTCGTTGCCCATGAGGATGATCATGCCGCCGCCGCCGATCTGATTGGCGTTGTAGATCTGGATGGAGTCGAGGGCGCGCACGATCTTGGCGCGGGACTCGACGAGGTGGCTGTAGGTGTAGTTGTCGAGTGCGTCGGGCTTGCGGGGCAGGTCGCGGGCGTTGTCGGGCGGGAGGATGGTCTCGATTCGGGACTGGAGTTCGCGGAGCTTGCCCGTGGCGACGGTGGCGACGGACTTCTCGGCCGAGCCGAAGAACATGCCGGGGGACGAGAGGTCGATGAGGCGCTCGAGGTGCTCGCGCTGGAGGTTGCGGCGGAGGCTGGTGACCATGGGTTTGCGGTCGGTGTAGCGGCCGGTCAGGGGCTTGAGTTCGGACCAGATCTCGTCGCTGACGGCGTTGACGACCTCGGGGAGCGAGATCATGTCCTGATCGGGGCTGACGCGGAACTCGTTGTCGTAGACGCGGCCCAGGGACGTGGGGTTCATGAGCATGCTGAGGACGGTGGCCTGCAGGCCCAGGATGCGTTCGTGGATGGGCCAGGTCTCGTCTTCGAAGATGTCGTTCATGCCGCCCTGGTCCCACCACTTGTCGACGGTCATCTTGTTGACGAGCTCGGGTGTGAGGCCGAAGGCCTCGTCGCGGAAGGCGTTCTCGAGGACGAACTGGAGGGCGTCGCGCTGGGTCTGGGCGGGGACGGGTGTGATGGGGGCGCGGGCGTTGGGGTCGCCCTTCTTATCGCGTGTGATGTGGGCGCCGCCGATCCAGTTTGCCATGACGCCCAGGCTGTTGAGGTGCTGGGAGAGGGTGATCATGTAGCCGCGGCGTGCCTTGGACCAGCTGTCGCCGTCCTTGACGAAGCGGTCGATGATGCGAGCACGGAGGTCCTGGGCGAGCTTGACGCGGCTCTTGGCGAAGGTGAGCGGGTCGGACCCCATATCGCGGCGACGTGCGAGGGGATCGGGGCCCCAGGTGTCTTCGTCGGTGGCGTAGACGAGCTCGGGCTCGGCGACGCGTTCGAGGACCTTCTTGGGATCGCCCAGGGTGTAGCCGTATTCGATGGCCCACATGTCGTAGGGGCCGACGGCGATCATGCCGTAGTCGCCCTGGACGGCGCCCGTGCCGACGTTGATCTGCGGGAGCGCGTTGTAGTCCATGACGGAGCCGCCGATGGGCTTCTTGCCCTTCCATTCCTCGGAGTTGATCTGGGACATGGAGTAGATGGCGGAGGCCTTGAAGTTGTGGCGGAGTCCGAGGGTGTGTCCGACTTCGTGTGCGACGAGGTCGGCGAGGAGGGGCCCGATGAACCACTCGGGGATGCCGTCGAGCTTTTCTTCCTTGGGCTCGTCCTTCTTGTCGGCGTCGGGCTTGGGCCCGTCGGCGGCGGGCTGATCGGCGTCGATGATCATGTCGAGCATGTCCATGGCCATGCCTGCGAAGGCGATGTCGGCGGCGCGGCCCTGGGCGGCCATGCACATGCCGTTGGTCTGGCTGGTGCGACCGGCGAGGCCGTCGAAGAGGTCATCGCCCATGAGCGTGGGGTCGACGGTGGCGGCGGGGTGGCCGCCGAAGCGCTGGACGCCGCGGGCGGCCTGCTGGGCGAGGAGGAAGTCGCGTTGCCCGGGGGGCGCGAGGCGGATGCGTGGGTCCCAGTTGGGGTTCTTGGCGAGCCATGCCATGGAGTCCGGGCCGAAGTTGTCCATGGCGATGTCGGGGAGGATCTCGTTGGACATGGACCAGAAGGCGCGGATCCAGCCGTCGGTGAGGATGATGTCGGCGTCGAGGATCTCGCCCGTGAGGGGGTTGGCGCGGCTGGGTCCGATGGCGGTCGAGATGTCGTTGGAGAGCCAGCGGATGAAGTTGAAGCGGACGTCCTCGGGGTCCTTGTCCATGTGGGCGCCGGTGGTCTTGTCCTGGTAGTAGACCTCCATGGCGTTGGAGATGCCGACTTTTTCGAAGGCCTTGTTCCAGTAGAGGACGCCCTCGCGGACCCATCGGCGGTAGCGGATGGGGACGGTGTGCTCGACGTAGAAGACGATGGGTTCCTTGGCGGGGCTGACGTTGAGCTTGGGGTCGGCCTTTTCGAGGTGCCAGCGGTTGACGTAGCGCTTCCACTTGTTGATTTTGCCGAGCTCGCCCAGGTCTCTGTAGACGGTGGTGAAGTAGCCGACGCGTTCGTCGGCCTCGCGTGGCTTGTAGGCGGGGTTCTCGCGGATGAGCGAGATGGAGTAGTGGAAGGTCTGGAGGCGGCCCGTGTCGGGCATTGTGAAGGAGAACGCGGAGCGGGGCGCGGCGGGGAGCGGGGCCTCGATGGAGATCTCGACGTTGTCCGGGAAGGCCTTGGCTTCCTTGACGGCGGAGAGGGTGGGGCTGAGGCCCGCGGCTCCGGGGCCGAAGAACTTGGAGGCCTGTCCGACGAGCAGTGCGTCGAGGTCGATGACGGGTCCGCCGCCGGGCCCCATGGTGGCGATGGGGAGCTCGAGGATGACGCGGTCGGTGAAGAGCTGGTTGACGGAGGACTTTGACTCGGCGTCGCCGGTCGAGCGGTTCTCGAGCTCGGGGGCGATGAGGGCGAGAGTCTTGTCGTAGCGCTTCCAGTAGACGTACATGTCCGAGCCCTGGAGGCCGGCCCACATGCTGCCTCGGGCGAGGGTCATGGCGAAGAAGTAGCGCTGTGACTCGAACTCACGCGGGAGCTCGGCGAGGAGCTGGTTGTCCTTCTCGCGGCGGTAGACGGTCCACATGCTCTGCGAGCCGTCGGCGGTGGAGACGACCTTGACGAAGTCCTTCGTGACTTCCTTGAAGTCGGGGAATTCGGGCTTGTCGGGGGCGGCGGCGTCGCCCTGAGCGGGCGGGCCGGGGGGTGCACCGGGGAATCCCGGTGCGAGGCGCTGTTCCTGCGGCTGGGCGCCCGCCACCGGGAGGACGAGCCCGGCGATGGCGAGGACCATGCCCACGGTGAGTGCGGATGCGTTCGTTCGATGCTGCATGCATACCTCCTGCGTACGTCGAGGACGCCCGGTTCGTCCGGACGAGCCGTTGCGACGGGCGGCTCAGCGCGAGCGCCGTCGCGATCCACCTGTAACCACCAGCACCGGGCCGGCGTTTCCCGGCGCGGGCGTGAGAACCGCAGTTTCCCGGCCGTTCCCGCGCGTTTCTAGCGGGGGAAAGGCACGCCCCGGAGCTCGATGGCGAGCGTGAGAGCGACGAAGAAGAAGCCGGCGACCTGGAAGGGCCTGTCGTGTACGGCGAGTTCGGTCGGGTCGTCGAAGCGGCCGCGTTCCAGCATGACGATGGCGCGAAACATACCGTAGCAGGCTGGGAGCATGGTGAGCCACATGAGGTTGAAGCCGACGACGTGTCGGCTGCCGGCGATCTGGAGGTAGGAGCCGTAGGTCATGAGGGTGCTGACGGCGGTGACGACGACGGCCATCTGAAGGAGGGCGTCGGTGTACCCGGCCTGGACGCGGCGGTGCTCGACGGCGCGGCCTTCGGGCGCACCGCCGGGCTCGGCGGCGAGGGTGCGGCGTTCGCCCAAGCGCTTGCCGAAGGCCAGGAACATCGAGAGGAAGAAGGTGACGTTGAGGAGCCAGACTGAGGGCTCGACGCCCGCGGCGGCGCATCCGCCCATGACCCGCAGGACGAAACCCAGCGAGAGGCACATGACGTCGGCGATGACCTGATGCTTGAGGTAGAGGCTGTAGAGGGTGACGTTCAGGGCGTAGAGGACGAGGGTGAGAGCGACCCACGGCATGGTGGGCATTCCGATCAGGAGGGTGACGACGGCGGCGGCGGCGAAGAGCAGGAGGGCGAAGATCCATCCGGCGCGGACGGAGACGTCGCCGCTGGCGAGGGGTCGGCGGCGCTTGCGGGGATGGGCGCGGTCGGCGACGCGGTCGAAGATGTCGTTGACGACGTAGCAGCCGCTGCTGACGAGTGCGAAGGCGGCGGCGGCGAGGAGGGATGTGAGGATGATGTTCTGTGCGGAGGCGCCGAGCTGGAGCGCGTCGCGCAGGCCGTAGAGAGGCCCGATGAGGACGAAGGCGCTCTTGCTCCACTGGGCGGGGCGTGCGAGTTTGACGAGGCTGCGCCAGAGGGGGCGGGCGGGGCGGGAGTCGGGGCGTGAGGGCTCGGCGGGTGCGTGGGGTCGCGCCGTCGGGGTGGCGGAGCCTGGGCGGAGCTGGGGTGCGTCGGTGGGGGAAGTCATGGCGCTGCGGGCGTCGATGAGGCAACAGTATCGGCGTTTGTGCGTCCTGGCGTGGCGGAGCGGGTGCGGGAATGCCCGATTCGAGGCCCGACGAGCCGAAATGGAGTAGATGTCCGCCATGCGCCAAGTGGTTCATCCGCCGTTGCGTGCGTCCGATGGGGCCGGGTGGTCGGGTCCCGAGGGGTCTGGGTTCCGGGGCGGCGCGTGGCGCGCGGGGGCGGTTCTGCTGCTGGTGTTTCTGACGCTCGTGCTGCCGGTGGTGTTCACGGGAGCGGGCGGGACGAGCGAAGAAGCCGACGAGCGCGAGTACCACCTGCCCATCATCAGGACGATGCAGGAGCAGTGGCCCGTCGTGGACCTGGTGGAATACGAGTCGGCGACGGCGCCGGGATTTCATCTTCTGATGGCGGCGGCCGGGCGGCTGACGGGGTCGGACGCGGCGATGCGGTGGCTGAACGTGGCGTTCGGGGCGGGGCTGATCCTCGTGTGCTTCGGGTTCGCGTCGCGGGCGGCGCCGGCGTGGGTGGCGGCGGGGCTGACCCTGCCGCTGGTCGCGGACCCATACGTGCTGGGGGCGACGATCTGGCTGACGACCGATAACGCGGCGCTGATGTTCGTGGGTCTGGCGCTGGGCGGGGCGGTGTTCGTGCCGGCGCGGGGGTACGGGGCGGCGCGGACGCTGGCGCTGGGGGCGGCGGCGGCGTGCGCGGTGGGGATCCGGCAGATTCACGTGTGGCTGGCGGCGCCGGTGGGGCTGACGGGACTGCTGGCGAGCCCGCTGGCGGGGCTGGTGCCGGGTTGGATCGCGCGGGCCGGGGGGGAGGCGCTGCCCGAGCGTCGCTCGTGGCGGCACCTGTGGGCGGGGATTGTTGGGGCGGCGCTGCCTGTGGGGCTGCTGGCGGTGTTCGTGGTGATGTGGGGGGGACTGATGCCGCGGGCGACGGGGTGGGTGCAGCTGCACGCGGCGGGGCCCAACCCGGCGTCGCCGGCGTTCGGGCTGGCGCTGGTGGGAGTGCTTGGGGTGTTTTACTTGCCGGCGGCGCTGCGCGAGGCCGCGGTGCGGATCGACCGGGTGATGCTGGCGGCGATGGCGATCGGCCTGACGCTGGCGCTGGTTCCCGAGACGGCGTACCTGTGGAAGTCGCGTTCGTACGGTTGGCTGTGGCGGATCGTGGAGCGGACGCCCGAGATCGGCGGGCGGTCGGTGCTGATCGCGGTGCTGGCGCCGCTGGGGGCGGCGTGGCTGGTCCTGATGTATCGAGGGGCGGAGCGGGCGGGGCGGGGACGTGCGGCGCTGATCCTGCTGTTGTCGCTGCTGGGGTGGCTGGGCGCGCAGACGTTCAACAGCATGGCGTGGCAGCGGTACTTCGAGCCGACGACGCTGCTGGGGCTGGCGTGGCTGGCGGCGCTGGCGACGCCTCGGGGAGCGGACGGGGCGGGCCTGACGGACGGGCTGCGGGTGCGGCTGGCGGGGGTGTGGCCTGTCGCGGGCGCGCTCGTCCTGGCGCTGGGCAAGCTGGGGTTGTGCGCGGTGACGCTGTATCGCGAGGCGCTGATGTCGCTGCGGTGAAGCCGGGGCCCGTCGTGGTCGGCGGCGGCGCGGCGCGAGGGCGGCGGCGCGGTCAGGTTGATTCGGCGCGGCGGAGCCACTCGAACTCGAGGGGCTCGAGCTCCTGGACGAGGCGGGTGCGTTCCTCGCCCAGCTTCTGGCACTTGACTGGGTCGCGCCAGACGGCGGGGTCGCTCATGGAGGCGTCGATCTCGGCGATGCGTGCCTGGCTCTTCTCGATGCGCTGCTCGAGCTGGTCGGTCTTGAGCTTGGCGAAGGGGTTGGCGGGGGCGGCGGCGCGGGTCTGCCCGGCGCGGCGCTTGTCTTCTTCGGCGGCGCGGCGGCGGCGTTCGGCGTCGTCGCGGCGCTTCTTCTCGTCGGCGGCGCGGGCGAGGGCCTCGGCGCGTTCGGCCTCGGCCTTCTCGCTCCAGTCGGCGTAGTTGCCTGTGAAGACGCGGGCGTTGCCCTGGCCGTCGAGGATGAGGAGGTGGTCGCAGGTGGCGTCGATGAAGGCGCGGTCGTGGGAGATGAGGATGAGCGTGCCGTCGAACCCGCCGCGTTTGACGCTCTCCTCGTCGCCCAGCGAGAGGGCCTCTTCGAGTCGTTCGGCGGAGGGGATGTCGAGGTGGTTGGTGGGCTCGTCGAGGATCAGGAGGTTCTTGGCGCTGGCGAGGAGGCCCGCGAGTACGGCGCGGCTTCGCTCGCCGCCCGAGAGGGTTCCCAGGTCGCGTTCCTGGTCGTCACCGGTGAAGAGGAAGGTGCCGGCGAGGTTTCGTGCGGCCTGCTCGGAGAGCTCGGCGCCGGGGTTCTCTTTCTTGATGACCTGCTGGAGGTAGCGCCAGACGGTGAGGTCAGGGGGGACGTGCTCGTGCGTCTGGCGGTAGTAGCCGATGCGGAGGCTGGAGCCCGTGCGGAGCTCGCCCGAATCGACGGGGGCGAGGCCCAGGATGCAGGAGACGAGGGTGGACTTGCCGGCGCCGTTGGGCCCGATGATGGCCCAGCGCTCGCCGCGTTTGATGATCATGTCGAGGTTGCGGAAGAGGACCTTTTCGGAGCCGTCCTGGTTGGTGAACTTCTTGGAGACGCCCCGTGCGGCGACGACGATGTCTCCCGAGCGGTCGGCGGCCTTGAGGCTCATGTTGAGGTTGGAGAGCTCCATGGGGCGCTCGATGGCGCGTTCCTTGGCGGTCTCGAGCCTGGAGAGGCGGCCTTGGGCCTGCTTGGCGCGCTGGCCCGCTTTGAAGCGGCGGATGTATTCCTCCTGCTTGCGGAACTCGGCCTGCTGCTTCTCGTAGGCGCGGTTCTGGGTGAGCCGGCGGAGGGCGCGGATCTCGCGGAAGGCCTCGTAGTTTCCGGGGTAGTCGATAAGGCGGCCCTGCTCGACCTCCACGATGCGCGTGACGACGCGATCGAGGAGGTAGCGGTCGTGGCTGATCATCAGGACGGCGCCGGGGTACTCGTTCTTGAGGAACTGTTCGAGCCAGAGCCGGCCGTCGAGATCGAGGTGGTTGGTGGGCTCGTCGAGGAGGAGGACGTCGGGCTGTTCGAGGAGGAGGCGCGCGAGGGCGACGCGGCCCTTCTGGCCGCCCGAGAGGCCCTTGACCTTGACGTTGAACTGGGCGTCGGTGAAGCCCAGGCCGTGGAGGATCTGCTCGACCTTGTGGTCGATGGCGTAGCCGCCGAGGGTCTCGATGCGGCGCTCGAGCTCGGCCTGGCGCTTCATGAGCTTGTCGAGGGCGTCGCCCGAGAGGCCGGCCATCTGGTCGTAGAGGTCGTGCTGCTCGTTGTGGAGGCGGTGGAGCTCGGCGAAGCCGGCTTCGGCGGCGCCTTTGAGCGTCTCTTCGGGGTCGAGGTCGGGGTCCTGGGAGAGGTAGCCGACGCGGACGCCGCGCTGGACGACGATCTCGCCCTCGTCGGGTCGGAATCGTCCGGCGAGGGCCTTGAGCATGGTGGTCTTGCCGGTGCCGTTGCGGCCGACAACGCCGATGCGGTCGCCCGCTTCGATGGAGATGGAACAGCCGTCGAGGATGACGGTGTTGCCGAAGGAATGTCGGAGGTTTGCGGCCGCGATGAGGGGCATCGGCGGATTCTAGAGATCGGCGCCGGGGCCGCGGCCTGGGTGTGATCGGAGCGTGGGGGCTCGATCAGCGGCGGCGGCGGAGGCCCGCGACGAGGCCGACGGAGGCGGTCAGCGCGAGAGCGGCCGGGGCGGGGACGGAGGTGATCTGCACGTCGAGCTTGATGGGGGAAGTGGGTTCGTAGGTGAGCATGAAGCGGAAGTTGAGCAGCTCGCCCGGGGCCCAGGGGGCGCTGTCGTCGAAGGTGAATTCGAGGAGCTGGTTGCCGGGGGCTCCCTCGTAGGAGAGGAAGCGCGAGGAGACGAGGGGACGGGCGATGTTGCTGGTCTCGTCGCCCACGAAGACTCCGGGGACGTAGTCGAGCTCGAAGGTGGCGTCGGTGAGCGGGTTGCCCTGCTGGTCGACGGGGAAGATGAGGATGCTGCGGTAGAAGACCTCGGGCGCCTCGTCGTTGCCGACGGTGACGGAGGCCTGTTCGCTGATCATGCCGGCGTGGGCGAAGCCCGCGGCCGCGAGGATCATGATTGGAGCAAGGGTGTTCTTCATGGCTTTGGGTCTCCGGGCGTAGGCCGCGGTGTTCCGCCTGGGGCGGTGGAGTTCTGTGCGTTCGTGCGGACTGAGGTGGTGTGCGTGGACGAGGGGGGCTCAGGCGGCGGGGCGGCGGCGGCGGGCGGCGCTGAGGGCGGCGACCGCGGCGAGGCCCGCGACGGCC
Source organism: Planctomycetota bacterium (assembly GCA_033763795.1). Classification (GTDB taxonomy): domain Bacteria; phylum Planctomycetota; class Phycisphaerae; order Phycisphaerales; family UBA1924; genus JAEUIV01. Next base: position 36,222 of record JANRJV010000051.1, read on the forward strand.
GGGGCGGGGACGGTGCGCTTGGTGTATCCCACGCGGAAGGTTCCGCCGGCGGGGTTATCGATCATGACGCGGAAGGAGATGGGCCCGTCCTGCGGGACCATGGCGGTGCCGCCCTGGGGGGCGAGGAAGTTGAAGCGGAGGGTCTTGGCCTGCTCGTCTTCGACGCCGATGAGGACGGGTCGCTTGGTGGTGTCGTGCCTGGAGGGGTCGACGAAGAAGCGGATCTGCTCGAAGGCGGCGGCGTTGAAGGCGCCGGCGACGGGCGGGCGGATCTCGAAGATCACGTCGCTCCATGGGAGGGCGGTGTTGTTGGTGATGGTGAATGTGAGCGAGTGCTGTGAAGCGTGTGCGGCCGAGGCCGACAGGGCCACGCTTGTGAGCGCCGCGAGCATGATGGATGCGCGCATGAACCGTCTCCCTTGGCGCTCCGGCGACATGCGGCTGTGCGACCGCGACTGACGCGCCGGGGCGTTCCGAGCGAACATCAGGCTCGGACCTTCCTCTCTCGAACTCCTGGGGACCGGACCGGGCCGGGACCCTGACTCGTCACCCTGTGCGGGATGACGTCGGGATTCTGCAGCGCCCGGGGGCGTTTGCAACGGGGGCGGACCCCAAAGCTCAGAGATTTCTCACTTTGCGCTGGGCGACCAGGGATCGGGCTGAGATTGGCCGGTTTTCGGACGCGGGCGGGCGGGGCGCGCATGAAACAGGCCGCGGACGGGCGCCCGCGGCCTGCTTTGGGGACGTTGGTTGGTTGCCGGAGTGCGGAGCCGGGGGGGCTCAGCGGCGGCGGCGGGCGGCGGTCAGGCCGGCGAGGGCGAGGAGTCCGGCGGCCGCGGGGGCCGGAGCCGGGGGCGGCTCGCCTTCGATGATGCGGTAGCCGAGGCTGAAGCCCGCGTTCTGCGGGTCGTCGATGCGGACGTTGAAGGTGTAGGTGGCGCCCGGGGCGAGCATGGTGTGCTGCGAGAAGTCGAAGGCGAGGATGCGTCGAGCGGGGCCGTCGACGAAGAAGCGGTCTGAGAGGCCGCCGTCTGAGCTCTGCAGGCTCAGATCGTCGACGAAACGGACGAGCCTCGAGCTGGGCCCAGCGAGGGGACCGGCCTGGTCGATGTAAAGGACGACGCGGGCCCACGAGGAGGCCGTGTCATTGGTGAGCGTGACGGATGAATCGACCACGTCGGCGGCTGCAATCGAGCTGGCGCCGATGATCAAAGCCGTCGTCGCCCCGATCGCTGTGCGAAGGGACATTGCAGGACTCCTGTTTCCCTGTGCGTGCCGGGATCAGTCTGTGCGGGACTGATCGCCAGATGCCGGCTGCACGCCGCGCGGACCCGGAGCGGGGGCCTTGCGGTTTCTCTCCCTGTTTGTGGAAACAACTGACTCCGCACCCTGTGCCGAGGTGCCGACATGACCATACCAGCGCCCGGGGCGTTGGCAAGGAAAAATGTCTTAAGCCTTAGCGGATCTCGTCTTGCGTCGCGACGCCGCGCTCGGAGGGTGAGCGTGCGGCCTCTTTCTGCCGGCCGTGGACGCCGAGCTGTGCCCGCTCGAGGAAGTCGCAGAGGCGGTGAATGGCCGGGATCTGATCGGGTTGATGTCGGAGCGACTCGATGGCGACGAGGGCGGGGATCTCGGGGGTTCGGAAGATGAGGCGGTAGGCCTGGCGGAGGCGTTCGATGTCCTCGGCGGGCCAGTGTCGGCGGACGAGGGCGGTGGTGTTGACCTTGCGGGGCTCGGCGGGGGCCCCCTCGACGACGAGGTACGGGGGTACGTCCTTGACGATGCGGGCCATTCCGCCGACGAAGCTCATGGTGCCGACGGTGGTGAAGTGATGGATTCCGGCGCCGCCGGCGATGACGGCTCCGAGCTCGACGTGGCAGTGGCCGCCGAGCATGGTGCCGTTGGCGATGACGACTTCGTTATCGATGGTGCAGTCGTGGGCGACGTGGACGCCCACCATGAGCATGCAGTCGCTGCCGATGGTGGTTTTTCCGCCGCCCATCTCGGTTCCGCGGTGGATGGTGACCTGCTCGCGGATGCGGTTGCGGTCGCCTATGAGGAGCGTGGTGTCCGTGCCGCGGTACTTGAGGTCCTGGGGTTCGGCGCCGAGGACGGCGTAGGGGTAGATGAGGTTGTCGCGACCGATGCGCGTCGGGCCCATGACGGTGACGTGGTTGTGGAGGGCGGTGCCGGGGCCGATGACGACTCCCGGCCCGACGACGCAGTAGGCGCCGATCTCGGCGGTGGGATCGATGTGCGCCTTGGGGTCGACCACCGCGGTGGGATGAATGCGCGTCATGCGGGTTCCCTTTGCGTCCTGCGTCGGGGGTGGTGGGTCGTGGTCCGGATCATGCGGGGGCGTTCTCCGGGTCCACGAGGAGGAAGCGGACGTGTGCCTCGGCGGCGAGCTTGCCATCGACGTGGGCGCGGCAGCGTGCCTCTCCCGCGCGGCTGGAGGCGCGGATGGCTTCGACTTCGAGGACGAGCTGGTCGCCCGGCGTGACGGCGCGGCGGAGCTTGACGCCGTCGAGCGAGAGCAGGACGCCGATCTTGCCGCGGTGCGCGAGCGTGCCGTGGAGCATCAATCCGGCGAGCTGGCACATTGCCTCGACGACGAGCACACCCGGCATGATCGGAGCATGGGGATAATGCCCCTGAAAATATGGCTCGTTGTACGTGACGTTCTTGATGCCGACGGCGCGTTTGCCCTCTTTGAGCTCGACGACGCGGTCGACGAGCATCATGGGGTAGCGGTGCGGCAGCAGCTCGAGGATGGCGCGGGTGTCGAAGACGACGGACTTGTCGCGGGCGGCGAGGGGGGCCGGCTCGAGCCGCGGCTCGGCGGCGCCGAAGCGGCTGAGCAGTTCGCGGGCGAGCTTGTGATTGAGGGCGTGTCCTGAGCGGACGGCCATGACCCGGCCGTGGACGGGGCGTCCGACGAGCGCGAGATCGCCCAGGAGATCGACGAGCTTGTGGCGGACGGGTTCGTCGTCGAAGCGGTAGGAGTTCTGGATGGGTCCGGAGGGACCGATGACGAGGAACTCACCCGGGCCGACGTGGGCGAAGAGGCCCTGCTGGCGGGCGGCGAGGGCGTCCTGCTCGGTGCTGAAGGTGCGGGCGGGGGCGATGCGCTCGGCGTACTCGGCGGGAGAGACGACGAACTGATGGACCTGCCGGGCGAGGGGGGACTGCGGCCCGTAGTCGAGGACGTACATCAGCTCGGTTGAGCCGTTGGCGGGCATGGCCATGACGACGGCGTCGCCCTCGGAGACTGTGACGACGTCGCGTACGACGAGGGCGCGGCGGGGCTCTGCCTGGCGCTCGATGCCGGCTTCTCGGATGGCGTCGACGAAGAGTGAGGCGGAGCCGTCGCCCGCGGGGAGCTCGGGGCCATCGATTTCGACGATGGCGTTGTCGACTCCCATGCCGGCGAGGGCGGAGAGGATGTGCTCGACGGTTTCGACGGAGGCGTCGCCGCGCTTGAGGGCGGTGCGGCGGGGGCGGTCGAGGACGAACTCGACGCGGGCGGGGATGGGTTGTGAGCCGGGCAGGTCGGTGCGGAGGAAGGCGACGCCCGTTCCGGCGGGGGCGGGGGTGATGGTGGCGGTGACGGGCCGCCCGCTGAAGAGGCCGACGCCCTTGACCGAGGCGGGCCGCCGCAGGGTGCATTGGGAGAGCTCGTTGGCCATGGAAGCGATCACCGTCACGGTTGATGTTAGCGGGTGCTGGAGGGCAGCCGCGTGGCGCAGGTGAGTCGCAGGGTTCCGTGGTGGGCGCGGATCTCGAGAAGCCGGATGGTCCTGCCGTCCTCGAGGACGAGTTCGGCGGGTCGGACGAGCGGGGTTCGGCCGGCGAGGATTTCGATGAGGGCGGGGTCGGCGCGGGCCTCGTCGAGGCCTGAAAGTCGCTTCAGGGCCCACGCGGGAACGGGCAGGCTGCCCACGGCGAGCCGGACATCCCGGGCGTAGAGGGCGCCGTCGTCGCTCACGGCGAGCCGAACGGAGAGCGTGATGACTCGGCCGGCGGCGGGGAGGGCGGCGCGGACCCGGTCTGATTCGAAGGAGAGCCGGGCGGCGGAGAGGGCGGTGCGGGTCTCGGGGCCGGCGAGCGCACGGTTCTCGAGCCAGCGGGCCAGGCGGTGGGCAATCCATGCGTTGGCGTCGTCCTGCTTGAGCTCGACGGTCCACGTTTCGTCGGGGGCGCGGAAGGTGTGGAGCGCGGTGAGCGCGCCGTTCTCGAGCGCAGCGGCGCGGTCCGGGGCGTCGGGGCGCTCGGAGGGAAGGGCGCTCCACCACGCGGGCGGTCGCGAGGCGAGCCAGAGGCCTGCGCCGCCCAGGAGCGTGAGGAGGGCGATGGCGGCGAGGCACGCGGCGGCGGGGACGCGCGAGCGGCGCGGGCCGGCGGGCGATGGCGCGGTGGTTGGTCCGCGGGTCGACATGCCGGGCGGTGTCTCCGCGGGTGCGGGAAGGGCGTCGAGCGGCGGGACTTCCACGGGCGGAGCCCCGACGCACGATAATGATCGCATGGTTCACTTTTCGCTGACGCGGGCGGTCTCGATCGTGGTGATGTCGATCCTGGCGGCGGGGGGCGGGTACCTGGGGTATCGGATGCTGCGGAGCGAGATCGCGGCGGAGATCTACCGCGACCGGCTGGCGTCGCTGGCGCGTGACTACGAGGGGCTGCGCGAGCAGTACAACGAAGCGGTGCGGCAGTCGGCGGTGACGGAGCTGGTGGTCGAGGGGTCGAAGCTGCGCGTGGCGCTGCGGGACCGGAGCGGGACGATCCGCGAGGTGGAGACGCCCGTGGACCCTTCGCGGGAGGTGTATGTCGATTATGCGGTGGTCGACGGTCGGCTGCTGATCCGGCGGGTGTTCGACGCGAAGACGCCGCCCGAGAAGGCGTTCGTGCTGGACGAGGCGCTGAGCGACGTGAACTGGAACGCTCCCGGGGCTGGGACGGGCAAGGCGGTGTACCGCACGCTGGAAGAGGGGCGGTGGGTGGTGAGCGTGACGGGGAACGGGGCGCTGGGGCTGGTGCGGAGCCCTTCGGACGAGCGGCCGCCGCTGGTCTCGGCGCCGCAGATCCGCACGTACGAGCAGGAGCTGAAGGCGAGCGACGAGGCGACGAGCGCGATCGGCTGGCGCGACATCTGGCACCAGGCGGTGGGCCGGCCTTGAGGGGCGGGGCAGGGGCGGTCAGCCGCGGGTGAGCCAGTCGATGAGCAGCAGCGTGATCATGCCGCCGAGCAGAAGCGCGGCGAGGCCCGGCCGGAGCCAGGATGAGCCGAGGAGTGCTGAGGGCGTCGGCGCGGGGATGACGCGGAGCAGGCCGCGGGTCTCGGGGCTGAGGGGCCCGGTGCCGCGGCGGACGCCGTCCTGCACGACGGCGATGATGAGGTTTGCCTCGAAGGGGCGCATGCCCAGGGCGGCGGCGCCGGCGACGAGCTCGCGGCGGCGTTCTGGGCGGAGGATGGCGGCGCGGCCTCCTTCGAGCGTGGAGGCGGCGCGGAGTGCGAAGATCTGGCGGAGGTCCTCGACGGCCCGGTCGCCCGAGGTGAGCAGTGCGGCGGCGCGGTTCTCGGTCTCGACGGCGCGGCGGGCATCAGCCTGGCGCAGCGACAGCCCGGTCTCGGGCCTGATCAGCCTGAGAGGCGAACCGCGGGGCGAAGCGGGGCGAATGGGCTCCATCGGGGACTGGGATCGCCTTGCATGGCCCGTGCCAGAGGCGTGCAAACCGCATGCACGCTCTGGGCGGAGACATTTGAGTACTGTGGCGTCCCTGCCCGTCGATCTGCTGCAACATCCCTGCCGAAATGATGATCGCATGAAACATGAGACGGGGTCAACAACGCGGTCGGCGGTCGCGGCTCCCGGCGGGGAAGCCGCGGGAGCGGTCGACGGCGGGGCCGAGTCGGCGGGCGGGGCGCCGGGGGATGTGTCGACCGCCGGGGGTGAGGCCGAGCCGGCGCGGCTGGAGATCCGCAGCCCCCTGGGGGGCGAGGCGCTGATCGACCGGCTGTCGAAGATGTCCAAGCGGGGAAAGCTGGCGGGGTTCGAGCGGCGGCCGGCCGAGGGCGGGTTCCGCGTGCTGGCGTTCGGGGGCGTGTACGACTACGAGCTGGTGGGGCGCGTGTCGGGCGAGGGAAGCGGATCGGTGGTGCGGTTCGAGATGCGCGTGCTGAAGAAGATGCCGATCGCGGCGGTGGTGATCCTGGTGCTGACGGTGTTCCCGGGGCTGCCGCTGACGGATTCGATGCTGAGCACGTACTTCGACTGGTACCGGATCGAGACGTGGTGGTGGTACCTGCCGCTGGTGGCGCTGATGATCCCGATGATGTGGAAGCAGTACCGGGCGTCGGCGTCGGCGGCGCGGGTCGACGGCGCGGAGGTCATCGGGAAGATGGCGCGCGAGGTCGAAGGGGCCGTGCACGGGGCGTGAGGGCGGGGCGCGCCCCGGCGCTGACGCGCAAGGCCGGCGCGGGGCGGGCTCAGGCTTTGGGGAGCATTCGGCCGAACATGCGGGGCTGGAAGGGGTAGGCGGCGGCGACGGCGCGGAGGTCGGCGAGGGTGACGGCGTTGATGGCGGCGAGCTCATCTTCGAGCGAGAGGTAACTGCCGAGGTAGGGCCAGAGTCGGCCCAGTCGGTGCATGCGGCCGCTGGGGCGCTCGCCGGCGAGCGTGACGGCGGTGGCGAGCTTGTTGCGGAGTCGTTCGAGGTCCGCCTCGGTGAGCGAGGGGACGAGGCCTGCGACTTCGCGCTCGACGAGGGCCCAGATCTCGGCGGCGCGCTCGGGGTCTCCCGAGGCGTAGAGATAGAACATTCCCGAGCCGTCGTGGGGCTCGTAGCCGGCCTGGGCCTCCTCGGCGACGCCGGGCTCGACGAGGGCCCAGTGCAGTCGGCTGTTGTCGGAAGAGCCGAGGACCTGGGCGAGCATCATGGCGGCATAGCGCCTGGGGTCGCTCATGGCGGGGGCGGGGCTGAGCGCGAGCATGTAGGCGCGGGTGACCTTCTCATCGTGGAGGGTGAACTCGCCGGCGGCGGCGGCGGGGGGCGCGGCGTCGCGCGCGGCGCCGGTTCGCTGCCACGAGCCGCAGAGCTTCTCGGCGAGGCGGACGGCATGATCGAAGTCGAGTCGGCCGGCGAGTGAGAGGACGGTGTTGTCGGCGCTGTAGCGTTCGCGGAAGTAGGCGTCCATCTGGTCGCGTTCGAGGGCGCGGATGGTGTCCTCGGTTCCCAGGACGCGGTAGCCCAGGGGGTGCTCGCCGAAGAACCGCTCGAGGGCGTGCTCGTAGAGGACCCAGAAGGGCTGGTCCTTGTACATGGCGATCTCTTCGAGGATGACGCCCTTTTCGGTGTCGAAGTCGGCGGGCCTGAGCGACGGGCGGAGGATGTCGGCGAGGATGTCGAGGGCCTCGGGGAGTCGCTCGGGGAGGACGTGGGCGTGGAAGGCGGTCATCTCGCTGGTGGTGAAGGCGTTGTAGTTGGCGCCGATCTCGTCGAACTGTCGGTTGACGTCCTCGGCGGAGCGGCGCTCGGTGCCCTTGAACATCATGTGTTCGAGGAAGTGCGAGACGCCCATGCGGGGCCGCTGCTCGTCGCGTGCGCCGGTCTTGACGAAGAAGCCGCACGCGGCGGTGTGGGCGGCGGGGTCGGTCTCCGCGATGATGGTCAGGCCGTTGGGGAGCGTCGCTTTCTGGAACGTGACTGCCATGGCTGTGAGTGTACGCGCGGGGGGTCAGCGCGGGCGGTTCTCGAGCTTGTCGGCGAGGAGGGAGAGGAGGACGGCGGCGAGGGCGCCGACGAGGGCGATCCACATGGGCGCGCGGAAGGTGGTGAAGTTGAAGGCGTAGGCGAAGGCGTGGTAGGCGAGGGCGAGGCAGGAGAGGCCGCTGACCGAGAGGGTGAGGGAGCTGAGCCCCCCCACTCCCGCGAGGTGTATCTCTTCGGTGGTGTCGCGGCGGGCGCGCGAGAGCAGCCAGAGCCCGAGGGCCGCGACGAGGGCGCCGCCTCCGACCTGCAGCGCGAGGATGACGTCATGCGGCAATTTGGTCGTCCTGCGCGCGGGCGCGGGCGTCATGCGATGGCTGCGGCGATCGACGAGACCATGGCCGAGCCCTGCTGGTCGCCGGCCATGACGTAGTTGAGGACGGAGACGGAGGGGGCGCCGGTGATCTTCATGGCGGCGACGATGTTGCCCACGCTGCACCACCTGGTGGGGTTCTGCTGCCAGGCCATGGAGGCGACGAGCTCCTCGGCCTTGCCCTCGATGATGAGCTGGATCATCTCGCGGTCGTGCCCGACGACCTTGTTGCGGAAGGCGACGGATTCCTGGCTGTCGCCGACGATGGGGGTGCGGTCGCCGAAGCTGCTGCCGACGTGGCTGAGGTCGGCGGAGGCGACGATGAGGGTGGTGCCGGGGCTGGCGGCGATGGCCTTCTTCATGGCGTCGATGAAGGGGAGGATGCCCAGGCCCTGGTTGTCGTAGCTCTCGCCGTTGTTGACGGCGGGATCGTGGACGAGGGCGCCGAAGACCTTGGGGGTGGCGCCGGTCGAGGGGTCGGCGAAGACGTGCTGGATCCAGGGGATGTGCAGCTCGACGGAGTGTTCGCGCTCGTGGTCGTAGCGGTGGAGGAAGAGCTGGCGGGACTGCTCGGCGGTGAGGTGTCGGGAGAGCTCGTCGACGAAGGCGCGGTCGAGCTCGCTGACTCCGAGGGGCGACTGAAAGCCCTTGTCGCAGCCGACGACGCCCGTGCCGAAGCCGAAGTGGTTGGTTCCGAGGACGACGACGCGGTCGGGGCGGTCGACGACGCGCATGCGGCCGTAGATCCCGGCGTAGTTCATCCAGCCGCGCCAGTAGTCGAGGTGCGGGGCGATGACGGCGCGGGGGAGCTCGTCGAAGCTGGGCTTGTCGACCTTTTCGAGGGCCTGGGCCATCCAGCGGTCCATCGCGGTGCGCAGGGCGGCGGGGGCGGCGGCGGCGATCTCTTCTGCAGAGAGGCCCTCGCCTTTCTCCTGGGTGACGAGGGCGTCGGCGATGTTGGCGGTGCCGGCGGGCGGCAGGTGCGGGGCGGAGTCGTACTCATCGCGGACGCGCTGCAGGATGGCTTGGAAGCGCGGGCCCTCGAGCAGGCCGGCGTGATCGAGCTGAGCGATGAGCATCTCGAGGTCGGAGCGCTTGAGCCCGTGGCCGACGGCGCCGACGATCTCGTCGATGGTCTTGGTGCCGTCCATGTGGGGGAGGATGACCTGTGCGGCGGGGATGGTGAAGACGATCTCGTCGGAGATCTGGCGCGCGTCCGCGAGGCCCAGGAGGACCTGCTCGCCGTGCTGCGCGGGGAAGCCTCGGACCTGTCGCAGCCTGGGCGTCTGCTGATGGGGCGCGCTGGGGTCGAAGACGGGGGGCTGGCGGTCCGGGGCGGGCTGGGCCTGATCCATGGGTTCGGAGACTCCGGCGGGGGACGTTGCTAGGGGAAGGGACGGAGTGTAGACCGGCCGGAGGAAGGTTCGGCGCTGATCGGGGCGCGGGGGTTCGGGCACCGAACAGCGGCCGGACCGCATGTGTGGACTTGGGAGCGGAATTGTGCTACTGTCTTCACCCCTCGCGCTGGTGGGCGCGGGGCCTTGCCTGAATTGATTGGTCCTTCTTTGCCGCTCCGCGCGGTTCCCCGAGGTCGTGGTCATGCTCGAGAAGCTCAAAGCCGGTCAGACCATCCGCTGCACGATTGAGCGCGCCGCGCGCACCGAGGACGATCAGCAGACGATCATGCGTCTGATGCGCAACGATCCGAAGTTCAAGCGCGAGCTGAAGTCGGCGCAGGAGCACCGGGTGCGGACGCTGCTGATCGTCAGCCGCGGCAAGCGTCCGTGGGAGGTTCGCGAGCGTTCGTCGAAGCTGGTGCGTCCGGTGAAGGGCGCGACGTGGACGATGCGGTACTACCCGCAGATCGCGAACGACTTTGCGTCGGTCAGCCGCTTCCTGAAGATCGAAGCGGCGTAAACTCGCGGCACGCACCGCGAGGGTCTGGTCCATGACATGCGAAGAGAATCGGGCGCAGCGCTCCGGCCGGCCGGGCGTTCGTCGCTTTGTCGTGTTGGTTCTGTGCTGCGCGGCTGTGGCGGGCTGCGGCGAGAAGGCGGCGGACTCCGGCAGGGCGCCGGGGCCGGACGCCGCGTCGAGGGCGCCGGCCGATGCGAATGTGCGCAAGGACGTGTACGTCGTCCGGGCGGTCGTCGTGTCGCTTCCGGACGCGGCGAACCCCGCGTCGGAGTTTCAGGCGCGTCACGAGGCGATCCCCAACTTCGTGGGTCAGGACGGGGAACTGGGCATGGACACGATGGTGATGCCCTTCCCTCTGGCGGACGGGCTGGACCTGAGCGCGTTCCAGACGGGCGACAAGGTGGAGCTGACGTTCGAGGTCGACTTCGACGCCGCGGCGCAGCGGCTGCTGGGGTACCGGGCGACGGCGGTGAAGCCGCTGCCTGCGGAGACGGAGCTGGACTTCACGCCTCTTCGTCGCTGAACGTGCGGCGTGCGGACGTACGCGGCGCGGGCAGAAAAAAAGCCCGGCGATCAGAAGAACTGATCAACCGGGCCTCGTGGGGGTCGTGATTGCTGTGTATCTCTACGCCGGAGACCGCCCCGAGTTGCAGGGCGTTTTGGCATTTTTCTTTCTGTCGGCTCAGCGGCGGAGCGTTCGCTGAAGAGAGCCTTATTTGGCAGCATTCGGCCGCGGAGGAAGCCTCCTCTTTGGCAAACTCGGCTTCACGTCCGCGTATTCCCGAGTTCTTCGAGCTTGGAGATGACGGCTTTCAAATCTGACCAGACTTTCTGGCGGTTTTCGGGCGTGTACTGCCTCAGCAGAAAGGCGGGATGGAAGGTCGGCATGACGGGGATGCCTCGGAAATCGAACCACCTGCCGCGGAGGTTGGACATGGCGTCGCGCGTCTGGAGGATGAAGCTCGCGGCGGGCTTGCCGAGCGTGACGATGACGGCGGGACGGATGATCTCGATCTGGCGGATGAGGTAGGGGCCGCAGCGTTCGGCCTCTTCGGGGGTGGGGGTGTCGTTGTTGGGCGGGCGTGCCTTGAGGATGTTGGCGATGTAGACGCGGTCGCGCGAGAGTCCCATGGCGACGATCATTTCGTTGAGCTTTTTCCCGGAGGCGCCGACGAAGGGGATGCCCTGGCGGTCTTCCTCGGCGCCGGGGGCTTCGCCGATGAACATGAGCCTGGCTTCGGGGTCGCCGTCGCCGAAGACGGTCTGGGTGTGCGCGGTGGCGCGGGTGCAGTGCGGGCAGGAGGCGTCGTGCTCGGCGCGGAGGGCGGCGAGGAGGGCGCGGCGGTCGCCCGGGGCGGCGGCGGGGGGAGTCGGGGGGGAGGGCGCGGCAGTCCGGGCCGCGGGGGGCTGGTTCTTGGGCTCGACGATCACGGCCCGGCCAGCGGGCGGCGCGGGGGCGTCGGACGGGTCTGGCTGGGTGGGGGGAGCGGAGCGGGGAGCCGAGGAAACCGGGAGGAAATCCACGCCGAGCAACCGGGTCGTGTCGGCAATCTGACGGAGGGCGCGGACGCGGAGATCATTCCTTGACATGGGGCGGAGTGTAGAACGGCGCGGCGGAACCTACCTATATCTGAACAGTTTGCGGAGGCGATTCGGGTTGGTTTTCGGACCGGGCGGGGTTCTCCCGGAAGTGTTCGGCAGGAGGGGATGGATCTTGACGGCCGATCTTCCGTATACTGATGTGCGACCGCTTGGCCGCCGGGACCCTGTTACGTCTCCGGGCAGAGCCAAGAGCGGTTGAATACCGCAGCGCCCCGCAAGGACGGGACCCGGATCGGCTGACTCGTCACCGAACCCTGCGGCCAGGAAGTAACACAATCCAGCCGTGATCACCGCCGGTGGTGATGCTGCATGAACAGCGTCCACCCGGCACGTGGTCAAAGCCCGATCGGCGTCGCCGACATTGCGTCGCGTGCGTGTGCGCTCGGGCTCCCAGGGATCTCCACACGATGTCCACGATTGCACTGAGTCCGACAAGCCTGACCATCCAGCCCGTGAGCGTTGCGACGCCGTCGCGGGCGCCCGAACTGACGCGGCGACAGCGTCCGGTCGAGAAGACCGGGCTGACGGTGCTGGTGCCGGCGTACAACGAAGCCAAGAGCATCGCCGACACGATCCGCTCGCTGCAGGCGCAAACTCTGCAGGCGGACGAGATCGTCGTGATCGACGACTGCTCGAGCGACGAGACGGGCGAGATCGCCCGTTCGCTGGGCGTGCGGGTGGTGCGGACGCCCAAGAACTGCGGCTGCAAGGCGAACGCGCTGAACTACGGGCTGAAGCTGGTGGACAGCGAGTTCACGCTGGCGGTGGACGCGGACACCACTTTCGACCCCGGCGCGATCGAGAAGCTGATGTCGGCGTTCGACGATCCGGAGGTGGCGGCGGCGTGCGGGTTCGTGCTGCCGCGGCACGTGAACACGATCTGGGAGCGCGGGCGGTACATCGAGTACCTGTTCGCGTTCGGGCTGTACAAGCCGATCCAGGACTATTACGAGAAGCCTCTGCTGGCGTCGGGCTGCTTCAGCGCGTACCGGACGGAGGACCTGCGAGCGGCCGGGGGCTGGCCCACGCGGACGGTCGCGGAGGACATGGACCTGACGTGGATGATGTACATGCGCGGCAAGCGCGTGCGCTTCGTCCCCGAGGCGGTGTGCTACCCGATCGAGCCGCACAACCTGCACTACCTGTCGAAGCAGCTGCGGCGGTGGTCGTGCGGGTTCCTGCAGACGGTGAAGATCCACTGGCGCGAGGTGCTGCACGTGCCTTTCCTGCGGACGATCGTGGCGATCGGCGTGTGGGACGCGACGATCGCGGCGCTGGCGCTGGTGGTGCTGCTGCCGCTGCTGGCGATCTTCGTGAGCCCGATCTTCCTGCTGGGGTACGTGATGGACATCCCGGCGGTGCTGATCCCGGTTCTGTACCGGGCGCACCAGCGCGGCGAGGTGCGCAAGGCGCTGGCGAGCATCCCGGGGTTCTTCGTTCTGCGGTTCGTGAACGCGTGGTTCGTGCTGGTGGCGATCTGGCGCGAGGTGATCACCAGCAACCGTCTGAAGACGTTCGAGAAGGGGCACTGAGCCATGGTCGTCGGACTTCCCGGAACCGGTATCGGCGGACTGTTCTATCTGTTCATGGCGCTGTGGATGCCCTTGCACGAGCTGTACCGGCTGGCGCGGGGGCGGTCGAGCCTGGAGCGCTGGCGGTTCATCGCGATCAACTGGGTGATCGTGGGCGGGATCCTGGCCTGCCTGTGGGTCACGATGCTCGTCGTGAAGAGCCTGCTGATCCTGACGGGGCTGGACAAGCCCAAGGGTCTGCTGGAGAACGCGGGGCTGCTCGACGGGCTGGCGAGCGAGACGAACTCGCTGTTCGCCTCGGCGGGCGGGGCGTCGGCGCTGAGCCTCGTGGCGCTCGTGATGATCGTGCAGGTGCTGCGGTTCACCGTGGGGCGCTCGGCGCTGCGCGGGGCCGCGGTGAAGGCGTGAGGTCACAGGGCGCGGCGGGGCCGGCCCGCTGCGCGTGGTCGGCTGGAGCGCACGGCGCGACCGACGCTCCTGGCGCGGCAAGAGTTGAGATGTCGCTGGTGTGAACCCGCCGACTCAGTAGCTGGGGGTCGGGCGGTCGGTGCGCTCGACGTTCTCGAGGGGCACGAGGACCTCGAGGGGCTCGCCCGCGCGGACGACGCGGAGGGCGATCATGTCGCCCCACTGCTTCTGTCGCAGGGCGCGGCGGAGATCCGAGGGGTCGGCCTCTTCGCTGCCGTCGATGGCGGCGATGATGTCGTACTTCTGTAGGCCGGCGCGTTCGGCGGGCGAGTTGCGGACGATGTCGGTGATGACGGTGACGTTGTCCTGGTCGACGCGGGCCTGTGCGGCGGTGGTGCGGGTGGGCTCGGCGGTGTGGACGCCGAGCTTGGGGCGTGATCCGGCGTCGGACGTGAAGCTGGAGGAGGCCCAGCCGTCGTCATGACCATCGACGACGACGACGACGCAACCGCCGACGGCGGCGCCGAAGATGAGACCCGCGATGCATGCCGTGCCGAAGCCCATCGAGAAGCCCATGGCAAGCTCCTTCCGTCTGTGAGGCCGGTCGCCGTCCCGCTGACCTGGGGGCCAGAGCGGGCGGGAGTCACCCGAGATATTGGGCGAGCGCCCCCGCGGGTTTCAAGTATCGGGACGCTTGGAAAAGGGGTTTCTGTCGCCCCGGGGGCAGGATCTGGCCCGGGCAAGCGGTCTGACGGCGGCGTGGGGGCCCGGCGGGAACCCGGGCGGGGGGACGGGGGCGGCGGGATTTAGACTGGGCTGATGCCGCCCATGATCGAGCTGACCCCGCTGGAAGCCCGCGTGCTGGGAACTCTCATTGAGAAGGCCCAGACAGTTCCCGGACAGTATCCGCTGACGCTGAACGGGCTGGTGGTCGGGTGCAACCAGAAGAACAACCGGGATCCGGTGACAAACCTGTCGGAGGACGACTGCCTGCGGGCGCTAGATGGCCTGAAGAGCAAGGGGCTGGTGCGCGAGGCGCTCATGGCGGGCAGCCGGGTGCACAAGTTCCGGCATGTGGCGCGCGAGGGGCTTGGGGTTTCGACGGCGGAGCTGGTGGTGCTGGCGGAGCTGATGCTGCGCGGGCCGCAGGCGGCGGGTGAGCTGCGGGGTCGGGCGGCGCGGATGATGCCGCCTGACGACGTGGGGCTGCAGTCGCTGGAGAGCGCGACGGCGGTGCTGGAGGGGCTGAGCGCGCGTGCGGAGCCCTTGGTGAGGCGGCTGGTCCGCCGGCCCGGCGAGCGGGCGGAGCGATGGGCGCAGTTGATCGCGCCGGCGGCGCATCCGCTGGACGGGCCCGTGACGGCCGAGCGCGTCGTGATGGGTGACGGCGCGGCGGCGCGGGGCGGGGACGGCGGGTCCGACGCCGCAGTGGCGCAGGAGGCGGTGGAGGAGCTGCGCGGGCGCGTCGCGGCGCTCGAGGGCGAAGTGGCGGCGCTGCGGGCGATGGTGGAGCGGCTGACGGGCTGAAGAAGCCGGCGGGGGGATCAGGGGCCGGTGCGGAAGCCGCGGGCGGTGATGGAGCCGTCGCGTTCGACGATGACGGTGATGGCGCCGTGGCGCGGGGTGGCGAGCCATTCTCGATCGGCGCGGGCGCGGGCGAGGCGCGGATCGTCGAGCCGGCGGGGCCCGGTGGACTGCACGACGACGCGGGGATCGACGGCGAGGACGAAGCGCTCGGTGGCCGGTGTCGGGCTGCCGTGGTGCGGGGCTTCGAGGATGTCGGCGCGGAGGTCGGGCCGGTCGGCGAGGATGGAGGCGATGGCTTCGTCCTGGATGTCGCCGGTGGTCATGAGTGTGCGTCCGGCGGCGGTGAATCGGAGGACGAGGCTGGCGTCGTTGTCGCGGCGGACGCGCAGGCCGCGGGGCGGCCAGAGGACCTCGGCGCGGAGATTCGGCGCGAGGTCGATGGTGGCGCCGGCGGCGATGCGGACGACTTCGACGCCCCGGGCTTCGAGCTGCTCCAGGAGGTATGCGACGGGGCCGGTCGGTGCTGCGCGGGCGGCGAGATCGAAGGCTTCGGTGAGGATGACGCGGCGGACGCCGAGCGGGGCGATGAAGTCGAGCAGGCCGGCGTAGTGATCGATGTTGGGGTGTGAGAGGACGACGGTGGGGACACGCCAGGCGCCCAGGGCGCGGACGGCGCGGGGGATGGTGCGCTCGCCGACGGTGAGGCGGAGCGAGCCGCAGTCGATGAGTGCGGCGGCGGTGCGGCCGGTGGCGGGGTCGCGGAGGCGGAGCAGATGGCACGTGCCGTCGGCGACGTCGAGCGTGTCGAGGCGGAGGGCCTGGCTCTGCGGCGGTCCGGTGAAGAGGAGCCGGGCCGCGAGCCAGAGGACGACGAGTGCGGTCGCCGTCCAGCGGGCGCGGCGGGTGCGCGGCGTCGGACCCTCGATCGACTGGGGCCAGAGCCACCAGATGATCAATGCGGTGGCGGCGATGGTCCACGCGAGGCTGAGCGATGGGAGATGGATGACGCTTCCCGGGAAGCCGTCGAGCGTGCGGACGCAGCGGGCGAGGATCCACGCGAGGGATTCGAGTGCGGGAGCGGCGAGCCGGCCCGCGGGTGGGACGACGAGCGCGACGAGCAGGACGAGATAGCCGGCGGCCATGATGAGCCCGACGATGGGCATGAGCGCCACGGTCGCGAGCGCGCCGAGCGGCGAGACGACGCCGACGTGATACGCGACGAGCGGCGCGGAGACGGCCCAGGCGACGATGGCGGCGGCGACGGCGTCCTGCAGCGTGTGGAGCAGGCGGAGGGGCGGTCGCACCTGGTCGGGGTCGGGGGCGAGGCCGAAGAGCCGGCGTCGCAGCGGGTGGGCGAGCGTGAGGAGCGCGGCGACGACGCCCACGCTGAGCTGGAAGCCGGGGCTGAAGAGCTCGGTGGGGTTCCAGATGAGGATGATGCACGCGGCCCAGGAGAGGATGGTGAGGCGGTCGTAGCGGCGGCCGGTGGCTTCGGCGGCGAGGAGTGCCCACGTCATGAAGCCGGCGCGGAGGACGGGCGCGCGGGCCGGGACGATGAGCAGGTAGACGAGCACGGCGAGCGACGCGAGCAGCGCCTCGGCGCGGGGCCGGTCGCCCGCGAGTCGGAGGGCGAAGAGCACGGCTCCCGCGAGCAGCGCGAGGTTCAGGCCGCTGATCGAGAGAATGTGCGAGAGGCCCAGGCGCGTGAAGGCGTCGCGGAGTTCGCTGGCGGCCATGTCGTCTTCGCCAAGTAGCAGGGCGGCGAGGAGGGCGCGGGGCTCGTCGGCGCCGGGGTCGACGGGCGCGTCCGCGGGGCTCTGGAGCCAGGCGCTGGCGCCGGCGTGCAGGCGGGCGCTGATGCGGTGAAGGTGAGCGCGGAGGCGGGTGAGCGGGCTATCGATGGGGAGCGGCTCGATGGCGTCTGGGGAGTCGACATCGATTGTGCCGCCGAAGCCGCGGGCGAGGGCGCGGGCGGGCGTGAAGGTGTCTCCGGGGTTGGACGGCGGGCGAAGAGAGCGCACGACGCCGGTCATGCGGACGCGCTGGCCGGCGGGTAGGTCGCTGATTCCGTTGAGCCTGACCCAGAGCCGGCCGGAGGCGGGTCGCGGCGGGCCTCCCGCCTGGACCTCGTCGACGCGGAGCACGAAGCGCGTGAGGGGCTCGGAGGGAAGGAAGCGGCCCAGCCGTCCTGCGCGGACGAACTGCGTGCGCGGGGACTGCTCGATGAGGCCGCTGACGCGGAGGAGCGTGCCGCCGGGGTCGGCGCAGCGCGCGATGTGATGGTCGGGGACGTGCGCGGTGCGGTGGAGACAGAGGCCCGCGCCCAGGGCGACGACCGCGAGGGGGAGGCAGGCGCGCGCGGGTGCGTGCCGGAAGATTGAGGCGGCGAGCGCGAGGGCGGCCGCGAGGCCGAGCAGCGCGGCGGGGACGACCGTGCCGACGCCCCAGGCCGGGGCGATGCGGGCGAGGACGATGCCCAGTGAGAGGAATGCTGCCGCATATGCCGCCCGGCGCGCGGGCTTCGGCCCGTCCATCGCGTGGGCCCCCACGAGTGTGCGGCGTGTCGCGCCGCGGGGTTCAGTGTACTGGGAGGAGCGCGGCGCGGCGGGGCGGGCTCTTCATGAGATGACATGTACACTCTGCCGCGCGGCGTCGAGCCGCGACTCGGGAGACCCATTGGGAAAGATGCCGCTGCTGGGCTCACATCTGTCGGTGGCGGGCGGACTGATCAACGCGCTGTCGGCCGCGGTCGAGCTGAAGATGGACACCGTGCAGGTGTTCACGAAGAACCAGCGGCAGTGGGCGGCGCCGCCGCTCGATCCCGGCGCGGCGGGCGAGTGGCGTGCGGAGCTTGTCCGGCTGGGGTGGCAGTCGCGGACGGTGTCGCACGATTCGTACCTGATCAACCTCGCGTCGCCCGACGAGGGGCCGGGGGGATTGTGGGAGCGGTCGGTTGCTTCGATGCGCGTGGAGATCGAGCGGTGCGCGGCGCTCTCGATCCCGCTGCTGGTGAGTCATCCCGGGGCGTACATCGTGCGCGAGGGGGGCGAGGAGCCGCAGCGGATCGAGCAGGGGCTGGTGCGGATCGCGCGGGCGTACGGTCGGCTGTTCAAGGAGACCCGGGGGATGCCCGTGACGGTGTGCCTGGAGTGCACCGCCGGGGGCGGGACGACGCTCGGGCGGACGTTCGAAGAGCTGGCGCGGCTGCGGGAGCTGATCCTCTCTGAGTGCGGCCCGGACGCGGATCTGGTCGGGGCGGACGGGAAGAGGCGGGTCGCCGGGGGGCGGGTCGGGTTCTGCGTGGACACGTGCCACGCGCTGGCGGCGGGGTACGACATCGCGGCGCGCGGCGCGGGCGCGGACGGGAAGGCGGGCGCGGGCCGGGCGCGCACGCGTGCGCAGGGGGTGGCGCTGGGCGAGGCGATGCTGGCGGCGTTCGACAGCGTGTGCGGTCTGGAGCATCTGCGCGTGATGCACCTCAACGATTCGCTCGGGAAGATGGGCTCGCGGCTCGACCGGCACGCGCACATCGGGACGGGCGAGGTGGCGGTGGGCGCGTTCGAGGCGATCGTGAACCATCCGAAGCTCGCGGGCGTACCGATGATTCTGGAGACGCCCAAGGAAGACAATGAGAAGGGTGTGCCGATGGACAGCGTGAATCTCCGCAAGCTTCGGTCGATGATCAAGGGAGCGAGGCCGGCGGCGGGCCGGCGCGTGGGGAGCGACACATGAGCGACGTGGGGCTGAGCGTCGATGGTCGGAACGGCCGGAGGCTCGCGCGGGCGGCGCTGCTGGTCGCGGTGGCGCTGGGGTGCGTGCTGACGGGCTGCAAGGGTGGCGCGACGCGGGCCCGCGAGCGGTCGACGGAGCGATCCCAGACGTCCGACGCGTACGCGTCGCAGGCGCGGGACCTGCGCACGGAAGGGCGCGAGGACGAGGCGCTGGCGCTGCTCTCGCGGGCGATCGAGCTGAACCCGACGCTGACGGTGGCGCACCTCGAGATGGCGGACATCTATGAGGAGCGGGGCGACTACGACCTCGCGGAGCGTTCGTACGCGACGGCGGCGGGGCAGGAGCCCGCGAACTTCTCGGCGCAGTTCGGGCACGGGCGCGTGCTGCACCTGCTCAACCGGATCTCCGAGGCGGTGCGCGCGTACCTGCGGGCGCTGGCGATCCGCCCCGACGACTACGACGCGAATCTGGCGCTGGCGACGGCGTACATCCAGATCGACGGGCCGTCGCAGGCGCTGCCCTACGCGCTGCGGGCGACGCAGCTGAACCCGGCGAGCGGGCCGGCGCACGCGAACCTGGGGTCGGTGTACTCGGCGCTGGGGCGGCACCGCGAAGCCGTGGAGGAGTACCGGGCGGCGGCGGAGCTGATGGACCTGACGCCCAACCTGCTGCTGAATCTGGCGGACAGCCTGGGCAAGCTGCAGCGCTACGAGGAGATGATCAACACGCTGGACACGGCCAACCGGCTGGAGCCCACGGCGGCGGCGCACGAGCGCACGGGGTTCGCGTACTTCAAGCTGCGGCGCTACGAGGAGGCCAAGAGCGCCTTCGCGCAGGCGATCGCGCAGGACGCGACGTACTTCCCGGCGCTCAACGGGCTGGGGGTGTGCCGGCTGAACGAGTACCTGCTCTCCAACAAGTCGGACGTGGCGGCACACGACTCGGCGATGCAGTATTTCCGGCAGAGCCTGCGGATCAACGGGCGCCAGCCGCGGATCGTCGACCTGCTGGCGCGCTACGAGCGGTGAGGACCGGGCGGGCGCGGGGGGAAGCGCTGCTTACAGCACGCCGAGGCGCTGGAGGTGGGCGCGCATCTGAGCGGCGGTATCGCCCGTGTGATCGATGAGGTGGGCGCTCCAGCCGCGGCGGGCGGCGGCGTGCACGTTCTCTTCGAGGTCGTCGAAGAAGACGATGGCGTCGGCCGGGAGGCCCAGGGTGCTCTCGGCGAGCTGGTAGATGCGCTCGTCGGGCTTGGCGGCCCCAAGCTTGTGCGAGACCATGTGCGTGCGGAGCCGGGCGATGGCGGGCGACGCGGGGGCGGGGGCGGCGGCGCCGCGGAGGATCTCCCAGTGCGCATGGTTGGTGTTGCTGAGGCAGGCGGTGATTCGGCCGGCGCTGTTGAGATCGTCGATCAGCTCGCGCACGCCCGGATAGTCCTCCATGGTCCAGGCTTCGTGGACCATGCGGACTTCGCGCGGCGTGTGCGCGCGACCGGTCGCTTCCGCGAGGCCCGACCAGAAGGCGGCGCAGTCGATGCGCCCGGTCTGGTAGAGATCGACGAGCTGGCGGCGGCGCACCGCGAGCGTCTCGTCGTGGAAGCGCTGAGCGTCGGGGGCGCGGACGCCCGCGCGGGCGCACGCCTCTTCCCACGATCGGCAGATGCGGACGACCACGCCGCCCAGGTCGACGCACACGGCGCGGGGCTTCTCCGTCATTCCGCGGCCTCCTCGGCTGCGGACGCGGCGGCGGGGGACGCGGAGTCGGTCCAGAGTGTGCCGGGGTTCTTCATGATCTCTCGGAGGACGACGGTGGCGAAAGCCCCGGGCGGGAGGGAGAAAGCGACCTGGACGAAGTGGCCGTGCTCGTCGACGCCGCCCTCGACGGAGCTGTCGCGGATGGGGACGCGGTAGGCCCGGCGTGCGCCGCCCATGGAGTCGCCCAACTGGCGCTCGGCTTCGAGGAGGTCGTCCTCGCTGAGGCCCGCGTTGTGGAGTGCGCGGCGCTCGGCCTCTCCAGCGGGGCCCTCGGCGCGCATCATGCGTGCGCCCCAGAGGGGCCCGGTCGGCGCGACTTCGAAGCGCGCCAGCCGGCCGGCGAGCTCGGGGTTGTTCTCGTCGTCGGCGGTGACGCGGAACATGGCGCTGTTCTCCGCCTTGGCGGCGATGTCGCCCGCGCGGAGAGCGCCCAGCGTTCCCGACTGGATTCGTTCGGCGAGGAGCGAGTTGAAGATCGATGACTGCAGCGCGGTGAACCAGAAGCGGCGCTGGAGGATGTCGACGGCGCGGACGGCTTTCTCTTCCGAGCCGCCTGTTTCAAGGACATGGAGAGCCGCACGCTCGTGTCGGCACGCGGGGGGGAAAGCGTCGAGCGCCTGCGAAAACTGGCGCTGGGCGTAGAGCGCGCGGGCGTCCGCGTTGATGTGCGGGAAGGCGGGGTCCGGGCCCAGCAGCTCGTCGAGGAGGGGGCGCCACTCTTTGCGGATGAGGGCGAGGCCCAGGCGGTGGTTGTTCTGGCGCGAGC
>JANRJV010000052.1:0-6440 GCA_033763795.1 Planctomycetota bacterium
TGTACGTTGCGATTCAGTCTCAGGCCGG
The DNA here is from genome assembly GCA_033763795.1 of Planctomycetota bacterium. Classification (GTDB taxonomy): domain Bacteria; phylum Planctomycetota; class Phycisphaerae; order Phycisphaerales; family UBA1924; genus JAEUIV01. The sequence goes on from JANRJV010000052.1 coordinate 29, forward strand.
ATACGATTGGGACGTGAACGATTCGACGCACGGCCCGGACGCTGCGGCAAGCGAGGACCCTCAGGGCTGTCCCTGTCCGCTGCCGTCCGCGCCGATCTCGCTGACCCAGCTCAGGCCGGGAGAAACGGGCACCATCAGCGGCTGCGGGCTCGACGCGGGCGAGCGTCGTCTGCTGCGGGCGATGGGGCTGCGTGATGAGGCGAAGATCGTTCTGTGCCGGCTGGGCGAGCCCTGTATCGTGCGCGTGATGGGCGGTTGCGGCTGCTCGTCGCGAATCGGCCTCGCCCGGCCGCTGGCTGAGCAGGTCTTCATCCGTCGTGAGCCCGGCGCGGCGCCGGGCGTCTGAACGGAGTCGATGAGCGTACCGTGAGCGGCGGACGGACCAGTGCGGGTCTTGCGGAGCCGGCGCCGGCCCGGATCGCTCTGATCGGGAATCCCAACACGGGCAAGACGACGGTGTTCAACCGTCTGTCGGGGCTGCGTCACAAGACGTCCAACTTTCCCGGGACGACGCAGGAGGCGCGGGTGGGCTTCGTGCACCGCGCGGCGGGCGGCGGGCGGGCGGCGGCGAGCGACCTGGAGATCATCGATCTGCCGGGGGTGTATTCGCTCGAGCTCGACCAGAGCGAGGCGGCGGTCTGCCGCGCCGTGCTCGCGGGGGAGACGGCGCCGCGCGGCGAGGCTCTCGGCGCGCCCGACGCGGTGTGCGTGGTGATCGACGCGACGAACATGGCGCGGGGGCTGACGCTGGTGGGCGAGGCGCTGCGGCGGCGGCTGCCCATGGTCGTGGCGCTGAACATGATGGACCTGGCGCGGCGCCGCGGCGTGGTGATCGACGTGCCGGCGCTCGAGGCGGCGCTGGGGTGCGCGGTGGTCGCGTGCAGCGCGCGCTCGGGCGAGGGGATGGAGGCGCTGGTTGCGGCGCTGGGAGCGCCGGCGGTGCCCAACGCGACGCCTCCCGGCGACGACGACGGGCTGGCGCGCTGGGCGGAGGCGCTGTACGCGAAGGTCGGCGGCGGTGCGGACCCGGGCGAAGACCGGCTGACGGACCGCCTGGACCGCGGGTTCACGCACCCGGTGCTGGGCGTGGTGCTGTTCGCGGCGATCATGGCCGGGCTCTTCTGGGTGATCTTCGCGCTGGCGGAGCTGCCCATGGGGTGGATCGAGTGGCTCTTTGCGGAGCTGGGCGGCGGCGTGGAGCGTGTGCTGCCCGAGGGGCTGGTGCGCGAGTTCGTTTCCGAGGGGGTGATCGCGGGGATCGCGGGGGTGATGGTGTTTCTGCCGCAGATCTGCCTGCTTTTCTTCCTGATTTCGCTGCTGGAGGACACGGGGTATCTGGCGCGGGCGGCGTTCGTGATGGACCGCGTGCTGAGGCCGCTGGGCCTGCCGGGGCACGCGTTCGTGCCGCTGCTCTCGAGCCACGCGTGCGCGCTGCCGGGCATCATGGCGACGCGCGCGATCCCCGACCGGCGCGAGCGGCTGGCGACGATCCTCGTGGCGCCGTTCATGACCTGCTCGGCGCGGCTGCCGGTCTATGTGCTGGCGACGAGCCTGCTGTTTCCGGGCGAGCCGTTGAAGGCTTCGCTGGCGTTCGTGGGCGCGTACGCGCTGGGGATGATCGCGGGCGGGCTGAGCGCGCTGCTGGCGCGGCGGACGATCCTGCGCGGGCCCAGCAGGCCCATGGCGCTCGAGCTGCCCACGTACAAGCTCCCCAGCCTGCGGACGGCGCTGATCGCGACATGGGACCGCGGGTTCGTCTTTCTCAAGCAGGCGGGGACGACGATCCTGGCGATCTGCGTCGTGCTGTGGTGGCTGGGGGCGTTCCCGCACGTGGACCCTCCGGCGGAGTCCGTGGCGCTGCGGGAGCGGGCGGCGCAGGTCGCCGCGGGGCCCGAGGGTGCGGAGCTGTCGGGGCGGCTCCTGGCGGAGGCGGACGCGCTGGAATCCGCCGACGCGAAGGCGCGGAGCTTCATCGGGCGGATCGGCCGGGCGGCGCAGCCGGTCTTCGAGCCCTTGGGCTTCGACTGGCAGCTGACGGTGGGCGTGATGGCGAGCTTTGCGGCACGCGAGGTCTTCGTGTCGACGATGGCGGTCGTGGTCGCGGGCCGGGAAGACGCGGAAGATGAGGGCGTGCTCGAGAAGATCTCCACGGCGACGCGCGAGGACGGCGTGACGCCGGTCTTTACCGCGGCGACGTGCTGGTCCGTGCTGGTCTTCTATGTGCTGGCGATGCAGTGTCTGCCGACGCTGGCGGTGACGGCCCGTGAAGCGGGCGGCGTGCGCTGGGCGCTGCTGCAGCTGGGGTGGATGTCGGCGGTGGCGTACGCGGGCGCGTTCGTGGCGTACACGGTCGCGCGGATGGTCGGCGCATGAGCGTGCCGGTGGGAGACTGGCAGTTCTGGGTCGTGACGGCGGCGGCGCTGCTCGGCGCGTGGTGGATCTGGCGGAGCGTGCTGCCCACGGGGGCACGGCGGGCGCGGAGCCGGCAGAAACGCGCGACGCTGACGGTGGACGGCAAGCCGGTCAAGTGACGGCGGGCTTCGGCCGATCAGTCGGCGCGGGACACGGTGACGTCGCCCACGTTGGAGCTGAGAGTGATGGCGGGGCCGCCGGCGTTGAGGACTCCTCGGAAGCGCTCGTCGGTGACGCGCGTCGCGGTGAGGGCGGCGGGGGCGAGGTCGACCGAGAGGTCACCCGTGTTGACGGAGGCGTCGAGCTGGCCGACGCAGTCGCCGGGAAGCCGGACCGAGACGTCGCCCACGTTGGAGGCGAAGGCGAGCGGCGCGGGCGGGCCCGCGAGGACGCGTGCGTCGATCTCGCCCACGTCGACCCTGATGTCCATGGGTGCGCGGCCGCGGGCCTCGATGTCGCCCACGTCGGCGGTTACGGTGAGCCCGTTGAGTATGTCGCGTGCGACGACATCGCCCACGTCGGCGCGGATCTCGGCGGGGCCTTCGAAGCCCTCGACGAGGATGTCGCCGACGGCGGCCTGGACGCGGACCCGCATGCCGGGCGGGCCGGTGATGACCCAATCGACCTGATAGTTGCGGCGGGAGGAGGAGGCGGGATGGTCGGCTGAGGCGCGGACGGTCCCGGGCTCGCCCGCGACGGAGTCGAGCGTGGGAACGATCTCCGCCAGAGCGTCGGCGGCTTCGGCCTCGGACCTGCCCTTGCCGATCATGCGTGCCTGAGCGTGGATCTCGCTGGCGGAGGGGTCGGCGCGCAGCGTGATGTCGCCCACGCTGGAATCGACGACGAGCGTCGAGCCGGCGGCCTCGGTGAGCGTGACGACCTCGCTCTGCTCGTGCAGCGTTCCGCCCACGACGACGCATCCGCCGAGGGAGCAGGCGCCCAGCAGCAGACCCAGGGCGGCGAGCGGACGGTGTGGGGCGGCGTGGGCCATGGTCGAGGATGTCTCCGGGAATCGGGTCTTCGGGGGGGAGGGGAATGCGGTGGGGACGAACATCCGGACGGGCCGGAGGTCCGGAACCGGCAAGAAGGTCGGAAGATAGTTCGGAGACCGGGCCCGGGGTTTTCGCGACTGGGCGCGCGGCGGCCGGTACGAGCGTACCGTACGGATTCTGAGGGGTCCGGGATTCGGAGGATGACACGGTGAACGGACACAGGTCGGGACGGCGGAGCGATGCTGTGATCTTGGTGGCGATGGCGCTGGCGGCGCTGCTGCAGGGGTCGGCGCAGGCGCGGCAGTCGGCGCCGCCTGTGCAGGGACCGGACGTGCCCAAGCAGGGGCCGACGTGGCAGGAGCGGACGCCGCCCAACACGAACCCGCCGCCCGTGGTGATCGAGCCCAACCCGATCGACCTGGGCGACCTGCCTCCCAACACGAAGGTGACGGCGGAGTTCCGCGTGACGAACCGGGGCGAGTCGCCGCTGACGCTGATCAGCGCGATGAGCATGTGCTGGTGCACAGTGACGAGCCCTTCCGACATGGTGCTCGATCCCGGCGAGACGATCCAGATTCCGGTGACGTACGACTCGGGCCCGGTGGTTGGCTGGGCGGAGCGTCAGGTGCTGATGCGGTTCGAGGGCTACTCAAAGAACGCTGTTGGCCGCGTGCAGGCGGACACGAACTACGGCGTGCGGGCCCGGGTGACCTTCGATCCACCCGAGCAGAGGCGGTTGGCGGTCGTGGCGCTCGAATCCGTGGACGGTGCGGCGTTCAGCGTGCTGAGCGTGAACGGCGGAGCGCCCGATTTCGTCGACGGTTTCGAGCCGGGCCGGGATACGCCTCGGGCCCGGTACCAGATTGGCTGGGACCTGAGCGCGCTCGCGGCGGACAAGCTGCCGCTGTGGTTCGTGGTCGAGACGGATCACCCGACGTCGCCGATCATTGATCTGCCGGTGGAGAACATGGAGTGGGAGCCGCCGCGGCGCGGGCGGATCTGGACGTTCACGGGGGCGAACGCGAACGTGCGGCGTGTGGAGCCCGGCGGGTTCGCCGACGTGACGCTCACGCTGTCGGGCGCGCCGGGCGCGCCGATGGACGCGATCGAGCGGATCGAGGTCGATCCGCCGGTGGCGGATGTGCGGATCATGGGCATGGCGGCCGCCGACACCGGCGGGCTGAAGGTCCGGCTGCGCGTCACGCCCAATCGCGATCACCGCGGCCTGCTGCTGGCGAACGTGTACGTGGTCGCGAGCGGCCACGAAGAGTCGTTCATGCTGATGGGCCGGGTCGTGCCGGCGGCGCAGTAGACAGGAACGGCACGCGGCGGATCACGCGTGGGCGTGGAGAGCCTCGGAGCCCGTCGGATCACGCGCGAGCGCGGGCGGCGATGTCGAGACTGACGATGTACTCGCTCATCCTCGCCCCGGCGGGAAGTGCGGCGGCGATCTTCTTGTAGAGCGGGTCCTCCCAGCTGGTCATCGCCTCGACGTACTGCGGCTTGGCGGTGAGCTGGAGGTCGGTGAGACCCGCGTCGAGGGCGGCGGCGCGCACCTCATCGACGGACTCCGCGCCGGCGACGCACCCAACGAGAGCTTCGAGATCGTCGCGGACGTTCGCGGGCAGGGGCCGAAGGAGCGCGAGGTCGGAGACGGCGACGCGCCCGCCCGGCTTGAGCACGCGGGCGATCTCGCGCCACACATGCCGCTTGTCTGGGGAGAGGTTGATGACGCAGTTGGAGATGACGACGTCGACGGACCTGTCGGGGACCGGCAGGTGCTCGATCTCGCCCAGACGGAACTCGACGTTGTCGAGGCCGCTGCGGGCGCGGTAGCTCGCGAGGTTGGCGCGGGCCTTGCTGAGCATTTCGGGGGTCATGTCGACGCCTATGACGCGGCCCGACGCCCCCACTCTCGGCCCGGCGATGAAGCAGTCGAAGCCGCCCCCGGAGCCCAGGTCGAGGACGACCTCCCCGGGCTTGAGCGAGGCGAGGGCGGTGGGGTTGCCGCACGAAAGGCCCATGTTCGCGCCTTCGGGGAGCGTTGTCAGGTCCTCGCTCGCGTAGCCCACGGCGACGGCGACCTGACTGGGCGTGAGGGTGGTCGGGCCGCAGCAGCCGCCGCCTCCGCCGGAGGATCCGCCGCAACAGCCGGTGGAGGCCTTGGCCTGGGTCTGCGCGTTCACGCCGGACCATTGACCGGAGCGGGCGATCTCTGAATAGCCGGCGCGGACGCGGTCGCGAAGCTGCTCGTGGTCGGGGTTGGTGGTGGTGTTGCTCATTGCTTGTTCCTTGTGCGGGGTGCGTGGGGTCTATGGCCGGTGCGAGGTATGTGTTGACGTCGGTTCAGAGGGATGGTCGAGGTGCGAAGCGATCGGCATGTTCAATTGCGGACCGGGGCGCGGGACTGTGCGGCGTCGGCGGGTGTGTCGCGGGTGGAGGCGCAGGCGCAGGCGCCGGTGGTGCAGCAGCCTCTGACGGGGCGGAGTTCGTCGATGGCGTCGGCGAGCTGGCGGAAGTGCTGGGCGAGGGCGGGGCCGTCGGCGGCGTACCAGACGGTGCGCCCTTTCTTCTGGCTCGAGAGGAGGCCGGCGCGGGCCATGGTCGCGAGGTGGCGGGCGACCATGGAGAAATCGATGGCGCAGCAGTCGGCGACCTCGGTGACGGAACAGGGGCGGGCGCACTTGAGCAGGCAGGAGAGCAGGCGGGCGCGCGTGGGTTCGGCGAGCGCCTTGAGCATCTCGGGATTGAGGAGACGATCCAGGCGGACGCGGCGGCGGGCGGCCTGCCTGGGGGTCGAGACCTGAAGGTGGATTACTGACGCCATGACGCAAGTATTGCCCCCCCGGGCCGGGAAGTCAAGCGGGGAGCCGCCGGGCCTCATGCGGCGGGCGAGGGCGGAGGAGGAGCGGGTTCTCGCGGGTCCATCTACGGCAGACGGATCGTTGGGCGGGCACGATGCAGCCGGCCGTCATGCCCGCCGGCTCGCGCCGCACCTTCGTGTACTC
>JANRJV010000053.1:0-5022 GCA_033763795.1 Planctomycetota bacterium
TATATCAGCCGAAGCCTGCAGACGATGGGCCAGCTTGTCAACGCCGGCGTGCCGCTCTTGGACACCCTGGCGATCACCGGAGAGATCTCCGGCAACCAGCTTTATCGGGGCATGTGGAAAAAGGTCTACACGGCCGTCAAGACGGGCAAGAAGATCGTGACCCCGCTCCAGAAGGACAACCTGCTTCCCAAAGCGGTGACGCAGATGATCTCCGCGGGTGAGGAAGCTGGCAAGCTGGGCGAGGTGCTCGACGAGATCTCGGTCTATTACGCCAAGCAGCTCAAGGACGCGATCAAGGCGGTTACCGGAATGATCGAGCCCCTCATGATCCTTGCCATGGGCACGATCGTCGGGTTTATCGCGATGGCGGTCATTCTCCCCATCTTCAAGATGAGCCAGATCGTGAAGTGATCCGATGATGACTCACGGAGGCGCCGTGCGCACGGGTCATCTCATGCCCAGCCCCCGCTCGACAACTCGGACCCTCAAGGCAACGCCCGCGGCCGCGCCGCCCCGCCGCGCCCGCGGCCGCCGCGGGTTCACGCTGCTCGAAGCCGCGATGGCGACCATCATTCTGGGCGTGGGCGTCCTCGCCGTCGTCGAAGCCCAGCAGTCGTTCCTCGACCGCAACCGCTGGTCCTCCAGCGGCGCCACCGCCAGCTATCTCGCCGCCGAGATCCGCGAGATGAGCGCCCACTTCCCCCGCCACGACCGCCACTCGGGAGGCCTCTACTTCGAGAACGACGCGGACCCCTCGACCCTCCGAGGCTGGGGGCCCGAGGCCGACGAGACCGACGCGGAAGACCTCGACGACCTCGACGATCTCGACGGCGCCGTCTTCGGCAGCGCCGCAGTCTTCCCCGCGGGCTTCACCATGTCGCGCCGCTACGCAGGGCCCATCAACGCCTTCGCGCAGGTCATCCCCGAGACGCTCTATAGCGGCCAGACCGAGATGTTCACCCCGCCGGGCAGCGACGAGCCCGTCGAGGTCGCGATGCGCGGCTGGACCCAGATCGTCACCGTCGACAAGGTCGAGCCCACCGACTTCACCGCCGCCGTCGCCGACAACCAGCGCGTCATCGTGAGCGGCGCCACCGTCCGCGCCGTCGATCGATATCCCGTCCGCGTCACCGTCACCATCCTGCGCCAGCCGGACCCCGCGGACCCGCCCGAGGTCATGACCACGCTCGCCTGGATCGTCACCCCCTGACCGATTCCCCGCCGTCGGAGGCCCGTCCCGCCCGCACTTCCCGAGGGACCACGCGATGTCCACCCGCTCCGCCCCTGATCGTCTCTCTCACACTCCCGCGCGATTCTGCCGCGCGACCGGGCCGCGCCGCGGCGTGACGGGCATCCTCGCGATGATCTTTCTCGTCATGTTCTCCTCGCTCGCCGCCGCGATGGCGGTGATGAGCAAGGGCAACCTCCGCGCCGCCGAGACGCACCAGCGCATCTGCCGCGCTCAGGCCGCCGTCGACACGGGCCTGCAGATCGCGCAGGCCCGGCTGACCGAGGCCGCCTCGCGCATGATCGTCGCACGGGGCGAGCTCGACGCCGAGTACGCCGGCGAGCTCTGGGCCGGCACCTACCCCAACTCGCCCGCGGTCACCATCATCGCGCCGCCCGACGGCCGCGTGGAGCCCAGCACCCCGCGCGGGCTCGCCGAGATCATCGAGCTCCACCACGACGCCGACGCCGACCCGTCGCCCATCGCGCCCATCACGCTCGGGTCCGCCCCGACCGGCTGGGTCCGCGCGCTCCCGATCGCCATCGAGCGCAACGACGACGGCGACGCCGTCAGCCTCGCCCAGCTCGACTACGTCCCGCCCGACAACCAGGGCCGGGTCCTCGTCATCTCCACCGGCTACGAATGGGACTGGCTCCGCGACCGGTGGGTCACGCGCACCGCACAGCAGTTCTTCTCGATCGGCAAGTACCCCTCCCACGCCATCATCTCCCCCAGCCGCGTCATGATCGGGCGCAACGTCGCGGTCAACGGCCCGCTGGGCATCCGCTACACCTCCGCGTCACTCGACACGATCGACGGCTCGCCGCTCACCTCCGTCAGCGACTTCGAGGGGCTCGACGCCGAGCTGTCCGCCAAGGTCGCCGCCTTCCACACCCGCGTTCTCGCGGACGATGTCGACGGCGACAACCGCCTCCGCATCAGCCACTCGATCGAATCGCGCGGCCTCGCATCGCTCAACCAGATGGACTTCGATCAGCCGCCCGACTCCGCCGCCGACCGCGCCTTCGAGGACTACACCCGCGACAACGCCATCGATGAGTTCGACATCTTCCTCAAGCACTTCGACACTAACCGCGCCGACAACGCCCAGCGCGTCGTCCTCTCCGAGGCTCTCACCGACGGCACACCCGCAGAGGGAGAGGCCGCCGAGTTCGCCCTCGACGACGCCCTCGCCCTGCTCATCGACTCGGGAGTCCCCGACCGCAACGGCAACGGTAGGTGGAACGGCAACCTGGTCGACGGAGAGTGGGACTGGAACTCGTTCCCCGACAACAACGGCGACGGCGCCCGCAACGAGGACGACATCGACGCCGACGACATCACGCTGGGATACCGCGACGGCGTCCTCGACTTCCGCGACCAGTACGCCAAGATCCGCGGCAGCGTCTACTTCCGCGCCAGCAGAAACCAGTGGGAAACCTCCCGCGACGACTACGGCGTTGCCCTCGCCGACTACCAGAAGATGGTCGAGGGCACCATCGCCGCCGACCCGGGCGAGCGGCCTGTCAAGTTCCAGGCAACCGATGCCGAAGTGCCGGACTTCACCCCCGAGAGCTTCGCCGAGGCCGCCCGACTCATGGGCGAGTTCGCCTCCGAGCCCGGCGTGCAGTCCGACGACTTCGCACAGGTCATCGCCGATCAGGTAGGCGACGAGTTCATCATCGAGAGCACCCCCTTCGGCTCGCCCGCCCCCGCCGACTGGTACCGCAGGCCCGTCTACCGGAACCTCACCTTCCGCAACACCACCATCCCCTGGGGCACCAACGCGCTCTTCGTCAACTGCACCTTCGTGGGCGTCACCCGCGTGCGCACATGGATCGAGAACACCCACGCGTCGTGGATCTATTACGGCGAGCAGCAGCGCAACCCCGCCACCGGCGCCCTCGTCGACAAGTACCCCCTCTCACCCGCCAGCACCATCGCGCTCGACGAACGATGGTGCGCCTTCCTGGACTGCAACGGCATCGTCCGCCAGCCGACCCTCATGGTGGACGTCAACGGCGACGGCTCCCTCGAAGCATGCTCCGACACCAAGCTCGTCTCCAACAACCTCCGCTTCCACGACTGCACGTTCATAGGCTCCATCGTCGCCGACAAGCCCCGCGTCTTCACCCACGTCCGCAACAAGCTCCAGTTCACCGGCGCCACCCGCTTCTCCGACCGCCACCCCACAGAGCCCGACGACCCCGACTATCAGCTCACCGACGAGGAGCGCGCCCTCACCAGCCGAAGCTCCATGATGCTCCCCCACTACTCGGTCGACGTCGGCACCAACAACTCGCCCGCCGCCCAGAACATCAACCTCCAGGGCGCCGTCATCGCGGGAGTCCTCGACGTCCGCGGCAACGCCAGCATCACAGGCGCGCTGCTCCTGACCTTCCGCCCCGAATACGGCGTCGCACCCCTGGCCGTCTACGGCGCACCCGCCGGCAACCCCGAAGGCTTCAACGTCACCCTGGGCTACTTCACACCCGAGCAGGGAGACAACGAAGGCCTCGACCTCTCTGAAATGACGGACCTCGACGCCGACGGCACGCTCGACGTCGGGTGGGATTCCGCCCGCACCGCAGCCGGTGCCCTCGTCGCCGTCGGAACCACGCCCATCGAGGAATCATGGTTCGACGGCGTCCCCGACACCGACGCCAACCCCGCAACCCACATCCGCCGCGCCATCCCCTTCAACGGCTTCGGCAAGATCACCCTCAACCTCGACCCCAACCTCACCCTCCCCGACGGCCTCGCCGCACCCATCTCGATCAAGCCCGTCCTCTCCACCTATCTCGAGGGCCAGATCGCCCACGGCAACTGATCCTCACCGGAGGTCTCGCTCGCCACTAGCAAGGAGCACACCCATGCACGCCAACGCTCCGCTCCACGCACGCCGAGGCCTCAGCCTCATCGAGATGATGATCGCCCTGGCCATCAGCGCCACGCTGCTCACCGCAACGCTCACCGCACTCGACGCCATGTTCAAGGGCTACAAGCAGACAACCGAGTCCGCCTCCACGCACGTCGTCTCCCGCATCGTCATGGCCCGTCTCACGGGCATGATCCGCACGGGATCGGGCTTCGGCCCCATCCCCGCCGACATTTTCGACCGCGCCGAGAACCCCATCGCGTCAGACTTCATCGAGTTCGTCTCGGCCCGCGACGCCGACGAAAACCCCACCGAGATGATCCGCATCGAGTACCGCGTCCCCGTCGGCTTCGCCGCCATCAACCCGGGCTGGGACGACGAGCTCCGCCGCACGTGGGGCGCCCGCGGCGGACCGCCCGACGACCTCTGGCCGCCCGTCGCCGGCGAACTCTGGTTCGTCCGCCTCGACCTGACCGAGGACCCACCCGAAGTGATCCAGGAGAACCCGCTGCTGACCGGCGTCCGCTCGGTCGTCTTCACCAGCCACTACCTCCGCGGCCCCAAGCTCACGCGCACAACCATCGACATCACCGTCGAGCCCAACGACTCGGAGGATCTCGCTCTCAGCACCGACATGGAAGTCCAGACGTTCCGCCTGGTCGCATCCGCCGCTCCCCGCAGCGAACAGGACAAGGCCGCCGCGGCTTCAGCGCCGATGCCCTGAACCAGCCGCGAACGATCGGCGCGCACGGCCCGCAGGACCCGTGCAAAAAACAGAAGCGGAGAGGGGGGGATTCGAACCCCCGAAACGGTTACCCGTTTACGCGATTTCCAGTCGCGTTCCTTCAGCCTCTCGGACACCTCTCCAGAGGCAATGGGGCGGGAAGTGTACCCGCAGCCGCCTTCTTCCGCCCCG
>JANRJV010000054.1:0-14548 GCA_033763795.1 Planctomycetota bacterium
CCCTCCTGCCGGCGTTCGTCGTTGCGCAGACCGCCCGCTAGCATCCCCGGCCCGAACGCCGCCGGAGACCCTCCTCTTGAACATCGTGCTGACCGGGATGAACGGCACCGTCGCCCCAGCCCTCGCGCTCCGGCTCCGCACGGCGCACACCGTCGTCCAGTGGGACCGCTCGGCTCATCCCATCGACTCCGAAGACGCCGTTCGGCAGTTCCTCGATCGCTCCGCCCCCGACGCCGTGTGCCACATCGCCACGGGCGACCCGCAGTGGGCCCGCTGGATCGCCGAGTGGTGCGCCGCCCGCCGCGTGCGAATGCTCTGGACGGGCTCGGTCTCCGTCTTCTCCTCCGGCACGCCCGCGCCGATCGCCCCCGACGCGACGCCGAACGCCACCGACGACTACGGCTCATACAAGACGCACTGCGAGAAGCTCGTCCGCGAAGCCTGCCCCGACGCCGTCGTCGCACGCCTCGGCTGGCAGATCGGCCGCACCCCGGCCGGGAACACCATGACCGGCTTCCTCGACCGCACCGCCCGCGAGAACTCGGGACTCATCAGGGCGTCGACGCGCTGGACCCCATCGTGCGCGCTCCTGGAAGATACCGCCGCCGGCCTCGAAAAACTCATCCCCACGCCGCACCGCGGCGTCTTCCACCTCGAAGGCAACTCCCAGGGACTCTCGTTCTTCGATATCGCCCAGCGGATCCGCACGCGCCTCGGCGCCGCCTGGACGCTCCAGCCCGCCGACGAGCCCGCCTTCGACAACCGCATGACCGACCCGCGCATCGACATGGGTCGGCTCAGCGACCGCCTCTCCGCCGGCTGATTCCGAAGCGCGCCCGCCCCGGCCGCGCCCCGCACGCACGAGCCAGGCCCTCACTCCGACTGTCTGGACATGCTGCGGATCGCCGACACGACCTCGGGCAGGCGGTCCAGCGCCGCCATGATCCGCAGCGTGGACATGCCGGGCCGCGCCGGGTACCCGATCCACGTCTCGCCCGGGGGCACGTCCTTCATGACCGCCGAGCGGGCCCCGATCGTCGCCCGGGCCCCGATCGTCACGTTGTCCGCGATGCCCACACCGCCCGCCAGCGTGACCCCGTCTCCCAAGGTCACCGAGCCGGCCAGCCCGCACGTCCCGCAGATCACGCACGAGCGCCCGATCACGCACCCGTGGCCGATCTGCACGAGGTTGTCGATCTTGGTCCCGGCCCCGATCCGCGTCGAGCCGAACTTGGCGCGGTCGATCGCCGAGTTCGAGCCGATCTCAACGTCCGACTCGATCACCACGTTGCCCAGGTGCGGAATCTTGAGGAGCCCCTTGCCCCCCGGCGCGGGCCGATACCCGAACCCGTCCGTCCCGATGACCACGCCCGCGTGCAGGATCACCCGGTCGTGCAGCACGCACCCGTCCTGCACGATCACCCGCGGATGCACCGCGCAGTCTTCGCCCACGGACCCGCGCGCCCCCAGCACAACCCCCGCTCCCAGCCACGACCGCGCGCCGACCACCGCCCCCGCCCCGACGAAGCAGTGGGGGCCCACGCTCGCCGAGGGATCGATCCGCGCCGAAGGGTCGATCACCGCCGTGGGATGCACGCCCGGCGGGCGCTCCGGGCTCGGCGCCAGCATCGAGAGAACCTCGATCAGCGCCATGTCCGCGTCCGCGACGATCAGCAGCGCGCGCCCCGGGGGCAACGCCTCGGGCGCGCGGTCCATCGCCCCACGCGAGACGAGCGTCACGCCCGCCCCGCCCGAAAACCACGCCTCCCAGAACGCGCCCGACCGCAGGAACGACAGGTCCCCGGGCCCCGCCGTCTCCAGCGTCGCCAGCCCCTCGATGCGGACGTCGCCCGGCCCGCGCAGCTCCGCCCCCAGGCGCGCCGCCAGCGCGCCGGAAGTCAGCACCCCCGAGCGCGTGAACAGGTCCGGGCCCGAGCTCACTGCGCCTTGAACTCGTTGTTCATCATCTGCGCGACCGCCTGCGTGATGTCCACGCCCGGCGCCTTGTAGAGCACGCGCCGCGAGATCATCGCGTTCTGCACCTGCGCCTCCGGGGCCTCGATCGGGATCTCCAGCATCGAGTCGTCGGAGAAGACCGCCAGGTACCCCTCCCGCCCGCCGTACGCCGCCGCCGCCTTCTTGATCTTGTCGAACAGCTCGAGCGACAGCGTCTTGCGCTTGTCCTCGACGAGCGCCTTGGCCAGCTCTTCCTCGCCGCGCAGCGAGAGGGCAAGCCCCGCCGCCTCCTCGCGCTTGGAGAACCACGTCGCCGTCTTCTCGGGCAGGACCTTCATGTCGTCCTGCGCCGCCTGCATCTTCTTGCGGATCTCGTCGAGCTTGTTGGTCCGGGTCTTGATGAACTCCTGGAGCTCACCCTCGCGGACCTTCCGCTCCTCGAGCGCCTCCAGCACGCCGTTCAGATCGATCGTCGCGACGCAGCACGCCGGCGCCAGCGTCGCCCGCCGCGCCTCCGCCTGCTGCCCGCCCAGAGAGAACACCGCCGCGGCGCACAGCCCCAGCGAACCGACCAGCGCCCACCGCCAGATGATGTCATGTTGCACGGATGCGTCTCCGGATGCTTCTGTCTGTCGTTCAGAGAAGGATCAGTCTACCGCACGGGCGCGCCCGCTCCCCGTGCCGCCGCCCGCTCGCGCGCGTTTTAACCGCCGCCGCCCCCCGGCCCCGCCCCCGATTCCGCTCGGGCCCGACGGGCGCCCGCCTCACTGAATCGGGATATCCAGAGAGAACGAGAACAGCTGCTCCCGGTCGGAATCCTGAGCCGACAGCGGGAAACCGAAGTCGAACGCCAGCGGCGCGCTCCCGAACTGCGGGATGTACAGCCGGATGCCCGTGCCCACCGACACGCGGTAGTCCTCAAACGACACGTCGTCGGACAGCGTGCCCGAATCGACGAACACCACCACCGCCAGGATGTCGCGCCACAGCGGCTTCTCGATCTCCGCCCCCGCGAAGAACGACCACACCCCGCCAATGTGATCGTCCGTGGGCGTCCCGTCCCGCTGCACGCCCGTCGGCCCCACGCCCCGGAACCGGAACCCGCGGAACGAACGACCGCCCAGGAAGAACCGCTCGAACAGCGGCGTGTCGTCCTGGTCCTGCGGGATGTACCCGACCCGCGTCGTGAACGACAGCACCGTCTTGTTCCCCATGTAGTCCTCGTCGATGGGGATGTACACCTGGTGCGCCGCCGCAAGCTTCGTGAACGAGTAGTCGCCCCCCATCGCGCCCACCTGCTCCACCCCGAGCTCGGTGTACGTGCCGCGCGTGGGACGGATCCGGCTGTCCACCGTCGACCGCGTCAGCAGAGGCCCGATCGAAGTGATGAAGTTCTGCCCCTCGACGTCGAACAGGTCCGTCACCGCGTCGTCGTCGATATCGCTCACGTCCACCGACTCGGCCCGGAACGCCAGCGTCCCGACCCACCGCGTCCCGAACCGACGGCCTAGCCGCAGCCGGTCGCCGAAGCGGTCCTCGTCGTACTCGTCGAACTCACGCGTGCGGTAGTAGATGCTGTTGGAGACCGACGTGGGAGTCTCGAAGAGATAGGGCTCCGTGATCGTCAGCGCGTAGTTCCCGACCTCCGTGCCGGGCTGGATCGACAGGTCGAACGTCTGCCCCGCGCCGCGGAACGCCCGGCCCCGGATCAGCTCGTCGAGGCTGTCCGGAGTGTCCGCCAGGTCGAAGTTCCGCTGGTTCAGGTTGATCAGGCCCGTGACGCCCGCGTCCGAGCTCACCGCCGCACCGAAGCTCAGCGCGCCCGTGTTCGTCTCTTCCACCTCGACCAGGACGTCGCGCACGCCGGGCTCGGCGGGGTCCTCGGGCTGGATCGTCACCTTCACGCCCCGCGGATCGAACAGACGCCCCTCGCGCAGACGCCGCTGCGTCTCGTCGCTCTCCGTGCCGTCCAGCCACCGGTCGGGCTTCACCGTCACGTCCCGGCGGATCACCTTTTGCTGCGTCAGATCGTTCCCCTGGATGTACACCATCCCCGTCCGGAACCGCTCGCCGGGCGTCACGCTCAGCTCCAGGTCGATCACCGGCTGGTCCGGGTCGCGCAGCTGCACCGACGTCACGTTCGCGTCCACATACCCCAGCTTGCGGTACGCGTCACGCAGCGCCCGGACCGCCTTCTCAAGCTCGGACTGGCTGAACGTGTCGCCGGGCTTGAGCGCCAGCAGACCGCGGAGCTGATCCTCGGAGTACACCTCGCCCGCCGCCGCCACCGGTGCCTCGGCCGCGGCCCCCTCCGCACCGGCCGCGCCAGCGCCAGCGCCAGCCCCCGGCGCGGGCGCCGCCGCCGCCTCGCGCGCCCCCCGCGCCCGCAGCGAGATCTCCCGCAGCGTGTAGCGCGGCCCCTCCTCGATCATGAACGTGATGATCGCCTCTCGACCGTTGGGCGACGGAACGATCGTCCGCGACGCCCGCACGTCCAGGTGCCCGCGGTTCAGATAGAACCGCACGATCGCCGCCACGTCGCTGTCCAGAACCGTGTCGTCCACCGCGCCCCGGTCGAACAGCCCCGAAGTCCGCGTCTCGATCTCGGCCCGCAGCTCCCGCGCCGGGAACGACTCGTTCCCCTCGAAGCGGATCGACGTCACCTTCACGCGCTCGCCCTCGCGAACGCGGAAGATGATGTTCCCCTGAGACTCCAGCTCGGACTCGTCGACGTCGACCTTCACAAGGTAAAAGCCCTTGTTGCGGTACAGCTCCTCGATCGCCCGCTGCGCCCGGCCGATCTGGTAGTCGTCGATCGGGATCCCGCGGATCAGGCTCACGAAAGAGCCCACCGCCTCCTGGATGTCCTGGTCGTTGACCTGCCGATTGCCCGTCACCGCCACGTCGTTCACGATCGGCGCTTCGACCACCCGGAACAGCACCACCACGTTCAGGTCCGGATCGACCAGCACGTCCGCCTGGATGTCGCGGAACTCGCCCAGACGCTCCAGCCGCCGAAGGTCCTCCCGCACCGTCTCCCAGCTCAGCGGCAGGCCCGGCATCGTCCGCAGCTGGTTGTCCACGAACGTCCGCGTGACCCGGTTCAGCCCCTCGAAGCGGATCTCCCGCACCATCCGGCCTTCGTAGGGGCTGGCGTCGGGGATCGGCTCACGCGCCGGCGCGGGCGCCGGCGCAGTCGGGACATCGCGCTCCGTCGCCGCCCCCTCGTCCTGCGCGCCCGCCGCGGCGCACACCGTCAGGCACACCGCCCCGGCCACCACCAGCGGATGCACGCGCCGACCCATGGGCGCTGCCGGGCCGGGGGCAGTCAGACAGCGGTCGGTTCTGAGACGGGCGCCACGCAACAGGGCCGGACAATACAGCCCGCTGCCCTCCGCGCTCAAATCACGACCCCTCGCGCGAAGTTTTTCCGCCTCGCGCGCCGATCCTTTTTCGTTACAGTTCCGCGCTCCCCCGACTTGGGCGGTTGTGTGCCAGGAAGGGGGCCCCAGCGTTCGGTAGTCCCGCCGCCGCTCACCCTCGTGGGGGATGCCCGGCGTCCTGGACGTCTTGGAGTTGTTCGGTCAGCGGTCCAGGAGCCTCACCCTCGTCGGAGCCAGTATGAAGCTGTCCCACCGCACGCGCCGCAGCGTGCTGCTGTTCATCGCAAGTGTCTGTCTGCTGCTGGGCGCCCTCGTGCTCTACGGCCAGCGCGACGTCTCCGCCATCAGCACCGCCGGATCCCCCGCTCTGGCCGCCCTTCTGGGGCTCATCGTCCTCCCGGGCGTCACCCTCGCCGCCCGAAGGATGGACCGCCGACTCCGCCTCACTCGCTGCTGAGAATCTCCACCCGGATCGACACCCGCCCGGGCCCGTCCACCGGCCGCCCGCCGCTCCACCACAGCACATCATCGAGCGCCGTCGCGGGCAACACCCCCGACGCGTCCGCCTCCGTCCCGGCAAGCCTCAGCCGCGCCGGCCCCGTGCCGCTAGCCCCGGAAAACCCCCTCAGCACGCGCTCCAGCTCGTCGCGCAGCTCGGCCCGCGCCGCATCAACCCCCGCGACGACCAGCACGCTCTCCCCCGGCCCGGAGATCGCCCCGCTCCGCGCCCCCGCCGACGCCACTGCGCCGGCGCTCCGCCCGCCCACGATCACCAGGCGATGCGTCAGCGCCAGCGCCGCCGCCTCGTCCAGCGTCAGTTCCGCGGGCCCTCCCCCGCGCACCCGCTCCAGCGCCGCCTCCCCCGCCAGCCGGAGGCGCTCCGCAGCCTCCGCGCTCGCCGAATCGTTCAGCTCGGTCGCCTCGCTCGACCACGCGTCGATCAAATCGCGCGATCCCTCTTCGCTCCCCAGCGACATCCACGCGGGCACGGCCTCCGCCTCAGCGATGACCTCCGGCTCCGGCGGGCCCATCAGATCCGCCGCACCCGCCGCAAGCTGCTCAACCGTCTCGCCGGCGATCCCCGCCGCGCTCGCCGCCTGCCTCGAGAACCCCGAGGCCAGCTCCAGCTCCGCGGGCCGCGTTGGCTGCACCGCCGCCGCCAGTTCCTCCTCCGGAATCGTGTCCATCTGCACCACCGGCCGGGGCCGGTCCGGCGCTTCGTTCCGCGCTTCACGGCCCAGCGCCAGCAGACCGATCGCACCCCCCGCCGCCGCCACCAGCACCGCCGCCAGAGATCCCGCCACCGCCAGCGACCGCCCCCGACCGCGTCGCCGCGCCCTTTGCTCCCGCGGCGTCTCCCCGTGCAGCGCTTCGTGCTCGGCCTGCGCCAGCGCCGCCCGCACCAGCCCGCGGTCCAACGGCTCCGCCGACCCGCTCGCCGCGAGCGCTCGACGGTCCTCCACCATCGCCGCCACCCGCGCCGCCAGCGCCGCGTCCGCCCCCAGCGCCTCGCGCACCCTCGGCGCTCGATCCGGGTCCAGGCGACCCTCGATCAGATCCGCCAGATCGTCCTCAAAACGCCGCGCATCCATGACTCAAACGATACGGCCCCCGGGCCGCTCCATCTCCTCACGCAGCGCCGTCCGCGCTCGAAAGATGCGGCTCTTGACCGTTCCCACCGGCACCTCCAGCACCTCCGCGATATCCGCGTAGTCCAGCCCCTGCGCATCGCGCAGGATCAGGATCGCCCGCGACTCGGGCGCCAGCCGCGCCAGCGCCGCCGCCAGCCGCTCTCGCTCCTCCGTTCCTTCGACGCGCGAGCCCGGCCCGGGTTCCAGGCTGGCCTTCTCGCCCCCCGCCCCCGCATCCCGCCCCGACTCCGCAACCACCCGACCCCGCAGCTTCTCCCGTCGCCGCTGCGTCAGGCACACGTTCATCGCGATCCGGATCATCCACGTGCTGGGCTTGCTCCGCGCCTGAAACTCCGGCAAGCCCCGGATGATCCGCACCAGCGCGTCCTGGCACAGGTCCCGCGCCAGGTGCACATCGTTCGTAAACCGCAGGCAAACCGCCAGCAGCCGCGGCTGCGCCGCCACCAGCAAGCCCTCCAGCGCCCCGGGCTCGCCCCGCTGCGCCCGCGCCACGTGCCCCGCCGAAAGCCCCGCGTCGACCTCCGAACGCTCCCCGGCCGACCCCGCCCCACTCGGATCCCCAACGTGCGCGCGCAGCGCGCCCCCGACGGACGTCGGCGGCGGAGATGAGGAGGAGGGAATCCGTGTCGTCATGCGGCGCGACCAAACCCGGGCCTCTCCGATACGATCATTCCACGTGAACGGATCGACCCACACCGATTCCCGCCCATCACCCGACCCCTCCCGGCGGGATTCCGCCCCCGACGCACCCGACCCCCGCTCGCTTTACGCCTCCCCTCTCAGCGGCAGGTACGCCTCCCGCGCCATGCAGGCCATCTGGTCCGAACGACGCAAGTTCGAGACCTGGCGCGCCATCTGGGCCGCCCTCGCCCGCGCCCAGCACGAGCTCGGACTCCCCGTCTCCGCCGACCAGGCCGCCGCCCTCGAAGCCCGCCTCGCCATGACCGAGGACGACTTCCGCCGCGCCGCCGACCACGAACGCAAGCTCCGCCACGACGTCATGGCCCACGTCCACGCCCTGGGCGACGCCGCCCCGCAGGCCCGCGGCGTCATCCACCTCGGCGCCACAAGCCAGGACATCAACTGCAACACCGAGATCCCGCTCATCCGCGAAGCCCTCCGCCTCGTCTGCGCGCGCACGGCCCGGGTCATCGCGGCCCTCGCCGACCTCGCCGAGCAGCACGCCGACCTCCCCTGCCTGGGCTTCACCCACTACCAGCCCGCCCAGCCCACAACCGTGGGCAAGCGCGCCGCCATGTGGGGATCCGAGCTGGCCCTCTGCCTCGAACACGCCGAGGACGCCCTCGCGCGCCTCAGGCTCCGGGGCCTCAAGGGCGCCACGGGCACGCAGGCCTCCTTCCTGGGCCTGTGCCGGGGCGACGCCGCAACGGTCGCGGAGCTCGAGCGCCGCGTCGCGCGCGCGCTCGGATGGGACGAGAGCGATCTCCTCATCGCCGTCGGCCAGACCTACCCCCGCGCCGTCGACGCCATCGTCCTCTCGGCCCTCGCGTGCATCGCCGCCTCGCTCCACAAGTGCGCCACCGACGTCCGCCTGCTCTGCAACCTCAAGGAGCTCGACGAGCCCTTCGAGAAGCACCAGATCGGCAGCTCCGCCATGCCCTACAAGCGCAACCCCATGCGCTGCGAACGCATCTGCGGCCTGTCCAGATGGGTCATCTCCGCCGCCTCAAGCGCCTACGACACCGCCGCCGTCCAGTGGCTCGAACGCTCGCTCGATGACTCCGCCAACCGCCGCCTCAGCCTCCCCGAAGCCTTCCTCGCCCTCGACGGCTGCCTCGAACTGGCTCACAACGTCTTCGCCGGCCTGATCGTCCACGAGGGCGCCGTCCGCCGCAATCTCGCGCAGGAGATGCCCTTCCTCGCCAGCGAAGACCTCATGCTCGCCGCCGCCGCCCTGGGCCGCGACCGCCAGCAGGTCCACGAGGCCATCCGCACCCTCGCCCAGGAAACCGCCCTCGACATCAAAGACCGCGGCGAGCCCAACACGCTCCTCGAGAAGCTCGCCCGCGAGCCCCTGCTCGCCGGCGTCGACCTCTCCCGCGCGCTCGACCCCTCCAGAGCCGTGGGCCTCGCCCCCCAGCAGGCGCGCCGCTGGGCCGCCGAAGTCGCCGGGCCCGTCCGCCGCCGCTATCAGGAGCAGTGGGGCACACTGGGCGACTCCGCCCCCTCCGTCTGATCCTTCTGACCCTGCGCCCGCCGTCTCACGGCTCCGCGTTCACCACCCGCGCCACCCAAAGCTGGCTCGACGCAC
The DNA here is from genome assembly GCA_033763795.1 of Planctomycetota bacterium. Lineage (GTDB taxonomy): Bacteria > Planctomycetota > Phycisphaerae > Phycisphaerales > UBA1924 > JAEUIV01. The sequence continues at coordinate 9,264 of JANRJV010000054.1, forward strand.
GCTCCTCGCCCGCGCGCTTCCCGCCGCGCTGGCTCGTCCACATCATCCACTCGCCCCGCGCGTCGAACGCCGGCAGCCCGTCGAACCCCGGCGCGTGCGTGAGCCGTTTCGTCCGCGGCGTCTTCGCTTCGCCCCGCGCGTCGATCGCGTACACCTCGTAGTTCGCGTGCCCCTGCTCGCTCGTCGTGTAGACCAGGAACGATCCCCCCGGGTGCCAGAAGGGCGCCCAGTTCACATGCCCGTTCTCCGTGAGCTGCCGCTCGCGCGCTACGCCCCGGATCGCCCCCGTGTCCTCGTCCACTTCCAGCTCCGCCACGAACAGCTGAAGGTTGTCATCTCCCGCGCGGTCCGACCGGTAGCAGATCCACCGGCCGTCGGGAGAGAAGAACGGGCCGCCGTCGTACCCGCCCTCGGTGACCAGCGGCGTGTGCACGCCCTCCTTTGTGTCGAATACGTAGAGATCCGGGTCCAGCGTCTCCGGATCCACGCGCGTGTACACGATGAACCGCCCGTCCACGGAATAGGAGCACTCCGCGTCGTACCCGTCCCGCCGCCACAGGGGCGTCGGGTCCGTCGCTCCCTGCGGCAGCAGCAGCTCTTCCGTCAGCTGCGCCCCGCCGGTCGCCACCTGCACCACCATCCGCGTCACCACCTCCATCTCCGTCGGGAACTGCCACGCGTACGTCGACGTCCCGCGCTGATACCCCGCCGGAGCCTTCGACGCCGGCGCCGTCAGAGTGCTCCCGAAGATGATCCGCCCCCGCTCCGTCGGATGGAAGAACCCGCACGTGTTCGCCGAGCCCGGCGGCGAGACCTCCATCACGCCCGTCAGCCCCGTCGGCGCACCGCGCTCGTCGCGCTGCAGCCGCGCCACGTACATCGCATAGACCGTCGCCGGCGCCTCGCCCGCCGCCGCCGCGGGGATCGCCTGGAAGATCACCCACGCTCCATCTGGCGAGAAGTACGCCTCGCCCGCCCGCGCGAACTGCTCGGGAAACGTGAGCTGCACATGGCCCGTCAGCGCGCCCGCTTCCAGTTCGCGCCAGTCCGCCGCCGGCTCGCCCGCCGCCGCGTCCGCCGCGCCGCTCGAAGTCCCCGCAATCCAGCCCGCCGACGCCACGCTCGCCCACACCGCCGCATGCTTGATCCGGTTCATCCGGGCGATCATAGAACCCGCCGCGTTCGGCACGCGCCGCCCGTCGACCCCCGCCCCGCGCGTACGCTCTCCCGCGCGTGAACCCGTCCCCGCTGACCATCATCGACCGCGGCCCCGACTGGGCCGTCATCGACAAACCCGCGGGCCTCCTCTCCGTCCCGGGCAAGGGCGACGAGCCCGCCAAGCGCGACTGCGTCCCCGCCCGGCTCCGCCTCATGATCCCGGACGCCCTCGGCCCGCTCGTCGTCCACCGACTCGACATGGACACCTCGGGCCTGCTCGTCCTGGGCCTCACTCCCCACGCCCAGCGCGCCCTCTCCGCCCAGTTCGAGGCCCGCACCGTCTCCAAGCGCTACATCGCCCTCGTCGACGGCGTGCCGACCCGCGACGCCGGCGAGATCCGCCTACCCATCAGGCCCGACATCGACAACCGACCCTGGCAGATCGTCGACGGGCTCCGAGGCCGCGACTCCATCACCCGCTGGCAGCTCCTCGCGATCGAGGTCGACCGCGCACGCCTCTCCATGCAGCCGCTCACCGGCCGCGCCCACCAGCTCCGCCTCCACGCCGCCGTCAGCCACGCCCAGGGAGGCCTCGGCTGCTGCATCGTGGGCGACGTGCTCTACGGCTCGAACTACCGCGGCCCCGCCCCCGACGACCGAGGCACGCTCGCCCCCGCTCCCCGACTCATGCTCCACGCCGCCGAGCTGTCCTTCGACGACCCGACGACAGGCCGCCGCATCACCTGCTCCAGCCCCGCGCCGTTCTGAACCTCACGCCTCCGCGCGCACGTCAATCGGGCAGCATCGACTCGATCATCCGCTCGAACGACCGCACCAGCCGCTCGTGCTCCTCGCCCGTCGCCGGCCCCGAGAAACCCGTGTACACGCCGCGGACCTTCCCCGACTCGTCCACGAAAATGAACGTCGGATACGCCCGCAGCTTGTCCAGCATCGGGAAGGCCCGCGCCGCCTGCGCTTTGTCCCGGCTTCCCGCCACCAGCATCGTGTAAGGCACGCGGTGACGCTCCGCATACACCGCCACCTGCGCCCGGTCTAGTTCCTCGTCGCCCGTCGTCTCGAACGCCAGACCGATCACCGCCAGCCCCCGCGGGCCGTACCGCTCCTGCAGCCGCGTCAGCACGCGCGTCGCGTCCAGACAGTTGGGGCACCACGTCCCGAACAGCTCGATCACCCGCGGCCGGCCCGCGAACTCGCGCATCGTCCGCATCGTCCCGTTCACATCGGGGAACGAAAGGTCGTTCAGCCCCTCCGCCGACCCCGTGAACCGCGTCAGCCCGAACGGATCGGGCAGCGCCGCCGACTCGTCGCGCTCCGCCCTCCACGTGTCGTGATACGTCGCGCCCGACCAGAACTCGCCGGTCAGCGACCCCTTCCCGTCGAACCCCGCGCGGAACAGGAACGCGTGCGCCCCGTCGAAGCACGACAGCCGGAACACGCCGCTCCCGTCCGCCGCCACCGACTCGACCGACCCCGCCAGAAAGCGATAGTCCCCCGTCGTCGTCAGGAACGTCCCGCGCAGCTCGCGCGCATCCTCGCCCCCCAGGATGAACACCGCCCCCTCCGCCTCCTTCGCGAACGTCGCCCCATACCGACCGGCCAGCCCCTCCGGCAGCGGCCTGATCTCCAGCGTGCGCACGCCCGCCGGCCGCGCCACAAAGGCCATCCGCGTCCACTCCCCCTTGGAGCGCCGCTTGGCCCACTCGCCCTCGAACGTCTCGCCCCCGTCCTTGCTCTGCGCCACCACCTTCGACCCGAAATAGTCAAAGTCGAGCGTCAGCACGCCGTCGACCAGGCTCGCCGTCGGCACGACGATCTTCTCCTGACCGTTCACGACATGCGCGACAAGCGTCTCGCCCACCTCGCGAAGCTCAAGCCCGAACGCGACCTCGCCCCCCACGCCGATCAGCCCCGCCTCATACACCCGCGGCGGGCTCTCGCTCAGCAGCATCACCCCCGCGCTCACCGCCGCCATCGCCAGAAGCGTCACCATCCCCCCAGTCTAGAACACGCGCACGCCATCGAAACTCGGACGCGCCGCCCCCGCACGCGCCGCCCCCTCCCCCTCGCACAACCCGGACGTTCCCCACACGCCGATCGGCGCGCCCTCTCCTCCCGGAATCGCCATCCGACTTGACGCAAAAAAAGTTGTTGCAACAATGATCTGTGGAAGAAATACTGAGTGCGTCCCCGCGGTTCGCTCTCCCGGAACACACAGCACGGAACACACGCCATGCTCTCCCAGACGCAGATCATCTGGATCCTCCTCGTTCCCCTCGCCGCCGGAATCGCGGCTTCCCTCTCCGTCCATTCCCTTCCGCGGTGGGGGCGGCCCCTCGTCCCCATCGCGTTCGCCTTCGCCGCCGCCGGCGCCATGTGGTCCGTCTTCGGCAAGCCCGCCCTCGCCCTCCTCCCCTCCCAGCACGTCCTCTTCTGGACCGCGCTGGGCGCAGCACTCGCCGCAATCCCCCTCACGCTCCTGAAGCCCGCACCGGCGGACGCCCCCCGCACCGCGCGCACCCTCGCGCTCCTCACGCTCGCGCTCGCCCTCTGCATCGCCTCCTTCTGGACCCTCACGCACTGGATGGTCGTCCGCGAACGATGGACCCAGCCCCAGCACGCGCAGTGGACGCTCGCCTGGAGCGCCTGGGGAGCCTTCACCACGCTCGCCTTCACCCTCCTCGCACGCCGCCCAAGCCCCGAGCGTCAGACGGCCCGCCGCTTCGACTCCGCCTCAGCCGCGCTCGTCGCCTCCGCCGTCGCCGGCCTGGGCGCCCTCGTCCTCACCTTCGACGGCCGCGTGGCAGACCACGGCAAAGTCTCCGGCGCACTCTCCCTCACCCTCCTCGCCGCCGGCGTCCTCTCCCTGATCCTCCCCGCACGCATCGCGCTCCCCGCCGCCGGCTTCATCCCCTTCAGCCTGATCATCACCGCCCTCGCCCTCGACGCCCACTACGCCGGCTGGCAGAGCGCCTGGTTCCACCTCGCCCTCCCCCTCGCGGCCCTCTTCGCCCTCGCGGCGGACCTCACGCCCCTCGCCGGCTGGAAACGCTTCATCGCCCGCGTCTCCCTGGGCACGCTCCCCATCGCCCTCCTCGCCGCACGCACCCTCGCGAACGTCGAGTGGGACGCCTACACCGGCGGCTGAACCGCCCCGCACCGACCAACAAAAAACCCGCGTCGCCGCGGGCTTTTTCGTTCGCTCCCCCGGCCGTCGCTCACTTCTTCCGAGTCGAGACCATCTCCGCCGTACGCACTTCCGTGCCGTCGGCATTGATCGAGTACATCTCCAGCTTCCAGTTGTTGGCGTCGACGATCGTGTGGACGCTCTTGGTCTTCTCCATCGAGCCGGTCATCGAGTTGTAGTTCTCGCCGACCGTCGTGATGACCTTGCCGTCCGCCGAACACGTGCCCGCCTCGCTCCACATGCCGGTCATCATGTTGTCGATCCACACCGACGTGTGCTGCTTCTTGTGATTGTCGTAACCCATGATCGACATGCCCTCGAACTCCATGGGGGGCATCCCCTCGCCCATCGTCAGCGTCCCGGTGACCTTCTCCATCAGGTACCGCCCGCCCAGGATCGGCTTGCACGTCGCCTTCATGTCGTTCTCGATCGCCGGCGCCCCGGGCCCGGGGAACCACTTCGCCTTCACGTCCCACTCGCCCTCGAGCGCCATCAGCCGCGCGTGATGCTCGTTGGGCATCATGTACGCCATCATCGCCGCCTCGTCCCCCTCCACCTGGCCCGCCATGTCCTTCAGCGCCTTCTCGGTCTGCTTGGCGGTGTCCTTCGCCGCTTTCTCCGCGCTCTTGGCCGCGTCCTTCACCGCGTCCTTGGCGGTCTTCGCCGGCTCGCCCGCCAGCGCCAGCCCAAGCCCGCTCACCACCACCAGCCCCGCCGCCAGACCCATCAGCTTCATCTTCATCGCTGCTTCCCTTCTTGCCGGCGCCGGCACGCGCCTCTCGACGAGCGCCGCCCGCACAGCCTTCCAACACTCACACGGTTTGGCCGCGAGTCCCGCAGCCGGCCGCCGACCACCGGCAGCGGGAAACACTCTACCTCAATATCGAGAATCAAGGTAGGACAATGTTCGGTATGCCCGCCC
>JANRJV010000055.1:0-87105 GCA_033763795.1 Planctomycetota bacterium
CCGTCGCCTTGTCATCCTGACTCTGGCGGATGTCGTAGACGTGGACAAGGTCGCCGAAGACCTCGACCGTGTCGGCCCCGCCGAAGGAAACTGGCGTGCCGGTGAACCCCAGCCGCCGCGCGTTGGGCAGCGCCGCCCCGAGCCAGCGCGCGAAGCCCTTGGCGAACCCGTACTGGCTCCGGTGCGCCTCATCGGCAATCACGATCACATTGCCCCGCGTCGAAAGCACCGGATGCTCGACCTCTCCCTCACGCAGCGCAAACTTCTCGATCGTGGTGAAGATGACCTCGCCGCCATGCGTCTGCAGCAGGCCGCGAAGATCCTCGACGCTCCTCGCATGCTTGATCTCCCCCACCAGGGATCGCGCCGCCACGAACTGGTGGTGCAGCTGCTGGTCCAGGTCCGTCGGATCGACCTGAATCACGAACGTCGGGTTGTTCAGCACGGCTTCCCGTCGTGGTGCCGTTCCACTGGGCGCTCTTTGAGCATGGCGAAGAAGCCGCCAAGGCCCACGGTTGGGCGTTCGCCTTCGTGCAGGCGAAGGCTGCGGAGGTGGTGGCGTGAGCACGGCCGCACGCACCACCTCAATCCCGCGGGTCCTGCACCAGATCTGGCTGGGCAAGGGCGAGATGCCGCTCAACCAGCGGCGCTGGCGACGGCGCTTCGCCGAGATGAACCCGCACTGGCAGATGCGGCTATGGACGGACGACAACCTGCCGCCGATCCTAAACCGCAACGCCTGGGACGCATGCGGCAACGTCGGCGGCACGCCCGGCTGCGTGATGCGCTCGGACATCCTGCGGCTGGAACTCCTGGCCCGCTTAGGCGGCGTCTATCTCGACACCGACGTGAAGCCCATCCGTCCGCTCGACGAGAATGTGCCCGCCGGAAGTTCGCGCCTGGGCCGCGTGCGAGCAGCTTGACATCGTCACCAACGCCGCGATGGGCTTCCCGCCCAACCACCCGGCGATGTGGCACGCGGTGGCATTGGTCGAGGAGTCGTTCTTTGAGCGGCGGTACGTCGGCGATCAAGCCGGACCGGGGTTGATCGCCCGAGTAGTCACGCAGTACGACGACGTCGCGCTGTACCCGCCGGCGTACTTCCACCCGACGTCGGGGAGTCGAAGTCCAATCCTCACGGACCCGAGTTCCTCAAGGCAGCGCATCTCGTTGTTGTGACGTGGGTGGAAGGCAATCGTCCACGGCATCACGGGTTGTGGGCGGCCAACGCCTGATTCCCTGTTCGGTACTCCACGAACGGCTAACAACGGATACACTGGCCGTATGGCTCGAACCCTCCGAGCGCCCGGTCGTCCTGCGCCTCCGCCCGAGGTCATGACCATTTCTGATCTCGCGGAGTATCTCCAGGTGTCGAAGTCGTCGCTCTACAAGCTCGTGCAGCAAGGCAAAGTGCCCGGCCAGAAGGTCGGAAAGCACTGGCGATTTCGGCGTGGGGCCATTGACCGCTGGCTTGACCAGGGGGGCGTTTGATGAGCAAGTTGAATGAAGCTGATACGTGCCGCGTGTATGTGACGCCCGCGCTTCTGGCAGCCGGTTGGGACAAACCCGCCTGGCGCGTCGCCGAGCAGCACTACTTCACCGATGGCCAGATCGTCCTGGTCGGCGATGGCCACCGTCGGCAAAAGGGAAAGAAGGCCGACTATCTCCTGCGGTACCAGGAGTCGTTCCCAATCGCCGTCGTTGAAGCCAAGGACGAAGATCATGAGCCTGCCGCTGGCCTCCAACAGGCGAAGGACTATGCGCAGATCCTCGGCCTCCACTTTGCGTACTCGACGAACGGCCACGGGATAGAGGAGTGGGACTTCACAACCAACACGCAGTGCTCGCTAACGACTTACCCATCGCCCTCCGACCTCTGGCAGCGGCTCTGCGCGTACAAAACGCTGGATGCCGCGCGCGTACGGAATCCGCTTCTCACGCCCTATTGCACAAAAGGGGGCAAGGCTCCGCGTTACTACCAGGAGGTCGCGATCAACAACACGATCGAGGCGATCTTACAGGGTCGTGAACGCATCCTGATCAACTTGGCCACCGGGACCGGCAAGACAGTGATTGCATTCCAACTCGCTTGGAAACTGTGGCATTCTCGATGGAACATCTCTGGTGCCGATCGGCCGCCTCGCATTCTGTTCCTGGCCGACCGCAACGTGCTCCGTGATCAAGCGTACAACACGTTCGAGCCTTTCGAGAACGAGCGAGATGTCATCTCGGAGGGCCAAGCACCTGTCAACCGCTCCATCTACTTTGGCATCTATCAGGCGATGTTCACGGGTGTCGATGGCGCGCGGCTCTACCAGAAGTACCCGAGCGACTTCTTTGATCTGATCATTATTGATGAGTGCCACCGTTCCGGGTTCGGCACCTGGAACGCCATCCTCAAGCACTTTGAGACCGCCGTGCAGCTTGGCATGACCGCCACGCCCAAGCGGACGGAAAACATCGACAGCTACAGGTACTTCGGCGATGCAGTCTTCACATACTCACTTGGCCAGGGCATCGATGATGGTTTTCTGGCGACCTACAAGGTCCACCGGTCCCGAACGAACTTCACACGCGACGGTCTGGTCATCCAGGACGCCACGTCGCAGGGCGCGCAAGTCGAAGTGCCTGAGGGCGAGCAAGTCGAGGACCGCTACGACATGCCCGAGTTCGAGCGACGGATCACGATGCCGGATCACGTCCGCAAGCTCTGCGAGCACATGTCCAAACTCCTCAACCGGTTCGGCCGGATGGAGAAGACGATGGTGTTCTGCGTGAACATGGACCACGCCCTCCAAGTCACGCAGGAACTCAACCGACTCAACGCCGACCTGAACGTGCCAGACTACGCCGTCCGCATTGTGTCGGAGGAGGGTGCGACCGGCAAAGCGCTGCTGGAGAAGTTCCAGGACACGGAGAAGCAGATACCCGTCATTGCCACCACGGTCGATCTGCTGACCACGGGTGTGGATGCGCCGAGCGTCCGCAACGTGGTCTTCATGAAGCCGGTGAGTTCGATCGTCTCGTTCAAGCAGATCGTCGGCCGCGGGTCGCGGCTGTGCGCGGACACCGACAAGTTCTGGTTCCGGGTCATCGACTACACCAACGCGACTCGCCTCTTTGACGACTGGGACCGCCCCAGCGAGCCAGGCGAGGGCGGAGCAGAGACCGGCGAGCCGTTTACCTGCGTTGTCGGCGGCACCGTTACGGACGAGGAGACCGGCGAGCCCATCGCCAATGCCCGCGTGTTCCTCCAGACGGGCCCCAATGAGGTAGTGGACCAGTTCACGGGCCCGAACGGGCAGTTCTTTTTCCCAAACATCGGCAAGGGAACGGTGGTCATCGTCATCACCGCGAAAGACCACAAGCGCGCCCAGATGACCGTCCAGACCGATCCCGCCGCCGCCCTCGCGCTGGCGGTGGCGCTCAAGCCCACGAAGGACGTCGTCCACCGCCGCGTCAAAATCACCGGGCTCGACGTAAAGATGGTGGACGAGGTGTACGAGGAGCGGGACGCCGATGGCAACCTTGTCACGCCGGAAGACTACCTGCGAAAAGTCCGCGAGGAGATTCTTGCTGCGTGTCGCTCGATGGTGGAACTCCAGAAGGCATGGGTGGACAAGCCCCGGCGCGAGGCGCTGCTGGACACTCTTGAAGGCCGAATGGTCCACCTCGATATCTTGCGAGAGATTCTCCAGCGCCCCGACGCGGACTCCTACGACCTGCTGGCCCACGTCGCATTCGGGGCCAACCTTCACAGTTGCGAGGAGCGGGCCAACGCTCTGTTCAACCTCCACAAAGAGTTCTTCGAGAACTTCGATCAGGAAGCACGCGACGTACTACTGGCATTGGTGGACAAGTACCGGTTCGGTGGGCTGCTTGAGGTCGCCGATCCCTCTGTGTTCACGCTCGCGCCGTTCAACAGCGACGTGCGCCACATCGCCAAGAGCTTCGGCGGCATCCCCGAGTTGCGGAGAGCCATTGATGAACTGATTCGTCGCCTATACATGCCGGAGGCCGCCTAACCGATGTCCCGTGAGACCCTAAACACCCAGTTCTGGCAGGCCTGCAAGATCCTGCGTCAAGACGACAACACCAATAGTCTGCTCGACTATGTCGAGCAGATCTCGTGGCTCCTGTTCCTCAAGTGCCTGGAGGACTTCGAGAACAAGCGCCGCGCGGAGGCCGACTACGAGAAGAAGCCGTACTCTTCGATCCTCGCCCAGAAGTACCAGTGGTCCACCTGGACCAATCCGGACCCTTCCAAGAAGCTCACGGGCAAGGATCTGATCAAGTTCCTCGCCGACGACCTTTTCCCCTACCTTCGCGGCCTCCAGGGCAACAGCGCCCGCTCGGTGATCCGCGGGCTGTTTGAGGACGCGCCGACGAAGATGCTCAAGGACGGCGCGATCCTGCGTGACGCCATTGACGCCGTTCAGCTCATTAACTTCGAGACCGCCGACGACGTCCACACTTTGTCCCATCTGTACGAATCGATGCTCGCCAAGCTCGGACGAGAGGGCGGCATGGGCGGCGAGTTCTACACGCCCAGGCCCATCATTGAGTTCATCATTCAGTTGGTGAATCCGACGATTGGCGAGACGGTATACGACCCCGCGATGGGTTCGGCGGGCTTTCTAGTCGAGGCGTACAAGCACATGCGCGCCGCTAAGGGCACTCGCATCCTGCCCAAGGACGAGAAGCGGCTTCAGGAGGAGACGTTCTACGGCCAGGAGAAGAAGGCCCTGCCCTACCTCCTGGGCTGCATGAACATGATTCTGCACGGCGTATTCTCGTCGAATCTGCGCCGGCACAACACGCTTGGCGACGATGTCCGCAAGTTCAGTGAGAAGGATCGGTACGACGTCATTCTGACAAACCCGCCCTTCGGCGGCACCGAACACGAGAGCGTCACCGCCAACTTTCCGTACCCGTCGAAGGCCACGTCGATCACGTTCCTTCAGCACATCATGAAGAAGGTGGCACGAGGCGGCCGGGTCGGCATGGTCATCGACGAAGGCGTGCTGTTCAAGACGAATGAGTTGGCCTACGTGCAGACCAAGAAGGAACTGCTGGAGCAGTTCAACCTGCACACGATCATCAGCCTCCCTGCTGGCGTGTTCGCTAACGCCGTCGCCAGCGGCACTGGCCCCAAGACGAGCCTGCTGTTCTTCGATCGCGAGGTCGACAGGGCCGGGAACCCCGTGGGCACACGGGAGATCTGGTACTACGAAGTGCAGGCGGTTGGATTCAGTCTCACCAAGACTCAGAAGCCGATTGCGGAGAATGATCTGCCGGATTGCCTCCGGATGGCCCGCGCTAGGGAGCTGTCTGCACGCTCGTGGGTTGTCACAGTGGGTGAAGTTGCCACACGTGGGTACGACCTATCGGGCCAGAACCCCAACGCTGAGGCAGCGGTAAGGCATAGAAACCCCGATGCGATCATCGGCGACATCTTGACCAAGCAACATCGGGTCATGGAGTTGATGGAGGAGCTGCAGGAGATGCTCGCGCCGGCTGCTGTGGGAAACGGGGAGGTGATCCCATGACCTGGCCTCAAGTCCCTCTATCCGAGTTTGTACGGCACCGAAAGGCGTCCATCCAGATCGAAGACGACAAGACGTATCGTCGCGTCACGGTGAAGCTGCATGCCCAAGGCATCGTGCCGCGGGACGAGGTTTCAGGCTCACAGATCAAGACCAAAAAGCAGTTTCCAGTTCAAGCAAATGACCTCCTGGTTGCAGAGATCGACGCGAAGGCGGGTGGGTATGGAATCGTGCCGGCGGGGCTCGCCGGTGCGGTAGTGAGTAGCCACTACTTCTTATACGAGGTCGACCCAACGCGATGCGAAGTTCGTTTCCTGGAGTGGTGGCTGAAGACACCCTCGCCATTGGACCAACTGCAGCAGTTCATCCGTGGGTCGCTGAACTATGCCGCCATCAGGCCCTACCACTTTCCCACGCTGACCATGCCTCTGCCGTCGTTGGACGAGCAGCGCCGCATACTCGCAGTGATCGACAAGCTTGAACAACTGCGACACTGGCACCGCCTGATCGGTCAGGAGTTGATCCTGCTTGAAAAGGCGGTGCTGGATCGTGCCTTCAAAGGCGAACTGTCGGCGGATGTGACTGTGGGCGAGCCAAGGAGTCGTGACCATGCCGATCGAAGTGGGGCTTTGGCGTCTCGGTGACCGGTTGCAGCCGGTCGCATTCACCGGCATGGACAGTGAAGGTCGGCTCGAGACGGTGCTCGCCGCCGACATCACCGTGGTGGACCCCGGCTGGCTGCTGATCGGCCGTCAGGTGCCTACGGCCTTCGGCAAGTTCATCGACCTGCTTGCGATCGACGCCGAGGGGCAGTTGATCGTGATCGAGCTCAAGAAGAATCGGACGCCGCGCGAGGTGGTGGCTCAGCTCCTCGACTACGGCTCCTGGGTGCGGAACCTCGAGGATGACGAGATCGCCACGATCTTCGAGGCGTTCGTCAGCAAATATCACCCCGAGCACAAAGCAACGTCTCTGGACGAGGCGTTCTGTGAGCGGTTCAAGGTCGAGGACATGCCCGAGTCGTTGAATGAGGCTCACAAGCTGGTACTGGTTGCCAGCGAACTGGACGACAGCTCCGAGCGGATCATCACCTACTTGGCCGAGGAGTACGGTGTCTCGATAAACGCTGTATTCTTCCGCGTGTTCAAAGACGGCCAGAACGAATACATGAGCCGGGCTTGGCTGACCGACCCGGGTCAGGTGGAAGCGAAAGTGGAGGCGAAGCGCGAGAAGCTACCGTGGAACGGCGAGTTCTACGCCTCCTTCGGTGCTGACGAGACACGTGACTGGGAAGAGGCTCGCAAGTATGGCTTCATTTCCGCCGGAGGCGGGGTTTGGTACTCGCGCACCCTCGGCGTGCTCGAACCTGGAGGCCGCGTTTGGGTCAACATTTCTGGCGGCGTCGGCTACGTCGGGGTCGGGATCGTCCAGGATGCTGTCGTCCCCATCGACGAGTTCTTCGTGGATGACGGCAACGGGAAGCAGGTGCCCATCATGACCCTTCCCTTACGCGCCGCCAAGCACACCACCGTGGCACAGGACGCTGACAAGGCTGAACATATGGTCCGCGTCGAGTGGATCAAGACGGTGGCTCTCAAGGACGCCGTCAAGGAGAAGGGATTCTTCGGAAACCAGAACTCGGCCGCGAAGCCCCGAGCGAAGAACTGGGTGTTCACCGTTGAGCGGTTGAAGCAGCGGTTCGGAATCGGAGATGGCAACTACGAGCATGTCGTGGAGGGCAAGAGGTCATGAACGAACTGGTGCGCCTCGATGCCCGTCCGGTCGCTATCTCGACACCTCCGACGCCAGCCGTCGTCGAGATCGCTAGAGAGAACCTGCTCGATTCAATCGATGACCAGGTACGCTCGGGGCACCACGCCCTCCTGATCGAGGGCGAGAGCGGTGACGGCAAAACTGTTCTTGTCAACGCCTATGCCCGCCGCCATCCACACCGTACCGTCTGTGTGACGGTATCTGCAGCGAGCAAATGGGGGTACGACCCGCATTGCGTACTGCAGAACATCGGCAGTGAAGCGCACCGAATACTCGGCCTACAGCCTCTGGCCACGGACCATGTGTTCCAGGAGTCGGATCTTCAGACCTTATACACACGGCTGCGTCGCCGCGGAACAACAACCGAACCGGTGCTGTTCATTCTTGACGGTCTACACGAGATCCCCGACGAGGACGAGCACGTACGGCGAAGACTGCTCGATCTCGTGCCGTTGGGCTTGGGGGCCATCACCGCGATCCTGACCGATAGCGTGCCGTCGCGAGTAAAGCTTGCCCCTTCCGCGAAGGTTAAGACCTGGCGACTGACCAGATTCACGCTCGACGAGTCGCGGGAGTATCTCAACGACCTCGTTAGCGACGCGAAGTTGATTGCTGAGCTTCATCAAGTGTTCAAAGGTAGACCTGGAAGCCTTGCAGTCATCCACCGATTGCTTTCTGCGGGCATGACGCCGCAGCAACTACTGACTGACTCAGACGGCGAACTGAAGACACTTCTAGAGCGAGAGTGGGTGTCAGTGGGACACATGTCGGACGCAGACCTCAGAATACTTGGGCTCCTCGTGTTCGCGAGAACGCCACTGACCGCATCTGACGTCGTTCGCGTCATGGGTAACTCCACAACCGACGTCGCCGCCCTGCTGCGTCGCGTCCCGTTCATCAACAGCGATCCCAGATCGCACGTGCTGTCGATCGTTGGTGACACGATGCGTCAGTTCATAGTACGAAAGACCGAACGGTTCAGAAAAGAGCTTCTGGACGCGCTGATCAAGGATCTTCAGGCCACGCCGGCTGCCCGAGAATCACTGAGTACGCTGCCACGGTACTTCCAGGATGCTGGACGCCTGCAGGAACTCGTAACCTATCTCACACCGAGCCGCTTGAGTGAGTCGCTTCGCCATGCCGAGACGCTCAGGCCGCTGAGCGAAACCCTGGGAGCGGGACTTGAAGCTGCCACGAAGCTGAAGCGAGATGGCGACTCGTATCGTTTCTCTCTGCAGACATCCGCAGTCGCCGAGATCGGTTCCGCGTCCAGTTGGAACTCTCAGATTGATGCAGTCCTTGCTCTGGGCGACTTTGAGCAGGCTCTTCAGATTGCTGAATCGGTTCCACTCGCAAAGGACAAGCTCCTGCTGCTTGCCAGCGTGGCTTCGGCGCAGCGAATCGACGGTCTCAGTCCATCAGACGCGCTCGTTGACCGCATACGGCGTCTCCTCGATGATGTGACAGACACATTGGGGCCCGAACAGGCAGTCGATCTTGCCGCGCGTCTTTTTGTTGTCATGCCTGATCGAGCCACACAGTTGGTGCAGCGCGCCGCGTCCGCGGGGCGCCCCGGCGGCACTGTTGACCGGGCGATTGCACAGTTGACCATTTATGCAACGATCTCGAAGAACGCCGCCGCTGAGACCGGCGGGAGTCATACTGATGTCGGGGCCGCCATGCGCGCGCACATTCGTGACCCTGAGCTCCGTCGATTTAGCTCGAGTATTTCGACGAGTCTGTCATCAGTGTCGGCGGCCGACGCGCTTGCACAGGCGAAGACCATCGAGAGCGCTCGCGACCGCATCTACTTCTTGAGACATTGGACCGACCAAAACCGACAGAGAGCAGACGCCATCGAAGTGACACAAGCCGCGATCGATTTGATTGTGGCAACGACGGAGTATTCGCCAAATGCTCGGGACGTACTGCGTATCGCGCGGCCGCTGCGATTCTGCAACGATCAGGCGGCAGCATTACGGTGCGTATCCCGTCTTGGTGCGCTGTTGGGGGATTTGGCTGATCGCGGACCGACGGCGGAGTTGTTTCGCTTGCGTATCCTCCTTGCCGCGACGACATTCAGGTGGAACCGTGAGGATGGGCGCACACGATTCCAGGAGGAGTACTTCGCAATCTGCGACATTCCAGATTTGGCCATTCGAGCTGAGTGCCTGGCTCGACTTGCGAGTCAAGTCGCGGTCGCCGATCTAGAAGGATACCTTCAGACAGCGGACCAGTTGCATGACCTTGTGGGAGCTGATCTGCGCCGGTGCGTCGAGTCACTGTTGGCCTGTACTGCTGATCACGAAGAGACGCTCTCGCCGGTTGTTGCTGCTCTCGCCAACACTCACTCTGCTCTGACCGAGGAGATCATCGGGCTGGCGAACACGCTGAGTCGGCGAGATGCGCTTCGGGTGAAGGCGATCGAACACATGCTGCGAGGGTCAGCGAATCGAGAGGTGCTCGACGCGGCGGTACGCTTTGTGCGACGCGCGGAAACTGCGTCCGCTCGCTCAGAGTGCGCTCTGACAATCTGGAAGGAACTTGAGACCAAACCCAAGTCCCTCGAGGCCTGCCCCGACCTGGCTGAGGGACTTGCAGCTGTGGCTTTCGGCGGACGGGATGGAAGAGATCGCAGCATCGGGGCCGCTTTGGCGTACTCCGCCATTCGACAGGCTCAGTTGGCCGACAAGGATGCGCTTCTTGCGCAATTACGAGAGTTGCTTCGCAAGTCGTTGAAAGAGGTCGATGACGCGTGGGAGGCCGTGGACACCGCGCTTGAGGCATGTACGCTGCTGGCCAAAGCGGATGTAGAGCTGGCACGCGAATGCTTGGGGCATGCGCAGTCCGTCCAAAAGGAGCGACTTGGCGGTCGATCTGGCCCGACGTGGCTTGTCGTCGCCCCCATAAAGCTGGCGCTCGCGTCACTAGCCGGCTTGATGCGCAAGGACTGCGATCAGGCATCGGATTCGGACCGAGTGTTGTCCCTGATCGCGTGTCTCCCATCAGCTGCACTCCGAGCGCAGTTGCGTGCGGAGCTTGCCGTGTGGTTCTACGCCGCCGACCGGCTCGACGATTGTCGAAAGATCGTCCAGACCCATCTGTTGCCGGAGATTCGTGGATGCGAGGATAAGCCAGATGGGTTGTTCGCGTACTGCGTCGTGGCGGCCGCGGATGCCCTGTTTGTTGCCCACCCAGAGACCGCGAAGGCGATGTTCGCCAAGCTCGATCGTGAGTATCGAGACATGGCAATCACGCGGGCAGTGGCGGGCAAGCTGAACCGACTGCCCGCGTCTGAGCCCTACCGCAATGACGAGAAGCGAGCAGCGCGACTGACTCGCGAGGATATCGACGAGTTGATTCCGCTGCTGCGAATGGCGGATTCGGACGCAGCATCTTGGGGCATTGTCGATCGCGTCACTTCTGCCATCGTCGAAGCGGGCGCAACAGCGTTCTCATCGCAGCAACTCGCCGCTGTATCCCAGCAGCTTGAAGCCGTTGCCGCCGAGATACTTCCGAGGAAGGACTGGATTCAACACCGAGGATATGCGGTGCTGTGGTCGGCGGCCTCGCGGCGCATTAAAGGGCGGAAGCTGGAGTACAGCGACGCGTCGGTTGTGGAAGCTCGCGGGATCGCCAACGCGTCAGATCGATGTTTCATGTTGGCGCATTTGAGTGGCCTAACAAGTGCTGATGCCAGTGCACGATTGCTCGAGGAGGCCGCGGACGTGGCTCGGCAAATACCGGTCGAGGTGGAGAAGATTGATCGACTCGCATTTGTCGCAGAGGCAGGAATGCGTCAGAAGCGAGTGACCGGCACGAATCTGGCGAAGGAGGTGTGCCGCCTGGCTCAGTCGTGTGATCACGGGGACATGGATGCCGTGCGGCGACGCTTGATGGATGCCGCATACAGAGCGGATCGCGAGTTGGCAGGGGCACTCGCAGAAGCCGTGGACACCGACCCTGCGCGACTCAGCGCTCGGGCGAAGCGAGCCACGGCGCAACTCCAGGAGCAGTTGAAGGTGCTGGAGGCGGCTAGAGCGGTGATGGACCACAACGGTGAGGAAACCCTGCCACCCGCTGAGATAGAGAGATGGCCATCCGCGACCTGGCAAGCGCTTGCCTCCTTGAACGCGGGCCGGAGTCAAGCAAAGCGACTCGAAGACCTCCGGCCGTACATCCGGATTGCCTCGGGCCTGCCTCTCAGCGAGGCCTATCCGATCATGACGTGGATTCTTGCCAATGTGCGATGCAGATTTGAGGCGACGCCCCAAGCTGCGACCGTGCTCCGACCGTTTTTCGAGGCCAGCAGCATGGTATCGGAATTCAGCACGGCTAGTGCTTTTCCCACACACGCACTCCGATTGCCCGCCGGCTCGGATTCTGAGGACCCGATGCTTGTCCGCATCGGACAGCAGAAGGAGGCTCGCGATTTGTTCGATCGGTGGATCGCACAAAATGTGAAGTCACGCTTACTGATCTGCGACCCGTATTTTGGTCCGGATGACCTATGGGTCCTCGCGACAGTCCTCCGTCATGCCCCGAATGCCGAGGTTGTCATCCTGACTAGCCGAGAGAAGTTTCCGCGTGGAAGACCTTCGGCGGAAGAGCAGTTCCGCGGTCGTTGGCGAGAGATCTCGGATCAAGAGCCGCCGAACACTGAAGTCATCGTGTGTGGATTCGCCGATTCAGGCAAGCTGCCGGTACACGATCGATGGTGGCTAGGCGACGAAGCCGGGCTTCGACCCGGAACGTCACTAAGCGGATTGGGAACGCGAGAGAGCAGGCTGAATGAAGTTGATCCGAGCGAGTTGTCAGCGGACCGCGCGATGATCGAGGAGTACTCGAAGCGTCGAGTCCGGAGGACTGCGGACGGCAAGTCCATCCAGTACTCGACGTTTATACTCTGATTGGGTGGATCCTTCGCCCAAGTCGGGTGTTAACCAGAGGATCTCCCGTCCGACCCCCTCTGGCGGCCCGGATTCGACGGTTTGAACCCGTTCCGATCGGGGAGCTTCTGACCGGCCCGCGAAAGCGGGCCGGTTTTGCTGTACGGCCCGGCCGGTTTCCGGCGTCCGGGCGGGGTGGCGGAAACGTTGGAGATTCCGGGGTCAAGCGCGGGTCGGGGTTGGCCGCCGCGCTCTCCGTTTGCGTCGGCCCGATCGGGCTGCGACGAGAACCCCGGGCGTTCGCGTCGCCCTCTCGACCGAACCTCTCAAACTCTCTTTGGCTCTCGGTTAGCGCCCCCGCCGATTTGACACGGGGTGCCGATCGGGGGCGAACGGGGATCGGAACGGTTCCACAGCGCGAGAGCGGTCGAAGTGACCGACCGACAGCATCATCGATCGACCCTCTGGGTACATCGCGCCAGTGCGATCGGTTCCGTAGACTAACAGTCACATGGAACAGGTCAGCCCACAGGATGAACAACGCATTCTCGAGGCCGACGTCCGCCGTGTCGCGGAAAGCCTCTGGCCCTCCGCGTATGGCGGTTCCGTCATGGTCGATGGACGAGAGCGTGACGGCGTGTATGAGTCGGATGACGCCGTTCAATTGATCGAAGCCACTGTCTCCAGAAAACTGGAAAAAGCGAAGCAGGATCTGTCAAAACTCGTTGAGTTCCACCGGAACCGGAAGCTCACGACCCGAGACAAAATCGTTAAGGCATGGTGGGTCGTCCGAGACGGCCTATCGCCCGAACAGCGCAATGAGTACGACGCGACGCTCCGTCGGCGTCAACTGACGCCCGCCGACCTCGCAGCAGTCTCATTCGAAGAGTTCCGTCGCAAACTGATCTATGTGAATGAGTATCTCGGCGCTCGATGAGCACGCGGGCCTCCCTGAGCGTGCAGATGATCTCGCCGTTCAAGAGCTCGTCGCGCAGCTTGCCGTTGAGGCTCTCCACGTAGCCATTCTCCCACGGGCTGCCCGGCTCGATGAAGAGCGTCTTAACCCCGACCTTCGCGAGCCACATACGCACCGCCTTCGCCGTGAACTCGGGGCCGTTATCCGATCTGATGTGGTCCGGCACACCCCGTGTCGCCATCAGCCACGCCAGTTGCTCCAGCACGTCGTCGCTCGTGATCCTTCGAGCCACGTCGATCGCCAGGCATTCGCGCGTGTGCTCATCAACCAGCGTCAGGATCTTCAACGGCCGGCCGTCGTGCGTCCGCCCCGACACGAAGTCGTACGCCCACACGTGGTCCCTGCGCTCGGGCCGCAGCCGGATGCAGCTCCCGTCGTTGAGCCAGAGTCTTCCACGTTTCTGCTGCTTCTTCGGCACCTTCAGGCCCTCTTGACGCCAGATCCGCTCGACACGCTTGTGGTTCACACACCACCCGTCCGCATGCAGCAACGCCGTCACACGCCGGTAGCCGTAGCACCCGTACTTCGTCGCGAGATCCACGATCTCCTTCGTGAGCCGCTGCTCGTCGTCGGGCACGGCCCGCTCGTGCCGCTGCGTCGAGCGGGCCTGACCCAGCACCCGGCACGCCCGCCGCTCGCTCACGCCGCGATGCTCGACCACGTGATCGACCACACGGCGTCGCTTCGGCGGGCTCACAAGTTTGGGTTGGCCGCCTCCTTCAGGATCGCCATGTCGAGCGCCTGGTTGGCGACGATCCGTTTGAGCCGAGTATTCTCGGCTTCGAGTTCCTTCATCCGCTTGGCCTGGTCGACTTTCAGTCCGCCGTACTCACGACGACAGCGGTAGTAGGTCACCTCGTGGATCCCGAGCGTCTTGCAGACCTCGGGCACCTTCCGGCCCTTGCCCAGCTCGACGTCCGCATGCCTCAGCAGACCGATGATCTGTTCCGCCGAATACCGCTTCCTCGCCATCTTTTGCCCTCCATGGCCCAGGCCGGAGTATCTCCAACTCTGGACCGGTCTGGAGGGGGCAGGTCAAGTCCTCGAAGGCGTGCTCGGCGAGGCAGTCGGACGTCTTGCGCTCTCGGATAAAGCGTCAGCCTGCGCCATGCCGGCTCACTATAGATCATGACCATGGTTGTGTCGTGCACTGAACAGGTAGCTTGCAGGGCGGGGTTCGAGTTGCACTCAGTTATCTATGCGGTGCATCGTGGTGCGGATACGTTCATCGGGAGTCCGGCTATGCGCAAGCCGGATGCAAGCGGTCGCGGTAAGCGTGGGAAGTTGTCAGATTCACGGGCTTTCGATCAGCAGCCTGGCCGTCCAGGATGCAGCGGTCGTCCGGGCTTAAGGCATCGCGCGTTGTGTCAGCGGCAAGGGGTCACGTGTACCAGCCGTCAAGTGGGCGACCATTCGCTTTTCCCCAATTGTGGGCAAATTCGCGGCCCCTTGATCTCCTTCGGAAGAGTTGCCCTCATGGCGGGCATACCCCCCGCAACGCTCGGCTCGTGCTCGCGTGTGCATGGCCGCGGCGGCGGGGCGCAAGGAGACCGCCGTGAAAAAGTCCACAAATGTACCGGTTCCGGGTCCCTCTCACCAAACGAATCCCCAGTCGCCGCGAGCGAGGGCGACACTCGATGCGGCTTCCGCGGCGACATCGCCGGCCCGCCCCGCTCGTCGCGCCCGGATCGATGTGGATGGCGGCCACGGCAAGCGAACTCGCAGCGCTGACGACTCAGTACGAAGCGCGGCTCATGCCAGAGATACGTCGAGTCCCGATCTCGCCACGATGAGGCAGCACAAGGGGTCCGCACCGGCGCGAGCCCGCTCATCGCAGCGCCGCGCTGCGGTCGGCTCGAAACCCAAACGCTCTAGCGCCCTCGACGCAGCCGCCACTGTTCTCGGGGCTCTGAAGGGTGTCGAAGCAAAGACAGGCATCGCCGCGCGCGACCTGATCGAGCGGATGAAGACCGGCAAGCTCTGGACCAGCCCGAGCGGCAAGACGCCGGCCTCGACGCTGTACGCGGCGATGATCCGCGAGATCGCGGCCAAGGGAAGGTCAGCGCGATTTGCACGCATCGCACCCGGCCGCTTCGTCGCCGGGCCCGGCTCGAAGCGCCACGCGAAGGTCACAGCATGAGCGGCGCGACATGCGTCGGGCAGGCGAACGCCGATGTCCCCACTCTGGCCGAGTTGCCAGGCTTGTCGCTCGAGCAACTGCGCGTCCTCTGGCCGCGAGTTATGGGCCGCAAACGCTTGCCTCCGCCGGAGCAGCGATCGCTCATGCTGCGGGAGATCGCTTGGTCAATCCAGGAGCGGCAGTCCGCGGGTCTAGATCCTCCCACCCAGCGCCTGCTGGCGGCAGCGGTCCGCGCCGCAGGGCTGAAGAAGACGATGCGGACTGATGTTAGTGGCCTCAGGACGCGGCGGCGCGGGCCAGCCGAATTGCCCCCGATGACTCGCCTCATCCGCGAATGGTCAGGGGTGCGTCACGAGGTGCTGGTGCTCGAATGCGGCAATCGCTTTCAATATCAAGATCGTGAGTACAGAAGTCTCTCGCGAATCGCGCGGGAGATCACCGGAACGCCCTGGTCCGGCCCGCGCTTCTTCGGCCTCACCACCCGCGCGCGGCCGACCCCCGCCACGAAAGAAGGAGGAGGGTCATGAGCCGACCGCTCCGCTGCGCCGTCTACACACGCAAATCGTCAGAAGAAGGCCTCGACATGGCCTTCAACTCACTGAGGGCCCAGCGCGAGGCCGGGCTCGACTACATCAAGAGCCAGAAGCACCAGGGGTGGTCGGCCCTCTCGAATGAGTACGACGACGGTGGCTACTCCGGAGGCACGATGCAGCGTCCGGCGCTCCAGCGCCTGCTTGCCGACATCGACGCCGGACGGATCGACATCGTGGTGGTCTACAAGGTGGACAGGTTGTCGAGGTCGCTCGCCGACTTCGCTCGACTGATGCAACGCTTCGACGAACGCGGGGTGTCCTTCGTCTCGGTCACGCAGCAGTTCAGCACAACGACCTCGATGGGTCGCCTCACCCTGAACATGCTCCTCTCCTTCGCGCAGTTCGAGCGTGAGGTGGCCGGGGAGCGGATCCGAGACAAGATCGCGGCCACGATGAAGAAGGGGATACGAGTCAGCGGCGCTGTGCCCACCGGCTACCGCCGGGGTCGGCAGGGCGAACCGCCCGGACTCCATGTTGAGCCCGCCGAGGCAAAGATCGTCTGCGAAATCTTCGATGGATACGTCGAGCTGCGGTCGCTTGTGGCGCTCGCACAGCGCATGGCAAGACTCGGCCGGACGACGCCGCGCAGGACGTCAAAGGCGGGACGCGTGCGCGGCGGGCGGCCCTATTCCACCTCCGCGCTCTACGGGATTCTTACCAACCCGGTCTACATCGGCAAGGTCACGCACACGCGACGGCTGCCGGGCGCGAACGGCGGACGAGGGCAGGTTCGAACCGATGTGTACGACGGCGTGCACGAGCCGATCGTGCCGCGCAATCTGTGGGACAGGGTCCACGCGCTCATGGAGCGGTCACAGCGCGAGACAAACGCGCGGTGGACCCACTCGCACCTGCTCAAGGGCAAGATCCGAACGGCGGGGGGGGCGGCGATGAGCCCGAGCGCCGTGCACCGCAAGACCGACAACAAGGGGCGACCGACCGAACGCGATCGCCACATCGGATACTACGTGAGCCAGAAGGCGATCAAGCACGGCTACGCCGCGTGCCCCGTCAAATCCGTGAACGCCGCACACATCGACGACGTCGTCCGCGGCCTCATCTTCGACTACATGTCTCTGAGGGGTCTTCAAACGGTTTTCGAAGACCCTTCGGTGAGGGACGCCACGCTACGTGAACTCGTTCGCCAGGTGGTCGTTGCGCCGGAGCGGCTCACGATCGAGTTGGAGACCGCGCGGCTCGATTCATGCACACCAGTTTTGAGCGCTTCACGCAGCACGCTCCCGCGCGTGTGCCCACTCTCGCCGGTGGTCGAGCACCGGGACGGCGCGGTCGCACTGTCGCTTGCGATTGAGATCAAGCGTCTAGACGGCCGGCGGATGCTTCTCGCCCCCGACGGGCAGGACCTTCTGGCGCGGTCCCCGAGCGGTGGGACCCCCACCCCCGATCCGACCATCGTGAGGTCGATTGGCCTGGCCTACGCGGCGCTACGAGCCATTGCGACGGACGGGCTTACCGTCGCTGCCGCCGGTCAAGCACTCGGAGTTCCGCGCTCGACCCTCACGTACGTGCTGCCGCTGACGCAACTCGGCCCCGAGATCCTGCGGTCCGCGCTCGAGGGCACGCTCCCGCCACGGATGAACGTGAAGCGACTCCGCGCGATCGCCCGTCATCTTGACTGGCAGCGTCAACTTGAGGAACTCCAGGGTCGCGAACGATCGAATTGATCGTCCGTACAGCCGGGCCCCCCAGACAATTGCCATGTCCCCCGCAGAGACTTCCGGCACGAAATCGGCCATAACCTGACATCTCTTGGCTCTCTGGATCGAGCCGCCTGCAATACGCCGCCACAAACGGCGAGCGTACTGCCGAACTTTGCCAGATCCGGTCCCAGACGAGACCGGCGGGCACGATCGACCCGAGAAAATGACCCCATGGGGATTCGAACCCCAGTTTCCAGGATGAGAACCTGGCGTCCTGGACCGGACTAGACGATGGGGCCGTCTGCCCCGGAATGAACCGGGTCGGAAAGCATACGGGATAGGCCGCTCGCGTCAAGCATCGGTGGCGGCCGGAAGGTCCCGCTGCGGCGGCGCGGCGGGGAGTGTGCCGTGGCGGCCGGAAGGCCGTGTGCGGCGGCGGCGGGGACGGAGCGGTGGGCCGAGTGCGGCGGCGGGGGAGGGATTGGGCTCCGCGTGATCACGCGGTGATCAGGAGGCGGCGGAAGTGGGCGAGGGCGTAGACGGCGGCCTCGGCCTCGCTCTGGCCCACGACGGCGCCGGAGGCTTCCCCGGAGGGGGCGCGCCACTCGGCGCGGCAGCAGTCGAAGAGATCGATGCGGCGTATCTGGAGTGCGTAGCCCGCGTCGGCGAACTCACGGGCGATGCGCGCGACGGTGGGGTAGAGGCGGCCGTCGGCGTCGAACTCGCAGCCGGTGCTTTCGAGGGTCGACCAGCCGGTGGCGTACAGCTCTTCGATCGCGAAGGTGAGTCCCATGATTCGTCCTTTCACCGGTGGCAATCACGCCCCGTCGGCGGGGCGGCAAAGTCGAATCTGGGGCGGCGCGCGGAGGAGACGGCGGGCCGCGGGGGATGACATCCTAATCCTGCCGGGAGGGACGGGGAAAGGTCCTTCATCCGGAATTCATTGCCTGGCGAACGCATGGCGAACGGATTGCGGGGCCGGCTGGGCGCGGGCCGGTGCGGCGGCGGCGCTTTGCCGCGGCCGACGCCCGAGCATCGGCCGCCGGGCCTATGTTCCATGAGTTCCGAGCGGCGCGGGCGCTCCGTGCCGCGGCGGGACATCCAGACCGCCTGAGGATGCCGAGTTTTTTCATGTCGACACCCGCCGCAGCTCCCCAGACGTTTCCTTCGACACTCGGCGATCTCCGCCGATCGGGCTACCGGTACCGGAGTGTGAAGCAGGAGCTGCGCGAGAACGTGCTGAGGCGGCTGGCGGCGGGCGGGTCGGTGTTCCCGGGGCTGGTGGGGTATGAGGACACGGTTGTGCCGCAGATGGTGCAGTCGATCCTGTCGCGGCATGACACGCTGCTGCTGGGCCTGCGCGGGCAGGCGAAGACGCGGATGCTGCGGGCGACGGCGTCGCTGCTGGATGAGTGGATCCCGCTGATCGACGGGGCGGCCCACGGGCTGGACCTGCCGGATGATCCGCTGGTGCCCGGGACGCGCGGCGGCCGGCGGATCGTCGCGGAGATGGGCGATCTGACGCCGATCCGCTGGATGCACCGGGCGGACCGGTACCACGAGAAGCTGGCGACGCCCGACGTGACGATCGCGGACCTGATCGGCGAGATCGACCTCGTGAAGCACGCGGAGGGTCGGTATCTGTCGGACGAGTCGACGATGCACTTCGGGCTCGTGCCCAGGTCGAACCGCGGCCTGTTCGCGATCAACGAGCTGCCCGACCTGGCGCCGCGGATCCAGGTCGGCCTGTTCAACGTGCTGGAGGAGCGGGACGTGCAGATCCGCGGGTATCCGGTGCGGCTGGAGCTGGACGTGTGCCTGATGTTCAGCGCGAACCCCGAGGACTACACGAACCGCGGGCGGATCGTGACTCCTCTGAAGGACCGGATCGGCAGCGTGGTGCGGACGCACTATCCGTCGGACAACCGGGAAGCGATGCGGATCACGCGGGAGAACGCGTTCGTGGAGCGCGGGGAGCGTGCGGGCGGTGCGCCGGCTCCGGGTGCGTCGGGCGGCGATGCGGCGGAGTTCGGCGGGTTCTGCACGTGGGCGGCGCCGGCGGCGCCGGAGGTGGATGTGCCGCCCGCGATGCACGAGATCCTGGAAGAGACGATCCGGCTGGCGCGGAAGAGCCCGCACATCAACCAGGCGTCGGGGGTGTCGGTGCGGGCGTCGATTGCGGCGCTGGAGTGCCTGGTGTCGGCGGCGGAGCTGCGCGGGGTGACGACGGGCGAGGCGCGGGTGGCGGCGCGGGTTGTGGACGCGGAGCACCTGGCGGCGGCGCTGCGGGGGAAGATCGAGCTGATGATCGCGGAGGATGCGCCGGACGGCTCGTCGACGGAGGACAAGCTGATCGCGGCGATCTTCGGCGAGGCGGTCAAGAGCATCGTGGGGCGTCATCTGCAGCTCGACGCGGTGGAGAGCGTGGCCGAGCCGTTCTCACGCGGGCTGAAGCTGCAACTGGACGACGCGACGAGCGCGGCGGGAGCGATCGAGAGCATGAAGCACGTTGAGGGTCTGCTGCCGGCTGCGAAGGTGCTGTGCAAGCGGCTGGAGATGGCGGCGGACGATGCGCAGTCGCTGGCGTGCGCGGGCGAACTGGTGCTGGAGTTTCTGTACGTGCACAACCGCCTCAGCAAGCTGGCGGGCAAGCGGGGGCGCGGGTACACGAGGTGAGGCGGTGGGAGGGGGGAGAGTAGGCAGTAGGCAGTGGGCAGTAGGCAGTTGGGACGGGAGTGGGGAGTGAGACGGGAGTGGGGAGTGGGCAGTAGGCAGTGGCGAGGCGGTGAGGCGGTAAACCCATGCATGGGCGATCGGTGCGACCTTTGCGGGACTTCCGCTTGCACGGGTCGCGCGTGCCGAGAGAGTCGGGGCCCGGCGCGCTGCAGTCGGCCGGACCCTTGTGACGGCCGCTCCCGGCGGTTGAGTCCGTCACTGATGGGCGGGCGGACCGCGGCGTGCGCGCGCGGGCGGAGCGGACGTGACGAAGTGGTCTTGTGAATGGTGACAGAAGACCGAGCCGACGGGGTGACTGCCGCTCTGCGGTGGTCGGAGAATTTTCTCTGGTGGATAGGGGGCGGAGGACCAGAGTGTGCGCACGGGGAGGACCGAGACGGGCACCGACCGCGAGGACGCGGTTGGAAAAGACAGGAGAGCACGGTCGAGCGAAGCTCGACCGCGGCACCCGGCAGTGATGAGGGAAGGGTGCGCGGTTCAGCCGGCCATGCGATCGAGGCCGTAGGCCTTGATCTTCTTGTAGAGCGTGGTGCGGTTGATCTGGAGCTGGTCGGCGGTTGCCTGGCGGTTCCAGTTGTTGGCGTGGAGTGCCTTGAGGAGGATGCGTTTCTCGGGCTCTTCGAGGGCTTTTTCGAGGGGCATGGGGACCCAGGGGCCTTCGCGTGCGGGGTCGCTGCCCGGGCCGCGCTGGAGCATGGCGAGGACCTCGTGGCCCATGTCGGAGGCGGCGTCGAGGAGGACGTGTGGGGGCAGGTCGGTGGTCTGGATGGTGGGGGTGCGTGCGAGGACGACGGCGCGCTCGATGACGTTGCGGAGCTCGCGGACGTTTCCGGGGAAGGGGTAGCGGATGAGCGCTTCCATGGCGTCGGGTGCGATGCCGGTCATGGTCTTGCCGTGCTCGGCGGCGAGCTCGTGCATGAATCGTTCGGCGAGGATGGGGATGTCGGAGGTTCGGTCGCGGAGCGAGGGGAGCTCGATCTTGACGACGTTGATGCGGTAGTAGAGGTCCTGCCTGAACTGTCCGGCGGCGACCATGGCTTCGAGCGACTGGTTGCTGGCGAGGACGACGCGGACGTCGACCTCGGCGGTCTCGGTGCTGCCGACGGGTTCGAAGCGTCGTTCCTGGAGTACGCGGAGGAGCTTGAGCTGCATGGCGGGGGAGGCGGAGTTGATCTCGTCGATGAAGATGGTTCCGCCGTCGGCGGCGAGGAACTTGCCCTGCTTGTCGGTGTGGGCGCCTGTGAAGGCTCCCTTGACGTGGCCGAAGAGCTCGCTTTCGAGGAGTGTCTCGGGGATGCTGCCGCAGTGGATCTCGACGAAGGGCTTGCCGGCGCGTGGGCTGAGCTGGTGTACGACGCGTGCGACGAGGCTTTTGCCCGTGCCGCTCTCTCCGGTCATGAGGACGGTGGCCTTGCTGGGTGCGACGGCCTCGATGAGCTCGTAGGCCTTGAGCATGCGGTAGTCGGATCCCACGATGGATCCGAGGCCGAAGCGCTGGTCGAGCCGGTCGCGGAGGATCTTGTTCTCGGCGAGGAGGGCCTGCTGCCGGAGTGCCTTGTCGAGTGCGAGCCTGAGCTCTGAGTCGACGACGGGCTTGGCGAGGTAGTCGCTGGCTCCGGCGCGGATGGCTTCGACGGCGGTCTCGATGGTGCCGTAGCCCGTGAGCATGATGACGACGATGTGCGGGAAGCGGTCCGCGACGTGGCGCAGGAGCTCGAGGCCCGTCATGGCGGGCATTGCGACGTCGGTGAGGACGAGGTTGAAGGGTCGGGGCTTGCGCGAGGACTTGGGGGCGGGGTTCTCGGCTTCCTCGAGGGCGGCGAGGGCCTCGGCGCCGCTGCCGCAGCTTGCGACGCTGTAGCCCTCTTCGGTGAGGAACTCGACGAGGGATTCGGCGATGATGGGGTCGTCGTCGACGACGAGGATGCGTGGCTTGCTGTCGCTCGAGGCGGCGGTGTCGTTGTCGACGAGGGTCTGTGTGGGTCTGAGTTTCAGCACTGCGTGTTCTCCCCGGTGACTGCGTCCTGCGGAGGCGTTGGGAGCGGGTAACGGGCGGTGAAGATGGCGCCGGGCCTTGAGGCGGCGGCGGACCTGCGGCGGAGCTGGATGTCTCCCTGGAGTTCCTTCATGACTTCTCGGGCGAGGGCGAGGCCTATGCCCGGTCCGCCGGACTTCGTGGAGAATCCGGGCTCGAAGAGCCTGCCGGTGGGGACGCCCGGGGGAGGTCCGGGGCCGTCGTCGATGACTTCGAGGAGGACCTGTGACTTGCCGGCGGCGTCGCGGCCGATGCGAGCGGTGACGTGGATGGATCCGCCGCCGCCGACGGAGGCGATGGCCTCGATGGCGTTGCGGACGGCGTTGGAGACGACGGCGTAGACGTCGTCGGGGGGGACGCCTTCGAGGGCGTGTTCGACGTCGACGTCGATGCCCACGCCGACCTGGCGTGCGGCGGGCCTGAGTACGTCGGCGGCGGCGACGACGGCGGCGGCGAGCGATCGGCCCGGGCGCGCGGCGCCGGGGCGGCCCGTGCCGCGGACGATCTCGGCGATGTGGGTCATCGCGGCGAGGGCGGCGTCGAGGTTGCGGACGATGGAGGAGCGGCGCGAGAGGGGGTTTTCGGACGAGGCGTCGCGGCGGGCGAGTTCGAGCATGCGGAGCGAGCCGTCGATGAGCCCGGACAACTCGTGGACGAGGACGTCGGCGCGGCGCAACGCTTCGGAGGCGCGGTCGCCCGTGCGGACGATGGCCGGACGCGACGGGCCGAACGAACCATGATCAAGAGAACGGGTCACTGGACGCACTCCTCACACCGTGTTTCGGCGGTGCGACGGGGTCACTTCAGCGGCACGTTGAAAAAAAGCGACATCGGGGGACGGTGGAATCCCGGAGCGGGGCGGGACGCAGGGGCGGCGCGCAACACCCCGACGGGCGGATGTGCCACCCGAGCGCGGGGGCGAGGGCCGGATGTGGCGGAAGAGCACCGGGTCCGGATAACGGCGGTGCTTTTGGGCCTCAGTAGATGCCAGCCATGCGGCCGGCGACGGCGGCGAGCGTGAGGGCAAGGGCGGCGCGGAGTGCGTTGACCGGGGCGCGGTGGGTGAGGCCTGCGCCGATGTGGCCGCCGAGGAGCGCGGTGGGAGCGACGGCGGCAGCGATGAGGAGGGCGCGGGTCCAGGACTGGCCGTGCGGAGCGAGGGTTGCGAGCTTGAGGATGGCGCCGAGGGCGGCGGAGAAGACCATGGCGGAGGCGCTGCCGGCGATGGCCTGGCGGAGCGGGAGCCTGCAGAGGAGGGAGGCGAGTGGCACGGAGACGAGTCCGCCGCCGATGCCGAGGAGGCCGCTGGTGAGGCCGGTGGCGACGCCGACGGTCGAGACGCGGGCGGGTGTGACGCGGGCGGCGTCTTCGGGCGGGTCGGCGGAGCGGCGGGCGATGCGGACGAGCGTGGAGGCGCAGACGTAGAGGAGGAAGATCGCGAAGAGGGTGCGGAGGGTCTGACCGGGGACACGGTTGGAGATGAGCACGCCCACGACGACGGCGGCCATGGTGGTGGGGAGGAAGATGCGGACGTAGTCGGTGCGGACGGCGCCCTGGCGATGGTGGCGGAGCATGGCGGGGAAGGCGACGACGACGTTCACGACCATGGCGGCGGCCTGGTAGAGGTGCTGGTCGTCCCAGGGCTGTCTGCGGAAGATGGCGCCCATGGCGGGGATGAGGATGACGGAGCCGCCGATGCCGAGCATGCCGCCCAGGAGTCCGGCGAAGGCGCCGACGACGAGCAGGGCGAGGATGTCGAGCGGGTCGAGGGGCACCTGGGGGATGCTACTGGCGGGGCAAAAAGGAAACGGGCGCCGCGGTGAGAGCCGCGACGCCCGAGGGGTTCTTCTCAGCGATCAGACCCGCTCAGAGAGCGTGTTCAGTCGCAGTTGGCGAGCCAGGCGCCCAGGGTGGTGCTGATGTCGGAGAAGTTGATGAAGCCGTCGCAGTTGGAGTCGCCGACGGAGGTGCCGTTGGGGTTGGCGGGCTGGAGGAAGTTGGCGAGGGTAGCGCTGATGTCGGCGAAGTCGACGTCGGCGGCGGCGTTGCCGCTGGTGGTCTTGGTGGCGTTGCCGACGCAGCAAACGGGGGCGGCGGGGAAGCAGATGTCGAGGTCGGCCTGGGTGACGGCGCCGTCGCCGTTGACGTCGCCCTGAGCGTGGCCGAAGGCGTTGGGGTTGGCGATGCCGGCCTCGATGATGGCGCGGTCGTTGGTGTCGATGACGCGGTCGAGGTTGACGTCGCAGGGGTAGAGGACGCCGCCGACGTTGGTCATGGGCGAGCCGAGGTAGACGTTGACGAGCTTGACGATGTCGTTCTGGTCGATGGCGAGGTCGCCGTCCATGTCGGCGGAGAGGTTGCCGACGATCTCGTTGCGGGAGTTGACGGCGAACTGGGACTCGGTGAGAGCCTCGAGCTTGGCGGCGTTGACTTCGGCGAGGTTGGCGAGGTTGGGGTTCAGGGTGCCCCAGAACCAGTTGAGCTGGCCGTCGGTGACGTTGGGGTTGCGGCGGAACTGGGCGTAGACGTAGTCGATGTCAGTGGAGTTGACGACGCCGTCGTGGCCGATGGGCTGGAAGTTGATGGTGAAGTTGCCCGAGCCGGCGACGTCGCCGGCGGAGTCGCCGGCGGCGTAGGTCTTGCCGGAGGCGAGGGTGGTGCCGAAGAAGTTGTTGCTGGCGCCGCCGGTGACGGTGCTCCAGGCGGTGTCGACGCGGGCGAAGCCTTCCATGCGGTTGAGGCGGCCGGTGGCGGGATCGAGGGCGAGGCCGTCGGCCCAGTAGCGGACGTCGGAGGTGTCGTTCACGAAAGCGAGCGCGGAGTTGTTCCAGATGCGGCCGAAGTTGCCGTCGGCGTTGAAGTCACCGAGGAGCTCGATGATGGCGTCGGAGCCCGGGGCGCCGGCGATGGAGCCGGAGCCGGCGGGGGCGACCCAGTTGGTGGGCGAGGGGTTGTTGAAGCTGGCGCGATCGGCGGGGCGGTTGATGCGGTCGTTGTAGGCGCGGACGAGCTCGAGAGCGTCGTTCCAGTTGCGGACGCCGTTGCCGTCGAAGTCGCCGGCGACGCGGTTGCGGTTGCCGATGGCGGTGTTGTCGTAGGCGATGGTGGCGCCGCTCTGGCGGAAGAAGACGCGGAAGTCGTCGACGCCGGCGGGGTCGGCGCCGTTGGTGTCGGAGTACTGCTGGGTGCCAGTGAGGGTCTGACGGGTCGAGGTGCGGCCGTTGAGGGTGACGGTTCCGAAGGTGTCGTAGGCGGGGTTGGCGAGGGTGTTGAGGCCGCCGATGACGGAGACGAGAGCGTCGATCGGGGTGGCGGCGACCATGTTGCAGGGGTTGGTGCGATCCTGAACGAAGCGGCGGCTGCCGTTGATGATCAGGGTCTGGGCGAGGAACTCGCCGGGGGAGAAGGCGTTGGGGTCGGGGCCGAGGGTGATGAAGGCTTCGGTGGAGCGGGTGATGTTGTTGATGTAAGCGGCGGCCTGGGGGTTGCGGAGGGCGGGGTAGGTGTTGGCGGGGTCGGTGCCGACGATGTCGGCGCCGGTGGTGTCATCGTTGAGGGAGGAGCGGGGGTCGCCGATGGTGGCGAGGATGCCGGGGCCGCCGATGTTGTAGCCGTCGTAGCGGTTGGCGAGGGGGACGTGGGTGTAGGGGGAGGTGCGGTCGGTGTCGATGGAGACGTAGCCCAGGACGTTCTCGATGCTGGGTCGGGCGGCGGTGGTGCGACCTTCGAGGTCGTTGATGACGCCCATGACTTCGAGGCGGCCGGCGGTGAGCCAGCTGGAGGCGACGCCGCGCTCGGCGCCGGAGTAGGTGATGGCGAGTCGGGAGTTGCGGGCGGTGGCCTCAACGCCCGAGGAGCCGCCCTTGTTGCCGGGGATGAAGAGGGGACCGGCGAGCTGCTCGTTGGCGGCGGTGGAGAGGCCGCCGATGGCCTCACCGACGCCGTGGGAGGGGTCGACGCAGAAGGAGTTGACGTAGGCGTTGTGGGTGCCCGAGCCGGTGTCACGGGTGACCTGGACGAGGTTCTCGCCGGTCTCGGTGCGGCCGGTGGTCAGCATGTGGCGCTGGGTGGTGTAGGTGATGGTGCGGTAGCCGGTGCCGAGGTTGGTGATGGCGGCGACGGGGGTGTAGGCGAAGTCGGTGTCGAAGACGGTGAGGTTGTTGGGGGTGACGCTGGGGTTGAAGAAGTTGACGCCCGGAGGGGCGAAGGCGAGCTTGAAGCCGAAGGGGTTTCCGGCGGGGTCGATGAAGGTAGCGCCGGACTTGGTGGTGTTGAGGCGGGGGTTGGTGCCGTAGCCGTCCTCGAGGGGGACGTCGTCGAAGTTGACGGTGGCGCCGGCGGCCTGGAGAGCCCAGGCGGAGGGGACGTCGAGGGGGGCGACGTCGGCGCGGAAGCCGCCGGCGGCGTCACCGGTGGTGCGGGGGGTAGCGGAGTAGGTGGCCTTGCCGACGGGGTTGGTGCCGTCGCAGTAGGTGAGGACGGGCATGCCGCCGGGGTTGTTGGCGTTGAACTGGGCGGAGGCGGTGCCGCCGGGCTGGCCGTTGACGGTGAACTGCTGGGAGTTCACGTAGCCGATCTGCATGACGTCGGAGGAGAGGCCGTTGGGGGGGGAGTTCTGGACGGTGGTGGCGCCGGAGGGGTCGCCGATGTCGTTGCCGACGGCGCATCCGGGGCCGAAGTCCAGGAGTTCCTGGAAGCCGTTGACGGAGCCGACGACGCGGTACTGGACGACCCACCAGAGGGTGGCGTCGTAGGGGTTGGCGGGGAGGACGCCGGCGAGGTTATCGATCTGGCCGGGGACGATGCGGGTGTCGCCGTCGACGTCGAGGAAGTCGTTGGTGGAGGCGGGGGCCTTGATGAAGTTCTCCATCAGGGTGGCGCCGGTGACGTTGATGACGAAGGGACGGGCGGGGTCGGAGCCCGCGCCGTAGATCGAGGGATCCACGGCGGGGACGACGGTGGCGGCATCCTCGGCGGCGGCGACGCTGATAGCGCTGCCGACGAGCCCGAGGGCGATCATGCTGAGAAGGGCCTTCCGATCCATGAGATCTCTCTCCTTCTGCGTACGGGTGAAGAACGCGAACCACTGCGGACAGCGCCAAGGCCACGCGGCCTGACGCGGGTGCTCTCCTCTGGGGGCGGCGAGGGTTCAGCCTCGCGTGTGCCCGCGTGCGGGCCCCCTGGGGCGGGGCGTCTGGTGCGCGCGGTGATCGCGCACCCGGTTGACGCGGCCTCTCTGAGCCGCGGAATCTGCGTTGTGCTCGCGCCTACGGATCGACGTCCGGCCCTTCCTGGCCGGCGATTCCCACGAGAAGCGATCAGTTGCCGTTGTTGGGCAGGCGCTCGTCCATGATCTGTGTGCTGCCTCCGGTGAGGCTGTAGATGCGGTCACCCCAGAGGCGCTTGGTGATGGTGTCCTGGATGGTGAGTCGTTCGCCGTGACCGTCGGCGAAGACGAAGTTTGCGGACTCTCCGGGGTGATGGCGTCCGATGGCGTTCATCGGGGTGTATTCGTTGACGATTTCGGAGTCACCGAGGTCGCCGCGCTTCTTGATCTGGTTGAGGTTGGGGTACTTGAAGGAGCGGGCGAGGGTTCGGATGGGCTCGTTGTAGATGTCGCGGCCGGAGGAGGCGCCGACGAAGGGGTCGACGGGGCGGTGCGACTTGGAGAGCGAGGTGCTGGTGGCGAACTCGTTTCCTGCGAACACGGAGCGCCAGTTGTTCACTTCGGCGAACTCGGTGGCGAGGATGGTGGTGGCGGCTCCGGCGACGGTGGCGGCGTTGACGAGCTGGGTCTTGCGTCCCGAGGCGACGGCGAACTTGTTGCGGGGCATGAGGGCGCCGTTGGCGGTGAAGGCGCAGCGGCGGGCCTGGCGGTCCTCGGGGAGGTTGTTGGGGGTGGAGTTTCCGGTGGCGTCTTCCTGGCCGGGCTCCCAGTCTTCGGGGCGGGGGCCGGGGTTGGTGCGGGGCGCGCCGCCGTTGAGCACGGTGGGGCACTCGAAGGCTTCGTCGGCGAGGCCGGTGTCGCCCTTGAAGAGGGCGTACGACCAGTGGACGTAGCCGTTTTCCTCGTTGGGGTGGCTCTCGACCTGGTCTTCGAGCTTCCAGTTGGTTCCGGTCTTGGTGTTGGCGTAGACGTAGGCGGGCGGATAGAGCTCGTTTTCTGCGGTGTAGGTGACCATGCCCTGTCCGACGGTGCGGAGATTGGCGAGGCACTGGGTCATGCGGGCGGACTCACGCGCCTTGCCGAGGGCGGGGAGAAGAATGCCGATGAGGATCGCGATGATCGCGACCACGACGAGAAGCTCGATGAGAGTGAAGCCTGAACGGCGCGGACTCTTCTGCTGCATCTGACTCTCCGGGAGAAGGAGACAGCCCCACAGTCATCGCCGAGCGTCGGCAACGATCCGTGAAGCAGAGTAAAGCCTGAATGTAAAGGATTTGTGGTGGATGCGCTAATTTGGGACGAGCATGCGCAATCCTGACCGAACGGTGCGGGGGCTTTGGGCCCGGTTCGCGCCCGGCCGGAATCCTCTGACGGTGCGGCGGTTTGGCCGCGGGAGGTGGCGGGACGGCGGATCCGCTGAGGCCGGTCGCGTGGGGGGAGAGTATATCAGATTGAGGTGGGGAGGATCGCGATCGGCCGCGGGAGCGCTGGAAGCGGGGTCGTTTGGCGGAAGGGTTCGTTTGCGATGGGGCGAGTTGGTGAGCGGGGTGATCTGGGGGAGCGCGGGGGGGGAGGGGTTGGCGCGGGCGGTGGTGCGTCTCTCGGGGGGTTGGGCGGTATCGCCTAGGATGGGGACCTTGCGCGGCCGGCGTGTCAGAGTATGGATGGGCCGGGCGGCGCGAGCGACGAGGAACGATTGATGGCAAGCAGCCCGGCGTCGGTCGGTTTTCATTCCCTGCTGGTGGCGCAGGCGCCCGCCGGGGCGGTGGCGACCGAGGGGAAGACGATCATCGACTACATCCAGGACGGGGGGGTGCTGTCGTATGTGCTGATCGGCCTGTCGATGGTGGCGGTGGCGCTGATCGTTCGCAACCTGATCATTCTGCGGGGGTCGCGGGTGGCGCCTCCCTGGGTGTTCGATCAACTGGAGAAGTTCGCGCGTTCGGGGGACGTTGCGGGGGCGCTGGAGTATTGCCGGAAGCGCGAGAACGAGTGCATGCTGACGGCGGTGGTGGGCGACGGCCTGCAGCGGGCGTCGAACTCGCCGCTGGGGCTGTTCGAGCTTCGGCAGGGGATGGAAGAGACGGGGCGGCATGAGCTGGACAACCTGCACCGCTCGAACGACGGGATCGGGATCATCGCGGCGGTCGGGCCGATGATTGGCCTGCTGGGGACGGTGATCGGCATGATCGGCGCGTTCGGGGCGATCAGCGCTCTGCAGGGGGCGGCGCGGTCGAGCGAGCTGGCGCGGTTCATGTCGATGGCGCTGGTGAATACTGCGGAGGGGCTGATCGTGGCGATCCCTTGCACGATCGCGTTCGCGCTGTTCAGGCGGCGTATCGACACGCTGGGTGGCCAGGTGGCGCAGGACGCGGAGGACATCGCGCGGCTGTACCTGGCGACGGTGGCGGCGCCGGGCAGCGAG
Source organism: Planctomycetota bacterium (assembly GCA_033763795.1). Taxonomy (GTDB): domain Bacteria; phylum Planctomycetota; class Phycisphaerae; order Phycisphaerales; family UBA1924; genus JAEUIV01. Next base: position 29,942 of record JANRJV010000055.1, read on the forward strand.
GCTCCGGGCGCGGCGCGGGGCGCGGTGCGGCCTGGCGTGAGCGGCGCGGCGGGCGGGACGGGGGCTCCGGCGGGCGCGGGCCCGATGGCGCAGGCGGCGCGGGCATGAGCGGCGGCGGGTTCGGCGAGGGCGACGCGTCGTTCGATCTGACGCCCATGATCGACGTGATGCTGCTGCTGATCGTGTTCTTCATGATGAGCTCGCAGTTTTCGAGGAGCGAGCAGCTCTCGCTGGAACTTCCCAGGGAGCGTGGCGACCGCGCGCTGGACGAGACGAGGCCGGCGGAGGTGATCCTGGACATGACGCGGGACGGGGCGCTGCACGTGCGGGGCGATGCGGTGTCGTACGAGGAGTTGGCGGAGGTTCTGGGTGCGGGGCGTGCGTCCGGCACGGTGGCGCCGATCGTGGTGGTTCGGGCCGACCGGGCGGCGCGGGCGGAGCATCTGAACCGGCTGGCGCTGGAGCTTTCGAAGCTGGGGATCGCGTCGTGGAAGCTGGGGACGGTTCCCGAGGGTTCGGCGCCGGCGGGTGGAGCGACCGGGGGGGACGGGCGTTGAACTTCAGTCGTCGCTTCGGCTCGTCTTCGCGGCTGGACCCGAGTCACATCCGGCTGCCGTTGATCGCGCTGATCGACGTGATCCTGTTCATTCTGGTGTACTTCATCTTCGCGGGGACGATCGACGCGGAAGAGGCGGAGCTTGACACGGCGATCCGGACGGAGCGTCGCGCGGCGCCCTCGGCGGCGGACCTGGACGTGCAGTTCATCTTTGTGGAGATGGAGGCGGGGCGGCCGCAGTTCCGGGTGGGAGCGCGTCGGCTGACGACGCGTGATGAGCTGTCGGCGGTGCTGCGCGAGCTGCCGACGGGCGCGGGGGCGGTGCTGCGTGTGTCGGACGATGTTCCGATCGCGGCGGCGGCGGCGGCGGCGCAGGCGTGCAAGGACGCGGGGTTTGTGAAGGTGAGCTGGGTGCCGACGTCCGGCGTTCCGGAGTCGGAGCGCGGTTCCGGGCCGGCGGTCGACCTTGAAGAGGGCGCGGCGGAGCGTTGAGGCGCGGGGCGGCGCGTCGGGGCGCGTGGGGGCTTTGTGGTGCGCGCGGGAGAGTTGTCGCGCGGGGCGTGGCGCGCGGAGGGGTTGTGCGCGGGGTTCAGGGAGAGGCGGGGGTGTCGGACCTGTAGAGGAGCGTGACGCCCTCGGTGTTGTAGGTGGCGTCGAGGGTGACGCCGGCGGTGTAACGCGCGTCGAGGATGTAGACGGTGGGGGTGCGCTTGGGGCGGAGTCGGCCCGAGCTGGAGGTGTAGAGGTCGGTGTAGGCCCAGAGGGTCGCCATGACTTTGTCGGAGTCGCGGAGGGTGACCCAGCCATTGTTGACGATGACGGCGTGGAGGACTCCGGGGCCTTCGATGATGGGGACGATGGCGGGTGCGCCGGCGGCGCGTGGGGGCAGGCCGACGATCGACCAGGGTGCGGCGGGGTCGGTGGCGCGGATGTCGACGACGGGCATGCGGTCGGGAGGCGTGATCCAGTGGGCGCCGTTGCCGACGGCTTCGGGCTCCGGCTCGCGGACTGCGGGGGGCGCCGGAGCCTGCGCCTGAGCTGGGGGAGAGTCGCTTGCGTGAGCGGGGGCGGGGGCGGTCGCGGCGTGCGGGTCGCGCGTGTTGCGGGAGGAGGCGCAGCCGACGAGAGAGACGGCGAGCAAGCCGAGGGTTGCGCGAGCGGCGCGAGCGATGTTCATGTGAGGGCCTCCACGTCCGAGGGGGCATTATGCCAGCTTCACGTGGGGCGTGCGGGGGAGGGGAGGGGGAGGCGGCGGAGCTGGAATCGTGGAAGAGCGCGAGCCGCGGGGGTCGTGCGGCGGAGGGGCGCTGAGCCCGGGGCGAGCTGATGCGAGGAACTTGGGAGCGGAGGGGCGGGGAATCAGGGGCGGGGAATGAGGGCAGGGAATGGGCGCGGGAGGATTCGAACCTCCGAAGGCGTTAGCCATCAGATTTACAGTCTGACCCGTTTGGCCACTTCGGTACACGCCCGTGGCGGCGGATGCATGTGTGGTGCATCCGCGGGGGGAGGAGTATAGCGGGGATTGTGCGGGCGGGGGGCCTGCGGGGCGCGGAGGGCGCGGGCGCGGCGAGTCAGAGACGGTGGATGGAGGGGGGTAGGCGGTAGGAGCGAAAGCCGCCGGCGGGACTTGAACCCGCAACCTCGAGATTACAAATCACGTGCTCTGCCATTGAGCTACAGCGGCCTGGCGGGTTGTCCGCGCCTCGGCGGGCGTGGAGCCGCGCTGCCCGATGGGGAGTTCGCGGGGGGCGCGAACGCGTGCGAGCAGGAATGGGCGATAGTGGGCTCGAACCACTGACCTCATCGATGTCAACGATGCGCGCTAGCCAACTGCGCCAATCGCCCTTTGAGCGGAGAAGTATAGCCGAAGGACGGTGGCCGTCCAAGGCGTGGAGGGGTGGAAGCGGTGGGGGCGGTGCGGCGTGCGTGGGGGCGGAGGCCGGGCTGTGCGGTGCAAAAAAGAAAGCGCCGCGGAGGGTTGCTCCGCGGCGCGAGAGTGCTAGACGATCTTCAGTGGGACGAGGCCCGCTGAAGGCTTAGTCGCAGTTGTCGAGGAAGTTGCCCAGGACGTTGCTGACGTCGGCGAAGTTGACCTGGCCGTCGCAGTTGGCGTCGCCAACGGAGGTTCCGTTGGGGTTGGCGGGCTGGTTGAAGTTGGCGAGGACGGCGCTGATGTCAGCGAAGTCCACGTCAGCAGCGGGGGTGCCGTTGGTCGTCTTCGAGGCGTTGCCCTGGCAGCAGACAGGAGCGCAGTTGGGGGTGCCCGCGAGGGCGAGGCTGACGCTCTTGTTGCCGGTGAGGAAGGACGCGTCGATGGCGATGTTGCGGCCGTTGAGGCCGGTCTCGTCCTCAACGCCGACGAAGGCTTCGGCCTGATCGCCGTCGAGGGTGGAGATGTCGGCGAGGTTCATGAGAGTGCTGAAGGAGCCGTAGCGGAACTCGATGGAGTTGGAGGGACGCTTGAGGACGACCTGGAAGTTCGCGCGACCGGCGAAGTCTTCCTGGCGGGCCATGTTGCGCCACTCGATGATGGTCTCAGAGACCTGCACGTCGGGCGAGTTGCGGATCCAGATCTCGGCGCCCGGAGCCTGGGGGTTCCAGTCGTGGAAGAAGGGGGCGACGATGGCGTTGGGGTTGCCCTTGTAGGGGAAGGCTTCGGGAGCGCCGGCGCCGGTGAGGGGATCGGTGAGATCCGCGCCGAAGACGACGTAGCCGTTGGAGGCGACGGCGATCTGCGCCGGGGTGTAGCTGCGGCCGAAGAGCTTGAAGTTGGCGCCCATGTTGGTGGCGACGACGCTGTCGTCCTCGAAACCAGTGAGCTGGGTGGCGTTGGGGGTGTTAGCGATGGAGGTGAAGGCGTGGTTGGCGAAGGCGGTGTTGGAGTAGGTATCGCCGCAGAGGGTGCCGGCGACCCAGCCGGAGCCGCCGAGGGTGGTGCAGTCGGCCTGAGTAGCGGTCACGCAGTCGGTGCCGACGCAGCAGGAGCCCAGCGGGGTGAGGTTGATGGAGATCTGGTAGGCGAGCTGGTTGTTGCAGTCATAGCTGGAGGTGGAGAGGCCGTTCTCGCGGCTGCCGGGGGAGACGATGATGGAGTAGGTGCCGGCGTTGAGGTAGAGGACGCCGTCGCTGCCGTTGGTGCAGTTGCCCGCATCGACGGCGCCGAGGACGTTGAGGGGGAACTCGTCGTCGTAGCAGTTGGCGCCCGCGACGCCGGTCTCGGCGACCTGGAGACGGACGGGGCCGTCGGCCCGGCCGCGGTAGTTCAGGCGAGCGGGGGCGTTGATGGTGAAGGTCCAGTAGTCCTGGTCGATGGTGAAGACGTCGTAGAGAGGAGCGGGGTCGTAGATGGTGAAGAGGGTGCCGGACTGGGGCACGTTGTCGGCGATGGCGCCGGTGGTGAAGGGATCACCGAGGCAGCCGTCGTTCTCGCTGGCGAGGCACTCGTTGGTGGCTTCGCGGGACGAGAGGACGCAGGTCTCGGTCTCGGTGGGAGCGGGGATGGGGTTCGCCGAGCAGTCGGGAACCGGGGTGGTCTCGAGGATGACGTTGTAGCGGGAGAGGCCGTCGTCGGAGGCCGCGCAGCGGACCTGGCCGAAGATCTGACCACCGCCGAAGGCGTCGGTGGCGAAGACGACGACGATGTAACGGTTTCCGCCGCCGGTGAGGACGACGATGTCGTCAGCGGTGGCGGTGTCCTCGACGCAATTGCCGCGGGTGGCGGCGGTGGCGAGGGTGATGCCGTCCTGGGTGCAGTCCTCGTTGGTGATCTGAGCGGCGAAGGCGCCGCCCGACTCGATCTTCAGGCGGGCGACGACGTCGCTGCCATCGATCTGGATCTTGTAGTAGTCGAAGTCGACGCTGCCGCCGGCGTCGCTGACGGTCTGGTCGATCTTGCCGGCGACCCACTGGTTGGCCGGCATGCGGAGGAACTCGCCGTTGGTGATGGTGGTAGCGAAGCAGCCACCCTTGCGGGCGTTGTTGACGATGTCGTTATCGATGCAGTCCTCGCCCTCGGTGAACCCGTCGTCGCCGCCGGTGCCGTCGAAGGTGGGCAGAGCGGTTGCGCCGAGCTGGGTGCTCTCGAAAGCGGTGCCCGAGCGGAAGGGGACCGCGGGGCAGAGGGCGAAATCGGTGGCCTGGCGGAGGCGGAGCCAGTAACGGCTCTTGGTTCCGCAGGGGTAGCCTTCGCCGCCCGAGGCGGTGCTGAAGGTCTGGAGGCCCACGGTGTTGCCGGGGGCGGTGCCGGTCTGGCCGGTGCCGGCGGACTCGAAGTAGTGGACGCGGGTGAAGGTCTGCCCGCAGAAGGCGATGGCGTTGGCGTGGATGGTCAGACGGAAGGCCGGGGTGCAGTCAGAGAAGTCGAAGAGGCCGGCGAAGTTGAAGAAGTTGAGCTGGAAGGGGCCTTCGCCCTGGAACTCCCACTGGACGATCGAGCGAGCGCCCGGGAGGGCCTCGAAGAGGTGCCAGTCGAAGTCGCGGGCCTGGGTCTGCGACCAGACGGTGCCGGTGATGACTTCGTCGAGGTTGATGGTGCCGTAGCGGCGGTCCTCACCCGCGGGCGGGTTGAGATTGCAACCGTTGTTGAAGAGGCCGCTGTTGGCGGGAGGAGCGACGACCAAGCAGGGCTCGGTCACGGTGGTGCCGGGGCCGTTGGTGTTCTCGCCGCGCTCGACGTTGGCGCCGGCGGGGATCTCGAAGTCGCAGGGCTCGCCGCAGGGCTGGTTCTCGCAGCAGGGGATGGGCTGGTTGTTGGTAGCGCGGACCTCGCGGAGGAGGAGGGCGAAGTCGCCGGTGGCGGTGCCGAAGCCGTCGACCTGGATGTAGTAGGTCACGCCCTGCCGAGCGCAGAACTGGAGCTCGGACTGAGCGATGGTGAGGCTCTTGTCGTCCTGAGCGGCGATGCAGGAGATGCCGGCGCCGGAGGCGTCGCACGAGCCGCAGTAGACGGCGAGCTCGGTGTCGAAGGCGGTTCCGGCGATCTGGTTGTCGGTGGAGATGAGGACGCGGTTGCCGCGGCCCGTGAGGCGGTACCACACGGAGCGGGAGGCGTTGGCGGCCGAGTCATAGAAGACGCCGGCGTCGGGGCATCCGGTGACGTTGCCTTCGATGTTGGCGGTGCGGGTCTGGCCGGCGCGGAGGGCGCCGAGCTCAGAGGCGAAGCCGGTGCCGGCGGGGTCCGCGGGCACATCGATGGCGCCGACGCAGGTGTCGTTGGCGGGGATCGGGATGGGGCAGTCGACGTTGATGGTGTAGATGCCCTGGTCGACGGCGTCGAAGGAGCTGACGCGGATGTAGAGGTTCTGGTTCTGGCCGCCGTTGGGCAGCGTGTTGAGGCTGGTGAGGTTGACCTCGGAGAATCCGGCGACGCAGGCGTCGTCGGAGCAGCCGATCTGGGTGAGGTTGTTGATGTTGACGCCGTTGGCGGGGACGGTCAGGCGGTAGACCTGCAGGAACGAGTCGCCGCCGGAGAGGCCGCCCTCGAGATCCGTGTTGCAGAGCTGGATCTTGGCGGAGGTGTTGGGGTTGGGGTTGAGGCGGAACCAGACGTCGCCGCTGGTGCGGTCGGGCTCGAGGCTCGACTTGCGGCAGGGGACGGGGTCCAGCGAGCGCTGGTGGATGGCGTAGGTGTTATCGAAGGGGGGTTCCTGCGCGTTGCAGGCGAGGGGCTCGGCGCCCGAGATGTTGTCGTTGGCCGGGGGGGGACGATCGACGCAGGAGCCGATGTCGTTGGAGGGGGCCAGCTGGACGGCGGCGTTGGTGAAGCCGATGCCCATCATGACGTCGAGGTTGAGGAAGTGGGTGTTGTCGTAGGCGGGGTCGATGCGGTTGTTGCGGCGCAGCGAGGAGCGGTTGCCCTCGGTGAGCTGCGAGGCCTCGTTGTCGAGGGTCGACTCGTAGGAGTATCCCAGGGTGAAGAAGCAGTTGAGGGGGGTGGTGAAGTAGAACTCGGCGAAGTAGCAGGTGCCGGCAACGACGTTGACGGCGGTGTGCGACTGGCTGAGGTTGAACTTGATGCAGAGCTCGTCGAGGTTGATGAAGATGCCGACGGGGAGGCCGGTGGTTCCCTGGGCGGCGGTCATGGTGCCGTCTTCGGTGCGGAAGGTGGCGATGAGGGTGCCCGGGAGGCCGGTGACGGTGTCGTAGTTGTAGAAGGCGACGGTCCAGTTGTGGGGCGACGGATTGGCGTCGCTGGTGCAGGCGTCGGAGTTGAAGTAGCCGCGGATCTCGACGGAGTTGACGCGGCCGTTCTGCGTCGGGGTGAAGTCGTCGGCGGTGAAGAGGCGGTCGAGGTTGAAGTCACCGAGGATGGCCGACGCGTAGGGGTCGTTTCCGGGGGGACGGTCGTAGCTGTTGGCGTCGCCCAGTGTGCAGGGGCTGACGCGAGCGCCGCCCTGGGGGACGTTCTCGGGGTCGCCGCCCGGGACGACGAAGACGTCGAGCGGGTTCTTGGCGATCTCGTTCTCCCAGAACGGGGAGACGTTGCTCACCTGGCGCTTGGCGAGGGGAGCTTCCTTGACATTCTCAGCAGCGGCGGTCGAGAGGCCAACACACAGGCCCGCGACGCAGCCGACCGTCCGAAGCAACGTTCGGACTTGACACCGGTAATCCACGCAACACCTCCTCTTCTCCTCAGTGTGCCTCACGGGCGAGATGAACCGCATCCGCCGCGGGAAGGGCGCACTGGAAGACTGGACTCGTTCTTGAAGAGATACTCGATGAGTTGACGGGGGGCAAGAAGAAACGCACGACTCATTGGATTCCCAGAAATGGCCCATTCAGCCAGCGTTCTCCAGGTTTGCACGCACTAGGCCGTCGTTCGTTCTGAACCGGGGCGGTTTGAGCGAAGCGGGGCGGCGTTGGAGCGATGGTCGACGGACGCCGGCAAACCTCCTTCCGCGCTTCACGGACGCGGGTGCGGGGCACGGCGGCTGACGCCGAACAGAGCCCACGATCCATACGCCCCTGATGGACAACCGGGTCCGAACTTCGGACGTCGGCGGCTGGGCGTTTCATGGCTGAGCATCGGCGAGTCCGATGGTCCGGAACACCGAAATGAGGCAAAAGAGGTCAAGTTGGCGGGAGGGTCGGCGGGGTCGGTATCCTGCGGTTCTGACGGGGGATGCGAGAAGTCGATGGCGGGGACCCCGAAACCATTTTTCGTAGCCGGGCGGGCGCAGACGGCCCCGGGCCTGCTGGCGGTGCTGAACAAGCACAAGGGCGCGGAGCTGGCGACGGTGTGCGTGCCGACGGCGGAGGCGGTGGACCGGGCGCTGACGGCGGCGGTGGGGGCGGTGGACGCGCTGCGGACGCTGCCGGCCTACCGGCGGTCGGAGGCGCTGTTCCACGTTGCGCGGCGACTGCGGGAGCGGGCGGAAGAGGTGGCGCGGATCGTGTGCGGGGAGGTGGGCAAGCCGATCGGTGACGCGCGGAACGAGGTTGCGCGGGCGATCGACACGCTGCGGTTATCGGGCGAAGAGGCGACGCGGCTGACGGGCGAGTACCTGCCGCTGGACAGCTCGGCGCGGGGGGAGAACACCGAGGCGATCGTCAAGCGGGTGCCGGCGGGGGTGTGTTCGTTCATCACGCCCTTCAACTTTCCGCTGAACCTTGCGGCGCACAAGATCGGGCCGGCGCTGGCGGCGGGGTGCCCGTTCGTGCTGAAGCCCGACCCGCGGACGCCGCTGAGCGCACTGGTGCTGGCGGAGATGCTGGCGGAGACGGACCTGCCGGCGGGGTCGTTCAGCGTGCTTCCGGTGACGGACGAGACGGCGCGGGACATGTTCGTGACGGACGAGCGGATCCGGGTGCTGTCGTTCACGGGGTCTTCGCGGGTGGGGTGGGAGCTGCGTTCGCGGGCGGGGAACAAGAAGGTTCTGCTGGAGCTGGGGGGGAACGCGGCGTGCATCATCGACGCGCCGATCAGCCGGACGGACCTCGAGCGGATCGCGGACCGCGTGTGCTACGGGTGCTTCGCGCTGGCGGGGCAGTCGTGCATCAGCGTGCAGCGGATCCTTGTGCAGCGGACGATCTACGACGCGGTGCTGGAGGCGATCGTGTCGCGAGCGAAGCAGATCCGGGCGGGTGATCCACTGGATGAGTCGACGGCGATCGGGCCCATGATCAGCGTGGAAGCGGCCGAGCGGGTCGAGAGATGGATCGACGAGGCGGTGAAAGCGGGGGCGCTGATCCGGACGGGCGGTCAGCGGGTGGGGGCGTTCATGGAGCCCACGCTTGTTGAGAACGCGCCGGCGCAGAGCAAGCTGGTGTGCGACGAGGTGTTCGGGCCCGTGGCGGTGATCCAGCCGTTTGATTCGTTCGACGAGGCGCTGGCGTCGATCAACGCGGGGAAGTACGGGCTGCAGACGGGGGTGTTCACGGCGAGCCTTACGCACGCGCTGCGGGCGTGGAACGTGCTGAACGTGGGGGGCGTGATCGTGAACGACGTGCCGTCGTCGCGGATGGACGCGATGCCCTACGGGGGTGTGAAGGAGTCGGGTCTGGGGCGCGAGGGCGTGCGGTACGCGGTGCAGGAGTTCACGGAGCTGCGGACGCTGGTGCTGCGGAACGTGGGCAGGCCGCGGCGCGAGAAGCGGGATGCTGCGGCGGGGAGCGACCCCAAGGGCGACTCGCGGGCGATCCTGTCGGATTCGATGTCGTACGCGGACGCCAAGAGCCTGAGCGACACGGCGACGTGACGCGGGGTGACGCGGCGTAGAGTGATGCGGACCGGTGGGGCGCGGCCCGCGCGGCGGCGGGCGGCGGTGCAGCCAACGCCTGAGGAGCCCCACGATGAAGCAGGATGGAATGTCCCGTCGGGACGCGATCAAGTCGGCGACGGCGGTGGCGATCGGCGCGGCGGCGGGCGGTCCGGCGGCGCTGGCGGCGGGGGCCGGTGCGGCGGGCGCCGGCGGGGGCGGTGCGGGGGGCGGGGGCGGCGGGCTGGCTGAGAGGGCGCGGGCGTTTCTGGCGGACTACAACGCGCGGTATCAGCTGCTGTATTACGCGGCGTCGCAAGCGCAGTGGGCGGCGAGCACGGACGTTTCGGACGCGAACACGCGGGCGTCGATCGCGGCGGCGGGGGCGCTGAACGAGTTCGTGGGCGAGAAGAGCCGGCTGGAGGTGATTCAGGAGCTGCGGGGCGGCGCGTGGCGGCTGGACCCGCTGACGAACCGGCAGGTGGGTTCGGCGTTCTTCAAGGCGGCGCAGTATCCGGGGACGCTGCCCGAGCTGGTGCGGGCGCGGACCGAGGCCGAGGCGCAGCAGAGCGCGGCGCAGGACGGGTACCGGTTCTCGCTGACGCGTCCGGGGTCGAGCGCGGAGCCGATCACGGCGAACGGGCTGGATGACATTCTTACGTCGTCGCGCGATGTCGAGGAGCGGCGGGCGGCGTGGGAGGCTTCGAAGGAGATCGGGGGGGCTCTAAAGCCCGGGCTCGTCACGCTGCGCGATCTGCGGAACCGTTGCGCGCGTGAGCTGGGGTTCAGCTCGTACTTCGGTCTGATGGTGGGTGAGTACGGGATGACGCCGGCGGAGATGCTGTCGCTGGCGAAGACGGCGATGGAGCAGACGCGGCCGCTTTTCGAGCAGATCCACTGCTTCACGAAGCATGCGCTGGCGGAGCGGTACGGCCAGGCGGCGCCGCGACGGATCCCGGCGCACTGGGTTCCCAATCGCTGGGGGCAGCAGTGGGGCGGACTGATCGAGGCGGCGAACCTGGACCCGCTGTTCACGAGCCGGGAGGCGCGGTGGATGGTGGAGCAGGCGGAGCGGTTCTATGTGTCGATGGGGTTCCCGGCGCTGCCGGCGAGCTTCTGGGAGAAGAGCGACCTGTGGGACCTGCCGGCGGACTCGCCGCGGAAGAAGAACACGCACGCGAGCGCATGGCACCTGGACCTTGATCACGACGTGCGTTCGCTGATGAGCGTGAAGGCGAACTACGACTGGTTCACGACGACGCACCACGAGCTGGGCCACATCTATTACTACCTGGCGTACACGGACGCGGGGGCGCCGCTGCTGCTGCGCGAGGGGGCGAACCGGGCGTTCCACGAGGCGGTGGGCGAGCTGATCGCGCTGGCGTGCAGCCAGAGGCCCTACCTCGCGGAGATCGGGGTGCTGGACGCGGCGGGGGCGGCGGCGGCGGAGCGGAACGCGCCGCAGTGGCTGCTGGCGCAGGCGATGGAGGGGAGCAACATCGTGTTCCAGCCCTGGTCGTGGGGCGTGATGACTGGCTGGGAGCACGACTTCTACGAGAAGGATCTGCCGGCGGACCGGATGAACGCGCGGTGGTGGGAGCTGGTGGCGCAGACGCAGGGGATCGACCCGCCCACGCCGCGGGGCGAAGAGCACTGCGACCCGGCGACGAAGACGCACATTAACGACGACCCGGCGGGGTACTACGACTACGCGGTGTGCTCGCTGATGGTGTATCAGCTGCACGGGTACATCGCGAAGAACATCCTGAAGCAGGACCCGCACAACTGCAACTACTACGGGCGGAAGGACGTGGGCGAGTATCTGCTGGCGCTGCTCTCGCTGGGGGCGACGCGCGACTGGCGCGAGGTGCTGCGCGATTTCACGGGCGAGGATCTGTCGGCGCGAGCGATGCTGGAGTATTACGAGCCGCTGATGCCCATGCTGAAGGAGATCAACAAGGGGCGCGACGTGGCGTTCGGGTGAGAGCGGCGTCGCGGGGGGCGGCGCGGGGAACGGGGACGTGAGCGAATAGAAAAAGCCAAGGGCGCGGGCCCTTGGCTTTGTTTCTGTCGGTGCTGTCCGTGCTCGCGTGGAGCCCGGGCTTCAGCGGCGGCGGCGGGCGGCGAGGCCCATGGCGAGGGCGGCGAGGCCGGCGGCGCCGGGGGCGGGGATCTGGAGGACGTAGACGGCGGGGTCTTCGCCGGCGATGTAGATGGTGCCGTCGGGGCCGACGGTGACGCCTTCAGCGTTGGAGGCGATGCCGGAGAAGTCGAAGGAGCTGAGGACCTGGCCCGTGCGGGTGACCTCGAGGAGGCGCGCGGACTCCTGGCTGTAGATGAGGAGGTTGGACGCGGCGGCGGTGCCGGCGAGCGAGGGGACGGTGGAGAGGACCTGGATGTCCGAAAGGTCGGCGAGGCCCAGGAGCGTGGGGTCGAAGAGGTTGGAGGGGTTGAGGTCGGTGCCGCCGGCGAAGGGGAGGGCGACGTCGTAGACGGCGAGCGGGGTCTTTTCCTTGACCATGAGGAAGCGGCCGGTGGAGGGGTCGTACGAGAAGCCCTCGATGCCGATGTTGCCGACGGTGGGTCCCACGGAGGTGAAGGCGAGTGCGGCGCGGTCGACGCTGGCGCCGGCGGTGTAGGTGAAGCGGTAGACGTCCTGGAGGCGCTCTTCGCCGATGGCGAACTGGCCGTTGCCGATGTAGGTGAGACCTTCGGTGTCGGCGAAGCCCGTGAGGTTCATGGTGCTGACGAAGGAACCGTCGGTGTTGATCTCGAGGATGGCGTCGCCTTCGTCGCCCAGGATGAAGAGGGTGCCGGTGTCCCAGTTGTAGGTGATGGCGGAGGCCTCAGAGGAAGCGGGGAAGAAGGGGGCGGCGGAGAGGTTGTAGGTGGAGACGAGCTGGTACTGCGAGAGGTTGATGGAGGAGACGCCGGCGAGGGCGGGGGCCGAGGCGGCGAGAAGAGCGATGAGTGAAGCGGCGGTCTTCATTGGATCAGTGTTCCTGTGTGAGTGTTGTGGAGGGTGGCCGCGCGCGCTGCGGCGCGCGGTGGGGTACATGCTTGCGTGTGGTGTGTGAAGCGATCGACGTCCGCGCGTCCTCAGGCGGAGCGGCGGCGGCGCAGGCCGGCGAGGGCGACGGCGGAGAGAGCGACGGCGCCCGGGGCGGGGACGGAGGTGGCGGGCGAGCCGATGTCGTTGTTAGCGGCGCGGTAGGCGCCGTTCTCGCCGATGACGCTGAGGCCCAGGTTGTTGCCCGAGCGGTCGGCCTCGAAGGTGGTGCCGCGGGTGATGGCGCCGTAGGTGTAGGAGCTGAGCAGGTCTCCGGCGGGGCTGTAGAAGAAGACGCCGTCGCCGTTGCTGGAGAGCCCGCTGAAGGTGTCGGTGACGCCGGGGGAGGGGAGCATCTCGTCGGTGCCCAGGATCTGGACTGAGCTGGAGAGGTTCCAGTTGGTGCGGAAGGCGGCCTCGTTGGCGGCGGCCTCTTCGAGGATGATGATGGACTCTCCCGCGGCGATGGTGATGGCGGGGAAGAAGTTGGGCTGGGGGGTGGGGCCGCCCAGCGCGTCCTCGGTGTCGGCCCACTGGTAGCCGGCGAGGTTGATGGAGGCGGCGCCGGTGTTGGTGAGCTCCCACCAGTCGCCGTTGATGGTGCTGGCGGTGCCGGCGGTGGTCTGGGCCTGGAGCTCTGTGACGACCAGGGCGGCGTTGGCGGCGGCGGCGAGGGCGGCGACGAACGAAGCGGCGACAACGATAGAAGTCTTCATCGATCTTCCCTTCTGAGGAGAGGCGACCCGACCGCGCCGAAGACGCACTTGCGCCTGGGGCGGACGGAAGGTGTGACGTGGATGTGGGGGTCGCCCGTGCGAGGCGACCGGGAAGACGAAAGCTAGAGGCCCTTGTTCAAGGACCCTTGAGGGTGGTGTGAAGCTTTCGTGAGGCCTGCGTGCGGCGGGCGGTCGTCTGTTGACGACGAGCGCTGTCCGGCGTAAGCGGGGGGAGATTGCGAAGCTGGGCGATCGTCGCGCGGAGCCCTTGGGGGCGTCGGTCGTGCGAATGGCGACGGGCGGACTCGAACCGCCGACCTGAGGGTTATGAATCCTCCGCTCTAACCAGCTGAGCTACATCGCCGGACAGGGGGTGAGTATAGCGGGGGCGGCGGGGGTCGGGGACGCGTGCGGCGCACGAAAAAAGCCGAGGGTCGGCCCTCGGCTTGGAACTGCGGGTGGGATGTAGAAGGCGGCGTTGGTGCGGTTGCGGCGCGGCTTACTGGCAGGAGTTGCCGAAGGCGCGGAGCACGTCGATCACGTCGCTGAAGTTGACGATGAGGCTGAAGTCCGCGTCGCCCTGGCCCAGGACGTCTTCGTAGCTGGCGCCCCAGTTCTGGAGGACGGTGACGACGTCGGTGAAGTCGACGACGCCGTCACGGTTGGCGTCGCCTCGGATGGCGATGGGGAGGACGATCTCGGCGGGCCGGTTGGGGGTGGTGTCGGTGTAGGCGGTGACGCGGAGCTGGCCGCAGGTGTCGATGTCGAGGTCGAGGGTGATATTGCCGGTGGCGTCGGTGTAGCCGTTGACCTGGACGTCGTTCTCCTTGTAGGCGGAGACGATGGCGTTGGCGATGGGATCGCCGCCGGAGTTGGTGAAGGTGAGCTGGAGCGAGCGTGCGCCCGGGGCGAGGTAGGCGGGTCCGCCGCGGAGTGCGAAGCCGAACGTGGTGGTGCTGGGATTTTCGCGCCAGGGCATGAGCTCGGGGTCGCCCTGGAGGAGGTAGAGGAAGCGGTTGTCCCATCCGCAGTCGCCGTTGTTGAAGGCCATGGTTGCGCCGGCGAGGTTGACGGTCATTCCCATGGTGGGGGTGAAGCTGAAGGTATTGATCCAGGAGATGTTCGCCTTGGCGTAGGTGTGGTTGGCGACGGTCCAGGTGGCGCGGGTGCCGCCGACGTGGGCGACGGCGCCGGCGGAGCGCCGGTGCCAGGCTTCGGAGATGGAGGTCTCGCCCGCGCGGTCGATCTGGCTGTTGGTGCAGGCGACGGAGAAGATGATGGGCCTGACGAAGATGTTCATGGCCATGCTGTTGACGTCGGTCTTGGTGAGGGAGTCGTGGTTGAAATCCCAATCGGACCAGTTGGTCCCGCCGCCGTGCCCGCGGTAGAGGACGATTCCCTGTCCGGCGGCGATGTCGCTCTTGACGTTGGCGACGGTGCCATTGGACTGGGTGCCGCGGCGGAGGGTGAAGTCGGGGCTGTTGCCGGGGTAGACGGCGGCGGCGATCTGGTTGATGCAGTCGACGTAGCCGTTGGAGACCTGGTTGTGTCCCGCGAGGAGGATGTTGTCGTAGCGCGTGGTATTGGCGGGGTTGTTCTGGTAGTTGATGGAGCGGGTGAGGATGGTGGAGAGTTCGGTCTCGTTGGCGACGGAGATGCGGCCGAGGTAGCGGTCGGGGCTGCTGGTGGTGGTGACGCCGTTGCAGGAGTAGGCGTAGTCGGAGACGTTCGCGGCGTGGCGCGGGCTGTAGCCCAGGGGGATCCGGTCGGTGTCGCCCACGAGGAGGACGTAGTCGTCGGACCCGGCGGGGCGCGAGTTTTGCCACTGGTCGATGTAGGCGAGGAACTGGGCGGGGGTGGTGCCGATGCTCTCTGAGGTGCGGACGGTGACGCGGTAGCCGCGGTTGCGCTTCTGGGTGATGAAGGGGTTGAGCGTGTCGACCCAGTCGGCCGGGGCGATGATCAGGTACTCGCCCTCGTAGGCGGTGAGGTTGGGGAAGACGTAGGTGTTGAGGACGACGGTGTAGTTGTCGAAGATGGACGCGAGTCCGACGTTGGTGCGGCGGGTGACTTCGGTGGCCGGCAGGGGGGCGCCGTTGTGTCCCACGAAGACGCGGATGGAGCGATTGACCGTGAGGGTGCGCGTGGCGGGGTTGTATCGGAAGGGGTTGACCTGGGCCTGCTGAGCGCGGACTCCCAGGAGGTCGTCCGGACCGCCGATGAGCTGACCCGCGGCGGCGGGGTAGGTGGTGTTCTGGTTGTAGAAGGCGGCGTCCTGGACGGGAGTGGGCGGTGTCGGCGGGACGCCTTCCTCTTCGATGTAGTCGGCCTGAGCCGGGTAGATGGTGACGTTGGGGAAGGAGGAGGTCTGCAAGACGGTGACCTGTGGGGTCGAGAGCTGCGGGGCGTTCGTGGGGATTGCGAGCAGCAGAGGGAAGACGGGGATCTCGGGCTTGCCCGGCTCCATGGTGCTGCTGCTGATGCCGTTGATGTCGAGGGAGATGCGGCTGAAGTTGCCGAGGCCCGGGAGGTTGACGGGGGTGACGTAGAAGCCGTGGATTGTGATGTTGAGCACGGACTGATCTTCGCTCGACAGGCCGCGGTCAACCACGACCGAGGGGGGCGTGCCAGCGGGGAGCGTGTCGAGGGCGACCCACTGAGGCCCGGCGATCTGCGCGTACGTGGTTGAAATGAGACAGACAACTGCGCCGGCTCCAAGAGCCAGGCGCGCCGCGGCGGCACCGAATTTCATCGCGTCTTTCTCCATGTGCCATCCGCCGCACGGCTTCTGACCGCGGGCGTGATGGACCGGAAAAAGTGGCATCCACCGGATGTTCTCGCAAGGAGTATTCCTGGCAAACCGTGAAATTTCGTGAAAGCGGTGCGAGCGGTCCCTCGCGCGGCCCACGCGGTCAGGGTTTCACGTAGCCCTCACGGACGGCGAAGAGCACGACGTCGGCCCGGGTGTGGAGGTCGAGCTTTTTCATGAGTCGCTGGGTGTGGTTGTCGACGGTCTTGGGGCAGAGGCCGAGCGTGGCGGCGGCCTGCTTGGCGGAGAGGCCCCTGGCGAGATGGATGAGGACTTCCCGCTCGCGGGGCGAGAGGCGGGGGCTGGGCGTTTCGCTGGCGAGCTTGACGCATCGGCAGGTCGGTCCTGCGGAGCCCGGGCGGGCGCGTAGTGCGGCGATGAGGTCTTCGGGCGGGTCGAGCTCGCTGATGTGGGCGGAGGAGCCGCAGGTGGCGGCGGCGCGGCAGGTTCGTTCGGCGTGCTCGGAGCTGAGGACGATGACGCGTGTGCGGGGGCTGAGTCGCTGGAGGCGGCCGGCGAGGGCGATGAACGGATGAGCGGCGTTGTCGCAGGCGAGGACGAGGGCGTCGGGCTGGCCGTCGACTGCGAGGGCGGCGGCCTCTTCCGCGCTGGTGGCGCGTCCCAGGAGGTCGATGCCGGGATCGGCCGAGAGCCAGGCTCCGAGGGCGGCGCGGTGGAGGGCGCGCTGGTCGGCGACGACGACGGTGATGGTCTTGCGTGCGGCGACGGAGCGCTGCGCCGGCGCGGTGGGCGCGCGGTCGAGGAGGGCTGTGGAGCCCGAAGAGGCGCGCTCGGGTTCGGGGATGTAGATGCTTGAGTGCAGTTCCATGGATGCTGACCTCCGCAGCGGGGTGTTTCGTCCGGCTCAGCCGGGCGGGAGGGCGCCTGTCGTGGCGCCGGGTGATTCAGGACGCGAGGCGTGACGGACCGGAAGGCGGGAGCGATCGACGGAGCCAGTCGAGGGCGCGGTCCCTGCTGCCGGCGACGGCGGAGCGGGAGACGTCGACGGCGCTGGCGGCTTCGTGCTCGGTCATGCCCTTGACGACGGTGAGCACGAGGGACTCCCACTGGCGCTTGGAGAGCTCGGCGAGACGGTCGCGGAGATCGTCGTCGAGCTGTGCGGCGAAGTGGGCGGTGGCGCCGGTGCGTCGTGCCTCGAGGGAGCGCTCGCCGGCGAGGCGGTCGCGGGTGCGTTTGGAGAGGGTGTCGAAGGCGAGGTTGCGGACGATCATGCGGAGGTAGGCGAGGGGTGCGCCGACGATGTCGATCCGTCCTGCCTCCATGGCGCGGACGAAGGCCTCCTGGACGAGGTCCTGCGCGGTGTCGGCGTCGACGTACCGCCTGGCGAAATGGACGAGCGCCGCGTACGTGTCGCTTGACGACACGCCATGAGCCGGATCCCTGTGCTCCATGGCACGGGTCCTCCACGCCTTGAATTGTGCGCTCGCGGTCGCCCGGGCCTCACCACGGCCCTGTAGGGGGGTCGCCCTACGGCAGGGGAACATATCGAGCGCCAATCCGCTGGTTATCGAAACCCACCGTCAATCAAACTACCCAGATTCGAATCTATGTCATGGGGCAATAGCCTCAGTGAAGTGAGAAGATTGTCACCTCCTGTGAATTGGGTGCGGAACAACCCTGTAGAACCTGCCGCTTAGGGGGGAGTGATCTCGCGCGGAAATTGCGCGTCCAGATGCGTGGCGCGAGATGAAGGGTGGCGCGCTGCCTCGAGCGGAGGGCTCAGGCGTGCGCGCAGAGTTCGAGCAGCTCAGCGAGCGTGTGCAGCGTTTGCGTCTCGGCGTCGTCCATCAGCATGGCGAGCTCGCCGGGGCCCAGGTTGAGATCGGCGGCGGCGTGCGTGAGCAGCATGAGGGCGACGCGGGCGACGCGGTGGCCGGGCTCGAAGAGCGTGGGCGCGGAGGTGACCAGAGCGAGGTCGGTGCGCACGAGTTTTTCACGGAGTGCGGCGCGGCGGTGCTGATCGAGGGCCGCGAACCATGACGCGAGCACGCCCCGGGCCTGCGGTGAGCGCGGGGCGGGGCGCGGGTGCGGGAGCGGGACGAGCGACGTGGGGGCGAGGCTGACCATGGCGAGTCCTTTCGCCGTGCGGGCGCAGCGATGCGTGGGCGCGGTCTCCGGCTCCGCCGGAGATGATGTGCGGGGTTCAATGGCCGCTCGGGGCGCGAACTCCCGAGGGGCCCAAGGAGAGGAGACGATCCGTTTCTCCCACGTGTGGGGCCGTCCTTGGCCCCGCGGTTGTCGCTCCGCGGTCATCCGTGACTTGTGCGGGGCGCGCTCTTGGTCGAGCGTGCTGCGTTTCCGCAGTCTGCATAAAGAGAACCGCGAGTGCGGGCCCGTTGTCATGGGGCGATCGCCCGGCGTGGTGGAGATGAAACGTTGAATCGTTGGGGACAGCCGCTCAATTCGGTTGGGGCGCACCGAGAGTGCGTGGCGTCAAACCCCGGAACTGACTGAGGTGAACCCATCGGCGCGGGGCGGGCTGAGGGCGCGGAGGGTGGCGCGTCCCTGAGAAAGGTCAGGCCTCGCCGTCCTCGATGGGAGGTGTTCCGCCGCCGTCTGAGCCGTCTGAGCCGTCGGAGCCGTCCGGCGGGCCCGACGCGTTGCCGGGGGTGACGGCGGGGCCCGCGAGGCCCACGCGGATCTGGAAGTCGTTGAGGGCGGGGAGATTCGCGTCGGGGGAGGAGACGCGGACGGTCCGGAGGTCCGTCTCGGCGGTGAGCCTGGCGATGCGGCGTGCGTCGACGCCGAAGGTCGCGCCGTCGTTGTCGGTGACGACGTTGTCGAGGCGGATGGAGTCGATGTTGGTGGCGACGACGAAGGAGTTCTCGACGACGGCGTCGGAGCCGGCGACGCTGAGGCGGGCGAGGCGCGAGCCCGGGTCGAAGTTGGCGGAGCTGGCCGGGAAGCCTGAGAGGTTGCCGGGTGCGCCGACGTAGATCTGCGAGTCGCGCATGGCGCCGAGGGTGATTCGGTCGACGCGGCCGTTGGCGCGGAAGACGGAGTTGTCGAAGGATCCGCGGACGTCGAGGGTGCTGAGAGTGGACTGGCCTCTGGGGGCGGCCTGGGTGATGACGATCGTGGCGGATGTGGCGTTGCCGCCGACCTGGAGCGAGGTCATTCGGGTGGTTTCGAGGGTGCCGCTGAGGTCGTCGGCGATGCGGGCTCGTGTGAGGAAGCCGGGGCTGAGGGTGCCGCTGAAGGAGTTTGCGCGGAAGTCGGAGATGCCGCCGCCGCGGATGTTGGAGGTGACAACGTTGCCGGCGGAGAAGCGTGCGAGGGTGGCCTGGATATCGAGGGTGGTGGCGGAGATGTCGTCGGTCTGGAAGATGCGAACGTCGCCGCCGCCCAGGTTGATGGTGGAGGAGAAGACGCCGTCGTCGGGGCGCCAGACGGGTGCGAGGCCCGTGACGTTGATGGTGGAGTTGCGGATGGCGCCGGTGGCGTCGAAGGTCCGGATGGCGGCCTGGCCCTGTCCGGCGTTGACGGTGAGGGTCGCGGTGAAATCGCCGGGGAGCGAGCGGGCGCGATCGCCCTTGATCTGGATGGAGGTGATGGTGCGGACGTTGAGGACGCCGCCCGACCACTGGTCGGCGATGACGCGGGTCGCGGGCCCGGCGACGGTGATGGAGGTTGAGGTGAGGTGGCCGGCGGTGAGCGAGCCCATGGCGGTGGCGTTGGAGACGGTCCAGCCGGTGGCGTCTTCGAGGGTGACGTCGCCCATGGCTCCGCGGACGATCCAGGTCGATCCGGTGACGTTGCCATCGATGCGCGCGCTGAAGAGCGCCCTGCTGACGCCGGCCTGCCCGGCGATGTCGAGGCCGGCCTGGAAGTTGCCGTCGATGCGGAGCATGCCGATGGACGGTGCGCCGATGACCTCCTGTCGGTCGGAGACGTCGGTCCAGCTGCGTGCGTCGAGCGAGGCGATGCGCATCTGCGAGCGGATCTGCGCGTCGCGGACGTTGCCCAGGTCGATGGTGGCGGAGCGGTCCTGAGCGGCCTGGCCGATCACGAGGTCTCCGGTGAGCAGCCCGGTGATGGACAGGCCGGCGACGCCACCTCGGAGGACGAGGTCGCCCGCGACGGGTCCTTCGAGGGAGAGGGTGGAGACGAGGCCCCGGTCGACGTAGAGGGCGAGGGGGTCGGACTCGTCGCCGTCGCCGTCGATGTCGGCGCCCAGGGCGAGTCCCGGGACGGTGTTGCCGCCCAGCTGGAAGCCCGAGAGTCCCGACTCGAGCCTGATGGAGACGACGGGGGCGCTGGAGATGATGAAGGCGATGTCTCCGTCCGGGCTGCGGCGGGAATCGACGATGGCGTCGACGGATCGCGCGTTGGAGATGACGATGCCGACGCGTCCCTCGGGCATTCCTTCGCGGAAGCGGATCTCGGTGACGCGGTCGCCGGAGAAGGTGACTCGGACGAAGTCGGCGGCGCCGATGCCGAGCTGGTCGAGGTCGTAGACCTGGACGCGCGGGCCGTTCTCGCCGTTGCGTCCGGTGAAGGTGACGGAGCCCGTGGGGTCGAGCTGATCGGGGACGGTTCCGTCGACGTCGACGAGCAGCGCGATGCGGTCGATGCGGATGACGTCTTCGGCGGTGAGGGTGATGGGGTTGCGCTGGTTGACGGCGTCGCGGTCGCGTACGGGGATCTCGTTGAAGGCTCCCTGCACGTTGCTGGCGTTGACTGTGAGGAAGGCGGCGAGGTCGTCCATGACTTCGAGGCCGCTGGCGGAAGTGATCTCGCCGAAGACGGTGAAGCCGCCGTTCTGGTTGTCGAGGTTCGAGCTGTTGTTCCCGAGGTTGAAGAACCACTCGTTGGTGGCGGAGTTGGGGTTGCCGCCAAGCTTGGCCATGGCGATGGTGCCGCGGAGGTTGGAGATGCCGGGCTCGTTTTGCACGGCGGCGTCCTGCGGGATGCGAGCGAACGGCGGCTCGGCGCGGAAGCCGCCGGCTTGGATGACGAATCCCGGGACGGAGCGGTGGAACATGGTGCCGTCCCACGCGCCGCGGTTTGCGTAGTTCAGGAAGTTCTGGACGGTGAGGGGGGTCCGGTCGCGGAAGAGCTCGACGTCGATGATTCCCGAGAGCGTGGTGAAGCGAGCGACTTCCTGGGCGGGTCGGCGGGTGAAGAAGATGAGGTCTCCGCCGGCCTGTCCGTCGCCCGAGATCTGGTCGGCGCCGTTGAACTCGCCGTCGAATCTTCCGCCGTCGCGGCCGCGGATGATGGAGGAGTCGAGGCGGATGCGGTAGCGCTGGTCGGCGCTGACGTCGGCGGAGATGCGGATGGTGAAGCCGTCGTCCTCGATGTACTCGATGGCGGTGTTGAGGTTCCGGTCGTCGGCGGTTCCGAAGGCGCCGTCGTTTCCGGCGGTGGTGAAGGTGATGGAGCGCTCGTTGAGGGTGGAGGAGTCGAGGCGTTCGGAGGCGGTGAGGACGACGAGGCCGCGGTTATCCGCCTCGATGCGCGTGATGCTGGGGAGATCGCCCGCCAGCAGGAGCCGCGGCTCGAGCGGCTCGACGACGGGCAGGCCGCGGCGCGGCGCTGCGGGGGCGAGGGGCGTCAAGCGATTCGTTCCCAGACGGTTACGCACACCGATCGCCTTGCCGACGCGCCGCAACAGACTCATCGAGAGGACCTCCAGAGACCGCCGGGGGCCGACCCCCGAGGGGGGAGCGGCGTGAGGGCGACCGGGCGGCATGGTATCCCCACGAGTGCCGGGAGGATCAGCGAACCGGCGTGGATTCCTTGTAGGGCGGGGCGCCCTTGCGGGATCGGGCGAAGAGGTCGAACATCGCGATGGAGCCGTCGTACTCGGTGGTCACGATGGTCTCGAGGAAACCCTCGTAGCCGTTGCGCGGGCTGACCTCGTACTGGATGACCATTCCGCCGCCCCGGTAGGGCTTGCGGACGCCGACGACGCGGAGGTCGACGTTGGGGTTGGACGAGAGGACGCGGACCTTCTGGTTGGGGATGACGGGCTTGCCCGAAAAGAGGACCTCGATGACGCTGGGGGACTCGGAGGGGATCGGGCCCATGACCACGAGCGGGTCGACGGTCTTCCACGACTTCTCGTCGCGGATGATCCTGTAGCCCTCGACCATCGCGGGGACGGCGAGCATCTCGGCGCCGGGGTGATCGGTCTCGATGATCATCCAGCGTGGGAGCTTCTCCGCGTGGACGGCGGTCCAGTCGAAGACGACGGAGTAGGCGGGTCGGATGGGCTGGCCGGGCTCGTAGCCCTCGTACATGGGCTGGCGGCCGTGGACCGTGAGGACGTTGAAGGGGGTTTTGTCAACGGAGTCGAGCTTGATGACTCCCGTGCGTGCGTAGACGATGGCGTGTCGTGCGCCGCCGTTGACCCGGACGGGGTACCCGACTTCGAAGGAGAAGGGGACGTGGCGGGGGGTGGGGTTGCCCTTCTCGTAGATGAGGATCGACTTCTCGAAGATGCCGACCTCGCGTGGGAACTCGACGGCGATGAGGATGTCGACGGAAGCGCCCGGCTGGACGACCATGGTGTCGGAGAGGACCGTGGCGTCGGTGCAGGAGCACTCGCCGACGGCGCGCTCGATCTCGATGGGCTTGTCCGAGATGTTCTCGAAGGTCATCGTGTCGCTGACTAGCTTCATGGGCGGGTGATAGCCCAGGTTGAGATACGGGGAGATCTGCTTGAGCTGCGGGACCTGCGAGTTTTCGGTCTGGGGCGGGACCTGGACCTTGCCGGGCTGGTTGGAAGGGGCGGGGGCGGGCTGATTCTGAGCGGCGAGGGCGCCGGTCATGAGGGAGGAGCAGAGGAGGGCCATCAGGGCGCGTTGAGCGGAAGCGGGGGCCGACATCGCCATCTCGAATTCTCCGTCCGGAGGGGGCTTCGCGGGCGGCTCAGCGTCCGGCGAAGAACTCCTTGATGTTGTGGACCGTGACATCTCGGCCGATTGCGCCGATGGATTCAGTGAGAGGGATCTCCTTGGGGCATACCTTCACGCAGTTCTGTGCGTTGCCGCAATCGGAGACCCCGCCGGGCCTGGAGAGCTCTGTGAGGCGGACCTTGGCGAGGGCTTTGCCGGTCTCGTGCATGTTGAAGTAGCGGGCCCAGCTGATGGCGGTGGCGCCGACGAAGGCGGAGGGCCAGCGGTCGGGGTCGGGCTCGAGGGTGTACTGGGGGCATGCTTCGAGGCAGCAGCCGCAGGTCATGCAGGTGGAGAGGACGTAGCGGGTCTCCTGGCGGTCGGGCATCTCGCGGGGGCCGGCGCCGAGGTCGTAGGTGCCGTCGATGGGGACCCATCCGCGGAGGCGCTTCTGGGTCGCGAACATGCGCTCGCGGTCGACGGAGAGGTCGCGGATGACGGGGAACTTGCTCATGGGCTCGAGGGTGATCTCGTCGCCGGGATTGGGGCAGTAGTCATCGATGAGGGCGGAGCAGGCCTGGCGGACCTTGCCGTTGATGAGCATGGTGCACGAGCCGCAGACCTCTTCGAGGCATCCGGAGTCGTAGGCGACGGGGGTGGAGGCCTTTCCCTCGACGGTGACGGGGGCCATCGCGATGGTCTGAAGGACGCTGATGACGTTGGCGCCGTTGTCGACCTTGACGTCGTAGCTCTCGGTGCGCTGGGGCTTGGCGGGGCCGTCCTGTCGGCGGATGGTGACGCGGATGACGCGGGTGCCGGCGGGGGTGGGTCGGGGCTTGGCGCCTGTGGTGTGCGACATGTTCATGAGTGTAGTCGAGTGGTGCGGGACGGAGCGGCCGCCGACGCTCGGCGGCGGGGGTGTTGCGGGGCTCTTCCTGTCGGTTCGCAGCGGGCGGTGCGGGGATTCAGCGGGGCGGGCTTTGCCACGCTTCCCTGAGCATGCGGGCGAAGCGGCGGCCGAATCCGGGCACGTCGCAGAGCGACGAGGCGGCGACCCTAGCGTGCAGGCTCTGACGGAGAGCGGAGAGGGCGGCGGGGTCGCTCGCGAAGCGGGCGGCGCGGGCGACGAAATCGCCAGAGGAGCGTGTGAGCAGCTCGGGCAGCCCCGCGGCGGTGAGCAGGCTGGCCCCGACGCGCGAGGCGTGCGCGGCGCCCGACATCGTGAGGACGGGGACGCCCGAGGCGAGCTGCTCGCAGGTGGTGGTCGTGCCGTTGTAGGGGAAGGTGTCGAGGATGAGATCGACGGACTGGTAGGAGTCCAGATGCTCGGCGAAGCTTGCGACGTACGGGGCGCGGACGAGGGCGCCGGGCGGGCCGCCGGCGCTCTCGAACATCAGGCGGAAGCGCTCCCAGGTGCGGGGGTCTTCGAGGTACGGGGCTTTGACGAGGAGCCTTGAGTCAGCGGGCGCGGCGGCGACGGCGCGGGCCCAGGTCGCGACGCAGGTGGGGGACATCTTGGGGAGCTGGGCGAAGGCGGCGAAGGTGAAGGGGCCGCCGGGTCGGCGCGGGATGGGGCCGCGTGCGCGGATCTCGGGCCTGGGCTCGTAGCAGAGGAAACATCCCTCGACGCGGGCGGGGGCTTCGGTCATGAGATGTTCCGATCCGGGCGGATCGGTGATGGCGTCGACGATGCGGCCGTCAAAGCAGGGCAGTCCCGTGGTGTTGGGGTAGCCCAGGTAGGTGAGCATGAGCGGGGCGGGCCGCTCGAGGCAGATATCCATGCGGGCGCCGAAGGTGTGGCCGGCGAGATCGATGAGGACGTCGACCTCGCCTCGGCGGATGAGCTGGGCGGCGGCGGCGGGGCGCTGGCCGCTGGTGAGCTCCCAGCTTGAGGCGAGCGACTTCATGCGCCGCGAGGTCTCGTCGTCGACGGTGGTCTGCGAGTAGCAGCGGACGACGAAGCCCTCGGCGCGCAGAGCGGTCATGAGCGGGAGCATGAAGGCGGCGCAGGAGTGGGCGCGGAAGTCCGGCGAGAGCAGGCCGATGGTGCGGGGCTCGGGGCCTGTGCGCGGGAGGCGGGGCGGCGGCTGGAGCGGGCCGGCGCTGGCGGCGAACCAATCGCCGAACTGGCGGTGGACCGAGGAAACGGTCTCGGGGGTTTCGGAGTCGACGTAATTGAGGGCCATGAGCATGGCCATGGCGGGGCGGGGGTCGGCGTTGTTGCAGTCGAAGGCTCGTTTGAAGGCGTGTGCGGCTTCGGCGCAGCGGCCGGCGTGCTGGAGGTTGCGGGCGAGCTCCTTCCAGAGGTCGGCGCGGGCGGGCTCGAGCTCGGCGGCGCGGCGGATGGCGTCGGTCGCGTCGGCGAGCTTGCCCTGGTCGAGCAGGATGACGCTGAGATTGACGAGGGCGGAAGCGTGGCGCGGGTCGAGGTCGCAGGCGCGGCGGGCGGCGCGCTCGGCTTCGGCGAGCTCGCCCGTGTCGCGCCGGGCGGCGGCGAGGTTGAGCCACGCGGAGAAGCACGAGGGATCGAGCGCGATGGCGCGCTCCTGGAGGGTTGCGGACTGGGCGGGCTGGCCGCGCTCGCGCAGGACCGTGCCGAGGAGCGAGAGGGAATCGGGGGTGGGTCGAGCGCCGGCGGCGCGGCGGGCGAGCTGCTCGGCCTTGTTGAGGTCACCGCTGTTGAAAGCGGCGAGAGCGAGCGAGAGGTCGTTGGCCGCCATGGGTGAGTTGTTCGGGGCGGGATGTTCGAGGGGGCCGCGGAAGAGACGGTCGTAAGAGGCGGCGCACGGAGGATCAGACGCCGGCGGTCGCTGCGGTGTTGGCGGCGGTGACGGGCGAGGGTGAGAGCTGCTGGAGGGGCTTGTCGGCGGCGACCTTGGCGGCGACCTGCTGCTCCTTCTTGCCGTAGGTGCGCTTGCGGGGGGTGACGAGCTTCGCCTCGATGGGCTCGAAGGTGATCTTGCTGCGGCCGGTGGCGGGGTCGAACTCGGCGACGGTGGTCGCCATGAAGCGTTCGTCGTTGCGTTCGGTGAAGTCCTCGCGGTAGTGCGAGCCGCGCGATTCCTCGCGGGCGAGCCCGCCGCGGAGGATGGGGTCTGCGAGGAGGAGCATGTCTCCCACGGCGCGGGCCCAGGCGAGGTTCTGATTGGTCCAGGCGCCGGTGTCCGAGAGCGAGACGCGGGCGAAGCGGTCGCGGAGCTCGTCGAGCTTGTTGAGGGCGGCGTGGAGGCGCGGGCCCGTCTTCACGACGGTGCTGGCGTCGGTCATCATGTCGCCCAGCTCGACGCCTATGACGTACGGGTTCTCGCCGCCGCGGGAGGAGATGAGCCTGGACGCGCGGGCCTCTTCGTCGGCGACGGCGGCGTCGAACATCTGGGGCGGCGCCGCTGAGGCGGGCTTGGCGGAGCGGTCGCGGACGTAGTTGGCGACGCTGACGCCGCAGAAGAGCCCGTCGAAGATGCAGGAGAGGAGGGCGTTAGCGCCGAGGCGGTTGGCGCCGTGATACTGGTAGTTGACCTCGCCGAAGGCGTAGAGCCCGGTGATGTTGGTCATCATGTTGTTGGGCGCGCCCTTCTCGAGCCCGACCTGGGGCCGAGCATCGGGGTCCCAGCCGCCCTTGGCGGAGACGCTGAGCTCGCCCGAGACGACGCGTGCGTAGTCGCGGCCGGGCGTGTAGGTGGTCCAGAGTCCGCCCATGGAGTAATGGACTCCCGGGAAGATCTTCATGGGAAGCTCGCAGGGGTCCTCGCCCACGAACTTGCGGTAGATCTCGATGATGCCGCCGAGCTTTCGCTCGAGCTCCTCGCGGGGCTTGAACGAGAGGTCGAGATAGACCATTCGTCCGCCGCCCACGCCGAAGCCCTGGAGGCAGATGTTGAAGATCTCGCGGGTGGCGATGTCGCGGGGGACGATGTTGCCGTAGGCGGGGTACTTCTCTTCGAGGAAGTACCAGCGTTCGGCTTCGGGGAGCTGGCGCGGATCGCGGGCGGGATCGGGATGTGGGCGCCAGGCGCCGTCGGGCCCCTTGACGGCGGGGACCCAGACGCGGCCGCCCTCTCCTCGGGCGGACTCGCTCATGAGACGGAGCTTGTCGGCGCCGGGGATGGCGGTGGGGTGGACCTGGATGAACTCGCCGTTGGCGTACTTGACGCCGTGGATGTAGCAGCGTGCGGCGGCGGCGCCGGTGCACATGACGGAGTTCGTGCTCTTTCCGAAGACGAGGCCGCAGCCACCGGTGGCCATCACGACGGCGTCGGCGCGGAAGGCGCGGACCTGCATGGAGCGGAGGTCCTGGGCGACGATGCCCTGGCAGACGCCCGCCTCGTCGACGACGGGGCGGAGGAACTCCCAGTGCTCGAACTTGTTGACCTTGCCCTCGAACTCGTAGCGGCGGACCTGCTCATCGAGTGCGTAGAGGAGCTGCTGGCCCGTAGTGGCGCCGGCGAAGTGGGTTCGCTTGTAGAGAGAGCCGCCGAAGAGGCGGAGGTCGCGCTGTCCCTCGGAGGTTCGGTTGAAGGGGACGCCCGCGCGGTCGAGGAGGTCGATGATCTTGGGGGCCCAGTGGGCCATCTCGTAGACGGGCGGCTGGTGGGCGAGGAAGTCGCCGCCGTAGATGGTCTCGTCGAAGTGCTCGTACTCGGAGTATCCCTGCTGGCGGGAGACTTCGTTGCAGGCGTTGATGCCGCCCTGAGCGCAGACGCTGTGGGAGCGTTTGACCGGGACGAGCGAGAAGAGGTCGACGGCGAGGCCGGCCTCGGCGATGCGGGCGGCGCCGGCGAGGCCTGCCAGCCCGCCGCCGACAACGATGACCCTCTGAGATCCGCTGGGCATGGTCAGTTCCCCTGTCCCGGTTGGCGATCGACGAGCTTGGGCGCGTCCGGGGTTGCGTGCTGCTGGAGAAGGTGGAGTTCGGCGCGGCGGGCCTCGTCGAAATCGAGGGTGGCGAAGCCGATGACCGCGGACCATGCGGCGGCCATGAGTGCAGCTCCGAGCGCGGTGCAGACGTATCCCCATCGGTTCTGGGCGCGCTGCGTGACGGTGAGGCCCCAGGTGATGGCTGCGGTCCACAGTCCGTTGGCGAGATGGAAGACCAGGAGCGAGACGCCGATCATGTAGAAGGCGGAGACGACAAAGCCCGGGACGGTCATGCCCGAGGTTGATCCCTGCAGGGCGGCGGCCATGGTGCTGGCGGCGAACTCGGCGGACCACTTTGTGCCGCCCGGGACGAGCCACGTCCATCCCCAGCGGAGGGTGGCGACGTGATAGAAGATGAAGAGGACGCCGACGTAGCCGCTGATTCGCTGGAGCGAGTATCGCCAGTTGGACTGCCACGGGTAGGCGGCGACGTTCGACTTGCCGGTGGTGGCGTAGTAGACGCCCAGGATCGAGTGGAAGGCGATGGGGAGCCAGAGCCCGAAGATCTCGATGAGGATCAGGAAGGGCAGGCTGTGGATGAAGTTGACTTCGTGCTGGAAGGTTGCGGCGCCGGGGTGGACGGGGCCGTGCTTGTCGCCGTTGATCATGCCCCAGACGATGGAGGAGTTCGTCGTGAGGTGGACCATGACGAACGCGCCGATGGGCATGAGGCCCGTGAGGCTGTGGAGCCTTCGGAGCAGGAAGTGGTGCCGCTCCATGAACGTCTGAGACTGGGCCGTCACTCGATGTACCCCTTGAGATCAAACCTGTCGTGAGCGAGAAGCGTTCAACTGAAGCGGAACATTTCCGGTCCTGAGCCGGCGCCCCCCGGCACCCCCGGCACCCCCGGCACTCCCGGAACACCCGGGATGCCTGCGGCGCCCGCGATGCCTGCGGCACCGGGGATCCCCCCGGCTGCGCCCTGGGCGGCGGCCTGGCGTGCGACAACGCGGGTCAGGTCGACGAAGCGCTGGCGAAGCTCGTGGACTGTCTGTGTGAGTTCGCTGGACTCCTGAGCGGTGATGTTGCCCCTGGTCTTCTCTTCGAGGACGGCGACCAGATCGATGTAGAACTGGGCCATCTCGGGGTCGAAGATCGCCTGCCCGGTGCGGCGGTCGGCCATGCCGCCCAGGTACATGAGGGCCTGGGTGACGAGCATCCCCACAAGTGACGAGAAATCCGCCGGGGGCAGCTCGCCCTGCCCGGCGGCGCCGGCCCCTCCCTTGGAGGCCTGCTGGGCGGCTTTCTGAGCCTCTTCGGCGGCCAGACGCTCCTTTTCGGCGTGCGCCTGGCTTTTCCAGTCGCTGTCGATGATGAGCTTGGGGGCTTCGCCGGGGTTTCCGGGCGTGTTGGACATGCGGAGGCTCCCTCAGGGGTTTTGACAGTCTAAGCGGCGCATGGCCCGGGAGCGAGCCCACGTTAGACTCGGCTCCCCATGAGACCACGGATGGCTGGCGTGCGCACGGGGATCGCCTCGATACTGGGATGGATGGTTGTGCTGGCCGTTGCGCCCGGGTGCGGGTCGGGGGGCGGGGCGTCCAAAGATGGGCGGTCGGCGCTGACGCCGGCGGACTTCGCGGCGGCGAGCGCGCCGGCGTCGCCGGAGCAGGGGGCGGCGCGTGAAGGTCCGGGGCCGCGGCGCGTGATCACATCGAGCGAGGCGCGGGAGGTTGAGGACGTGATCGTGCTGACGGGGGCGCCGGTGGCGCCGCCCGCGCCGGTGGTGCAGACGTCGACGGGGCCCGCGACGGCGGCGCCCGCACCGGCGGAGGGGCCGGCGCCGGCGACGAGCCAGGAGCGTGCGCTGCAGGTGGATCAGCTGGTGGGGCAGATCAACGGCCGGCCGATCTATGCGGACGAGTTTTTCAGCCCGATGGACGAGCGGTTGCGGCGCGAGGCGGAGCGATTGCCCGCGCGGGAATGGATCGCGATGGCCCGCAAGGACATCGAGGGCGCGCTGTGGGACACGCTGCGCGACGAGCTGCTGCTGGCGGAGTTCGAGTCGGGGC
Source organism: Planctomycetota bacterium (assembly GCA_033763795.1). GTDB lineage: Bacteria > Planctomycetota > Phycisphaerae > Phycisphaerales > UBA1924 > JAEUIV01. Next base: position 59,554 of record JANRJV010000055.1, read on the forward strand.
TGAAGCCCGAGGAGCGGATGGGCGTGTTCGCGTTCATCGAGCAGGTGCGCAAGGACATCGTCTCGGGCAACCTCGGCAGCGAGGCGCTGGCGACGCAGCGGCTGCTGGAGACGGAGGATCTGGACCTACAGGCGAAGGTCGACGACGTGACGCAGCGGGAGTTCATCCGCTCTCAGCTGATCAAGGCGATCGGGAGCCGGGTGAGCATTTCGGGTCGGGATATCCAGCAGTACTACGACCAGAACCGGGCGGAGTTTTTCCCGCCTCCGGTGGCGCACTTCGTGATTCTGCGCGTGCCGCTGGGGGACGAGGCGCGCGTGGCGGAGGCGGAGACGGCGCTGTCGTCCGGGGAGAGCTTCGAGGCGGTGGCGGCGCGGCTGAGCACGTGGCGGCCCGACACCGGGAACGAGGCGAGGGTGACGCTCAAGTCTGTCGATGACCGCGAGACGCGGCGGTTCGGCCCGGATTCGCTGAATCAGGCGGCGCTGGCGCTCGCGCCGGGGCAGGTCTCGCCGCGGATCGATTTCGCGGGTCAGGCATCGCGCGGCGACGCGTACTGGATCAAGCTGGCGCGGATCGAGGAGCCGCCCGGCAAGTCGCTGTACGACGCGCAGACGCAGATCGAGCAGAAGCTGCGGGCGCGGCGGGCGCGCGAGGAGGAGACGCGGTACTTCACGCAGCTCTTTGCGCGCGGCAGCTTCAGCGACGTGCGAGAGATGACGCGGCGTCTGCTGGACTTCGCGGCCGAGCGGTACCTGGTGCTGCGCGAGCTGGGGCCCGAGCAGCCCGCGTCGTCGGTGGGAACTCCCTGAGAATGCTGGGCGGGGCGCTGCGCTGGTGGCGGCGGCGGGTGGCGTCGCGGCGCTCGTCGCTGGGCCGGGCGGGCGAGCGGATCGCGGCGGGATATCTGCGGCGGCGGGGCTTTCGCGTGCTGGGGCGGAACGTCCGCGTGCGCGCGGGTGGGGGCGAGGCGGACCTTGTGTGCCTGGCGCCCGACCGTCGGACGATCGTGCTGGTCGAGGTCAAGACGCGGTCGGCTCAGGCTGCGAGCGCGGGGCGTTTCGAGCCCGAGCTTGCGATCGATGCGCGCAAGCGGCGGGCGATGCTCGCCGCGGGGCGGGCGCTGGCCACGCGTCACGGCTGGCGCGACCGGCCGGTCCGGCTGGACGTGATCGCGGTGCGGTACGACGAGTCGGGCCGGCACGAGGTGCGGCATCACGTGTCGGCCGTGCATGGGTAGAGCCGCGGGAGCGGCGCGGTTCAGGTGACGGCGCGGACGGTGGGTCGGCGGCCCAGGGCGGCGCGTTCGGTGAGGCCGCGGGCGGTCTCGGGGGTGCGGCTGGGGTCGATGCGGACGGGCAGGATGAGGCTGAACATGGAACCTCGTCCGATCTCGCTGACGAGCTGGATCTCGCCCTGGAGGAGCTCGGCGAACTCGCGGGCGATGGCGAGGCCCAGCCCCGTGCCCTGGTGCTCGCGGGTGTGGCTGCCGTCGATCTGGCTGAACTTCTCGAAGATGTATGCGTGCTGGGAGTGCGGGATGCCCGGCCCGGTGTCGAGGACGCTGACGCGCACACGCTGCACGCCGTCCACTCCCTGGAGCTTTTCGGCGCGGAGGATGACGTCGCCCCCCTCGGGGGTGAACTTCACGGCGTTGGAGAGGAAGTTGAAGAGGACTTGCTGGAACTTCTGCTGGTCGCTCTCGATGACGGGGAGGTCGGCCTCGCGGGCGTCGGTCGCCCAGGCGGAGCCCGACTGGAGCTGGAGCGACAGGCGGAGCCCCTTGCGATCGGCGAGGGGCCTGATGAGTGCCATCAGGGCTTCGCAGGTCTCGCCCACGTTGACGGTCTGGACGTGCAGATCGATTCGTCCGGCCTCGATCTTCGCCATGGCGAGGAGGTCGTTGATCATCTCCAGCAGGGTTCGGCCGGCGCCGACGATGTTGTCGAGGTAGCGGCGGCGCTTTTTGAGCATGGCGAGGTCCGCGGAGGGCTGCTCCTCGTCCTGGGCGGCGATGTCCTGCAGGATCTCTGCGAAGCCGATGATCGAGTTGAGGGGCGTGCGGAGCTCGTGGCTGACTCGCGCGAGGAACTCGCCCTTGAGTCGGGCGGCGTCGAAGAGGGCGGTGTTGCGTTCGGCGAGCTCGTGGAGGCGCATGTCGAGGCTGGTGTTGATGCCGCGGAGGAGGGTCTGCTGCTCTTCGAGGTTGGCGAGCATGGAGTTGAAGGCGGCGGAGAGCTGCTCGAACTCGTCGCCCGTGCGGACGTCCGAGCGGGTGCTGAGCTCGCCCGCGCGGACGCGTTCGGCGGTTTCGCGGAGCGAGCGGACGGGGCTGAGGACGAGCTTCGTGAGGATGAGGTAGAAGACGAGGACGGCGAGCGACCCCGCGAAGACTCCCGCGACGAGCAGGAAGGCGCGCTGGGCGAGCAGCTCCGAGGCGACGGTGGCGGAGCGGCGCTCCACGACGATGACGGCCTGCGGGGTGTCGTCGCCGCCCCGGACGACGGCGGCGTAGCGGTAGATGCGGTCCTCGCCGTCCCAGATTGCTTCGACGTATTCCCGGCGGCGGCCCTGCTCTCCCGGGGCGCCGGTCTTGAGCCTCTGGTGCGCGTTGGCGAGGAAGCCCTCGCGGAACTGCGTGCCGTTCCACTGCTCGATGGGCCAGAGCCGGATGCGGAGGTTGCGGGCGAGGGTTTCCTCGGGTTCGCCGGGGCCCGCGCGGAAGGGGTTGGAGGCCTCGGAGAGGAGGGGGTTGTCGGCCCAGAGCTCGGCGACCTGGCGGGACGTTTCAAGCTGGGCGTCGTCGAGGATCCTGGGCAGCTTGAGCCAGGGCCACACCAGTGCCGAGGCGACGATCAGGACGACCGCGGCCCCGAAGACGAGTTGGCATTTGTTCGCGAGCGAGATGCCGCGCCACATGCCCGGAGTTTAGTGGGGCGATCGGCGGGCGGGCTCGCGGGCGGTCGTCGGGCGGATTTTCTCGGAATTGTTCGGGCGCTCGCTTGCACGGGCGGGGCGCAGATCCGAGGTTTGAGTTGTCCGTCGGAAATCCGCTCCGACGGTCGAAGCGACGCAGGGAAGTCTCACGGGGCTTCCGGACGATCGTGGGGTGACCGGAGCCGAGAGTCGCCAAGGGAGGGGAACCCGGGCGGCTTCTGGGCGGGGCACAGTCGAATCGGGCACGGACGGACAGGCCTCCGCTCGTGCCCGGTTCGGCTTTTTGGGGTGGCGATGCGGCGCGGTGGGCGCGCGGGGGCCGCGCGAGTTTCGCGCGCGGGGGTCGCGGGTCGGGGCCCGTGTGATCAGCGCTGAGCGATGGGGACGTAGCGCTGCTCGTGCGGGCCCACGTACTCGGCGTCGGGGCGGAAGAGGCGGTTGTCGGCGAGCTGCTCGAGCACGTGACCGGCCCAGCCGCTGATGCGCGACATGGCGAACATGGGTGTGAACAGGTCGAGCTTGAGCCCGATGCAGTGATAGGTCGTGGCGGAGTAGAAGTCGACGTTGGGATAGATGCCCTTGGCGGCCTTCTCGCGGAGCATAACCTGCTCGATGCGGGCGCTCTTTTCGTAGAGCTCCTGGTTTCCGGTGTCGGTGGCGAGCTGCTTGGCGAGGGTCTTGAGGTAGGTGGCGCGGGGGTCGTATGCCTTGTAGACGCGGTGGCCGAAGCCGGGGATCTTGGCCTTTGAGTTGAGCTTGTCGACGACGGTCTTCTCGGCGGCGTCGGGGCTGGGGATGGCGCCGAGCATCTTCATGACATCCTCGTTGGCGCCGCCGTGGAGCGGGCCGCGGAGCGATCCGATGGCGCCTGTGATGGCGGAGTACATGTCGCTCTGGGTGCTGGCGATGACGCGGGCGGTGAAGGTGGAGTTGTTGAGCCCGTGATCGGCGTGGAGGATCATGCAGGCGTCGAAGGCGCGTTCCATGGTGGGGGTGGGCTTCTCGCCGTTGAGCATGTAGAGGAAGTTGGCAGCGAAGGAGAGGTTGGGGTCCGGGTGGATGAGCGGGAGGCCGCGGCGGTAGCGGTCGAAGTAGGCGATGAGCGTGGGGGTGCGGGCCATGATGTTCAGGGCCTTGTCGCGGAGCGAGGGGAGGTCGATGGCGTTGGGGTCGCGATCGTGGAGGGAGAGAGCCGAGACCATGGTGCGCAGCATGTGCATGGGCTGCGCGTCCTTGGGGAGGTTGGTGAGCCGGCCCTGCATGCCCTCGGGGAGCTCGTAGCGGGAGCGGAGGTCGCGGCTGAAGGCGTCGAGCTCCGAGCGGGTGGGGAGCCGGAGATTCCAGAGAAGAGAGACGGTCTCTTCGAAGCTGGAGTGGCGTGCGAGATCGTCGATCGCGATCCCGACGTACTCGAGCACGCCCTTCTCGCCGTCGATGAACGAGAGCTTGGTTTCCGCTGCAACGATCCCTTCGAGGCCTTTGGAGATCATCGTCGAGGGCATGAATCTTCTCGCTCTGCCCTTTGAGGGGGCGATGGGGGCGGGTGCACGGTGCGTCAGCGATCCGGGATTCAATCCGGACGAGGAGGCCCGGCGGATTCGCCTGCTTGCCTGAGATCGGCGGAGCGGGTTCCGCGGGCGTGCCCCGTGCGGGAAGAACGACTATAGGATCGGGGGGCACCCCCAGCAAGACGAGCGGTCGCGTCCGGCGGGGCTGAGCCGGGCGGCTCGGCGCGGGTAGGCTCGCGCCATGGCTACAGGCTCGCGGTCGGAAGAGATCGAGTATGTCGCGGGTCGGCTGCTGATCGATCCTGCGCGGCCGCCCGAGCCCGGGTGGCTGCGGATCGCGGGCGGGCGGATCGTCGACATGGGGTTCGCGGACCTTCCTCCGTCGGGGCCGCCGGATCTGGGCGGCGCGGACCGCGTGATCTCGCCCGCGTTCATTGATGCCCATCTTCACATTCCGCAGATCGACGCGGTGGGCTGCGACGGCTTGCCGTTGCTGGAGTGGCTCGATCGGGTCGTGTTCCCGTCGGAAGCGTGGTGGGGGAGGGGTCGGGCGCTGCATGATGCGCGCACGGCGGCGCGGCGGATGGCCAGGGAGGGAACGGTCGGCGCGGCGGTGTACCTGAGCAGTCATCCGGATGCGAGCGCGGAGGCGCTGGGACTGCTGGCGCGGCTGCCCATGCGCTGGCTTGCCGGGCGGGTGGCGATGGACCGCCGCGCGCCGGAGGCGCTCATCGAGCCGGACCGTGCGCGCGCGGCCCGTCGGCCGGTTCCGTCGGTGGGCGCGGCGCGACCCGCGGAGGCGGGGCGGCTGACGGTGTCGCTCAACCCCCGGTTTGCGGTCAGTTGCAGCGATGAACTGCTGGCGGAGGTGGGCTGGGCGGTGCGCGACGGGGCGGCGCGCGGGGCCACGCCCTGGGTGCAGACGCATGTGTCTGAGGCGGTCGAGGAATGCCGATTGGTCGCGGAGCTGTTCCCGGATTCGGCCAGCTACACGGACGTGTACGACCGGTTCGGGCTGCTGACGGAGCGGACCCTGCTGGCTCACGGCGTGCATCTGAGCGAGGCGGAGCTTCGGCTCATCGCGCGGCGGGGGTCCGTGCTGGTCCATTGCCCGACGGCGAACACTTTTCTGCGCGCGGGGATGTTCGACCTCGGTGCGGCGCGGCGGGCGGGCGTGCGGCTGGCGCTGGGGAGCGATGTGGCGGGCGGCCCGGACGTGGCCATGCCCCGGGTCGCTCGGGGCATGATCGAGGTCGCCAAGGCGCGTGCGATGGCGGGGCTGGAGGCGGAGATTCCGCGGCCCGCGGAGGCGTGGCGGATGATCACGCGGGGCAACGCCGACGCGCTGGGGTGGTCTGACGGGGGCAGGCTGGAGGTGGGGGCGGCGGCTGACCTGCTGGTGCTCGCGCCCCCCGCGTCGTGGCTGGACGAACACCTGATAGGCCGGCTGATCTACAACTGGACGAGCGACCTGATCGAGGCCCGCGTGTTCGCGGGCAGGCGTGTCGATCCGGCTAGGATCGCGGACGGGCCCCCCGCCGCAGGGATGTGACGACGCGTGCTCATTCCGTACGGAACAGACCGACCGCTCAAGCGCCCGACGCTCGTCACGTACGCGCTGGTCCTGGCGTGCGTGGCGGTGTTCGTGGTCGATGTGCTGGGGCACAGGCTGGCGCCCGGTCTGCACGTGCAAGTGTTCGGGCACCTGCGGCTGGATCCCGAGCGATTCCGCTGGTGGGGGCTGTTCACGTACCAGTTCCTGCATGCCGATCTGATGCACCTGGCGGGCAACATGGTGTTCCTGTATGTGTTCGGCGCGAACGTCGAAGATCGGCTGGGCCGGCTGGCGTTCCTGGCGTTCTACCTGATCGGCGGCGCGGCGGCGGGCGCGGCGCACTGCGTCCTGGAGGCACCCATCGCGGTGGCGGAGGGTGTGCAGATGCGGCCCGCGGTCGAGGGCGCCAGCGGCGCGATCGCCGCCGTCACCGGCGCGTACATGGTGCTGTTCCCCAAGACGACGGTGCGGGTGTTCTCGTTCTTCATCATCCTGGGCACGTTCCACATCCCGGCGTGGTGGCTCATCTGCTTCGCGATCGCCAAGGACGTGTGGTTCCAGGGCTTCGGCGGGAATCAGGGGGTGGCGCTGTGGGCGCACCTGGGCGGGTACGGCTTCGGGATCAGCGTGTCGCTGCTGCTGCTGGCGGTCGGGCTGTTGCCGCGCGAGCCGAACTACGACCTGTTCAGCCTGGGCAAGCATGCGCATCGTCGCCGCATGTTCAAGGAGTTGACGTCGCGGGGCGGGTCGCCCTGGAACGCGGACGCGGCGGCGCGGCCTCCCGCGCGCCTGGAAGCGCCGACGTCCGACCGTGAGAAGCACGTGCTGGAGCGCCGCGCGGCTGTGACGCGGCTCGTGCAGTCGGGGGATCTGGACGGTGCGGCCCGGGCGTACCTGGGCCTGCTGGGGGAGGTCCCGGGGGTGGCGCTGGGTCGCGATGCGCAGCTGGCGCTGGCGAATCACTTTTTCTCGCAGGGCGACCACATCAACGCGGCCGCGGCGTACGAATTGTTCGCGATGCGCAACGCGGCCGATCGGGAGACGCCGGGGGTCCGGCTGCTCATCGCGATCATCAGCGGCCGGTACCTGAACGACCCGGTGCGGGCCGGGACGCTGCTGCGCGAGCTCGACGGGGCGCAGCTCAGCGAGGAGCAGCGTCAGATCGCGTCGAATCTTCGGGAAGAGCTGGGCGGCCGCGCCTGAAAGGAACGGAGCGTGGGACGAACGCGGATCAAGGTGTGCGGCGTGCGTGACCCCGAGACCGCTGTGGCGGCGGTCGAATCGGGGGCCGACGCGATCGGTCTGGTGTTCGAGCCCTCGTCGCCGCGGTACGTGGAGCCCGAGGAGGCGTGGGAGATCGCGAGCTTCCTTCCGCCGTTCGTGACCAAGGTGGGGCTGCTGGTGAACCCGACGCCCGAGGAGTTCATGCGGGTCAAGGAGCAGTGCCCGTTCGACTACGGGCAACTGCACGGGAGCGAGAGCGAGGACGTCGTGCGCGCGTGCGGTCCCTGGATCATCAAGGCGGTGCGGTTCAGCGAAGCGACGATCGAGGCGGAGCTGCGGCGGTGGAGCGAGGTCGACGAGATCGACGCGCTGCTGATCGACGGCTCGGCGGGGGGCATGGGCGAGACGTTCGACTGGTCGCTGCTGGCGCGTGTCGCTCATCTGAGCGATCATCCGCTGATCCTCGCGGGCGGCTTGACGCCTGAAAACGTGGGCGAGGCGATCCGCGTCGTGAAGCCGTACGCCGTGGACGTGTCGAGCGGGGTGGAGTCGGCGCGGGGCGTGAAAGATCCTTCGCGCGTCGCGGCGTTCTGCGAGGCGGTGCGCCGGGCGGAGCGCTGATATCGGCCCGGAGTTGCTGGCCGGAGCGAACGGTCTGGCTCGAAACCGCTTTCACGGCGTGCTGCGGGGCGCGGGCATGCGCGCCAGAGTGAGCGGTCGGTCAACTTGAGGGAAAGTCTTCAGGGAAACGCGCCGAAATCAACAGAAGACCGGTGATCGCGGGGCCCGGCCCGCATCTCAAGGGCCTAGCATCGTTTGACGCGGCGGATGTGAAGAACTTCGCCTCTGGGAGCACACATGATGACATCCAGCGCACGCGGCGACCGCGACTCCACGCAGAAGGGTCCCAAGGCTCCGCTCGAGGTCGAGACGACGTCGATCTTCGTGCGCGAGGTACAGCTGCCAGCTGATCCCGACGCGCCGGAGAAGAGCGGGGCGCGCGACGAAGAGCGTCGGCGCACGCCGCGGGTCGCGACGCGGCCGCTGGGCGTCGTCGGCGAGCCGATGAGCTGAGCCTCGGGACCTCGGCGTGGCGGGTCGGGGCTCTCTCAGCGCAGGCCGATGAACGATCCGACGAAGGGCCCGTACTTCACGATCACTCCCGCGAAGACGACCGAGACGATCGAGATCAGCTTGATCAGGATGTTGAGCGAGGGGCCCGAGGTGTCCTTGAACGGGTCGCCCACGGTGTCGCCCACGACGGTCGCCTTGTGATCGTCGGAGCCCTTGCCGTAGACGAACCCGGAGCCCTTTCCGGTCTTCTGCATCTCGACGGCGCGGGCCATCAGAGCTTCGCGGAGCTCGGAATCGAAGCGCTCGCGGACCTGCGGGTCTGAGATGAACGCGTCGGCGGTGATCCGGCCGTAGGACTCGAGGAGTTTCTTGGCGTTGTCCCACGCGCCGCCGGCGTTGGCCATGAAGACGGCGAGGGCGAAGCCTCCGACCGCACCGCCGGCCAGCATGCCCATGACGCCGGGCACGCTCAGGAGCAGGCCCACGAGGATGGGGACGAGGATGGCGAGGCATGCGGGCGCGATCATCTCGCGCTGGGCGCCGGCGGTCGAGATGGCGACGCATCGTGCGTAGTCGGGGTAGCTGATTCCTTCGTGCTGGATCTGGCGGGGCCACTGCTCGGGGTCGGCGATCTGCTGCTCGGTCATGCCGCCGGCCCGCAGCGCTTGGCGCATGAGGGCGAACTGTCGTCGGCACTCGCCCATCATTGCGTACGCCGCGCGGCCCACGGCGCTCATCGTCATGGCGCAGAAGAGGAACGCCAGCAGGACGCCTATGAACATTCCGGCGAGCACGCGCGGCTCGGTGAGGGTCACGCGGTAGTAGGTGAGCACGTCCTGGATGGACCCGTTGCGGGCGCTGGTCACTTCGAGCTCGTACTCGTGGGAGTGGTCGCCGTGCGGGACGTTGATGGTCACGGCGAAGCGGCGCGCGCTACGGTGATCGTCGTCACCCTCCCCCGAGGTGAGGACGCGAACGGGGGCCAGGGCGCCGGGCTGGACGGTTTCCTCGAAGTGCGTGCCGGCGAGCTGCTCGGGGTCGGTGATGAGCAGACAGTCGGTCCAGACCGGCTCGCCCTCGGCGCCGGGGCGCAGGTACACGAACTGCCCCTTGCCCGCGTAGCGGGCGATGTCGTTGCCCGGCTCGCTGGCGACGGCCTGCTGCAGCTCGGGGCTCTGGGCGAAGGCGCGGACGGAGTCCCCGGCCTGCTGGACGAGTTGGGTCTGGACGACCTGGACGTATGCGGCGAAGAGGGCCAGGGCCGTGAGGGCCGCGGAGCCGATGGCGAAGCCCTTGCCGGTGGCGGCGGTGGTGTTGCCGAGCGAGTCGAGCTTGTCGGTGCGTTCGCGGACGAATGCGGGCTGGCCCGACATCTCGGCGTTGCCGCCGGCGTTGTCGGCGATGGGCCCATAGGCGTCGGTGGCGAGAGTGATTCCCAGCGTGGCGAGCATTCCGACTGCGGCGATGGAGACGCCGTAGAGGCCCATGAGGAAGTTGTGGTTTCCGCCTGAGGCGACGAAGGCCGCGATGACTGCGATGGCGACGGTGAGCATGGGGATCCAGGTTGAGCGCATGCCCGTGGCGATGCCGCCGATGATGACGGTGGCGGGGCCCGTGAGGGCCTGGCGGGCGATGCCGCGTGTCGGGGCGTTCTCGTAGGAGGTGTAGTACTCGGTGGCGCGGGCGATGATGACGCCGCCGAAGAGTCCCGCGATGACGGAGATGGCGGGTCCCCACCATGAGAAGACCTCGCCCGTGCGCACGAACGTGTTGTTCCCGAGCATGACCCAGAAGATGGCGATGGCGCCCGCGGCGATCAGCACGCTGGCGAAGGTGACGCCGAACTGGAGCGTGCGGAGGAGCTGCGCGAAGGTGGCGTCTTCGCGGGCCCTGACGGCGAAGATGCCCGAGATCGAGAAGATGACGCCGACGCCGGCGAGGACCAGCGGGGCGATCACGAGGAGCATGGCGAGCTGGGCGCGTTCGCCTCCGGAGATGGGGAGCGTGTAAGCGGCGGCGGCGCCGAGCGCCATGGTGGCGAGGATCGAGCCGTAGTAGGACTCGTAGAGGTCGGCGCCCATGCCGGCGACGTCGCCCACGTTGTCCCCGACGTTGTCGGCGATGGTGGCGGGGTTGCGGGGATCGTCCTCGGGGATGCCCGCTTCGACCTTGCCGACGAGGTCGGCGCCGACGTCGGCGGCCTTGGTGTAGATGCCGCCGCCGACGCGTGCGAAGAGGGCTTGCGTCGAGGCGCCCATCGCGAAGGAGAGCATGACGGCGGTCATCTCGCGGAGGTCGCCCGTCAGGCCCAGCGTCTGGGCGACCGGCGAGTTCAAAACGAGGAACCAGACGGAGGCATCGAGCAGGGCGAAGCCGACGACGTTGAGGCCCATCACGGCGCCGGAACGGAACGCGACCGTGAGCCCATCGTTGAGGGACGACTTGGCGGCGAAGGCGGTGCGTGCGCTCGCGGCGGTGGCCATGCGCATGCCGAACCAGCCGCAGAGCGCCGAGAGGAAGCCCGCGACGGGGACGCCCAGCATGGACAGGGCGGGCTGCAGGTTCAGCGACCATGCGAGGGCGAGGAAGCCGACGAGGCCGACGAAGACGATCGCCACGACGCGGTACTGCCGCGAGAGGTACGCCATGGCGCCCTCGCGGACGGCGGCCGCGATGCGGATCATCTCGGGCTCGCCCTCGGATCGGGCCCGGACGGACCGGCCGAAGAGCACGGCGGTCAGGAGGGCCGCGGCGGCGCCCAGCGGGGCGAGCCAGAAGATCGGCGGGAGCTGTTCGATCGACGCGAGCAGAGTGTGGGGCATCACGCGCGTTGGTCCATCGATTGAGAAACGCAAGGCGGGACGCCCCGCTCAGCGCGCGGAGAATAGCGACGGGCCCGGGGGCGCGGGCGGCGGGAGGCCTCGGCGCGACCGGGGTGATTCCTAGGGGGCGACGGGAAGACCGAGCCGGTCGCGGACCAGATCGTCGATGCGGGTGTCGGCGGGAGCGACCGCGACCGTGCGGTAGCGCATCGCGTCGAAGGCGTCGCGGTAGAGGTCGTCGCCGGTCGGCTTGGTGTCGGAATCGTCGGGTCCGTCCTCGTCGTCTCCCGGGCCCAGATCGACGTTCATCTGCTTCGAGCGGGCGTCGCGGAGCCGGGCCAGCCGGGTGGTCGCGGCGTAATCGCTCGAGGCGAGCACGTACTGGTAGCCCTCTTCGCGGGCGACTTCCTCGGCGGCCTCGGTGACCTTGTCGAACGCTTCGCGCAGCCGGGCGGCGAAGCGCCGGTAATACTCGTCGCGGAGCTCGCTGTCCTTTTCTTCGAGCTTCTCCGAGAGATCGGAGTACTGCTCGTAGAGCCGCTCGCGCTCGGGGTTCTCTTCGTTGGGCCCCTGGTTGTCGTCGAGCGCCCTGGCGCGGTCGGTGAGCTCCTTGAGCTGGTCACGCAGGGGCGTGACGGCGGCGAGGTAGTCCTTCTTGAACTGAGCGTCGTCCTCGGCGTAGCGGCTGGAGAGCGACAGTTCGTAGCCCACCGAGAACAGGTCGAGCACCGCGATCGACGGCTTGGAAGGGCTCTGAGCCTGGGCCACCGCCTGGGGCTGCCAGGCGGTGAGCAGCAGGGCGGCGGAGGCGCCGCAGGCGAGCGCAACCGCGACGAGCTTGAGGCGAATCGGCATGTGCGGACTCCCGAAAGGTGTGGTCGTTCCCGACACGGCGCGACGCGCACCGAGGCTGGCGGGGAGGCTCATAATAAAAAGGGCGAGAGACCGGGTCCCTCGCCCTTGAAACACGCGATGGTGTCGGATGCCCGGCCGCGGAACTCAGTGGGCGGCGGAACCGCCCTGATCGATCTGCATGCCGTAGAAGGAGCGGTAGACGAAGAAGGCGGAGATGACGAAGAAGACGCCCGACAGGGAGAGGACGAGGGTCGTTCCCTGCGTGGCCTGCAGGCTGATCGCCAGCTCGACGGCGAGGATGCCGAAGAGCGTGGTGAACTTGATGACGGGGTTCATGGCAACAGACGAGGTGTCCTTGAAGGGGTCGCCCACTGTGTCGCCCACGACGGTGGCGGCGTGGAGCTCGGAGCCCTTGCCGCGGCCCGAGTTCTTGTAGAGGGGGTCGGTCTCGACGATCTTCTTGGCGTTGTCCCACGCGCCGCCGGCGTTGGCCATGAAGATGGCCTGGAAGAGGCCGAAGAGCGCGGTGGAGATGAGGAACCCGATGAAGAGGAAGGGCTCGAGGAAGGCGAAGGCGAGCGTGGCGAAGAAGACGCCCAGGAAGATGTTGAACATGCCGGCCTGGGCGTAGCGGGTGCAGATATCGACGACGCGGCGGCTGTCCTCGACGCTGGCCCTGGTCGAGCCCTCCAGGCGGATGTTCGCCTTGATGAACTCGACGGCGCGGTAGGCGCCGGTCGACACGGCCTGGGTGCTGGCGCCGGTGAACCAGTAGATGATGCAGCCGCCCAGGATGAGCCCGAGCAGGAAGGGCGGGTGCATGAGTCCCAGCTTGTCCATGTTGTCGGTGAGGCCGTGGGTGAGCCCGACGATGAGGGCGAAGATCATGGTGGTGGCGCCGACGACTGCGGTGCCGATGAGCACGGGCTTGGCGGTCGCCTTGAAGGTGTTGCCCGCGCCGTCGTTCTCCTCGAGGAACTCCTTGCTCTTCTCGAAGTCGGGGGAGAAGCCGAAGTCCTTCTGGATCTCGTTCTTGATGTTGGGGAGGGTCTCGATGGTCGAGAGCTCGTAGACGGACTGGGCATTGTCGGTGACGGGGCCGTACGAGTCGACGGCGATTGTGACCGGTCCCATGCCCAGGAAGCCGAAGGCGACGAGACCGAAGGCGAAGACGGCGGGCCCGACCATGAGGTCGCCCAGGAGCTGCCCGTCGGGGGAGGCGATGGTGGAGATGAGGTAGGCGATGCCCATGAGGCCCATGATGGCGATGCCCAGCCAATAGGCCGAGAAGTTGCCGGCGACGAAGCCCGAGAGGATGTTCAGCGAGGCGCCGCCCTGCTCGGAGCTCTTCACGACCTCGCGGACGTGGCGGCTGTGGGTGCTGGTGAAGGCCTTGACGAGCTCGGGGATGATGGCGCCGGCGAGCGTGCCGCAGGTGATGATGGTCGAGAGCTTCCACCAGAGGGTGGTGTCGCCGCTGATGTCGGGGACGAGGAGGTAGGAGGCGACGTAGGTGAGGACCACGGAGATGCCCGAGGTGATGAACACCAGGTTGGTGAGCGGCTTCTCGAAGTTCATGCGGTCGGCGTTCGCGTAGGCGGACTTTGCGAAGACCTGATTGACGAAGTAGGCGCCGGCGGAGGCGAGGACCATGATGATGCGCATCATGAAGATCCAGACGAGGAGCTGGACCTGGACGGCGCCGGCGGCGGCGGTCGCGGCGGCCATCTGCTCGGCGGAGGCGGTCGCGGTCGTCACGCCGTCGGGGAGGTAGAGGCTCGGGAGGATGGCGAGCATGATGAAGGAGATGAGGGCGACGCCCGTGACGCCGTAGGTCTCGAACCCGTCGGCGGAGGGGCCCACGGAGTCGCCGGCGTTGTCTCCCACGCAGTCGGCGATGACGCCCGGGTTGCGCGCGTCGTCTTCCTTAATCTTGAAGACGATCTTCATGAGGTCGGAGCCGATGTCGGCGATCTTGGTGAAGATGCCGCCGGCGATGCGGAGGGCGGCGGCGCCGAGCGATTCGCCGATGGCGAAGCCGATGAAGCACTTGCCGGCCAGTTCGCTGGGGAGGAACAGGAGGATGATGAGCATGATCAGCAGTTCGACGCTGATGAGGGCCATGCCGATCGACATGCCCGCCTTGAGGGGGATGTCGTAGCAGGGGAAGGGCTTGCCCCGGAGGCTGGCGAAGGCGGCGCGGCTGTTGGCGAAGGTGTTGACGCGGATGCCGAACCAGGCGACGCCGTACGAGCCGCCGATGCCGATGAGGCTGAAGAGGAGAATGACGGCCATGTCGAACATCGACACGCCGACGAGCAGCAGGAAGTAGGCGGTCATGGCCGCGGCGACGAAGGCCCAGAGGATCATCAGGAACTTGCCCTGCCGGAGCAGGTAGGTCTGGCAGGTGGAGTAGATGAGCTCGGAGATTTCGAGCATGCTGCGGTGGACGGGCAGATTCTTGAGATGGGTGTAGATGAGCAGACCGAAGCCCAGGCCCAGGACCGAGACGACCAGGCCCGAGAGCAGGAGCTGGTGGCCCGAGAGTCCGCCGAGGAACTCGACGCGGACGGTGTCGTTGTTCAGGTCGGGGAGGACGATGTTGACCTCGCCGCCGGGCTTGTGGGCGGGCTTGTCGCTGACCATGCGGGCGTTGATGGTCTCGGGCATCTCGGTCATCGTGCCGATCTCGGAGTGCTGTGCGCGGGCGGGGGCGACCGCGACGGCGAGCACCATCGATGCGGCGAGCACCGCGAGCGTCGCGCCCAGGCGCGTGCCCCAGCGGCAGACGTGTCGGCACAGACGGTCGGTCAAGCGGCTGGCGTTGATGTCCGGGGCCACGCGCGTTCCTCCACGAAGCCTTGCTGGCTCGTACCTCTGGAAACAAGAAGCGGCGCGGGGAGCGCCGCGTGTCTCAACCACACACCACCGGAAACGACGGCTTGCAGGCAGATCGGCCCGCCCCAGTCCGCGGGCGGAGATTTTGCGCAGCGGACCGTCCGGCCGACGCGACGCCGGCCTCGGTCGTCACATCCCGCCGGGGCCGCCCGGACCGCCGGGCCCGCCCGGGCCACCGGGGCCGCGCTTCGTGGGCTTGAGCAGGCCCATGGAAGCCATCTGCGCCCGCTTGACGCTCTTGCGGAGGGCGCGGCGGCGGCGCTCGGACGGCTTCTCGTAGAAGGCCTTACGCTTGACGTCCTTGGTCAGGCCTTCCTTCTCGCACATCTTCTTGAACCGACGGAGCATGCCCTCCGTCGACTCGCCCGCGCGGGCTTTGATTCGAATCGCCATAGTCTGTGAGTTCCTGGGGCCCGATCTGTCTGGAAATTGAGGGGACGAAGTATCGGCGATTCGGGCTCGTATGGCAAGCGCAAGGGTTCGCCGAATCGGTTCCCCGGGCATTGTTCACCCCTCTGGACCCACCGCCACGTGCTGCTGATTGATGCCTACAACCTGCTCCACGCGGCCCTGGGACCGGCGGGCGGTGCGCGCGACCTGACCGTTGCCCAGGTTGCCGAGAGCATCCGGAAGGGGCGGTTTCGTTCGCATAAAGTTCGGTTTGTGTGCGATGACGAGCGGCCGACCGTTCGTCCGGGGGACACGGGGCCGCGGGCCCAGCCGTTCCGCGTGGGGGCGGGGATGTCGGTCATTTTCTCCGGGGCCGGGCGCGAGGCGGACGAGGTGATCGAGGAGCTGATCGCCCGGGACGGGGCCCCGGGCCATCTGTTCGTCGTCAGTTCGGATCGGCGGGTCATCGCGGCGGCCCGGAAGCGGCGGGCGCGCTCGCTGAGCAGCGAGGAGTTCCTGCGCATGCTGCTGGCGGACAACGCGGCGGCCGCCCGCGAGGCCCGCGTACGTCCCTCACCGCGGGACGAGGTGCCTCTGAGCCCGGCGCGGGTGGACGGCTGGATCGATTCGCTGCGCCTCCGCACCGACCCGGTCATGAATCTGCCCTCATCGCCCGCCGCAGAGCTGAGGGCCCGGGCGGAGCCCTCGGGGAAAGATGTTCGCGGGGAGCGGCACGATCCGCGCCGGCCGGCCTCGGCAGAGCCTGCGCCGCCGCCGCCTCAGCCCGTGGATCCGCTGCTGCTGGAAGCGATCCGGGCGTTTGAGGGGCGCGTGACGCTGGAAGAGCTCGA
The DNA here is from genome assembly GCA_033763795.1 of Planctomycetota bacterium. Taxonomy (GTDB): domain Bacteria; phylum Planctomycetota; class Phycisphaerae; order Phycisphaerales; family UBA1924; genus JAEUIV01. The sequence continues at coordinate 75,668 of JANRJV010000055.1, forward strand.
CATGTCGCGGTATTTGCAGCCGCCGCCTCCGGGTGCATAGTCTTCGGGCTCATGCACGAATCCGAACGCAACCGCACGTCCGCGTCCTCAGCCGGTGATCCCGCGTCCCGACCGCTCGGTCCGGGCGGGGTGGAGCTCTCGCGCGGGCTTCCGGTGCGGTCGCCCGCCGCCTCCGTGATCCCGACGGACGATCCGCAGCGGGCGGCGCAGGCTCAGAAGTTCGCGATGGACGCGGCGCGCACGCTCGAGGAGAACAAGTGCACGGACGTGGTCGTGCTCGACCTGCGGGGCCGGAGCCCGATCACCGATTTTCTCGTGATCGGCAGCGGCACGTCCGATCGTCAGCTTCACAGCGCTGCGGATCACGTGGTCGAGACGGCGCAGGCGTCGAACATGTCGCTGTACCGCTCGAACATCGACGAGCCGCGCAGTCCGTGGATCATCCTCGACTTCGTGGACGTGGTGGCGCACGTGTTCATGCCGGAAGCCCGGGCGTACTACGACCTGGAGATGCTGTGGGGCGATGCTCCGCGCCTCAAGATGGGCGATGAGACGGTCGAGCAGGCCGAGGCGGGGAGCCGGAACCGCGCGGGCCTGCGCCCGGGCGAGATTCTGCCCGGCCGGGGCGGCGCCGGCTGAGCGGCGAGAGTTCGCGCGACTGCGGGCTCAGCCCTCGACGACCCACGAGTGATCCTTCGCGTAGCCCAGCGTCACGAGCAGCTCGCCCGCGACGCGTGCGAAGTCCTGCCGCTCCGTGGGCGAGAGGTCGCGCTTCCAGCGTGCGACGCTCCTGGTGTTGATCGGGTCGCCGGCGTTTGAGTTGTTCATGAGGCGTCCCGGCTCGCGTGGGGCGCGGTCGGGGTCGCGGGCCGCGGCCATTTCGGGCACGAAGTCCTCGCCCAGCGCGGCGCATAGCCGCGACAGTTCCCGGGCCGGGTCCGAGACCAGCTGCTCGTACCGCACCTCGACGACGCGCGGATGCCCGTGGAACGCGGCCCCGCCGGTGGTGTCGTCGAGCCAGCGCCGGGCGCCGACGGCGATGGGCCGGTTGACGGTGTTGGGGATGATCTTGCCCTTGCGCACGATCTCCTTGGGATGGTGGCGCAGCGAACAGGCGACGTCGCGTCCGTCGCGGATGACGTGGATGAATGTCGCGCGCGGGAACTGCTTGAGGATCCTGGCGACGTTGCGCACATTGGCGGGGGTCTTGTCGCCCCAGCGGGGCTTGCCGCGGCGGGCGGAGTACTGCCGGAAGAAGGACTCGGCGAAGCGCACCACGGACGTGCTGGACCGGGCAAGGGCCTCGACCTCGGCCCGCGAGAGCTGCCACTCCGTCGCGACGTTCGACGGGTTGAACATGTCGCAGAGGATGGAGGTCTCTGGGCCCATCGCCAGGTTCGGATGCCGATCGAGCATCTCGCGGAGCAGCGTGGTTCCGGATCGGCCGCAGCCGCCGATGATGACGGCGCGGTCGTCGCACGTGTCGTTGGTGTTGAACCAGGGGTGCAGGCGGACGAAGGCGCGCTTGATCTCGTGGCGGGCGAAGCGGGTGGCTGGTCGAACGCCCAGCGAGGCGATGATCCGGGGCATGGAGCGGCGCATGGGCGTGGAGGATACCCGTGGGGGCGGGCGGCTCATGAACGCGACAAAGCCGCGGGAGGATGTTCCCGCGGCCGGCGCGTGGAGCGCTCTCAGGCCGGCGCCGAGCCGGCCGGGTTGGCGGGTTCAGTGACGCTTGTTGCCGCGGGTCATGGGGGTTTCCGCGAGCATCTCCGAGGCGCGGTCGAGCCCGCGCCGCAGAATCCAGGCGCGCTCGGAGGCGTTCTTCTCGCGGTTGGCGGCGTCGAGGCTCTCGCGCAGCTCGGTCACGACCGCCGCCGGCAGGTTGTCGGAGCCCAGGCCGATGATGCCCCGTGCGGCGATGGCGTAGACGGCGACGCACGCCTCCGCCTGTCCTTCGTTGAAGAGGGGCGCGCCGAGCCGGATGGCGCGGTCGATCAGGTCGCGGGCGGCGGCTGGGCCGGGGGTCGCGGCGTCGCCCGAGGGGGCGTTATCCATGGGCGGCATCAGCACTGTGTCGATGACGTGGATCACGCCGTTGGACGCGGGGATGTCGATCGACGTGATGACCGAGTCGTTGACCTTCAGGCGCCCGTCGCTGAAGGAGAAGGTCAGCGTCTGGCCCGAGAGTGTGCGGGCGGTGCGGGCCCGCAGCGCGTCCGCGGCGGTCACGCGCCCCGGCACGACGTGGTAGGTGAGGATCGAGGTGAGCTTCTGGCGGTTCTCGGGCTTGAGCAGCGACTCGAGCGTGCCCGAGTCGATCTTGCCGAAGGCGTCGTTCGTGGGCGCGAAGACGGTGAAGGGTCCGTCTGCGGACAGGGGCTCCACGAGTTCCGCCTCGGTGAGGGCCGAGACGAGCGTCGAGAAGTTCGAGTTCGCCGACGCGACCTGCGGGATGTTGCGCGGCGAGCCTTGCTGGGCGAGCGCGGCGGGGGCGACGATCCCCGCGCCGAACGCCAGCCCGAGCGCGCCGAGCAGAAGCGAGCGGACCGTGCGCGCACCGATAGAGCCGAGGACAGACATGCGGATTCCTTTCGATTGAAGTGGGGAACTTGGGCGGCCAGCAGCAGCCGGACCACGACGAGCGAGTTCGCGGCGCGGTCACGCGTCGGATTCATCGGGCTTTGACATAGGCGGGGCGCGCGTCAAGTTTCGCGCGCGGCTGAAACTGGACCCCGCGGCGTGCGGCGCCCCGGCCCGGTGATTTCTTCAGCGGCCCGCGGTTTCGTGAAAGGTCGCCCCGGCGAGCACGTCAAAGGAGACGAAGTCCCCGACCTTGAACTGCTCGGCCTTCTGCCGAGGGTCTGTCAGCTTGCACACCATCGGAGCGCCGGCGTGCACGGTGATCGAGTTCTCGCCGGGGTGCACGGCAGTGACCTGGCCCTGGACGCGCCGGGGTCGGCCGTAGACCGGTTCGATGTAGCGCCCGCCGGTGTTCACGACGTCGACTCGGCGGGCCGACGCGTTGATGCGCCCGATGAGGCGCTTGCCGACGGCGGCCGCGGGGCGCTGATAGACGCCCAGATGGAGCTGATAGTCCGTGCCGGGGATCGTGAGCACGACGCGGTCGGAGGACGCCTCGGCGAGGACGCCCCGCGCGAGCGACGGATCGGACTGCATGGAAGGAGCGGTCATGCGGGAAGGCTACGGGCGCGGGCGCCCGACGTAAAGGGCTCAGCGGTGCGCCGAGGTCTCGGCGGTCTGAGCGGAGAGCGCCGAAGGCAGTCCCAGAAAGTTCGCCAGCAGCCTGGGCCCTTCGACCGTCAGGAAACTCTCGGGGTGAAACTGGACGCCTTCCAGCGGCGGCTCGCCCGGTCGCGTTGCGACACGCCGCAGGCCCATGACGACGTCGACCTCACGGCCGTCGTCCAGCACGTCGCGCGTCCACGCCGAGACTTCCCAGCCCTCGGCGGGCACGGTCTCGCGGAGGACGACGAGGCTGTGATAGCGCGTGGCGGTGAAGGGGCTGGGCACGCCGCGGTAGATGCCCTTGCCGTCGTGGAACACGTCGGAGGTCTTGCCGTGCATGACGCGTGTGTGCCGGGCGACGGTCATGCCGCTGGTGTGCCCGATGCACTGGTGACCCAGGCAGACGCCAAGAATGGGGATCGACCCCGCGAGCGAGCGGATGATGTCGTTGGAGACGCCCGCTTCCGAGGGCGAGCAGGGGCCGGGGGAGATGATCACGTGCGACGGCGCGAGCTGGCGCGCCTCGGCGGGGGTGATGCAGTCGTTGCGCACGACGCGCACGTCCGCGGTCGGATCGAGCTCGCCGATCCTTTGAACGAGGTTCCAGGTGAACGAATCGTAGTTGTCGATCAGGAGGATCATCGTGGCCCAAGAGTAGGGCCGGTCGGGCGGGCGGAGCCAGCCGGGGCATGGCGGGCGGCCAGCGCGGGCGCCCGAGGTCAGGCGGCGACCGAATCCGTGCCCGCGACGCCGTCACGCGTCACGTAGAACAGCCGGTTGGTGATCGGGTACGGCAGCCTGAGGTAATCGTGCTCGACGCGGGTGCGCACCCGGTTGAGGAACGGGGCGGGGCCGGCGCTGAGCGCCAGGAACATGTCGCGCGAGGGGGTGGCGACGAGGAAGTCGCCGCCCATCTCGGGCGCGAGCTTCAGAAAGAGCTCCGAGAGCAGGAGGCGCGACGCGTCGTACCCGTCCTGGTTGGTCAGGAGCACGGCGTGCCCGCCCTCCGCCGAGTCCATCACGCGGAACTCCAGCTCGGGGGTGTAGCGCTTGAGGTTCTCGCGGGCGACCTCGTCGAGCTCCTCGGCGGTGAGTCCCCAGCGGATCATCTGCTCCGTGGTGACGGAGACGGTCATGTAGGGCATGTCGAGGACGAAGACGACGGAGGTGTCGTTGACGAACGGGACGTGCGCGACCAGCTCCTGCGAGAGGTGCTTGAAGATCGAGTTGGGCTGGATGCGGGGCATGACGCGGGTCTTGGCGATGTCCCAGGGCATGCCGGCCGCCGACAGGGCTTCTTCGTCGAAGAGGTGCTCGAGATACTGCTCGACGATCTCCGTGCCGCGCGTCGGATTCGTGGCGACCAGGCGGAGCAGGTTGTCGAGATCGAGCCGGCGGCCGTTGACGATCATCTCCTTGGGGCCGACCAGCGCGACTTCGTACTCCGGGCGGAGCCGGCGCAGCATCGAGGCGACCTGCTCGGCGAACGCTTCGGGCTCTTGAGGCATGCTGCTCATCTTCTCGTCTCACACCTTCGTTGTGCACGCCCTCCGCGTGCCCGATCCGGGACGGCCGCGGCCGAACCGAGTATCGTCTTCCGATACGCCGGGGCACAGCGAATGTTCCGCTCCGCGCAGCTTGTCCGACGCATACAATGATTAGCGAAGCAAGACGGGGCCGCGTTGCCGGATCGAGGGAAGTCCATGAATGCCCAGGGCAGGCTGTGCCGGATCCCCGGCCCCGATAATCAAAGCTTCCGAGTGGGCGACGGGCAACCTCTGTGCGTGATCGCCGGCCCCTGCGTGATCGAGGACCGCGAGCTGATGTTCTCCGTCGCGCGGACCCTGCGCGACGCCTGCGCCGCCTCGGGGCTCGGCTACGTCTTCAAGGCGAGCTTCGACAAGGCCAACCGCACCAGCGCCGATTCCTCCCGCGGCCCGGGGATCAGCGCGGGGCTCGATCTGCTCGCCGAGATCCGGGAGAGCGAAGGCGTTCCGGTCACGACCGACATCCACGAGGCGTGGCAGGCGGAGAAGGTTGCCGAGGTCGTCGACATCATCCAAATCCCCGCGTTCCTGTGCCGGCAGACGGACCTGCTGGTTGCCGCGGGAGAGGCGGCGGGCCGACGGGGACGGAGCGTCAACGTCAAGAAGGGGCAGTTCATCTCTCCCGCGGAGATGAAGGGGCCGGTGGGCAAGCTGGTGGCCGCCGGGTGCGGGGACATCATGGTCACCGAGCGCGGCACCTTCTTCGGGTACCACCGGCTCGTCAATGACTTCATCGGGATAGGTGACATGCTGGAGGCCCGCTATCACGCGGACGTCCGCCCTCCCGTCTGCTTCGACGCCACGCATTCGGCCCAGCTGCCCGGTCTGGGGGCCACGTCCGGCGGGCGGCGCGAACGCGTGCCCCTCCTGGCCCGCGCCGCGGCGGCGGCCGGCGTCGATGCGCTCTTCCTTGAGTGTCACCCCGAGCCCGAGCGGGCCCGCAGCGACGCCAGCACCATGCTCGCGCTCTCGGACGCGGCGCCCCTGCTGAGGCAGGTCGCTGCCATCGCCGCGCTAGTGCGGAAGACGTAGCCCCGACGCGGCTCTCTCCCGCTCTCCCGGTGCGTAGAATGAGGCTATGAAGCGAAAGTGCGATCGCTGCAGCGCCGAAGCGACCGTGCATGAGGTCATGATCCGCAACGGCGAGAAGGTGGAGAAGCACCTCTGCGAGGCGTGCGCGCGCGAGGAGGGCGTCGCGGTCGCGAGCCACGCACCGATCAACGAGCTCATCACCAGCTTCGTCATGTCGCAGGCCGGGGCCCAGCCCGCGGCCAAGCCCGGCGCCTGCGCGGGCTGCGGGATGAACTTCGCCGAGTTCCGCCAGTCGGGCCTGCTGGGCTGCTCGGAGTGCTACAAGGCGTTCGAGCCGCAGCTCGGCCCGATGATCGAGCGTGCGCACGAGGGCGCGACGCACCACACGGGCAAGACGCCTCGGCGGGGCGTCGGAGCCGTGGACCGCCAGGAGCGGATCGTGGTGCTGCGCCGCCAACTCTCTGAGGCGATCGCCGCGGAGCAGTACGAGCGGGCGGCCGCTCTTCGGGACGAGCTGCTGCACGTCGAGAAGTCGCCCGACGGCGCGGGCGATCAACCCCCTGCCAAAGGCGGCCGCTGATGCGCGAGTCCCGGCAGGGAGGCGGGCCGCCGACGAGCGCCGAGTGGCTCCGGACGGACACTCCGGAGAACGACGTGGTCCTCTCCTCGCGGGTGCGGTTTGCCCGCAACTTCGCGGGGTACCCGTTCCTGAGCCGCGCGCGGCGCGACGACCGCAAGCAGGTGCTCGCGCGGGCGCGGCGCGACATTCTGGACGGGCACGTCGCCTCGCGCATGATGTGGATCGACCTGAACGAGACGCCGCCGCTGGAGCGCAGCCTGCTCGTCGAGCGCCACCTCATCTCCAAGCAGCACGCCAAGGGCGACGAGCCGCGGGCCGTCGCTCTGAGCCCCGACGAACGCCTCTCGATCATGGTCAACGAGGAGGACCACCTTCGGATCCAGGTGATCCGCGGGGGGCTCTCGCTCGACGCCGCGTTCGAACAGATCGACAAGGTCGACGACCGCATCGAGCAGCAGAGCGACTACGCGTTCTCGCAACGATTCGGGTACCTGACGGCGTGCCCGACGAACGTGGGCACGGGCGTCCGCGTCAGCGTGATGCTGCATCTGCCGGGACTCAAGCTCACCGGGGAGATCGAGAAGGTGCGGCGTGCGGCCAAGGGGATGAGCCTCGCCGTGCGTGGGTTCTACGGCGAGGGCTCGGAGGCGGTGGGGGACTTCTTCCAGCTGTCCAACCAGACGACCCTGGGCAAGGACGAGCGCGGCCTGCTCGCCGACTTCGAGGGAGACCTTGTGCCCAAGGTCGTCGAGTACGAGCGGCTGGCCCGCCGATCGCTCCTCGATAAGCGCCGGGTCATTCTGGACGACAAGGTGCACCGCGCGCTGGGGACGCTGCTGCACGCGCGGCTGCTCAAGAGCGAAGAAGCCCTGGAGATGCTCAGCTACGTCCGGCTGGGGGTCCTGCTCAACGTGATCGACGGCGTCGACCTCGCGACCGTCAATAATCTCGTGCTGCTCACGCAGCCCGCGCACCTGCAGAAGGCTCTGAAGCGCGACCTGGAGCAGTCCGAGCGACGGATCGAGCGGGCCACGCTCGTCCGTCAGACGCTGGGCGGCTCCTGAACGGGCCCGGGGGCGGGCCGCTCGGGCGCGCGTTCGATGCGGACCTCCCTTGCCGTCACGATGACAAGCCCCCCGCCCGCCAGCTCGAAGCGGCGCGGGTCCGTCGAGCCGTCGCGCACGGCCCGCACGATGGCGCCGATGATCCGGGCGGAGAGCCGGTCGCGCCCGTGTCGCCCCCGGTCGGTGGCCTCGTCCCGGATCAGCGCGCCCAGCACGATCGGGGACGCTTTTCTGAGCTCGTCGCGCGACCAGACGGGCGGCTCGCGTCGGAGCCGGCGTACTTGCTCTCGAACGAGCGCAGCTGCGTGGGCCATCAGCCGGGCGGTGTCGGCGGCGCGTTCCGCCGCCCCGGGCCGCAGGGCCAGCATCTCGGGCACGACGCGGGCCCGCAGCGCCGCCCGCAGGCGCGAGACGTCCGCGTTGGTCGCGTCCTCGCGCCAGGCGATGCCGGCGAGCGTGCACGCCCGGCGCGTGAGCTCGGGACGGACGCCGAGCATGGGGCGCACCAGCCACACGCCGTCGGTCAGCCGGCGCCGCGCCGCGATGCCGCGCATCCCGTCGAGCCCCGCGCCGCGCATGAGCGCCATGAGCAGCGACTCGAGCTGGTCGCCGGCGTGGTGGGCCGTGGCGACCGCGCCGCAGCGCGACGCGCGGGCCATCTCCGCCAGGGCCGCGTAGCGCTGCCGCCGGGCGCCGGCCTCGGCGTTTCCCGGGCCGACGCGGACTTCCCGCTGCACGAATGCGATCCCGAGCCGCTCCGCGAGGGCCGCCGCTGCGTCGCGGTCGGCCAGTGCGTCGGCGCGAGGCCGCAAGTCGTGCACGACGTGCCCCATGACCAGGGCGTGAGGTCCCGCGACCAGCGTCAGGGCCGCGGCGAGCGCCGAAGAGTCCGCTCCCCCCGAGCACGCGATCAACGTGCGCCCCGGGGGCTCGTGGGCCGCAGGCTTCAACCCGTCGGGGACCGAGGTGAGACGCCGCCAGGCTTTGCCGGTCTCCCGGACCAGCGGGTGTGATCGCCTCAACTGGCCGACCGACCCGGGCCGCGGGCTTCCGGCGCCCGTTCCCGTGCCCGGGGGGCGTTCGGGTGGCCCGCTTGTCCAGTCCATCGCCGGATCGTACCGATGAACTTCTGCCCGCGGTCGAGGTTCGTCCGCGGGCGTGCGGAGGATCCGCGGTGGCGTGTCTGTCGGCGATGCAATCGGGCCTGTTGCTGATCGAGTCGCCCACGATGCTGGCCGCGTCGTTCCCGACCTCGCAGGTGATGCTCGCCGTCGTGCTCCTGGCGGGGGGCGTGGCGCTGCTGGCGATGCCGAAGCTCCGCGACCGGCTCTTGCCGTCGCGGCACCGGGGCGCCGCCGAGTCGGTGGCCGCGCGGGCGGAACGGGCGCGCAAGGCCGCCGCGGAGCTGGCGCAGATCGAGCAGGTAGCGCGTGACGCGCGGGAAGCGATCCGGCTGGGCTGCCAGCAGCTCGATGCGCGGCTGGAACGGCTGGAATCGCTGGTCCGCCGGGTGGATGAGATCGCCGCGTCGTCGGTCCCGATGCAGGAGCCGCCCCGCGTCATCCTCAGGGCGGTGAGCCCCGCCGCGGCGCCGGCAGCGCCGGCGCGCGTTCCGGTCGCGGCCGGTGCGGCTGCCGCGATGGACGGCGGCTTCCACGGAGCCGGCCCACATCGCCCCGCGCACGAAGAGCCAGAAGACCCGATGATCCGCCGCGCGTGGGAGCTGGCTCAGGCGGGGCGGTCGGCCCGCGATATCGCCGCGGAGCTCGGGGAGCACATCGGCAAGGTTGAACTCATGCTCGCGCTGCGCCGGGCGTGACCGGCGGTCAGGCCCGCCCGCTCGCCGTGGCCACGCGCCGCAGGGCCGCCAGGCACAGCACCTCGAACGCGATGTGGGCCGCCAGCAGCGCGGTCGCGCCCCCCACATCGCGATCGGGCAGCACCTCGACCACGTCCGCGCCGACGATGTTGGGCGGCCCCTTGCCGGTCGCGCTGATCGCCAGGTGGCGCAGCAGCGCCAGGGCGTCCGAGGTGGTCAGGCCGCCGACGCTGGGCGTGCCCGTGCCGGGCGCGAAGGCGGGGTCGATGACGTCCACGTCGAAGGTCAGGTAGCAGGGGTGGTCGCCCAGCTTCTTGATGAAGGCGTCGATGCGTCTGGTGCCCTCGCGGTCGAGATCGGCGCGGGTCACGACTGTGACGCCGTGCTCCTGGGCGAACCGCAGATCGTCTGGCGTGTTGAGGGGGCCCTTGACCCCGACGCTGAGCATGAGGGCCGGGTCGATCAGCCCCTCTTCGATGGCGCGCCGGAAGGGCGAGGCGTGCGAATGCGTCTGGCCCCAGACCTGGTCGACGGTGTCGAGGTGCGAGTCGAAGTGGATGAGGCCCAGGCGGCGGCCGCGCGGGGCGTGGGCCGCGGCGGTGGCGCGGATGTTGCCGAGGGCGATGGAATGATCACCCCCCAGGGCGAGCATGCTGCCCACGCCGGTCTGCATGGTCTGGCGGGCGAAGGCGTCGGTCAGGTCGGAGTTGGCGCGGAGGTCGAAGGGGGCGACGGGCGCGTCGCCCGCGTCGGCGAGGCTGAGGATCTCGGTGAGGAGGAGCTGATACTCGAGGTGGAAGGGCTTGAGATACTGCGACTCCTCGCGGATGGCCCGCGGGCCGAAGCGTGCGCCGGGGCGGTATGTGACGCCCGCGTCGAAGGGGACGCCGAAGACCGCCCAGTCCACGGGCCGGCTGGCGGGGAGGACATCGGCGAGGCGCGGATAGCGGCCGAAGGTCACGAGCCCCGCGAAGCGCGGCGTGACGCGGGAGTTGGGCAGAACGGTCCGGATCTCGGCCGGGGGTTCGACCGCCGCTGCTGTCTTCTTCGACCGTCGGGCCATGAGGCCCAGTCTAATGGACTGTGGAGCGGATGGGGTTCAGGATGGAGAGCTAGGGGAGTCGGAGAAGAGCCACCGTCGGTTGCGCGGAGTATGAAGAGCACGGTCGAGCGGAGGAACCGCTCGACGCGTGGCACCCGGCGAGAGGGAAAGAGTGCATGTTCATCTCCTGCGTCGTGACAGAGCGACTGTTGAAAGCACGCATACGAGCACGGAAGAGGGTGCGGGAACGTTCCGAGCTAAGCGGAGGCCAGCGGTTGGAGCGTAAATGTCCCACCCATTAACAGAGTCCTTTTGCCGTTCCAGGAAGCCGTGGGCCGGCCCACTGGCTTCATCCCATGGCGAACCTTCTATAACGGTTTCCGTCCATTCATCCTGTCCCCCCGAAGAGTCCCACAGCCCCCACGGCGACTGCACGTCTCTATAACTGGCGACTGGCAGGTAGAACGCGGTGCCCGCGCTAGTTTCTCCGCCTTTCCAAGGAAGGGCTTGCAGCGGATACGTGTCCGAGGTCGTGGGGAACATCCAGTAGCCCGGCTGGTTGTCGCCGTGGCGATCGGGGTCGAAGTGGGCGGCTTTAACCCACTCGTCGTGCGTGGGGAGCCAGTAGCGTGCGCCCGGGAGGTGAGGGGTGATGTCGTCCCAGTACTCATCGAAAGTTGATGTGTCGTACGCGCCGGACTCGAAGGCCGCGATGTCGGTGCGCTTGTCGTTGTGCAGCCAGTTGGCGTAGCGGGCTGCGAACGTGGCCCTGATCGATACGGGCTTGTCCTGCTGCCCGCTGATCGCGACGAAGCGGCCGTTGCGGTAGCGGATGGAGTTGCCGTAGAAGGATGAGCCCTGGGGGAAGGGGCGCTCGACGTTGTAGGCGTTTGCGAACTCCGCCCACTCGGCGTTGGTGATCTCCGTCCGGCCGATCTGGTACTCGTAGTCGACGCGGCCGATTGGGAATCCGTCCGGATGCATGTACGGCTGATTGCCCGGGTGGGTGACGGTGGCCCAGCGCTCGGACTCGGGGATGGGATGAGCCGAGGCGGGGGATGGGCCGAGGCCGGGGGGCGCGGCGGCGAGGGCGAGGGCGAGGAGC
>JANRJV010000056.1:0-46087 GCA_033763795.1 Planctomycetota bacterium
GCCAGTTCGCGGGCCGTGGCAGCACGCTCGTCATGCTCCAGAGTCGGGGCCTGCCACATGCCCGCCCACAATCCCTTGTGGGGACGCTCTTCGATCAGGACGGCGCCGTCCTCCCGGCGTACAAGGACGACGTTGTGGAAGATTCGCTGGCGGACGCCGCGGTCCTTGGGGGGAGGGATCTGGGTCTGAATGCCGCGGCGGCGCGCTTCGCAGAGGCTGCGAAGGGGACAGTCCGGGCAGCGCGGAGCGGCGGGAGTGCACACGGTGGCGCCCAGCTCCATCAGCGCCTCGTTGAGCACGCCGGCGTTCCGGGAACCGCGGACGAGCGACTCGGCGCGGCTCCACGCCCAGGCGTCGCGGGCCCGCGCGTCCTCGCGGACCTCGCGCCCCTCGACGCGGACGAGGACGCGGGCGATGTTGCCGTCGACCGTCGGGCAGCGCTCGCCGAAGACGATGCTCGCCAGCGCACCGGCGGTGTAGGGCCCGACGCCCGGCAGCTCTCGGAGGGCGTCCGCGTGAGCGGGAACATGTCCGTCGTGATGCTCCACGACGGCGCGGGCCGCGGCGTGCAACATGCGGGCGCGCCGGTAATACCCCATGCCCTGCCAGTGGGCCATGACCTCCTGCTCCGGGGCGGCGGCGAGGTGCCGCACCGTCGGGAAGGACTCGAGGAAAGGCCCGTAGCGTTCCAGCACTCGCGATACCTGCGTCTGCTGGAGCATGAACTCGCTGACGAGGGCGGCGTAGGGATCTCGGCCCCCCGCATGAGCCGTGCGAGGATGCGCGACGTCTGCTCTCCAGGGGAGATCGCGTGCGCTCGCCGCGAACCAGCGCGCGAGCCTCGTCTCGATCGCGCGGTCGCGGGCCGCGGGTTTCACGCCGCCGATTCCTCGAACCTTGCGAGCACCGCCGAGACGCCCGCCTTCACGGCGGCCCACTCCACGCCGGGCTCCTTGTTCACGGTGATCCAGTCATCGTTGATGAGGAGCGTGGTGACGCCCGGGACGCCGAACAACGCCGAGCCCAGCGGGTCCTGGGCGGCGCTGTCTTTGGTGCGGAACGATGCGGGGCCCCGGCCCGGGTCGCGGATGCGCTTGTCCAGGATGCACTTGACCGCGAGGGGATTGGGCGTTTCTTGGAAGTGTCGAACTGTGAATGGCATCGACGCCGAAGGATAGCCGAGGCGGGCCGCTGGACCGGGGGCGCGGGGCCGTCCCGCCGGGGGCCGCGGAGGTCCGGTCAAGCCGGCAGCACCCAGCGCGCGAGCGTCAGGCCTGTGAGCACGGCCAGCAGAGGCGGCGCGACTGAGCGAGCCGGTGCGCTCGACGTGGCTCTGCTCCGAGGCGTTCAGCATGTGGGCCGACTCCTGGGAAGGCGGCAGGATACCGAGGGCGGCAGGGCTATACTCGCGCGAGCGGGCGCCGTGCCCGTCGCCGTTTGATCACCTTGCGCGAGGCACGCGTGGGCGACCGGATTTCCCAGCTCTTTTCGAGATTGCGCGATTACTCGATCTGGGAAGTCGGGGTCGAGATCGCGGTGCTGTGCCTCATCGTCTACGCCGTGCTGCGGTTCGTCCGCGGGACGCGCGCCGCCGGGGCGCTCAAGGGCATGGTGGTGCTGTTCTTCGGCGGGTGGGTGGTCGTGCGGCTGCTGAGCCAGGCGGACCTGTTCCCCCGCCTTGCCATCATCTACAACACGCTGCTGCAGTATGCGGCGATCGCGCTGGTCGTGACGTTCCAGCCCGAGCTGCGCCGCGCCCTGATCAGGCTGGGCGAGTCGCCGCTGCTGTGGGGCCAGCCCGCGGCGGTGCGCAGCGTGGTGGACGCCGTGGTGGAGGCCGCCGCGTTTCTCAGCAAGAGCAAGTTCGGGGCGATCATGGCGATCGAGCGCAGCGTGGGGCTGCGCGACGCGATCGAGACCGGCCGGCCTCTCAACGCGGACCTGAGCGCGGACCTGCTGAGCACGATCTTCTGGCCCAACAACCCGCTGCACGACATGGCGGCTGTCATCCGGGGCGACAAGGTTGTCGCCGCGGGCGTGCAGTTCCCGCTGGCCGACGCGGGGGACATGCCCGACGAGCACCTGGGCACGCGCCACCGCGCCGCGGTGGGGCTGGCGCGGGCGACGGACGCGCTCGTCGTCGTCGTGAGTGAGGAGACGGGCGCGATCAGCCTCGCAGACGGGACCACGTTCACCCGCTGGCTGACGCCCGAGGCGCTGCGCGAGCATCTGCTGACGAGGCTGGTGCTGGCCGACAGCGCGGGCGACGCGACGGCCGACCCCGGCGGCGACGCCGGCGGCGGGGGGAACGGCGTGCGGCCTCGCCGCGGCGCCAGAACACCGTTCAAGCGGCGGGGGACCGCCAATGCTTAGCCGCGTGCGCACGACCGCGATCGTCCTTTTCATGGCGCTGGGGCTTTGGATCTTCGCCGAGGGGGAAAGCCTGGGGGAGTTCAGCGGGCTGACGACGCTGCATCCCTCGTCGGAAGGAACGCCCACGCGGCTCACGCAGATGCCCGCGGACTTTGACGGCACAGTGAGCGTCGAGCTGACCGGCTCGCGCAGCGCCCTCGCAAGGGCGCAGGCAGAGCTGGTCCGCGGCGTTTGGATCGAGCCCGGGATGGTCGGCGTTCCGGCGACGGACGGGCGGCACGTGGTCAACCTCCTGCAGGTGCTGCAGTCGTACGCTCCGCTGGCGCGCACCGGGGCGCGGGTCGCCTCCGTGAGCCCGCAGTCGATCGAGATGGAAGTCACCGAGCTCGCCAGCCGGTCTATGGCGGTTGAAGCGACGCTCGGCGGGGTGGACGTGGTAGGGCAGGTGGTGCTCTCGCCGACGCGCGTGACCGTGCGGGCGCCGCGAGCGGCGCTGGCGAACGTTCCCGAGCAGGCCCGGGTGACCGCGCGTCTCTCGGAGGAACAGACGCGGCGCCTGCCCGCCAGCGGGACCGTGCGGGAGATGCTCCGCCTCGAGGCGCCTGGCGGGCTGGGCGGCCAGCCGGGGTTCTCCTTCGATCGCGGCGAGGTCCTGGCGGAGTTCACGGTGCGCAGCCGCGTGCAGACGGAGCGGCTGCCGCTCGTCCCCGTGCAGCTTGTGCTGCCCCCCGTCGAAGCCGGACGCTGGCAGGTCGAGATCGACGCGGAGGACCGCTTCCTTCCCGTGGACGTCTCCGGGCCCGCGGACGCTCTCGAGCGGCTGCGCGCCGGCGGCGAAGCGCTGGTCGCGATCGCCGCGCTCTCGAGCGACGATCTGGCGGCGGGCATCGCGTCCAAGGACGTCTCGTTCATGGTGCTCAAGCAGGGCGTGCTGTCCAGCAGGCCCGAGCTGACGGTGGAGCCGGGCCGGACATCGGTGCGGCTGAAGATCGCGCCGGTGGCGGCGGCGGAGCCGGCTCCGTGAGCAGCGGACCCCCGGAAGACATCAAGGCGTCGTGTGAACGCGTCGCGCGTGCGGCGGCGGAGGCCGCCCCAGCGATCCGGGCGCTCACCGGCGGCGAGCGGCGCTCGCTGCTGCGCGACATGGCGAGCGCTCTGCGCGAGCGCACACGTCTCATTCTTGACGCCAACGCGCACGACCGGGTGGCCGCCGCGGGGCTGTCGGAGGCGATGCGCGACCGCCTGTCTCTGGACGAGGAGCGCATCGCGGCGATGGCGCGGGCGATCGAGCACATCGCCGACCAGCCCGATCCGCTGGGAGGCGTGGTCGAGGGGCGGATCCTGCCAAACGGGATCAGGCTCGAGAGACGGCGTGTCCCGCTGGGCGTCGTGCTCGTCATCTATGAGAGCCGCCCCAACGTTACGTCCGACGCGGCTGCGCTGTGCCTGAAATCCGGGAACGCCGTGGTCCTGCGCGGGGGACGAGAAGCCGCGCACTCCAACCGCGCGATCGTCGACGCGCTGCGGGCCCCGCTGAACTGGCGGAACATGGGCGGGGCGCTCGGGTTTGTCGACACCCCCGACCGCGGGGCCATCGATGAGCTCCTGCGCATGGACAAGCTGATCGACCTGGCGATCCCCCGCGGCGGACCCGCCCTGATGAGCGCCGTCACCGCCGCGGCGCGCGTCCCGGTCGTGAAGCATGACGCGGGGAACTGCCACGTCTACGTCGATCAGCACCTGGAAGGCCTCGAAGAAACCGCCGAACGCATCGTCATCAACGCCAAGGTCCAGAGACCCGGCGTGTGCAACGCGGCTGAGACGCTCCTCGTCCACCGGGGGGTCGCGGAGCGCATGATCCCCCGGCTGACCGACGCGCTCGCCCGGTCGGGCGTCGAGGTTCGCGGCTGCGAGCGGACGCGCGAGCTCGCCCCGCGCGCCAGGCCCGCGACCGAAGAGGACTGGGCGACGGAGTACCTGGCGCTGACGATCGCGGTGCGCGTGGTCGACTCGCTCGAGGAGGCGTGCGCGCACATCGCGCGGTGGGGGTCGAGGCACACGGAGGCGATCCTGACCGCCTCGCTCCTCTCGGCCCAGCGGTTCACGGAGCTGATCGATTCCGCGAGCGTCATGATCAACTGCTCGACGCGCTTCGCCGACGGCGGGGAGTACGGGCTCGGCGCCGAGATCGGCATCTCAACCAGCAAGCTGCACGCGCGGGGTCCGATGGGCGCCGCGGACCTGACGACCACGCAGTGGGTCCTCACGGGGTCGGGCCAGATCCGCGGGTGAGAGCGTCAAGCCTCGGCGAAGACGCGCGTCCCGGCCGCCGCGATGAGCTCCGTGTCCAGCCTGCTGCGCCAGCGCGCGATCGACTCCGCGGAGTCGGCGGTCTCGAAAGGCCCGAAGGCGCTCAGCGCGTCGAGCATCGCGCCCGTCATCGTGCGCCGCTGCCGGTCGGGCGCGAAGTGGGCCCGCGGCGCACCGATCAGCACTTCGCGCGAGGCGGGGTGGTCCTGCGCAACCACGGGCAGCCCGGCGTGGGCCGCCCACGCGAGCGATTGAACTCCCGATCGCAGGCTGTAGCCCGGTCGGTGCCCCAGCGACGGGTGCGCCGGAAGGTCGATCCAGACGCCCAGGTCGCACGCCGGCAGCAGTTCATCCAGCGGCCGATCATCGACCATCACCCGGATCACCGGCCGCGAGAACTCGGCGAAGCGCAGCCCGCGCTCCAGGTCGCCCGCGCCGGGGCATGTCAGCAGCGCCGTGGGCACGCCCGCGACCGCCAGAACGCCCGCCAGGAAGATGAGCTCGCGCGCATCGACGGCGTCCTCCGGCTCGCCCAGCCCGACGACCAGCCGCGTGCTCTCGGGAAGATCCCACTCGCGGCGCAGCCGGGCCCGGCGATCGGGGTCCAGCGTCGCGTGCGGCAGCGACAACGCCCGGGACGGAGCCCCGAGCAGCGTGAACCGCGCCACCCAGAGATCGCGCAGCCACCGTGAAGACGGGATGAGCAGCGCGGCGGTGCGCAGCGCCCGCGCCCTGCGGAAACCCCCCAGCGAACGATCGAAAGCGGGCGGCGGCGTCCCCAGGACGACAGCACGCGGCACGCGTGGCGCGCCCAGGGCCGCCAGCGCCGCCGTCGAGGCGCTCCACGCGACGATGATGTCGGGAGCGCCGCGCGCGCGGATGAAGCGGGCGAGCCCGGGCCGAGCCGCCTCGGCGATCTGGCTGGGCGCCGCGAGCCGGTCGGCCGAGCCCAGCCCCGCCGCCGCGGCCCGATCCGCGCCGGCGGAACCGACCAGCGCCACCCGATGTCGCACGCGTTCGGCGCCCCGCGTCAGCAGGGCCAGCGACCTCAGCGCGGCCCAGGAGCAGGACCGCGCCTCGACGAGATGGAGCGCCTCGACGCTCACTCGCGGGCCGAATCTTCATTGAGATGCTTGTAGAAGAGCTGCGCTAGCGCCACGCCGAAACGCTTCGCCAGGTCGCGCTCCATCTTCGACTTCTCGGCCAGCGTGGTGGGCAGGTTGCCCTGGTCCATCTTGGGAGCGACGATCAGCGTGTATCCCTGCTCCATGGGCGGCCAGATGCGATTGTTCGCGTCGCAATCCAGAACTTTCACGCGGGCCTCGACGAAGGGGGACGCGCTCGCCAGGTCGCGCGAGAGGCCCCAGCCGTCGATCGCCACGTGGATGACGACCTGTGCGCCCGCCTTGCGTCCGATCTCGACGATGGAGCGGGCTTGGCCATACATATCGTCGGAGAGGGCCCGCTGAAGTCCCTTGGAGTCGATGAGCTGCTCGGGCGTGAGCGCCTTGTTCGCTAGCAGCGTCTCCTGCGCGGACTGGACCATGTCGTTCCGCAGCGAGCGCTTGGGAAGGCGGCTCGAGAGGTCGTCGATGAGGATCGCGTGGCTCCGCACCGGGTCCAGCTCGAGCTGCGCGGGGGTGGAGGGCGGGGGCGAGGCGACCGCGACGATCGGGCCCACGATGTTGCAGGCGGTCAGTCCGCCGACCGCCGCGCCGAGGGCCGCGAGCAGGCACGCGCCGAGCATCACGCCGCGCACAGATGATCCGCCGCCGCTCCGCCGCATCTCAATACTCCGGGTAATACGGCTCGTCGTGCTCATAGAAGAGCCAGGTGACGCGGTCCGTGATCCGCTTGTCGATGTTGGCCTGCACCTGCTGCTGCGTGATCTGCTCGGGGGTCTGCCCGCGCTCGTCCGGGAACTTCACCTGCAGCTCCTTCTGGAACACGAACTCGGAAGGAGTGGGGCTCTCGACCTCGATGACGCCCACGCGGGCCGCGGCGACGGCGTCCCACAGGTACGCGTTGCCCGGCTCGTTCAGCCGGTAGTCGTACATCTCGACTACGATCAGCCGCTCGACCCCCAGCTCCTCGGCGACCTTGTCGAAGGGCCACGCGACCCAGTTGGGGTTCTCGAGCTGGAACTGCACGACCGAGACGGCGGGCACGACGCCCGTCACCTGCGTCAGAGCCTGGTTCTCGACCAGCCGGTCGGTCATGCGCGCGGTGAGCCTCGGGAACAGCGTGGGCCACGAGCCCTGCAGCACGCGGTCGCCCGTGACGATCAGCGCGAAGCTCTTCCCGGCCAGCCCTGTGTACTCGGGCGGGACCACGTGCGTCGAATCGCGCTTGTACGACTCGATCATGTAGCCCACACCCGCCGCGATGTTGCACGCGACGAGCGCCGGGAGGGCCAACGCGGCCAGGCACGTGCCGATGATGATTCGCGTCGCTTTCATCGTCTCCGTTCGAGCGGGATGGAGCCTCGCCGGTCGGGGTTACAGACCGGGCCAGACCGCGATCTTATAGACCCACGCCAGGCCCAGCAGTGCCAGCGCTCCGGCGAGCGTTTTCCCGTTGAGCGCGGGCGACAGAGCCGCCCCCAGCCTCGACCCGAAGAAAGCGATGTGCCCGCAGATGAAAACCCCCGTCGCGGAGGCGAGCGCCATCAGCATCCCCGCCGGCTGGGCGCGGAACGAGGCGACCAGATCCCCGTTGGCGGCGTGGGCAAAGGCGGTGGTCATGCCGCACGTCGGGCAGGGCTGCCCGGTGATCATGGCCCAGCTGCACGCCTGCAGGCCGATGCCCGACCGGAGCCTGAGCTGCTCGTGCGTTCCGTGCCCGGCGGGCGAGGGCTCCAGCCACGCCGCGACGACGAGCACCGTGAGCAGCGCCATGCACCACGCCGCCGCGAACAGCCGCTGACCGGCGCCCGGCAGACCCCGTTCGAGCGGAGCGGGGGGGCGGGACCCGGCGGGCTCAGTCAAACCGGAAGACGCCTTTGCGGAATCCGTAGACATACGCGATCACCGTGGTCGCCATGAAGAACAGGACGCGGCCCAGGTACATCGCCGCCTCGGGAGACGACGGGTCGATGTTGGCGAACGTCGCGGCCCACGGGTAGAGGAAGATCACCTCAACGTCGAAGACCAGGAAGGTCATCGCGATGACGTAGAAGCGGACGTTGAACCGTTTGCGGGCCGTCCCGACCGGGTTCATGCCCGACTCGTACGCGCCGCTCTTCACGCGCCCGTCGCGCCGGGGCCCGACGATGATCGAGAGGACGATGTTGGCGACGGCGAAGCCCACCGCCATCATGATGAGCATCAGGACGGGCACGTAGCCCTGGAGATTCACGCTCGCGACGGTCAGAGACGTCATGCCGGGAAGTGTAGCGAGAGCTCAGCCGCCCGCGTTCACGCCCACGCCCACGCCCACGCCCACGCGGACCGGCTGGGGCCGCGGCGTGTGCGAAGGCTGCAGCGCCAAGTTCAGCGGAATCCGGTGGCCGTCCGGACCCTTGGGCGGGATGCCCTCGTTGTCAATGATCCGCTGGATGGCCATGCAGCCCTCGAGGAGCTGTTCGGGCCGCGGCGGGCACCCCGGCACGTACACATCCACCGGGATGAACTGGTCGATGCCCTGCACCACCGCGTAGGTGTCGAAGACGCCCCCCGTCGACGCGCACGCGCCCATGGAGATGACCCACTTGGGCTCGGCCATCTGCGCGTAGATCCGCTGCAGCACCGGCAGGATCTTCACGGGGACGCGCCCCGCCACGATCATCAGGTCCGCCTGCCGAGGGCTGAAGCTCATTTTCTCCATGCCGAAGCGGGCGATGTCGTACCGGCTGGAGGCGGTCGCCATGAGCTCGATGCCGCAGCAGGCGGTCGCAAAGGGCATGGGCCACAGGCTCGAGCGGCGGGCCCAGTTGATGACGTGCTTGAGCTGCGTGGTCAGAAACCCGTCGGCGGTGATGGCGGCTTCAATGCCCATGTGTGTTCTCGTTGGTGCGGTCTGCCGGGATTCGTCCGCAAACTGGCGCCGGATGCTCCACCGGTGGTCCGCCTCTTGGCTTCCTGCCGGGCGTTCCGGTGAATATAGGGCGCGATCGCGAAAGGCTCTAGCGGGTGACCGAATCCTCGGCGCGGCGGCGGGCGGTCTCCACCATCCGGTCGACCCGGGCCTTCTCCTCCCGCTTGCGCCGCTCCTCGTCGGTCAGCACGTTGGGCTCGTACACCGTAGTGTGCTGGGTCCCCAGGCCCGAGGTCCGCACCACGCGCTTGTAGCAGCCCGAGAACGTCCCCAGGGCGCACAGCCCGGTGAGCAGGCCCAGGCCCAGCGCGGCTTGTCGCAGCTTCACGGTCCGATCAGTCCGCTTCATGCGGGAGGATTGTAGGGGCCGAGCCGGCGGGAGCGCCCGGTGGCCTCAGGAACGGCTGGGAAAGGCATGCCGGGCGGAGCGGTCCTGAAGCCTCGGCGCTCCCCGGCTCACTCGGATGGCTTCAATTGGCCCCGATCCCCCTCCGATTGACGGTGCGGCGTGCAGCAGCATCCATAGCTCCGTCAGGTCAAAGCCCCAGTGACATCCCGTGCCCGAATCTGTTTGCTGGGCGCCCTGGTCATCGCCGGGGGAGCGCTCGCCTCCGCGCCGGCCGCACGCCGCTCCCCGCAGGGGCCGCCGCCCACGGGCGAGCTGACCGCCGATGAGACCCGGAAACTGCTAGGCCCGGGCTTCGGCGTGACGCGCACCGAGCGCTTCGCCATCATCTCGGACGGAGACCCGGCGTGGACCCGCGGCACGGGCCGCCTGCTCGAACGGACCAGCCGCGCCTTCGAGCGCTTCATGGACCGCATGGGCTTCGAGCCGGTCGAGCCGCAGGCGCCCCTGGTGTGCGTGCTGATCCGGGATCACGCGATGTTCGAGGCCTTCGCCCTCGCGAGCGACGGCGTGCGCACGGGGTGGATGGGCGGCTATTACGCGACGCACTCCAACCGCATCGTCTTCTTCGACTCCTCGACAGCGCCGGCGTTCGAGGCCGCCTCCAGGCGCGTCGATGAGATGGACGAGCAGGCGGAGACGGCCCGACGCCGCGCCGAGATCGCCCGCCGCGAACGCCGCGTCGAGGAGGCGCGGGTGTACCGCGCGCTCGCCGACCGGGTGCGCGAAGAGTCCCGGGGCAGTCGCGACAGGCTCGCCGAACAGTCTCAGCGTGCGTCGCAGGCCAAGACCGCTCACGAAGCGTCCCACCTCCTGTCGTTCAACATGGGGATGCAGAGCCGCGTGCATCAGTACCCCTTCTGGCTCAGCGAGGGGCTCGCCGCCTGCTTCGAGCCCGCGGACGACGAAGCCGCCGACCGAGGCCGGCTCGGGCCCGACTACGAGAACCCCCTCCGCGAGAGCGAGTTCCGCTCGGCGCTCGCGGCGGAAGAACTGGTCCCCCTCGAAGCGCTCGTCGAAATGAGCGCGGCCCCAGCCAACGACGAACGGGCCGCCCGCGCCATGTACGCACAGGCCTACGCGCTCTTCCGATACCTCTACCAGCACGAGCGGGACGCACTGGCAGCCCTGTTCCGCGACATCGCCTCCGAGCCGCCCGGGATGATCTCGCCCCGCCGCCAGGGAGAGCTCTTCCGCGCCCGTTTCGGGGACGCGGGCGCTCTGGAACGAAGGTGGCTGCGCGAGGCGGCCCCCCGGGCGCTCGCGGGCGTCAACCAACCGGATGATGATTCCCAGTAGCGTCCGACCCGCGGCCGGCGGTCAGCGCCCGCTCAGGGGCAGGGGCGTCCCCAGCGGCTCAGGACCGTGGTGATGTCCGCGAAGTTGATGATCCGGTCGCCGTTGGCGTCGCCCGGGCAGCAATCGATCGTCTGCCGTGGCCGCTCCGTGATGATCGAGACGGTGTACATGCCGGGCGGACGCGTCGTCCCCGGCGGGATGAACCAGTTGTTGAAGGGAACGGAGGCGCCCCCGCCGTCCGGCCCGGAGACCTGGAACGGACCGCCCTGATCGTCGAAATTGAAGATCGGGCCCGACGCGCTCACGGGGAAGACGTCGTTGTAGCTCACCGCGAGGATGTACTCCCCGGGCCCGGGGATGCGCACGCCCGTGCCATCGGTCGAGAAGCCGGAGAGCCGCGCCAGCGGCTGGTTCTGCCCGGCGTCACGGTTGGCGAGCAGCCCGAGCCGATCCGTTCGAAAGAGCCACAGCGCCCCGTCAAAGTTTGTGTTCGCCTCGACGCTGGGATCGTTGGCGCCGGACTGCTTGTCCGCCGGCGCCGGCCGGAGCACGACGGGGCTGAGCGTGGCGACGAACGTGCCGGGTGTATCGATCTTCAGCCTGTAGCTGTCCGCGATGTCCGGGCCGCCGTCGAAGTCCATGCCCGAGAGCTCGCCCACGATGGACTCGGGCTGATCGACGAGCGGGATGACCTGGGGCGTGATGCGGCCCGCGTCGGGGATCTCGACCCAGTCCGGGCCGGCCAGCGCCGACCCGGCGCATGCCGACACGAGCAACATCATCGTCCGTGCGCCCATCGCTGGCTCCTCGAGTGATTCCGAGAGCGAGACCCTCAACGCCCTTGGAAATCTACACTCGATTCTGGCCGCAGGCGGCGGAAAGGCCCGTCCCTTTTCCAGTCTTCCACTCAAGGGGCCTGGCAGATGCTTCCCCAGTTCGCCAGGATCGCCACGATGTCGGCGAAGTCGACCACGCCGTCGTGATTGGCGTCCCCCGCCAGCGGGCCGGTCGACGACGCCGTGTTCCACTGGCGCAGGGCCGATTCGATGTCCGAGAAGGTGACCACGCCGTTGCCGTCGCCGTCCCCCGCGCAGCCGGGCGCAGGCACGCGGCCCATCAGAATAAAAGGCAGGTCGACGGGCAGATCGGCAGAGCTCGAAGGCTTGCCTCCATCGACGATCGGGGCCCAGGCCGCGACGCCATTGACCGGAGTGAACTGCCGAGCGTTGAAATGCTCTCCGGAGCGGACCCCCGCGACGGTGACGGTCGGCGAGAGGGCCCGCGCGCCGGGATCGGTCGTCACCAGCTGCCAGTCAACCCAGTACGTGCCCGGCGCCAGCGAGAGAAGAGGAATGTTCAGCTCGACGCGCCAGACGCGCCTCGAGAGGTCCGGCATCGGCCCCAGCGGGAGCGTCACGCTGTTGAAGACGCGGTACACGTTGGTCGCGGTCTGCGACTGGAGCCGGTTGGTGGTCGTGTCGCCCCACACCACGCTCGACCCCGGCGCGCCGGGCGGGCCGCCGCGCAGGATGCGCACCGTCGCCGCGGAAAAGGGCGCCCCCGGCGCGGTCGACGTGAGGTAGGCATAGACCGCCAGCCGCTCCACGATCCACCCGCCCGGGTTGCTCACAATGAAGTCGTCAGCGACGCGATGCACGCCGTCCTGGTCCGCCGACACGGTGACGCCGGCCAGCGCGCTGGCGCCGCGGCCGGGCTCCGCCGGGCACTCGCTCCACTGGCTCCCGGAGGGCGCGGGCATGCCGCTCAGCGTGCTGGCGCCCGTCGCCAGCGCGGGCGTCGCGACGTTCGTGCCCTGGTTGCTGAAGATGTACGTGATCTGGGCGGGAGCGGGCGCGACGGCGAGCCCGAGACCGCCCGCTCCCAAGAGACCAGCGACACCAGGGCGCCGCGCGAACCTTCGGGTCAGCATGAAAGGATGCTCCTCGTCGTGGGCGTGAACCCGGGGAACACGCTCTGCAGATTCTGGTTGCCCAGACGTGTGGAGAGGATCTCAGCGAGGATGTCGCGGTAGTCGATTGTGACGTCCAGATCCAGCCGCTCGTAGAGCTGCTCCGGCGCGAGGCCCGGCCAGTCCGCCAGCACGCGTCCGCCCCGCACGCAGCCGCCCATCACGAACATGGCGTTGCCCCGGCCGTGGTCCGTGCCCGCGCTGCCGTTCTCCGCGGCCCGTCGCCCAAACTCCGACATGCACACCAATGTGTAGCTCGGCGCGGCGCCCGCTCCCATGTCCGTGTAGAAGGCCGCCAGCCCCTGCGCCAGCGTCGTCATGAGCGAGGCAAGGAAGCCGCCGGTCGTCCCCTGGTTGCTGTGCGTGTCCCAGCCTTCCACGTCGATCGCGATCGCCTCCACGCCGACCCGGGCCTTGATGAGCGCCGCCGCCGAACGCATCGCGACACCGAACGATGAACCCGGATACACCGCCGCGTTCCCCGGCACATACCCCGCGAAATTGATGGTGTCGAGCAGGTCGATCGTCGACAGCGTGTCCGACGCCACCGCCGCGAGGCGGCCGCCGCCCGAGCCGCCGTAGAGCTGCCGGAGCACCGCTTCGCGCTGATCGCTCGATTGCGAGTACCCCGACAGCCCGAACGCGTCGAGGTCCGGGATGGGCAGGGTCCGCGGCGCGCCGATCAGCGTCTGGGGGAGCGCGCTGTCGATCGCCACCGCACGCAGCAGCGCTCCCGGGTCCATGGGCTGCACCGACTGGATATGCCGGCCCAGCCAGCCCGTGGTGCTGGCGGTCGCTGTGCTGCTGGCCGTTTCCATCAGGCGCTGTGCTTCGAAGTGAGAGCGCGTCGTGTCGGTCGAGCCGCACGCGTGGACGATCAGCAGGTTGCCGTCCTGATACGCCGGGAGCAGCGGGGCCATCGCCGGCGCCAGGCCGAAGAAGCCGTCGAGATCGATCGCCCTGCTCGGCGCGTTGCTGCCCGGCCTCGGGACGTTCAGCGTCGGCCGCAGGCTGTAGTAGTTCGCGTCGGCGTGCGGGGGAACCAGCGAAAGCCCGTCGGAAGCGCCGCGCAGATAGATGGAGATCAGGACGTCCCGCTGCGCACCCCGGTAGTCACGGGCCAGCGCCACGCGCGGCAGCCACGCCGGCGCCGACGCCGCAGCCAGCGCGGCTCCCGAACTGGCGGCCAGAAATCGCCGACGCGACAGCATGTCGTACTCGGCGCACCCTGTTCTCTGATGCATGGCGGCTCCCTCAGGCCCGGTTCGCTTCGGCGCTGGGCGACGTCTTCAGAACCACTGGAAACTCGGCGTGGACAACGCGAGGCCCACGGCGTCGCGCAGCTTGGAGGTCGTGGTGGGCTCGGGCAGCATGTACTGGCGCACGTGCTCGAACTCGTCCGGGGACATCTCGCCGCCGAACAGGCGCTCGTTCAGCCGCGCCATCATCGCGTCGACCCCCGCCGCGCCCGCGAAAAAGACCGAGAAATCAAGCGTCACGCCGGTCAGGGACTGGTTGCCGAGCGTCGCCGCGAAGTTCCAGCGCGGCTGCACCAGCCCGGACCAGTGCTCGAACGTGTCCGGATACCCGTCGGGCGTCTTCCACGAATACGGGCTGTGCCCGGCGAGCCTCAGCTCCGTGCGCAGGCGCGAGGTCGAAGTGATCACGCCGCCCACCGCGCGGAGCGCCGAGGCGCACAGATGAAAGGGCCGCTTGAGCTTGGGCGAGGCGTCGTGCAGGTGCTCGGGCCGCAGAGCGCGCCGGACCATCGCCTTGATGTCGCCCGAGGTCGACGTGTAGACCGGCGCGACGTCGCGCACGACCGACGCCGAAGCGTGCTCGCCGAGCAGCCAGCGCGTCAGCTTGCCGGCGATGAACGCCGCCGTGGCGGGGTGCTCCGCCAGGATCTGCGCGACGCGGACGCCGTCGGCCATGCCGCCGTTGGCGGGGATGACGTTCCCGAGCACCACCTTCTGGCCCTCGTCGTGCGCCGCGGCGTCGAAGTAGAACTGCCCGGCGGTCGGCCCGCTCGAGTCGGGCCGCACCCGCCAGCCCGTGAAGCAGCGGGCGACTTCCTGCACGTCGGTCTGCGTGTAGCCGCTGTTCACCCCCATGGTGTGCAGCTCGAGCAGCTCGCGCGCGTAGTTCTCGTTGGGGCGGATCCTGTTGCTGGACACGTTGTCGAGAAAGACGAGCATCGCAGGGCTCCGCGTGCTCGCCTGGAGGAGGGCGGGGAACGTCCCGAGCGCGTGCGGGCGGATCACGTCCCGGTCGTCGATGGTCTTGTGCAGGCTGCAGTCGCCCGACGTGAAGTCGACGCTGAAGTGATCCGTCCAGAACTCGACCATCCGCTCGAAGAGCTGGCGGGACGAGAGCTGGGCCCGGAGGATGAGCGCTTCGGTCAGCTCGTTGCGGACCTGGCCCGAGTTGTTGATCGCCAGGAGCTGGGCGTAAGTCATGCCCAGCGTCGTCAGCCGGGCGAGCGGGGCCGTGAGCGCCGCGTCGCTGAGCGCGAGGTGGTTCAGTTGACGCTCGAGATATCCGTCATAGCCGAGCTGGGCCGCGAGCGCCAGCTCCTCGGGCGTGGGGTGGTACGTCACGCGCCGGACCAGCTTGAGCAGCAGCGACGAGGGATCGGGATCGGCCGACGCGGTCGCGTGCGCCGCGCCGCACGCCGCGTGCGCCGCTCCGGCCCCGGCGAATCCTCTCAGCCACGCACGCCGCGAGAGCCGCACGCCCGGAGCTTCCCGCCGCGGGGACGCTCCGGGATCCAGCAACGCGGACGCGCTGTCGTTCGCTGCATCGGTCATGACGGCGAAAGCTCCCATCTGACGTCACGACGATCCCGACTGACATGGGCGGGCATGCGGAGCACGTGTGACGTTGGGACAGGAAAATACGCGCCGAAAAACGCACGTAAATCGGCGATTAGGATGAACACGAGAATTTTTTCAAACTGGCGCGCCAGCGCCGGATCGCTGGCTGTGTTCAGTCGTTCCGAGCGTTGCTTTCGCCGCAGTTCAGCCAGCGAAGACGCGCGACACCCTGAACAAGTTGCTTCGCAAGCGTGCTCTTACTGCGAAGATGCCGCCGCGGGGCACGACACTTCCCAGAAGCGGAACACCTCGACGACATCGGCGAACTCGACCAGGCCGTTCCTGTCGACGTCAGCGACCGGCCCGCCGCTCCCCCAGTTGGCCAGCACCGACACGACATCCTCGAAGTCGACCGTCCGGTCCCCGTTGGCATCGCCCGAGCAAGGCCGCACCAGAGCGCACGAGCTGCCCCAGAACCGGAAAACCTCGACGATGTCCGCGAACTCGACCACGCCGTTGCGGTCGACGTCCGCGAGCGGCCCGGCGCTCCCCCAGTTGGCGAGCACCGCCACGATGTCCTCGAAGTTGACCGTCCGGTCGCCGTTGGCGTCGCCCGGGCACACGGCCAGCGAGTCGCAGCCCGACGTGAGCGCCGGGCAGAGCCGCCGGCACGCCCCGGCCGTCAGCGAGCCCGCGCTGATCGAGGTCCCGCTTGAGCCCGCCTGATTCTCGACGCCGATCGTGTAGTCGCCCGCCGGCGATTCGGGCGTGAACGCGCCGTACCTGAACTCGATGCACCCGCCGCTCTCGAACAGCACGGCCTGGAACGTGTTCGCGTCCGACTGCAGGAACTGCGGCACGCCCGTCCACTGCGCAACGAACCGGCGGTTCGGCGCGGTCCCGAGAGTCTGCACGTGGAGCGTTCCCCCGGCGTCGAGCGCAAGATCGTCCCACAGCGGAGCGATGTACGCGTTGGGGGCCGCCTGGTTAGGGATCGGAACGTTGGTCGGATTCGTGGTCGGCGCGTCGAAGGTCAGGTAGCCGTTCGCCGAGACGTTCACGCTGGCGTATTCCACGCCGTAGAACCGGAACGGGAAGCCGAGCGGGACCGCCGCGGATCCGTCACCATCGAGCAGCACGCGGGAGCCCGCGGCCGTGATGTTCTCGAACGCCGACCCGCAGGTCTGCGCGTTGTACGTGATCGGGCACGCAGTCGAATCACCGCCGTAGACCCCGCCGAGCTGCGTGCAGTCGCTCTGGGGGATGCGGCGGCACTCCGCGCCGATGCAGCACGCACCGACCGGCGCGCACGTCAGCGAGGCGATGTAGTTGTTGGACGGCCCGCACTGATACCCGTCGATCGTCGGCGCGACGAACGCGCGGTAGGTCCCCGCGTTCAGCAGCCCGCTCGCCACGGTGGTGCCGCAGCGCGGGCTCGTCGCGGTGTAGAGCACCGTGGCGGGGCACGAGCCCGACAGCAGCGACGCTTCGATGGACGACTCGCTCTGGACGGTCCACGTGACGATCGAGGGGACGGTCAGGGTGAACTGGTACCAATCCGTGTCGCGCACGTTCCCGAAGGTCGACACGGTGCCGCAGACGGTCTGCCCGCAGGAGATGGGCTGCGTCGCGTTGCCGAAGTCGTTGCACCCGCCGTTGGTGTCGCCGCCGCACGCTTCGGTCTCGGCGATCGCGCCGGGCGGGCACGCGTAGTCGCACGGCGCGCAGGAGACGGCGCCGGTGCACGGGGTGCTCTCCGTCGCGGTCGTCAGGAAGAACGGCCCGCTCTGGCCCGAAAAGCCGCTCACGAGGATGTAGTACACCTGGCCGTTCGCCGTGCACCAGCTGACGCGCGACTGCGGCCCGCAATCGTCGTCGTTCTGCGCGACGCAGAAGAGCCGGTCGCACGACCCGCAGAAGACGCTGAGCTTCGTGTCGAACGACGTCCCGACGCACAGCGACGCCGTGTACCGCCTCCCGTTGCCCGTCACGCGGTACCACACGCCGGGCGCCGCCGCGAGGCTGAAGTTGCACGTCGGGACGGTCGTGTCCGTGGTCGCGTTGACGGTCGAGCTCGACACGCTCCCCGGCACCGCAAGGTTCGCCGCCCCCGAGCAGACGTCGTTCACGGGCGTCGCCGGGCAGGGCGAGGTCACCTGCAGGTCGTACGGCCCCTGCGAGTCCGCGTCGTACGTCGAGAGCTGGATGAAGTACGTCTGGCCCACTGTCAGGCCCGTCACGCACACCTGCGAGCGGAACGAGCAGAAGTCGTCGCTGCACGCGATCTCGACCAGCGAGCCGCACGTTCCGCGGTAGACCGCCAGCAGCGTGTCCCCCGAGAAGTTGTTGCACAGGTTCACGCGCGCCGACGTCGCTGAAGCAGTAAACCGGAACCACAGCGTGCCCACGCCGCGGCCCGGGCCCCCGGCGCGGCAGGAGTACAGCGGATCGGACGACGACGTCGTCGCGAACAGGTTGTCGGCGCCGAAGAACGTCGTGTTGCTCCCGATGGGCTGCGCCGTCGCGCACTGATCGTTGGCCGGCGGGGCCGAGCTGCCGCACAGCTCGGGATCGCCCAGCGCCCGGCTCAGACAGAACGCAAAGTCCGTGTCGATCCGCGTGCTGTCCTGGAAGCCGATGCCGTTGCCCGTCTCCGACGTCGCCCAGTACCACGAGCACGCCCCGTTGGGCGGCGGGGTCAGATCGTTCACGATCTCCACCCAGATGCACTCGCCCGCAAACACGCTCAGCGGCGGGTGCGCGAACGAGTGCACGTACTCGTTGAACCCGCCGGCGATCAGGTTCCCCGTCGCCACGGGCCCCGTCTGCGTGTACTCGCCCCGCGTGTACTCCGCGAGGATCTCCGCCGGCTCGCCCCCGGCGTCGGCCCGGTAGCGGATGATGAAGTCGTCCAGCTCCGACCCGGCGCAGTCGGCCAGCCCGTCGAAGTACGCGCCGCGCACGCAGATGCCGTTGATCGAGCCCCCCGCCGTGACGTTGAAGTCGTCGCGGATCAGCCGGCTCGTCGCTTCATACGCGTCCGTCAGGTCGGCCGTCTGGCAGTTCGCCGCCGGGAACGGGCAGATGTTCTGCCCCGTCTGATACCGCACCTTGAACTGCCCCGAGCCGGTCGTGCCGCCCGGGAAGTGTCCGATGCGGATCAGGTACTGGAGGTTGGCGGTCGCGTTGAAGGTCAGCCGCGACTGTCGGCTGCACGTGTCGTCGTCGCAATCGAGCACCCGCCCATCGCCGGGCGTGCAGCTCCCGGGCGAGTACACCGCCATCTTCGTGTCCAGCGCCGTCTGGCTGCACGTCTCGATGACGAACGTCGCGGACGCCGGCGCCGTCCAGCGGTACCACACGTCGCTGCTGATCTGGCTCTGCCCGAAGAAATTGCACGCGAAATGCGACAGCCCGTCGGTGGTCGCGCCGACGGTCGAGAAGTTGAACGTGCCGATGCCGCTGATCTGGGTGGCGCTCGCGCACGCGTCGTTGGCGGGCATCGCCCCTCCGCCCTCGGACGTCTCGTCCGCGGGCACGAGCAGCGCGCTCGCCGGGGGTGCACTGGCCGGCGCGGGCGGCTCAACCGTCGACAGCCGCCGCGCCGCCGCATCGAGCGTCAGAAGCGATGAGATCGTCGGCCGCGACGGACCGGGGTTCTTCACGTCCGCGTCGGACTTCCCCGACTGCGCGTGCGCTATCGACCCGCACGCCACCACCGCAGCGGCCACGAGCACAGCCAGACCAGGCCCGACCCGCGATCCGACCTGTGTCATGCGCTGCATCTCCGCTCCAGAAGCCGATCCGCCGCCCCGGAGCACACGCCCCGCACGCAAGCTCTGTTGTCACCGTTCCTTACGACGTGGTCAAGTTGCCCAGTTCCACGCGCGGCGGCGAATTCACATTGTTGCCCGAAGCCGCCCTTCTCGGCTGAGAGCAGCCGGCCGCACATCAAAAAACAAAGTCCCCCGGGCGGCAAACCCGGGGGACGGGGAAAGTTAGGAGAGAGGCCTCAGCCGATCAGCGCCCCGCGGGCAGACCGGGGATCTGGTCGCCGCCCGTCGGGATGGTGATGCTCGACCCGTCGAAGTCGTCCCCGATGGGCTCGTAGCGCCCGCCCAGGTGCTGAGCGAGGAACGACTCGGTCACGGCGTTGAACGACGTGCGGTTCTCCGGACGCGCAAAGCCGTGGCCCTCGTCGGGGTACAGCACGTACGTCACGGGGATGTTCTTGTCCTTCATCGCCTTGACGATCTGGTCGGACTCCGACTGCTTCACACGCGGGTCGTTGGCCCCCTGCCCGATCAACAGCGGCTTGCGGATCTGATCGACTCGGTTCAGCGGCGAGCGGGCCTCCAGCTCCTTGCGGCCGGCCTCGGTCGTGTGGTCGCCCACGCGCTTCTTGAACAGCTCGATCGCCGGGGCCCAGTAGGGCGGGATCGTGTTCAGCAGCGTCACGATGTTCGAGGGGCCGACGATGTCCACACCCGCGGCGAACTTGTCGGGAGTGAACGTCAGGCCGACGAGCGTCGCGTACCCGCCGTACGAGCCGCCCATGATCGCCACGCGCTTGGGATCGGAGATCTTCTGCGCCACGGCCCAGTCGACCGCGTCGATCAGGTCGTTGTGCATCTTGCCGGCCCACTCGCCGTTCCCGGCGTTGATGAAGTTCTTCCCGAACCCGGTGGAGCCGCGGAAGTTAACCGACAGCACCGCGTAGCCGCGGTTCGCGAGCCACTGGTGCATCGAATTGAAGCCCCAGGTGTCGCGGGCCCAAGGTCCGCCGTGCACGAGGAGCACGGTGGGCAGCGGCTCGGAGGGCATCGCGTCGCCGTCGGAGTCCGTCCAGACGGGGAGGGTGTAGTAGCTGACGAGGTTCAGCCCGTCGCGCGACTTGATGACGACCGGGTGCATCTTCGAGAGGGGCAGCCCCTCGAGCTTGGGGCGGTTCGTGAAGAGGAACGTCGCCTTCTTCGCGGGGCGATCGTAGAGGTAGTAGCGGACCGGCCCGTTGTCCATCACGTACGTGACGATCCAGCGCGTGTCGTCCAGCGTCCGGCTCGAGACGCTGAAGTCCCCGTCGGCGACCGTCCGCAGGTACGCGAAGTCCGGCGCGATCGACTCGTCCAGGATCTGCCACCGCTGGCGGTCATAGTTGAACGCGACCGCCTGCACCGTCTTCTCCGTCGGATGCACGAGCGCGCCGCTCGTGTCCGCGCGGGGATCCTCGGCCAGGAGCTTCTTCTCGCGCGACTCGAGGTTCAGCGAGAACAGCGCCGCCGTGTCCCGGCCGCGGCTGTCGATCACGTAGGCGTTCTTGCCCGTCTTGTCGAAGCCGACGGGGCTGGTCGTGAGCGTGTCCTCCATGGGCACGCTGTCCCAGGGCTCGGTCGTGCCGTCGGGCTTGACCTTCAGCCAGTCGTTCCCCCCCGACGTCGAGAACCGCGTCGCGAAGCGGGGCATGTAATCGTCATCGGTCACGAACCCGGCGAAGCCGTCGTTCTGCATGACCAGCTTCATCTCGCCGGTCTTGAGGTTCATGCGGTGCAGATCGTGGAACTCGGCTTTGCGGTTGTTGAGCGCGACCAGGATCTCGTCGGGGAAGCGCTCGCTGACGCCCTGGATCTCGGCGCGGGTGTTCTCGAACGGAGTGTGGTCCTTCTCCGCGTTGTTGTTGGCGAGGTCGACGGAGTAGATCCGCCAGTTCTCGTCGCCGCCCTTGTCCTGCACGTAGACGATGTGCGTGTTGTTGTAAGCCCAGAAGTACTCGCGGATGCCCCGGTTGTCGTCCTTGGTGACGACCTTCGCCTCGCCCGGCGCTCCCGCGGGCGCGACCCACACGTTCAGCACGCCCTCGTGCGGCGCCAGGAACGCGATCTTCGTCCCGTCGGGGCTCAGCTGCGGGGCCGCCCGGTCGGGGTTTCCAAAGAGCACCGAACGCTCGATCAGGGGCACCTCGGGCTGCGCCGCCAGAGCGCAAGGGGCCAGCGCCCCGGCGGTCAACGCCGACGCGATCAGCCATGCGGAACGGGTCATGCTGCGGACTCCTTCTTCATCCTTCCGGGTTCATCGTGGGGCGCCCGCGGTGGGCACCGCCCGTCGGCGCGTGAGCTCGCCGTGCCCAATGTATGGGGAATCCCCACCGGGAGTTGCGGAGAGAGCCGCACTCGGGCCTCTCAGACCGCAGCGCGCTCCCAAACCTCGTCGCTGATCCCGGCGATGCCCTCGAACATCTCCCGGGCCGACGCCACGATCGCCGTCTGCACCCCCAGCGGAAACTCCGCGGCGTCCATCGCCTGCTTGAACCCGCCCCAGATCGCCGTCTGGCCCTCGCCCCAGGGATCGAGCGACCGCACCCCCTCGTTCGTCAGGTTGAACGCCCGCCGCACCGGACGGGCGATGAATCGGCCGCCGTTCGAGCTCCCGAGCGTCACGTAGTGATGCCCCAGCACGGCCAGCGGCGCTTCCCGCAGAGCCGACCCGATCCGATCGATCAGCACCCGGGTCGAGGGCACTGGGGGGACTTCATCGAACCGGACCCCGAAATAGCGCAGGTCCGCCTCGACGTGCTCGGACATGAACTGCTCGACAGAGACGATTTCCCGCACGAGCTGGTCCTGATCGCGCAGCCGCTCGAGCGCACCGTCCAGCGCCCGGTGGACCAGCCGAAGCTGCACCAGATACGCGGTGTACTGCCCGAGCGTCAGCTTGCCCGTCGCCATCGCCCGCTGCAGCGGTCGGGACTCGGCGAACGAGTGAAGCTCGGCCGTCTCTTCGCGGAGACGCGACATGATCGAGGCGGAAGTGGCGTGCATCTGCGGGTATTCCCTGATAAAGGTCGAGCGGTGAGCGGTCACGTGGCCCGGAGGGCGTTCCACACGGCCAGCCCGGCGGGGATCATCAGCCAGAGCAGGCCCTTGATCAGGAAGAAGAGGAAGCCGACGAGCCCGAGTTGTTTCACTCGCCGCATTGAGACCGATTCTCAGCTCGTCCGGCTCGTCTGTCAACCGCCCTGCCTGCCTGCCAGGAAAAAAAGAGGGGCCGCACCAACGCTGGCACGGCCCCTGACGCGGGGTGGAAGCTCGTAGAACCGGCTCGGAAATCAGGCGACCGGGATGCGGCGCCGCCGGGCCGACTCGCTCTTGGGAACGGTGACGGTCAGCACGCCGTCGACGCAGGTCGCGCTGGCGTTCTGCGTGTCGATGGAGTCATCGAACCGGAACGTGCGCTCAAAGTCGCCCACCGGATACTCGGCCGCCAGGCGGACCGCCCGGTCCTCGTGCGACGGCCCGCGCGGCGCGACCCGCGCCGAGAGGTTCAGCACGTTCTGCTCGAAGTCCAGCTCCACCTGCTCGGGCTTCACTCCCGGAATGTCCGCGATGATGGTGAACGCCTCCGCGGACTCGAAGACATCGACGCCGGGCCGGAAGGTCGAGACGCGCTTGCCGGTGCGCTCGGTGTGGGTGTTCGCTTGTGTGTCCATTGGGGATTTCTCCTGTCGGATCGTCCTGCGGTGTGTGCGTGCGGGGCTCAGGCGGGGTTGACGCGGATCTTGCGGGGCATTGTCTCGGGACGGCGCGGCAGCGTGATCGTCAGCACGCCGCTGTTGAACGAAGCGCTGACCGCGTCGGAATCAACCGGGGCCGGCAGCCGAAGCGTCCGCTCGAACTGCCCCGCCCAGCGCTCGCGCCGCACGACGGCCGCGCCCGCCGGCGCAACCGACGCCTCGCGCTTGCCCTTGATCGTCAGCTCATCGCCTTCGACGCTGATGTCGAGGTCGGCCGGCTTGAAGCCCGGCAGTTCGGCCTCCACGTACAGCGCCTTCTCATCCTGCCAGGCGTTGACAGCCGGGAACACGGACTGGGTCCCCGTCGTCCACGGCGCCAACGCGCCCGGGAACATGCCCGAAAAGACGCGGTCCAGATCGGCGAAGACCGAGGGGGCGGGTCTGCACGCGACAGTTGGAGTGGTTCGGACAGTTAGCATTGAATCCTCCTTCATTCTGCTGTATCGCGGACGACCTTCCGTCCGCGTCGACACATCGATCCAACTGCTGGAAGAGTGGCAAGCCCCGTGCCAAGGGGCCGCACAGGGCGCCACCCTGCAAATCGGCCTCAAAACCGCGAGTACGCCCGCCGGACCTGTCAGATTGGCAACCCGTCGCCTGCCGCGCGTCGAGATGACATCCCCGCCTCCTTCAGACCGGCGTAAGGCATCCACAACGGCCTCCCACCGCGGCAGTCCGGGCACCGAACTTGCATATCACTTGTTGGGGCGTCGTTTCCCAGGAGCCGCTGAACGCCCCCCGGAGCCTCTGTACATGGACCTCAACCGACTGACACAACGCAGCCAGGAAGCGTTCCACGCCGCTCAGGCGCTCGCCGTGCGCTTCGGCCACCGCGAGCTCGACGGGGAGCACCTGATCCTGGCGCTGCTCGAACAGGACGACGGCCTCTTGCCGCGCCTGCTCACCAAGATGGACGCCGACGCCCAGGAGATCGCCCAGGCCATCACGGGCGCGCTGCAGCGCCGACCCGCCGTCAGCGGCCCGGGCGCCGAGCCCGGCAAGGTGTACGTCACCCAGCGGCTCAGCGAACTGCTCATCGCCGCCGAGGCCGAGGCCAAGCGCCTCAAGGACGAGTACGTCTCCGTCGAACACCTCGCCCTCGCCGTCATCCAGGAGAAGCAGAAGACCGACGCCGGCCGCGCCTTCGCCGCCGCGGGCGTGACGCGCGACAAGTTCCTCGCCGCGCTCACCAGCGTCCGCGGCAACCAGCGCATCACGAGCGCCACCCCCGAGGCCACCTACGAGGCGCTCACGCGCTACGGCCGCGACCTCGTGAAGGAAGCCCAGGCCGGCAAGCTCGACCCCGTGATCGGACGCGACGCGGAGATCCGCCGAACCATCCGCATCCTCTCCCGCAAGACCAAGAACAACCCCGTGCTCATCGGCGAGCCCGGCGTGGGCAAGACCGCCATCGTCGAGGGGCTCGCCCAGCGCATCATGCGCGGCGATGTCCCCGAGGGCCTCAAGGACAAGACCGTCTTCTCGCTCGACATGGGCGCCCTCCTCGCCGGGGCGAAGTACCGCGGCGAGTTCGAGGAACGCCTCAAGGCCGTCCTCAACGAGGTCAAGAGCTCCGAGGGAAAGATCCTCCTCTTCATCGACGAGCTCCACACCATCGTCGGCGCGGGCCGGGCCGACGGCGCCATCGACGCGGGCAACATGCTCAAGCCCATGCTCGCCCGCGGAGAGCTCCGCTGCATCGGCGCCACGACCCTCGACGAGTACCGCAAGCACATCGAAAAGGACGCCGCACTCGAGCGGCGCTTCCAGCCCGTCACCGTCGACCAGCCCTCGGTCGAGGACACCGTCTCGATCCTCCGCGGCCTCCGCGAGCGCTTCGAGGTCCACCACGGCGTCCGCATCCAGGACAACGCCCTCGTCTCCGCCGCGGTCCTCAGCCACCGCTACATCTCCGACCGCTTCCTCCCCGACAAGGCGATCGACCTCGTCGACGAGGCCTGCGCCACGATCCGCACCGAGATCGACAGCATGCCCGCGGAGCTGGACGAGGTCACGCGCCGCGTGATGCAGCTCGAGATCGAGGCCGCCGCCCTGCAGAAGGAGAAGGACAAGGCAAGCCGCGACCGGCTCGAGGCGCTGCAGCGCGAGCTGGCCGACCAGCGCGAGCGCGCCAGCACCATGCGCGCCCAGTGGGAGAGCGAGAAGCAGTCGATCCACCAGCTCCAGGAGCTCCGCGGCCGGATCGAGAGCGTCCGCCACGAGATCGAGCAGGCGCAGCGCGGCTACAACCTGCAGCGGGCCTCGGAGCTCATGTACGGCGAGCTGCCCCGCCTCCAGAAGCAGCTCGAAGAAGCCGAGAAGTCCCTCGGCGCCAAGGGGGGCGCCGGGCCCATGCTCCGCGAGGAAGTGACCCAGGACGAGATCGCCGAGATCGTCTCCCGCTGGACCGGCATCCCCGTCACCCGCCTCGTCGAGGGCGAGCGCGAGAAGCTCCTGAAGCTCGACCAGATCCTCCACCAGCGCGTCATCGGTCAGGACGAAGCCGTCCAGCTCGTCGCCGACGCTGTCATCCGCGCCCGCGCAGGCATCAAGGACCCCAAGCGTCCCATCGGCTCGTTCATCTTCCTCGGACCAACCGGCGTCGGCAAGACCGAGCTCGCCCGCGCACTTGCCGCCACGCTCTTTGACTCGGAAGACAACATCGTGCGCATCGACATGAGCGAGTACATGGAGAAGCACTCGGTCAGCCGCATGATCGGCGCCCCGCCGGGGTACGTCGGCTTCGAGGAGGGAGGCCAGCTCACCGAAGCCGTCCGCCGCAAGCCCTACAGCGTCATCCTCTTCGACGAGATCGAGAAGGCCCACCACGACGTCTTCAACGTCATGCTCCAGATCCTCGACGACGGACGCGTCACCGACAGCCAGGGACGCACCGTCGACTTCAAGAACACGGTCATCATCATGACCAGCAACATCGGCTCCCAGCACCTGCTCGAGGACGCGCTGCGCTCGGGAGACATCTCGGAGCACGCCCGCAACTCGGTGATGGCCGACCTGCGCACGCACTTCCGCCCCGAGTTCCTCAACCGCGTCGACGAAGTCGTGCTCTTCAAGCCGCTGACCCTGGCGGACATCGTCCGCATCGTCGATCTGCAGACCGACGCTCTCCGCCGCCGCCTCGCCGCCCAGGAGATCGGGCTTGAGATCACCCCCGCCGCGAAGGAGTTCGTCGCCCAGCAGGGCTACGACCCCGTCTACGGCGCGCGGCCGCTCAAGCGCTACCTGCAGCGCCAGGTCGAGACGAAGGTCGGCCGGTCCATCCTCGCCGGGCTCGCCCCGCCGGGATCGACGGTCCGCCTTGACGTCCGCGCAGGCGAGCTGGTCATCGACGTCATGGGCGCCGCGGCGGGGGTCTGACCCCCGCCCCCGCCACGCGCGCCGCGCCGGTCAGCTAGTTCACTGCGCGGGACGGATCTGCAGGCGCCAGTCCCTGGCGTTCGTGTCGAGCGCGAAGCCCTCCAGATACACCTGGCTCCGCGGCGGCAGCTTGACGAAGCGCCAGTCCGGGTCCGTGTCGAGCGGCGTGTTCTTCTCGTCGAAGAAGAAGTAGCGGTACTGCACGTTCAGCACGTCCTTGTCCCACGTCGACCGCACCGCGGAGACGATCGACATGGGCTTGGCCGTCGTCCCCGCGGTGACGTTCGCCCCGCTGATCACGACGTACCGCGACAGGCCGCCCGTCACTTCCACCTTGGG
Organism: Planctomycetota bacterium; assembly: GCA_033763795.1. GTDB lineage: Bacteria > Planctomycetota > Phycisphaerae > Phycisphaerales > UBA1924 > JAEUIV01. The sequence continues at coordinate 26,493 of JANRJV010000056.1, forward strand.
GTACTGATCGGCGGGCAACTGGTCGACCCCCGCGGACCCCGGCGCCTTGACGGTGTCCTGCTGGCACGCAAAGGGCCCCGCCAGCGAGGCGGCGCCGAGCAACGCGACGGAAGCGGATCGCAACGAGATCATCGGTTCATTCCCTTTCAAGGTGCGGACGGCAACGGGTCCAACGAACGCTCGGCGGCGCGCTCGCGCAGCCTCGCGGAAAGCTCCGCAACCTCGCGGCTGCGGGGCTCATACGGTCGGTGATCCTGGCAGAACACGCGGGCGAACCCCGCCGAGCCCGCGATCGGCGCATCGAGCGACGTCCCGCCTTCCAGCAGGTGAAGCCCCTCGTCGGGCATCGGCGGATCGCGCGGCACGATGCCCTCCAGCCGGTACAGCTCCGCCAGGTCGTTCACCGTCATGTCCAGGAGGTTCCCAGACGACTGATACCGGCGCAGCGTCTCATCGCTGGGCCTGCGCACGCATCGGCCCCCAAGGATGTACGGCAGGTCGTCCCCCGGCACGCGCCCCGCGTACGAATCGTTCGCGTACGCTACGCGCCCCGCGCGGGCCCACCGCTCCGCCTCCACCGCCATCGGAACACGGATGTACCGCAGCGAGAGCGCCTGATCGCTCTCCGGCGCGGGCACCCCCGGGAGCACCAGCCGCGTCGCCCCCACCGAGACGGTCGCCTCGGCGGCCGGCGGCGGGATCTGCACCGCCGCGACGTACACGCGCTGCGGAAAAAGCTCGCAATGCCGGGTGTCCGCCCCGGCTGTGAGCTTGGAGAAAAGACCCGCGCCCACCAGCGACAGGCCCACGATCTGCGCCGGCCCGAAGCTGTCGTTGCGCCCCGACGCCGCGGTGAACGCCCCCGCCAGCAGCAGCGCGTTCCCCACCGAACTCTTGGCCTGACGGACGTCCTCGAAGTTGTTCCACATGTGATCCGCGGCCATCGCGTTCACGTTCAGCGCCTTGGCGACCTCCGCGCCGCCCTCCGGCCGCAGCGTCACCGACACGGCCCGCGTGTCGTCCCGCAGCCGGGGCTCGAACCGCGCAAGGGCGCCGTCCGGGCCGTAGCGCACCTTCTCAGGCCCCGGGCCGAAATCGACGACGAACAAGGCGTTCGCCCGCCGCTCAACCAGCGCGTCCGCGACGGCCTTCAGCTCGGGAACGAGCTCGAACGCCTCCCGGAAGTTGTCCCGCGCCTCGTCCTCCCGCGCCGGATCGCCCTGCGCCAGGGCCAGGTTCGCGACGCCGCTCATGAAGTATCCGAGCGCAAAGTCGGTCTCGACGGGCGTGTAGCCCTTCTCGAGATATCCCTCGTAGGAGCCGTCGCCCGACCTCTCGCGCCGGTACGCCTCTTCCGCGATGTCCTCCGTCGTCCGCCGCTCGCCCCGCTCGTTCTCGCCGAAGTCCTTGAGCAGGAACAGCGACGACTGGAACGACGCCCGCGCGTTGTCCCACTCCCCCAGCAGCGCCTTCTGCACGCCGATGTAGTGAAACATCAGGGCCTGCTCGAAGGGCTCGCCCTTGTAGAACAGCACGCCCCCCTCGCCCAGCACGGTCGCCGCGACGGTCTTGTCATCGTTGATGCCCTGCGTGCGCAGCACGTCGAACACGCCGGTCACCACGGGCTCCGCCGCCCGGGGGCGGCCGTCCGCCAGCAGCGCCAGCGCCAGCCGCATGCGGCTCAGCATGTACTCGCGGTCGGACCGGTCCCGCGGCGCGCTCTGGGCCGCACGCGCCGCGACCTGCGCATACCTGCCCCGGTCCATCAGCACCCGCAGCCGCTCGTCCGGCCCCGATGAACACCCGCTCACGAGCAGCCCCAGCGCCGCCGCCGCCGCACCGCGCGCAAGGCCCCTCGGTCCGGGCAGGTGCAGAGATGGGCGGCGCGTCTGGTGCATCGGGAGCCCCGAAGGCTCGTCAGTTGTACGAACGTCCGACCGCGGCCCGCTTGAGCGCAAAGTCCCCCGACCACACCGCTTCGCCGGACTCCAGCTCGACGATCCGATAGAACGCACTGTAGACCTCGGTCCGGTCGAGCCCCGCCGCCCGCGTGAGCGATCGAAGCTGGGCGATCATCGAGTGCGTCGGCCGCCGCTCCAGCGCGATCCGCTCATCGGGCCCCAGCGTCTCCCGCAGCGCTCTCAGCTTCTCCGCCGGAATCACGAAACGGACGGCCTTCTCCCGCGCCAGCGTCTTCATAGATGCCGACTCGATGACTCGGTCCATCAGGAACCACTTCTCGCCGTCAGACACCAGGTCCGTCGAAAGATTCTCGACCTTGCTGACCGCCACCGTCATGGGAGGCGATTCCGCCGTCCGCTCCCTCAGGAAATCGCTCGCCCTGAGGTTCGCGGCCATCTCGAAGGCGATGTCCTCGAAGTCGCGCGTCTGAAGACGCGTCGTCCGCGCCTGCGGCGCAGCGCACCCGCCAACGCCCGCGACGCACGCGATCACACCGATCAGCGCCGCGCACACCGCACGCCCGGCCCAGACAGCAGATCCCGATCCTTCGCCCACGCGGCCCCCATCTCGGCGGACGCCCGCCTCACCGACCGTACTTCACCTCGTAGTCCTTCGAGAAAACCGTCTCGCCGTCCGCCGAACGCATCAGCTCGAACTTCATGTAGTACAGCCGCGAATCGGGCCGGTCGACGCTGTACATGTTGCCGTTCAGGAACAGGAAGAAATCCTCGTTCACCGCGGGCTGCGGCAGGTCGGACGTGTGCCCGCCCATCCGATCGGAAGCCTGCCCCAGCTCTCGCTGCCGGAGCTGCTCGCGCCGCGCACGGTTCTCGACGAACCGGGCGTTGTTCCGCACCACCCGGCTGTCCATCAGCTTGCTCTTGAGGCGGTCCCGCACGAACTCGAAGTCCGTGGTCGGCATCTTGGACGTCTTGTTCGAGATGTCCCCGAACACCACCGTCACGCGCTTGCCCTGAAAATCCTCGGTCACCATCTGATCGACGTCCTGCGCCAGCGCCAGCGCGATGTCGTCGCTCGCCGTCACCAGGTCCGCCGGGCGGACCAGCCCGCTCGCAGCCTCCCCGGGAGTCGTGGACCCGACGGAAACCCGGCCGCCGCTGTCCCCGCGCGGCGCCTGCTCGCACGCCATCACGAAGGGAGCGACGCACGCAGACACGATGAGCATCCTGAATTGACCCAGGCGAAACATGAAGCACTCCGGATGTGTGTTGACGCTCGTTCAGTTCCTGGAAGCGCCGCCCGAGCGGCCGCCTCCCTTGCTCGAACCGCCCCGCGCCGGGCCCGACCCGGAGGAGCGCTGAGATCCCACGATACGCGATGACCGAGGCTCGGCGCTCCGCGCGACCCCGGACGACTTACCGGAACTCGGACGCGACGCCGCCGGATCAACCACCCGCCCGGGACGCTCGGAACCGGACCTCTGCACCCGATCCGCCCGCGGCGACGGCTCTGCGCCCCGAGACCGAAGCTGGCTCGGCTTCTCGGAACGCTCGACCCGAGGCTTCTCGCTGCTCAGCCGCTCAGCAGGCTGCCGCTGCGGCTTGCCGGACGAGATCCGCCCCTCACGCTTCTCCACGCTCCGCGCCCCAGACGAGCTCTTCCGCTCCCGCACCTCCGGCTTCGAGGCCGACTTCTGCGGGATCCGGTCCTTGATGCTCGTCCGGGGAGACACGTCCACGCCCTGAACCGCGTTCGGCGGCCGGCGCAGCCCGGGAGAGCGCCGCGGCTCGCCCTGCAAAGAATTCACATTCACGCTCTCGCGCGGCCGATCCGCCCGGCCGTTCCTCACACCCACTTCGCGGCGCGGCTCTTCGCTCGAGCGGCGCACCACCTCCCCGCCCCGATCGACCACACGGCTGGACCCCGCCGTCCGATCGAGGGACGCCGGCTGACGCGCATGATCGCCGCGCCGTCCGTCATCCCGATCACGCCAGTTGCGATCATGCCGGTCGTCGCGATCGTGCTTGTCATAGCGATCGTGCTTGTCGTACCGATGCCCGCGGCGCCAGTCATCATCGCACCGCGCCCAGGGCTTGTAGTACCGCGGCGGGGGATACCACGCGTACGGAGCGCAGTCATACCCGCCGAAGGAGAACGAAAGCGTCAGGCCCGGACTCACGTACGAAACCCCCGAGCCGTACCACGAGGGTCCGCACCAGCGATACGGGTGATACGCGTAGGGGCGATACCAGCCGTACGCGGGACGCCAGTACGAAGGCCCGCACCAATACCCGGGGTAATAGGGGTACACAGGCCCGCACGCGTACACCGGCGGCGCGTAGACCGGCGCCGGAACAAACGTGGCAAAGCGCACGTCCACCGGGTCCGGATGGCTCCAGTCGTGCACCGTCTGCTCTTCCACTCCGTGGTACCAGCGCGATTCGTCCTGGTCTGCCGGCCCCGCATCCGCGTCCCACCCCTCCTCCGCCGGACGCTCGTCGAACGCGCGCTGCTCGCCGGCGGATGAAACGTTTTTCTGCGACCCCCCGTCGAAGCCGCTCAGCGCCAGCGAGCGCCGCCGCAGTTCATCGCGCTCGGCGGGGGACAGCACCGGCGTCGTCGCCGCATTCACGGGACGAACCTGCGGCGTCGAAACGCGCGGCGCGGGCGCCGGCGGGTCCGGACGCCTCTGGGCGTGCACGAACGGAGCACAAGCCAGGACCGCACACGCGGCGCTGAACGTCTTCGTATTGCGGGATGTCATGTGGAGACCCGGGGAAGATCCCCTCCGGAGCCGCGCGGAGGAAGGCGTGAAAGCGGCCCAGAACGCATCAATAGTACAGCCGCAGACGCACGCCGTTTCAATCATCGAATGCGCGCACCACGCTTCTCTCCGCCCCGCGCCCGACCCCACGCGACCCTCCACCCCGATGGGTCGGCCACCTCATCGATACCGCTCAAAATCCGAACGGCCCACGCCCCCTGTGCCGCCCTCGTCGCAGTTGACATATTATGCCAGTGCGTCAATAATTATGCGGTGACCAAGACCCGCCGCCATCGCCTCATCGCAAAGCTCATCACCTCGGCCGCCGTCCCCAACCAGGCGCAGCTCCAGTCGCTGCTCCTGGCCAACGGCGTCAAGGCTACCCAGGGCACCATCTCCCGCGATCTCCGCGAGCTCGGCGTCATCAAGGCTCCCGGCGGATACACCCTCTCGCCCACGCTCTCCAACGGCCGCCGACCCACCAGCGACCTCGAAGCCGCACTCGAACGCTACATGCTCTCCGTCGAGCCCGCCGGCACCATCGTCGTCCTCCGCACAGAGCCCGGCCACGCCATGGCCCTCGCCACCGTCCTCGACCTCAACCTCCCCGCCGGCGTCGTCGGCACCGTCGCCGGCGACGACACCATCTTCATGGCCATGCGAACCCCGCGCGAAGCCCGCACCGCCACCCTCCAGCTCCAGAAGCTCGGAGGAATCCTTTGACCCCCGGACCCGGCGCGGGGCGGCCGATCTCGTGCGCAATCGTCGGAGCCGGCGGCTACTCGGGCGCAGAGCTGCTCTCGATTCTCCTGGCTCATCCCCGGGCCCGCATCACCGGACTCTTCGGCTCCGACAGACGCGCCGAGGGACCGCCCGTCCGCATCGACGAAGTCTTCCCCCGGTTCCGCGGCCGCTGCGACCTCCCACTCACCGCCGCCAGCGTCGACGCCATCGCAGGCCTCGCGCCCGACGCCGTCTTCCTCGCCACTCCTCACGCCGCCAGCCACGACCTCGCCCCGGCCCTCGCCGAACGCGGCGCGGTCGTCCTCGATCTCTCCGCCGCCTTCCGCCTCCGCGACGCCGCCCTCTACCCCAGGCACTACGGCTTCGAGCACGCGCATCCCCGCTGGCTCGCTCAGGCCGTCTACGGCCTGCCCGAACTCTTCCGCGCCCAGCTCACGAACGCGGCGCTCATCGCCGTCCCAGGCTGCTATCCGACGAGCGCGATCCTTCCACTCGCGCCGCTCGTCCGAGCCGGCGCCATCGACCCGGCGCGGAGACCAATCGTCGACTCCACCAGCGGCGTCAGCGGCGCAGGCCGGCACGCGACCCTCACCACCAGCTTCTGCGAGGTCAGCCTCCAGCCCTACAACGTCTTCAAGCACCGCCACACCCCCGAGATCGACGCCTACTGCGGCACGCCCGTCATCTTCACGCCCCACCTCGGCGCCTACGACCGGGGCATCCTCTCCACCATCCACGTCGACCTCGCACAAGGCTGGACGCGCCAGCGCGTGGAGACGCTCCTCAACGACGCATACGCCCGCGAGCGCTTCGTCCGCCTGCTTCCGCCCGATCAGTGGCCCAGCGTTGCGCAGGTCCGCGGCCAGAACTTCTGCGACATAGGCTGGGCCGTCGACGACTCGACGGGGCACATGATCCTCGTCAGCGCCCTCGACAACCTCGTCAAAGGCGCCGCCGGCCAAGCCGTCCAGGCCCTCAACGCCCGCTTCGGCCTGCCCGAATGGACGGGACTGCTCCCCGCGCCGGAGGCGCCGTCATGACCCAGCCGCGCGCCGACGCCTCTCGCCCGCTGGTCATCAAGCTCGGAGGTCTCGCCGTCGACTCGCCAGAGCGCGCCGGCCCGTTGCTCGCCGCCATCGCACGCATCCACCGCGCCGCCCAGCCCGGAGTCGTGCTCGTCCACGGCGGGGGCAAGGCAGTCGACGAACACCTCGCCAAGCTCTCCATCCAGACCGAGCGCCGCGAAGGCCTCCGCGTCACGGGCGACCGCGAGATCGGCGAGGTCGTCGCCGTCCTCGCCGGCAAGGTCAACAAGGCGGTAGTGGGGGCCCTGCAGGCCGCCGGCGCCGCCGCGGTCGGCCTCTGCCTCGGAGACGGCCAGATGACCCGCGCCCAGCGCTACGCCCCCAGCGGCGTCGACCTCGGGCACGTGGGCGAAGTCGTCGGCGGCGACCCCCGCCTCCTCCGAATCCTGCTCGCCGAAGGATTCATGCCCGTCGTCGGACCCATCGCTCTGGACGACTCCGGTCGCCCGCTCAACGTCAACGCGGACGACGCCGCCGCCGCCGTCGCGGGAATCATCCGCGCCCGAGGGCTCGTCCTCCTGACCGATGTCCCCGGAGTGCTCGACGAGCAAAGGGCCCTGATCCCCTCGCTCACCGCCGCACAGGTCGACGAGCTCATCGCCCGCGGCGTCATCTCAGGCGGCATGATCCCGAAGGTCCGCGCCGCCCTCCGCGCAGCCCAGCTCGCCGCCGTCCCCACGATCATCGCCTCGTGGGACGACCCCGCGGCCATCGAACGCATCGCCGCCGGCAGCGGCGCCGGAACCCGGTTCGATCCGCTCGGCCCGACCAGCGACCCCGACGCCGAACCCCGACCGGAGAGCTCCCCCTCATGAGCACCCTGCGCCTCGGTTTCAAGGACTTCCTCACCGTCGGCGAGCTCGACGGCCCGCGCTTCGAGACCCTCGCCCAGCTCGCCGCATCCTGCAAGCGCGACCGCGCCCGCCACGCCACCGCACTCGCCGGCCGATCGGTGGTCATGCTCTTCGAGAAGCCTTCGCTGCGAACCCGAGTCAGCTTCGAGGTCGGTATCGCAAAGCTCGGCGGCCACGCCCTCTACTACGACCACTCCAAGGAACGCATAGGCGAGCGCGAGAGCGTCCACGACTACGCCCGGAATCTCGAGCGCTGGGCCGACGCCGTCGTCGCCCGCACATTCAGCCACGAGGTGCTCGAGGAACTGGCCGGCTACTCGCGCGTCCCCGTCATCAACGCCCTCTCGGACGAGTACCACCCCTGCCAGGCCCTCGCCGACCTCTTCACCCTCCGCGAACACGTCGGGCCCCTCGCCGGCCGACGCCTCGCCTTCGTGGGCGACGGCAACAACGTCTGCGCCTCGCTCATCATCCTCGCCGCCACGCTGGGAATGCGCGTCACAGTGATAGGCCCCGAGGGCTACGAGCCCGCTCCCCGCGTGCTCGAAACCGCCCGCGCCCGCGCCGCCTCATCGGGCGGCACGCTCCAGCTTTCCGCCGACCCCGCCGCCGTGCGCGGCGCCGACGCCGTCTACACCGACGCGTGGACCAGCATGGGCTGGGAAGCCGAGGCCCAGCACCGCCGCAAGGTCTTCGCGCCCTATCAGGTCACGCCCTCGCTCATGGCCCTCGCCGGAGACGGTGCCCGCTTCATGCACTGCCTGCCGGCCCACCGCGGCGAAGAAGTGACCGACGAAGTCATCGACTCGCCCCGCAGCATCGTTTTCGACCAGGCCGAGAACCGCATGCACGTCCAGAACGCGCTGCTCATCGCGCTGTTGGCCCCGGAGAGCGTCCGTTGACCCGCGGGCCCATCAGCTGCGGCTCGCGATCGGCCACGTGCTGCTGCGCGTCCTCACGCTCCTTCTCGCGCATCCCGCCAACCCAGATCATCGGATTGAAGAAGATCATCATCACCGCCACCAGCCCGATCCCCACGCCCGCCAGAGGATGCACGAACATCCCCAGCACCAGCGCCAGCGTGAGCGCCGCCACCAGGAACCCCAGGCCGATCATGCCAAACCGCCACGGCTTCATCTCCGCCCGCGCCGGCCGCCCCTCGGGCGACGTCCTCTCCACCTCGTCCGCGACCTTCTCAACCGCCGGCTCCGCCGGACCCTTGGGGCTCAGCGGCCCGCCCTCGTCACGTGCTGTCTCTGGCATCATGTCCGTTACTCCCGCAGTCACGTTTTCCCTATAACTGTTCGCTCGTCCCAGTGAACGCCGCACGGCTCCGCACGTGAATGCGGGCTCACTTGTCCGACACCACAAAGCAACACGCGCGCCGCGCAGCGCCGACCAGGAACCCGCATCAATGCCCAAGAAGATCGTGCTCGCGTACTCAGGCGGCCTCGACACCTCCTGCATCGTCCCCTGGCTCGTCGAGAACTACGGCTGCGAAGTCGTCTGCGCCGTGGGCGACGTCGGTCAGGGAGACGAAGAGCTCGCCGGAGTCGAACAAAAGGCCGTCAACAGCGGCGCAAAGGCCTGCTACGTCGTCGACCTCAAGCGCGAGTTCGCCGAGCAGTACGTCTTCCCCACCATGATCGCCGGCAGCATCTACGAGGGCCGCTACCTCCTCGGCACGTCCATGGCCCGCCCCATCCTCGCCAAGGCACAGGTCGAGGTCGCCCGCAAGGTCGGCGCCGACGCCGTCGCCCACGGCTGCACCGGCAAGGGCAACGACCAGGTCCGCTTCGAGTCCGCGTACGCCGCCCTCGCTCCCGACCTCGAGATCGTCGCCCCCTGGCGCACATGGGAGCTCCGCAGCCGCGAGGACATGCTCGCCTACCTCGAGAAGCGCAACATCCCGACCACCGCCAGCCGCACCAAGATCTACAGCCGCGACCGCAACATGTGGCACATCTCTCACGAGGGCGGCGCGCTCGAGGATCCGTGGAACCCCCCGCCGGATGACATCTGGGTCATGACCGCCGATCCGCGCAAGGCCCCCGACACGCCCCGCGACGTCACCATCGCCTTCAAGGCCGGCGTCCCCCGCGCCGTCGACGGCCGCGAGATGCCGGGAGACACGCTCATCATGGCCCTCAACGACATCGCCGCTCCCCACGGCGTGGGCCGCGTCGACCTCGTCGAGAACCGCCTCGTCGGCATGAAGTCGCGCGGCTGCTACGAGACCCCCGGCGGAACCGTCCTCTTCGAAGCGCTCCGCGGTCTCGAAGAACTCGTCCTCGACCGCGAGACCCGCCACCACCGCGAGCACCTGGCGATCCGTTTCGGCGAGCTCGTCTACAACGGCCAGTGGTTCACGCCCCTCCGCGAAGCCATCTGGGAGAGCCTCCGCAAGATCGCCGAGCCCCTGACGGGCGAGGTCGTCGTGCGCCTCTACAAGGGAACCGCCGTCACCATCCGCCGCCGCAGCCCCAGCAGCCTCTACGCCGAGTCCTTCGCCACCTTCGGCAAGGACGAGGTCTACAACCAGATGGACTCCAAGGGCTTCATCCGCCTCTTCTCGCTCCCCTCGCGCATCGCCGCCATGAAGTCGATGGGGAAGGTCTGATGCAAGCTTACGAGCAAGACCCGCTGCGTAGTTACTACCAACACAGCCCTATGCGATTTCCATGCGTGCATCATCAGCTTGAGGATCAGATATCATTCGCTGCTGAGACTAATAAATTTATAATAGCGGCTTCAGATGATCAGTCCTCGCGATCTTGGATCATACAGTTCGCAGTAAGCAGGATGAAAGCTGTAGCGGTGACTGTAACTGGTCGTGTGACCGAGAGCTCGTTCCTCTTTTTGTTGGGGATCTCGCTGGGTTTTGAGGAGAAAGCCTCGCGCGCCGTGAGCTACAAGCGCATTGCCAATCATTTAGTAGAAAATGATAGCGTGGTGTGTGTTGACTGTCGCGCAAGTCGCTTGCCGGTTTCTGTTGTAAATGTTTTAGTAGAACTATATGATCTGGCTTGTGGTGACTCGCGACGCGAGCAATCTGGCATTATCATGATAGTTGGAACAGCGCTAGTGCCATTGCTCGCGGCTCGGGACAAGAATGGGCAGCTGGGTAGAAGATATACAGTCGTCGCTCCGACACTGGGAGATGTGTAATGAGCCTCTGGGGCGGCAGATTCCAGAACGAGGCCGATCCGCTCTTCAGACGGTTCAACGATTCCCTCCGCTTCGACTACCGCCTCCTCAGGCAGGACGTGCAGGGCTCCATCGCCTGGGCCGCCGCCATCGAGAGCGCGGGAGTCATCACCAGCGCCGAGCGCGGCCGCCTCGAAGAGGCCCTCCGCGCCATCGAGCAGCGCTGGGCCAGCGACCCCGCCGTCGTCGCATCCGGCGCCGAGGACGTCCACTCCTTCGTCGAGACCGAGCTCATCAAGTTCGTGGGCGACCTCGGCAAGAAGCTCCACACGGGCCGCAGCCGCAACGATCAGGTCGCCACCGACCTCCGCCTCTGGACCCGCGACGAGATCGACGCCCGCCTCGCCGAGCTCCACGCCGCCCGCGCCGCGCTCCTCGACCTCGCCGAGCGCGAGATCGACACCGTCCTCGCCGGCTACACCCACCTCCAGCGCGCCCAGCCCGTCCTCCTGGCCCACTGGGCCCTCGCCTACTTCGAGATGCTCGACCGTGACGCCGACCGGCTCCGCGACGCACGACGCCGCGTCAACGTCTGCCCCCTCGGCTCCGGCGCCCTCGCCGGCACCGCCTACAGGATCGACCGCCACGCACTCGCCCGCGCGCTGGGCTTCGACTACCCCTCCGCCAATTCACTCGACGCCGTCTCCGACCGCGACTTCGTCCTCGAAACCCTCGCCGCCCTCGCCATCGCCGGCGCTCATCTCTCGCGCCTCGCCGAAGACCTCATCATCTACACCTCGGGCGAGTTCGCGTTCCTCGAGCTCTCCGACGCCGTCACCAGCGGCTCCTCGCTCATGCCCCAGAAGAAAAACCCCGACGCCGCCGAGCTCCTCCGCGGAAAGGCCGGCCGCCTCCTCGGCTCGTTCGTCTCACTCGCCGTCACCCTCAAGGGCCTCCCCCTCGCCTACAACAAAGATCTCCAGGAGGACAAGGAACCCCTCTTCGACGCAATGGACACCCTCTCCATGTGCCTCCGCATGGTCCCGCCCATCCTCAGCGGCGCCCGCGTCGACCGCGACCGCTGCGCCGCCGCCGCCCGCGGCGGACACTCCAACGCCACCGAGCTCGCCGACTATCTCGTCTCGCGCGGCGTCCCCTTCCGACAGGCCCATGAAACCACCGGCCGAATCGTCCGCCTCGCGCTCGAACGCGGCTGCGCCCTCGAAGACCTCCCCCTCGACGAACTCAAACGCTTCGACACGCGCATCGAAGCAGACGTCCGCCAGAGCCTCACGCTCGATGCCGTCATCTCCCGGCGCGACGTCCCGGGCGGAACCGCGCCCAGCCGCGTGCGCGAAGCCCTCGACGCCGCCCGCCGCCGCCTCGGCCAGGCGCACGCCTGAGCCCGCTATCATCCACACGAGCATGCTGCGAAAAGTCCTGCATTCCAAGATCCACATGGCAAAGGTGACCGCCGCCAAGCCCGACTACATCGGCTCGGTCACCATCGACGCCAATCTCCTCGAGGCCATCGGCCTCCGCGCCAGCGACGCCGTCGAGGTCGCCAACTGCCGCAACGGCGCACGCTTCGAGACCTACGTCTTCTGGGGCGAGCCCGGCTCGAAAAAAATAGAGGTCAACGGCGCCGCCGCTCATCTCGTCGAGCCCGGAGACAAGCTCATCATCATGCACTACGCACTCATGACCGACGAGGAGTACGCCCGCAACCGCCCCCGCGTCGCCCTCGTCCGCGAGGACAACACCCTCGCCGAGGTCGTGCGCTACGAGCCCACCTGACCCGCCCGCCACGTCCGCGGCCTATTCTCCGCCGCTCATGGGCGACGCACCCCGAACTCTCGCCGCAAGGCTCGACGACTGCATGATCGTCGACCGCCGCCGACTCCGCGCCCGCCTCCGGGCCCTCGACCGCGCCCGCAGCCCCGACCCCCAGGCCCTCGACCGCATCACGCAGGACATCGAACGCTCCGCCGCCCGCCGCGCCGCCCGCGCCGCCTCGCTCCCGACGCCGGAGTTCCCCGCGGCCCTCCCCGTCTCCGAGAAACGCGACGACATCGCCGCCGCCATCGCCGCTCATCAGGTCGTCATCGTCTGCGGCGAGACCGGCTCCGGCAAAACCACCCAGCTCCCCAAGATCTGCCTCGCGCTGGGCCGCGGCGCCGCAGGGCTCATCGGCCACACCCAGCCACGACGCATCGCCGCCCGCGCCGTCGCCGCCCGAGTCGCCGAAGAGCTCGGCTCGCGCCTCACCCGCGGGCCCGGGCCCGTTGGCTACAAGGTCCGCTTCACCTACGAGAGCCACCCGACAAACGTCATCAAGCTGATGACCGACGGCATACTCCTCGCCGAAACCCAGGGCGATCCGCTCCTCGAGCTCTACGACACCATCATCATCGACGAGGCCCACGAGCGCAGCCTCAACATCGACTTCCTCCTGGGATACCTCCGCCAGCTCCTGCCCCGCCGACCGGACCTCAAGGTCATCGTCACCTCCGCGACCATCGACCCCCAGCGCTTCGCCGACCACTTCGCGGGCCCCGCCGGGCCCGCCCCCATCATCGAGGTCTCCGGGCGCGTCTACCCCGTCTCCGTCCGCTACCGGCCCATCGAACGCGACCCCGAGTTCGCCGACGAGGACATCGACGAAGACGAGCCCGACCTCCAGCAGGCCATCCTCCGCGCCGTAGACGAGCTCACCGCCCCCGGCATGCCCGGCGGAGACATCCTCCTCTTCCTCTCGGGCGAACGCGAGATCCGCGAGACCGCCGAGACGCTCCGCGAGCACGGGCCGCGCGGCCTGACGGTCCTCCCCCTCTACGCACGCCTCTCTTCCGACGAGCAGCAGCGCGTCTTCCAAGTCCAGGAAGGCCAGCGCCGCATCATCCTCGCGACAAACGTCGCCGAGACCTCGCTCACCGTCCCGGGCATCCGCTACGTCATCGACCCGGGCTTCGCGCGCATCAGCCGCTACAGCCCCCGCACCAAGGTCCAGCGACTCCCCATCGAGAAAGTCAGCCGCGCCAGCGCCGACCAGCGCAAGGGCCGCTGCGGCCGCCTCTCCGACGGCGTGTGCATCCGCCTCTATTCAGAGAAGGACTATCTCGAGCGCCCCCAGTTCACCGACCCCGAGATCCAGCGCACGAACCTCGCCAGCGTCATCCTCCAGATGGCGTCGCTCAAGCTGGGCCGCGTCGACCGCTTCCCGTTCGTGCAGCCCCCCGATCCCCGCATGGTCCGCGACGGCTTCGACACCCTCGTCGAGCTCGGCGCGGTCGCCGGTGATCCCGACGCTCACGACGCCGCCGCCGGCGATCCGGGCCTCTCGCTCACCCCCGTGGGCCGATCGCTCGCCCGCCTGCCCGTCGACCCGCGCATCGGCCGCATCATCCTCGCCGGTCAGGCAGAGGCGTGCCTCCCGGAAGCCATCATCGTCGCCGCAGCCCTCTCCGTGCAGGACCCGCGCGAACGCCCCATCGACCAGGCCGACAAAGCCGACCAGGCCCACGCGCTCTTCCGCGACGAGCAATCGGACTTCATGGGGTTCGTGAAGCTGTGGCGCGCCTACCACGAGCAGGCCAGGCTGCTCTCAGGCAGCCGTCTCCGCAAGTGGTGCAAGGAGCATTTCATCTCCTTCGTCCGCATGCGCGAGTGGCACGACGTCCACGCGCAGCTCAAGGAGCTCTCCGCGGAAATCGGCCTCGCTCCCGACGCCGCAGCTCCCGCCGCCTCCTCCGAGCAGCCGCGACGAGGCAGCCCGCAGCCCCCGGCCCCCGCCGCGCCGACCCACGGCTGGCGCACCCAGCGCCCAGCCAAAGACCCCGAAGAGTTCCACCGCCTCGCCCCGCTCCACCGCGCCGTGCTCACCGGCCTTCTCAGCAGCATCGGCAAGCTCCCCGACCAGCCGGAAAAGGGCGCCAAGCTCCAGAACCGCTTCGAGTACCACGGCCCGCGCGGCCTCCGCTTCAACATCTTCCCGGGCTCGGGAGTCTTCAAGAAGAACCCTAAGTGGCTCGTCGCCGCGGAGATCGTCAAGACCACCCGCGTCTACGCCCGCACCGTGGGCGTCGTCCGTCCCGAGTGGATCGAGCACGCCGGCGCCCACCTCCTCAAACGCACCCACTCCGACCCGCACTGGGACGAACGCCGCGCCCAGGTCTGGGCCACCGAGCGCGTCACGCTCTTCGGCCTCGAGATCGTCCCCCGCCGCGCCGTCCACTACGGCCCCATCGACCCCAAGGCCTCCCGCGAGATCTTCATCCATCACGCCCTCATCGAAGGCCAGTACTGGTCCAACCACTCCTTCTGGAAGCACAACAAGGCCCTCCTCGACGAGGTCGAGCAGCTCCAGCACAAGCTCCGCGCACGCGACTTCGTCCAGGACGTCCACACCCGCTTCGCCTTCTTCGACAAGCAGCTCCCGCCCGACGTGTACAGCGGGCAGGGCTTCGAGACCTGGCACCGCCGCGCCTCCAGGGACAACCCGCGCCTCCTGCACATGACGCTCGCCGATCTCGTCCGGCCCGGCTGGGGCGTCGACGCCCAGACCCTCGCCAAGGACTACCCCGACGAGATCCAACTGGGAGACGCACGCCTCCCCCTGCTCTACCGCTACGCGCCCGGAGCCCCCGACGACGGCGTCACCCTCATCGTCCCCGTCGCCTTCCTGGGCCTGCTCACCGAAGCCCGTCTCTCCTGGCTCGTCCCCGGAATGCTGGAGGACAAGATCGTCGCGCTCATGCGCACGCTCCCCAAGGACGTCCGCCGGGTGCTGGTCCCGGCGCCGGACTTCGCCGAGAAAGCCGCGGACCTGATGGACGAGAACGTGCGCGACTCGGGCGATCTGCTCGCCGCCCTCGCCCACGCTCTCAGCCGCCTGAGCGGCGAGGTCATCGAGACCTCGGCCTTCAAGCCCGACGCGCTGCCGCCCGAGTTGCTCTTCAACATCCGGGTCGTCGAGGGTGACTCCCCGGGCGTCCCGGGTCAGGCCGGCCCCAAGGTTCTCGCCGAAGGGCGGGATCTTCCTGCCCTGCAGGTCTCGCTGCGTGCGCTCGTCCGCAGCTCGCTGGCCAGCACGACGGATTCCACGTGGAACACCCCCGGCCTCTCAGACTGGACGTGGGGGGACCTCCCCGAGCAGGTGGAAGTCAGCCGGGCCGGGGTCCGCTTCATCGCCTACCCGGCGCTCGTCGATGAGCGGCAAGCCGCGCGGCGGACCAAAGAGGACCCGGCGGCTTCGGGCAAGGTCGCCCTCAGGCTCGTGGACACCCGCGACGCCGCCGCGATGCTCACCCGCCGCGGCCTGCGGCGACTCTTCCACCTCAAGGCCCGGGAGGAGATCCGATTCCAGCTCGGGCTGCTTCCCAACGCCCAGGCCATGTTCGCCCAGTACGGCCCGATCGGCGACCCCAAGGCCCTCCGGGAGGATCTAGCGGATGTCGTCGCCGAACGGGCGTTCATCGCCCACGACGGCGGCGCCGGCGTCCGGACCCGCGCCGAGTTCGAACGCCGCCTCGACACCGGCTGGAACACCGTCGGGTCCGCCGCCCGGGAGATCGGCAAGGCGGTGGCCGGCGTGCTGTCCAGGCGGCAGGCGCTGGCCCTGCGATTCCCGGAAGCCGTGAAGCTGCCCCGCGAACCGTTCGAGGGCTCGCCGGCCCTTGCGCCGTCGATCAGCGACGTTCGGCTGCAGCTGGCGATGCTGATGCCGCCCGGCTTCGTCGCCGATACGCCGCTGACATGGCTGGGGCACATGCCCCGCTACCTCCAGGCGGTGGAGCGCCGTCTGGAGAAGCTGCAGCAGGGCGGGGCCGCCGGCGCGGAGAAGGACCGCCGCATCACCGACGAGATTCGTCCCTTGTGGGTCGGGCTGCTTGAACGGGCCAGGGCCCACGCTCAGGAGGGGCGAGATGAGCCGGCGCTGGTGGAGTTCCGCTGGCTGCTCGAAGAACTGCGGGTCTCGCTCTTTGCGCAGGAACTGGGGACGGCCGAGCCGGTATCGGTCCGTCGGCTCGAGAAGCGGTGGGCCGACGTCCCGGAGTGAGCCGCCCGTCGGACGCCGCGTGAGAAGAAAAAAAATGAAACCGGCGGAGGAATCCACCGACACAATCTGTTGACAGTGTCAGCGCACGAGATACTTTTCTCCCGATCAAGACAGGAGAGCAACGGTCGAGCTCTCCCCCGCGGCACGCCTGCGTAAGGGAAGCCGCGGTCCACGCACCGGCTCGAGTCCTCAAGAACCGCGAGCTTTCCCCGCAAGGGGTTTCGACCAACCGAGCACACGCACGATGGACGCCACTGGCCTCCGTCCGACTCTCCTGAACGGCGACGCACACGCCCGCGAAGGAGCCACCGGCATCACGATCAGCCTCCCCGTACTCATCGACGGCGACGCGGCGGCTGGCGACGACGAACCACCCAGTACACGCGCGGCCGCGGGCCAGAGCGCTCGCCCCGCCGCGCCCCGCCCCGTCACCGACACCAGCGATCTCATCGTCAGCGAGAGATCCCGCGCCTTCCGCGCTCGCTTCTTCCCGGGCGTCGGCGACGCCCAGTGGAACGACTGGAAGTGGCAGCTCCGCTCCCGCCTCCGCGACACCGCCTCCCTCGAGCGCGTGTTCACGCTGACCGACTCCGAACGCGACGCCCTCCAGCGCCTGGGCGGCCACCTCCCCGTGGGCATCACGCCCTACTACGCGTCCCTCTGCAGCCCCACGGACCCCGACGAACCGCTCCGCAAGACCATGATCCCGGTCGCGGACGAGTTCTCGCTGGGCGTCGGCGAGAGCAAGGACCCCCTGAACGAGGACGGGGACAGCCACGTCGAGGGCGTCGTCCACCGTTACCCCGACCGGGTGCTCTTCCTCGTCACCAACTTCTGCGCGGTGTACTGCCGCTACTGCACGCGCGCCCGCATGGTGGGCCAGACCGGCGAGTATCACTTCAACCAGGCCCAGTATCAGCGGGGCCTCGACTACATCGCCGCGCACCCCGAGATCCGCGACGTCCTGATCTCGGGCGGCGACCCGCTGACCATGTCGGACGACAAGCTCGAGTGGATCATCGCGGGCCTCCGCGCCATACCGCACGTCGAGTTCATCCGCGTGGGCACGAAGGTCCCCGCCGTCCTCCCCCAGCGCATCACTCCTCAGTTCACGGCGATGCTCCGCAAGTATCACCCGCTGTGGATGAGCATCCACTTCATGCACCCCGCCGAGATGACCCCCGAGGTCAAGCAGGCGTGCGAGCGCCTCGCCGACGCGGGCGTGCCCCTGGGCAGCCAGACCGTCCTCACCGCCGGCGTCAACGACAACGTCGACACCATGAAGGCGCTCATGCACAAGCTGCTCATGGCCCGCGTCCGTCCCTACTACATCTATCAGTGCGACCCCATCGCCGGCTCGGCCCACCTCCGCACCCCCGTCTCCAAGGGTCTTGAGATCATCGAGGGGCTGCGCGGCCACACCACGGGCTACGCCGTCCCGCAGTTCGTCATCGACGCGCCGGGCGGCGGCGGCAAGCTCCCGCTGCTCCCGGACTACGTGCTGGGCCGCGACGGCGACCATCTCATCCTCCGCAACTACACGGGCAAGGAATACCGCTACTACGACCCTCTCCCCGAACCCGCCATGTTCCGCCGAGGCTGAGCGGTGCCCGAAGGTCAGATCCATCCCTGCGCCCGCTGCGCCTCCATGCAGCGCACCTGCTGTCAGACCGCGCAGATCCTGGTCACCCCGGGCGATATCGACCGCATCGCCCGCCACACGTCCCGCACGGATTTCTGGGAGCGCAGCCCCGTCGCCGACGCCGCGTACCTCGATCAGGACGACGATCCGATCTGGATCCGGGCCACCGTCGCGCCCGACGGCACACGCCGCGTCCTCAAGCGCTCCAACCAGGGCTGCACGTTTCTGGGTCGCGCCGGCTGCGTGCTGCCCACGGACGTCCGCCCGCTCGTGTGCCGGCTCTATCCCTTTTCGTACACGGAGCGCGGCATCGACGGTGAGCTCCCCGACTATTGCCCCACGTCGGTTCTCGCGCCGCCCGGCTCGGGGCTGACGATGATCACCGTGCTGGGGATGACCCGCGACGAGGGCGACCGGTGGCACGCCCAGCTCTACGCCGAGCTCCGCGCCGACCTTGAGGCTCGTCAGGCGCCCGCCGGGACGGGTCCGCGGTGAATATCGGGCTGACGTACGACCTCCGGTCGGACTGGCTCGCGGCCGGGTACTCGCCGCAGGAGACCGCCGAGTTCGACTCGGAGCGCACCATCGAAGCGATCGAGGAGGCGCTGCGCGCCCTGGGGCATCGCCCGAGCCGCATCGGCCGCCTCGACGCCCTCATCGAGCGGCTCGCCCTAGGCCCGCCCCTGGCGTGCGACCTCGTCTTCAACATCTGCGAGGGCATGCACGGCATCGGTCGCGAGGCGCAGGTCCCCGCGATCCTCGACGCCTTCCGCGTCCCCTACACATTCTCCGATCCGCTGGTCATGGCGCTCACGCTGCACAAGGCGATGACCAAGCGCGTTGTGCGCGACATGGGGCTGCCGACGCCGGCGTTCTCCGTCGTGAGCGCGCCCGCGGATGTGGAGGTCGCGCTGGCGCAGCTCTCGCTGCCGATCTTCGTGAAGCCGCTCGCCGAGGGAACGAGCAAGGGCGTGACGCCGCGCTCGCTGTGCACGAGTGCGGCCCAGTTCCGCGAAGCGGCGGCGGATCTGCTGGCGCGGTTCGCGCAGCCGGTGCTCGCGGAGGTCTTCCTGCCCGGACGCGAGGTGACAGTGGGGGTGGTGGGAACCGGGGTCCGCGCCCGGGCGGTCGGCACGCTGGAGGTGCGCATCAGGCCGGGCGTCGAAGACGGCGTCTACAGCTACGACCTCAAGCAGGACTTCGAGGGCAAGCTGGAGTATGTGCTGGCGCCGGCCGAACTCTCCGCCGAGGCGGAGGCGCTCGCGCTCTCGGCGTGGCGCGGGCTTGGCTGCCGAGACGCGGGGCGGGTCGACCTCAAGCAGGATGCGGCGGGCCGCCTCTCGTTTCTCGAGGTGAACCCGCTCGCGGGGCTGCATCC
>JANRJV010000057.1:0-11591 GCA_033763795.1 Planctomycetota bacterium
TCAACCATATGGTTGATCATAGCGCCGCCCTCGACAACGCCTTCGCCGCACTCGCCGACCCCACCCGCCGCGCCATCCTCCGCAGGCTCGCCGCCGGAGAGGCCCCCGTCACCGAGCTCGCACGACCCTTCGACGTCTCGCTCCAGGCGGTCAGCAAGCACATCGCCGCCCTCGAACGCGCCGGCCTCGTCCGCCGCCGCCGACAGGGACGCGAGCACCTGCTCGCGCTCAACTCGGCCCCCCTCCGCACCGTCGCGCAGTGGATCAGCTTCTACCAGCGCTTCTGGGAGACCCGGATCGACGCCCTCGCAAGGCTCGTCGAGCAGTCCCCAGGCGACCCCGAGCCCGCCGAGCCCCCCGAGCCCACCGGCAGGCGCCGCGCGCCCGCCGCCACCAAGTCACCACACCCAAGCCCAAGGAGCAACGATCATGCACCAAAGCCACGCACCCGACGTCGTCGTTGAGCGCCACATCCGCGCCACGCCCCAGCGCATCTGGCGCGCCCTCACCGACGCACGCGAACTCGAACGCTGGTTCTTCACCGAGTGCACCACCGACCCCCGCCCCGCGGGCTCCTACCACGCCGTCTGGAAGCACCGCTCCGACCATTCCAAGACCAACACCCGCTTCGGCAAGTACCTCGAGTTCCAGCCCCACACCCGCCTCTCCTTCGAGTGGCAGGGCTCCACCACCGATCCCAACAAGTGCCTCCCCGAAGGACTCCTCACCACCGTCACCATCACCCTCACTCCACGCGACGGCGGCACCGACCTCCGCCTCGTCCACACAGGCTGGCCCACCGACCCCCTCTGCATCGAGTCACGCAACGGCCACGAGGGCGGCTGGACCTTCTACATGAACAACCTCGCCGACGTCATCCAGTCGGGCATCGACCGCCGCGCCGAGTCCCTCGAACAGGCAACCCGCGCCGCGCCCCAGCCCGTCTAACCGTGCAACCGACCGCAATCCCGCAACCCCCGCGACCGATCGCGAGCGCTGCGCCGGGCAACACCGCCCCGCAGCGCCGCGGTCGGCTCCGCCCGCCGACCCTCACTCCAGCGCCGCGGCTCCCGAGATGATCTCCGTCAGCTCCGTCGTGATCTGCGACTGCCGCGCCCGGTTGTAACGACGCGTCAGCGACTTGCCCATCTTCCCCGCGTTGTCGGTCGCGGACTTCATCGCAACCATCCGCGCCACGTGCTCGCTCACGATCGCGTCCGTCACCGCCTGGAACAGCGTCGCCTTCACCGTCACGGGCAGCAGGTCCGCAAGCAGCTCCTCCGCACCGGGCGAGAAGTCATACTCCACCGGCCGCTGCGCCACGCCGTCCGCCTGCGCCGGCGGCTTCAAGGGCAGAAGCTGCAGCACCTCGGGCCGCTGACGCGACGCCGACAGAAACCGCATCGACACCACCCGAACCCCCCGGATCTCGCCCCGCACGAACCGGTCCATGTACCCCTGCGCGATCGCCTCGATCTGCTCGAACGTCGTCTTGTCCTCGGCGTGAACGTGCGCCTGCGCCACCGCCGTCCCCGTGAACTTCATGAACCCGGCGCCCTTCTTCCCCATCACCTCGATCGCCAGGTTCTGACCGCCCCGGATCAGCGGCGTCGCCGCCCGCAGCACCGACCCGTTGTAGGGCCCGCACAACCCCCGGTTCGACGTCACCACCAGCACGACCTCGGGCCCCCGCGCCCCGCCCTCCGGCCCCTGGATCAGCGGATGCGAGATGTTCCCCGCCTTCGACGACAGCTCCGTCACCAGGTCGAAGATCCCCTCGGTGTACGGCTTGCTCGCCGTCGCGCGCTGCTGCGCCCGCGCGAACTTGCTCGTCGCGATCATCTGCATCGTCTTCGTGATGCGACGGATGTTGCCGACCGCCTTGATCCGCTTCTTGATGTCCCGTGCGTTGGCCATGGTGGGTCGACCAGCATACCCCAAACCCGCTCCAACCGGACTCCCAGACGCCCGTCGTTCGGATTTTGTAAGTGCAGAAGCAAACACCAAATCTCGGCCCCCCGCTCAGATTCCGCTTGAGCCCAGTGCCTGCCGCAAAGACGATGGCGCTCGCCGCCCCGCGCAAGCATCCGCGCAAACCCTGTACCTCAAGGGGCCCCCGCTATGACCCGCCGAACAGCCTGCCTCTACGCACTCGCCCTGCTCTGCCCGCTTCTCGCCTTCCTCTGGCAACGCTCGAGCGCCGCGTGCGCACGCGAGGTCCAGGCCGCGTTCAGCTCCGCTTCCGCCGCCGCCGTCGCCCGGGGCCAGCCGCCCCACCCCGCCGAAGACCACGAGCGCGCCGCCGCCGCACGCCGCTGCACCCGCTCAAATCAGCTCGTCAGCTCAGCCGCACTGGTTCTCTCCTTCGGCTGCATCATGGGCGCCTCCGCCCTCCAGCGCGCTTCTCGATCGCCCCTCTTCCTCGCCGCCCACGCCGCGTGCATCTGCGCCGCACTCGCCTGCATCGCCGGCGGAGCGTTCCAACGCGCCCGCCAGAGCGCCCTCATCGAGGCCGACCTCGCCCGCGCCAGCCAGCTCCGCGCCCAGCAGGTCGCCCCCTTCGAGATCCACTCGCTCACCGGCGACGCCGCACGCTTCCAGCGCCTCGCGCGCGATTCCCAGCTCGCCGCCCTCACGCTCGGATGCATCGGCGCCGCGCTCTTCGCAGTCGCGGCCGTCCGCGCCGCGCCGCACGCCCCGGCTCATCACCCCCGCCAGCTCCCTCACACCTGATCAAAGCTCGACCGCGCGCCTTCCCCGGCCCCGGCCCCCGTCTCCCCCATCCCCTCCCGCCCCGCGCTGCCCGCTCGTCCCCCGGGATCCAGCTTCCGCACGCTCGCCGCCAGCCGCGCCCGATCCTCCGCGAACGCCCGCTCCCCGGCCTCGCCCAGCGACCCCAGCACAAGCCCGTCATACCCCAGCGCGATCCCCTCCGGCAGCGTCGGGTCCACCTCCGCGTGCCGCACCTCGTGCGACATGTGCGTGAAGTACGTCCGACGCGCCCCGATCCGCAGCGCCGCGTCCACCGCCTGGTCCACCGTGAAGTGCGTCGGATGATGCCGGAACCGCAGCGCATCCAGCACCAGCGTCCGCACCCCCTCGAACGCGCGCCAGCTCTCCGTCGGAATCGACGACACATCCGTGCAGTACGCCACGGGCCAAGGCCACTCCTCCCCCTCACCCCCCGCCGCCCCGCGCAGCGCCGCCGTCGGCTCCACACGCCACCCCAGCACCGGCAGCCTCCCATGAAACAGCCGGATCGGCGTGAACCGCATCCCCCACAGCTCCACCGCCGCCCCCGCCCCGCCCCGCTCCTCCGGCGCGTGCACCTCGCGCTGGATCAGCGTCGCCACGAACGAATCATTCACGTTCGCGCTCCGGTCGAACACGTGCTTGTACACACGCCGCAGCGACTCCAGCACATAAGGCTCGGCCAGAATGTCGATCGGCCTCCGCATCACCGCGTTGAACCGCCGAACCTCGTCCAACCCGAAGATGTGGTCCACATGGTTGTGCGTGAACACGATCGCGTCACACCGCCACAGACCGTGACGCAGCGCCTGCTCGTGCAGATCAGGCCCCGCATCGATCAGCACGCACCGCGGCTTGCCCGCCCCATCAATCCACTGCACGCACCCCGCCGCCCGCGTCCGCCGGTCACGCGGATCATCCGACGTGCACGTCGCGCAGTCGCACGCGATCAGCGGCATGCCGCCCGACGTCCCCGTCCCCATCAGGATGAACCGCCCGCTCGTCACAGCCGCAAGAGTAGGGGCCCCGCCCCACGCCCGCGCCCATCCCCCCGCCTCAGTCCCGGGGAGTCCACCCCGAGAACCGCCGGATCTCGCCCCCGTCGGGCTCGCTCGACAGCCACGCCGCCACGATCATCGCGTGCAGCATGTCCGCCCCATCCAGCAGCCGCCGCTCGATCAGCTCCCGCCCCGGCCCCGCGTCCAGCGTCCCCTCCAGCTCCATCCGGTACAGATCCTCAACGTGCGCGAACGACCGCTCCAGGTGCGCCAGCACGTCCTCCCACGGGTCCGACGTCGACACGCACCGCTCGAACGTCGCCATGGGCCGCAGCGCCTCGTACGTCAGCCCGTGCGTCTCGATCACGCCCCCGTCGATGTACGCGTGAAAACGGTTCGACGTCGTGTACCCCCTGGGGTTCCCCGCCGTCCCCGCCGCCTCCGCCCACCCGTTGAAGTGCCGCGTCGTGTGCAGGGGCTGCGCCGCGTCGCCCACGAAATGGCTCAGCATCCCGATGTGATACACGACGTTGTTCCGCGCCTGTTCCACCTGATCCGCCCGCCCCGCCTCCTCCAGCGCCTCCAGGATCCGCAGCGTCCGGAAGCTCGCCTGCAGCTTCGCGTAATGCTCCATGATCGAGTGCGCCACGAACCCCGGGAACTCCTTGTCCCGGAACGGGTCCAGCGCCGGCTTGTACGACCCGAACCGCTCCGGGTGCTCCGCCTTCGCCACCGCCATCATCTTGATGTACTCGCTCCGGAGAGGAGGCATCGTCCGCAGCGTCAGCCCGAACTGCTCGAGGTCCTCGATGTCCAGGTAGTGATCCGGGTTGTTCTCGTTGACAAGCTGCGCCGTCCGCTGCCCGCGCCACCGGTCAGCCTCCGAAGACTGATACAGGCACCGCGCCCGCACCCCCGCCTCCTGCAGCCACCCCGGCATCCCCGGATGCAGCGCCACGCCGTCCAGCGCCATCGCCGTGATCATCCGGTGCCCATGACCATCCCACGCCAGCGCTCCGCTCGCGCCCAGAAGCACACCCATCACGCCGGCCGCCAGCCGCTTCCCAAGCCTAACGCTCGCCGCAGTCCGTCCGCTCATCGCGCTCTCCCCGCTTCGCCCCACGTCGTTTCACCCGCGCGCCGTAATCCCGCGCCGCCCGCGCTCCTTAGCGCCGCGGCTCAAGCTACCACCCCGGCCGCCTCATCCGCTCACCCCACGCGCTCCGCCTTGGGCAAGCGGCTCATCAGCCGCGCAATCGCCTCCAGCGGATCCAGCCCCTCGTACAGCACCGCATGCACCGCCGACGCGATCGGCATCTCCACCCGGTACTTCCCCGAAAGCTCCACCACCGCCCGCGTCGTCGCCACCCCTTCCACCACGCTCCGCGTGCGCGCCAGATACGCCTCCAGCCTCTCGCCCCGACCCAGCGCCTCGCCCAGCGACCGGTTCCGCCCCTCGGGGCTGAAGCACGTCGTCGCCAGGTCACCCGCCCCCGCCAGCCCGAAGAACGTCTCCGCCTTCGCCCCCATCGCCGTTCCAAGCCGCGCGATCTCCGCCAGCCCGCGCGCCAGCAGCGCGCTCTTGGCATTGAAACCCGCCTGCAGACCGTCCAGGATCCCCGCCGCGATCGCGATCACGTTCTTCGTCGCCCCCGCCAGCTCGACCCCCAGCGGATCCTCGCCCGTATAGATCCTCAGCCACTGCGTCGTGAACAGCCCCTGCACCCGCGCCGCCAGCCCCGCGTCATCGCTCGCCGCGATCATCGTCGCCGGCAGGCACCGCGCCAGCTCCGCCGCGATCGTCGGCCCGCTCAGAACCGCGTACGAACGACCCGCACGATCCGGATCGTCCGAGAGCGCCTCCGCCAGCACCTGCGTAGGCCGCAGCAGCCGCCCGTCCTCCAGACCCTTCGAAACGCTCACCACCGCCGCACCCGCCGACAGCCCCGCCCGCACCTCCGCCCGGCTCCACACCGACCGTATGAACTGCGTCGGCACCGCCGAGATCACCACCTCCGCACCGCTCAGCGCCACGCGAAGATCAGGCGTCACACGCACCCGTTCCGGCACCCGCAGCCCCGCCAGACGCCCAGACACCCGCGACTGCGCCAGCTCCTCGACCGCCGGCCCCTCGTGCCCCCACAGCGTCACGCTCCGCGCCCGCTGGCCCTGCCCGAGCAGCGCAGCACAGAAAAGGCCCATCTGGCCGTCGCCAATCACCGCGATGCTCGGAGTCTCGACCTGGGCCATCTCGGGAGCCATCAAGGGCGCCACACCGCATCCGCCGCACGGAACCCCGATCAATTCCGGGCGTACTATACTCACCCAAGGGACCACCTACCGGAGTCCGAATGGCCACCCACACGCCACTGCCGCAGCTGCATTCCGGCCCGCATCACCACCACCACGACCACAACCACGACCACTCTCACGAGGGTGGCGTCGAGTGCTGCGCCCACCACGAGCTCAAGCTCGAGCGCTGGATCCTCGTCTACCTCCTGGGCGGCGTCCTCGTCTTCATCAGCACCCTCTGCCGCTGGCTGGGGCTCGCCGACGCCGAGGTCTCCCAGCTCCCCGCCCTCCTGGGCTCGCTCCTCCTGGGCTCGGGCCTCTTCTACTCCGCAGGCCGCGAGCTCGTCCGCGGCACATGGAGCAGCTCAACCCTCGCCGCACTCGCCATCCTCGCCGCCATCGCCACCGGCAAGTACGAGACCGCCGGCTACCTCGCCTTCATCCTCCTCGTCGCCGACCAGGCCCTCCGCCGCACCGCATGGGGCGCTCGCCGCGCCATCGAGCAGCTCGTCCAGCTCACCCCCGACGTTGCCCGCATCGTCGACGCCTCCGGCGCCGAGCGCGAAGCACCCCTCTCCGAGGTCAAGGTCGGCACCATCGTCCGCGTCCGCCCCGGCGAAAACCTCCCCGTCGACGGCGTCGTCACCACCGGCCGATCCATGATCAACCAGGCCAGCCTCACGGGCGAGGCCGCACCCGTCGAGGTCGACGCCGGGTCAAACGTCTACGCCGGCACCACCAACCTCACGGGCAACCTCGACCTCCGCACCACCCACGTGGGCGAAGACTCCACCATCGGCAAGGTCGCCGCCCTCATCCACGAAGCAGAGTCCACCCGCACCCCCCGCCAGCTCATGATCGAGCAGGTCGCACGCTACTTCGTCCCCGTCGCCCTCGTCACCGCCGCCCTCGTCTGGTACCTCAGCAAGGACGTCGACAAGGCGATCACCGTCCTCGTCGTCGTCTGCCCCTCCGCACTCCTCCTCGCCTCGCCCACCGCCATGATGGCCGCCTTCGCCGCCGCCGCGCGACTCGGCATCATGATCAAGCAGACCTCCTACCTCGAGGCCGCCTCCAACGTCGACACCATCGTCCTCGACAAGACCGGAACCCTCACCACGGGCCGCTTCGCCGTCAGCCGCCTCGCCCCCGCACCGGGCGTCGAGGGCGCCGACCTCCTCCAGGCCGCCGCCGACGCCGAGCAGCACTCCAACCACCCCCTCGCACGATCAATCATGGACACCGCCCGCCAGGCCCGCATCAGGCCCGTCGAGGGCGGACAGTTCGAAGAAGTCCACGGCCACGGCGTCCGCGGATCGCTCCCCGCCGGCGAACTCGTCGCCGGCCGCGCCTCATGGATCCGCGAGCTCGCCCCCCACCACGCCGCCGCCGTCGCCGACGTCGAGTCCAAGATCGAAGGAATGACCGGCGTCCACGTCATGCGCGGCGGCCGCTACCTCGGCGCCGTGGGCCTCGAGGACAAGCTCCGCTACAACGCCCGTGCAACCGTCGACCGCCTCCGCGAGCTGGGCGTCCGCCAGACGCTCCTCTTCACGGGCGACCGCTTCGCCGTCGCCAAGCGCGTCGGCGTCTCCGTCGGCGTCGATCAGATCGAGGCCGAGTGCCTCCCCGAGGAAAAGCACGACCTCGTCCAGGCCCTCGTCTCCCGCGGCGGCCGCGTCATGATGGTCGGCGACGGCATCAACGACGGCCCCTCGCTCGCCGCAGCCGACGTCGGCGTCGCCATGGGCCTCTCGGGCTCCGACATCGCCACCAACTCCGCCGGCGTCGCACTCATGAACGACGACCTCTCCCGCGTCCCCTTCCTCATCATGCTCGCCCGACGCACCCGCCTCATCATCGCTCAGAACATCGCCGCGTCCATCATCATCGCCATCATCGGCCTCGTCTCCGCCGCCACCGGAACCATCGGCATCGGCTTCGCCGCCTTCTACCACTTCGTGGGCGACGTCTTCGTCATCGGAAACAGCTTCAGGCTCATCCGCTTCGGCGAAGACTTCGCCGCCGCCGATCAGCACCAGCAGGCCGCCTCCCCCGCCCAGCAGACCCAGCGCGCCCGCGCCGTCGGCGCCAGGCCCACCTCCGCCTCGCTCCGCCAGCCCGCCACCGTCAGCTGAGCCTACTCAGCGTTCAAGTCGGCAACAATCTGCAAGATTCGAACAAGCGTCTTGGTTGGGACGTATCCCGCAATCCCTTCCACGTCGCTCGCCCGAAACTCCACCGGAAACTGGCATAGAACGACTGACGGCTTGCGCAACCCCGTCGCAGGATGGCCGGGCAGCGACCACGGCAACGCTACCGCAGGTGGTTCCACTGGCAAGGCAAACTGCGTGGTGACAAAGAGCCCGACGATCGGACTGTTCAGCAACATCTCGGCCGTATCAGTAATAATGACAACCGGCCGCACCTTCGGATCACCACGCGGCGGGGTGACCAGCGTCCAAACAATAGTTCCTTGACGCAGGTCGCCCTTTTTTTCCATCGCCACGTCTCACCGAGGCGAGAAGGGATCCGAATCGTCCTTCCACACCCACTCTGGAATGTTCGCTGCTTGTGTACGGGCCCAGTCCAGCAGCTTGGCGTTGGGAACAGTCGCCTGCCTCCGAAGCTCCTCCAGGTGGGAAGGCGTCAAATAGTGATCAAGCACCGCCCACGACCCACTCTTTCCCGTTGTGCGGCTGGTCTCTCGCCCTCCAGAACACGTATCGGGGTTGATGAGCTGCATCACTCTCCTCCACCAGCGAGTTCGCTTGACCCTACCACGAAAAACGGACGCTGACTCAACGGCACGCCATCCACCGAGACACTCAGCCAATGCTTTCCAGGTTCCTTAAACTCCACTCCGCGGAGCTTGAGAACAACATCGTGGAGAGTCAAAGGCTCGTCGATCACCAGCGGGGCGCCAGCCTCTAGCACCGCCTGTCCGCTCGTCTCGTGCTCGATTTTCACGCGAACGTCGTATTTGCCCTCGCCGTCAGTCAGCGTGAAGCACACACACATCATCGCGTGAATCGCGGGAAACGACGGCACTACAAGCTGGTTGAACAGTCCCACCAACAGCAGCTTCTTCGTCGATTCGTCCCGGTAAATCTCATCGCACAGGATCAACGAGACGCACACGACTTGGCGCGATGCTTTGGGGTCGGGTGTCACTTCCATAGTCTAGCCCCCTCACCCCAGCATCCGCGCGATCGCGAACGCCATCTCCATCGCCTGCTGATAGTTCAGCCGCGGGTCGCACAGGCTCCCGTAATTCACCGACAGGTCCGCCTCGCTGACACCCGTTGCCCCCCCGACGCACTCCGTCACATCCTCACCCGTCAGCTCGAAGTGCACGCCCCCAAGGATCGTCCCGCAGCGCCGGTGCAGCGCCGCCGCCAGCTCGATCTCCCGGATGATGTCCGAGAAGTTCCGCGTCTTGATCCCCGACGCCGTCGTCACCATGTTCCCGTGCATCGGGTCGCACACCCACAGGACCCGCGGCCGGCCCGCCCCGTTCGCCCCGCCCCCCGCCGCGCTGCTCCGCAGGCTCGCATCCCGCACCGCCGTCAGCAGCCCCGGCAGCGACTCCTCGATCCGCCCCGCCCCCATCCGGTGAATCAGCACCATCCGCCCAGGTTCGTTCAGCGGGTTCAGCGTCTCCACAAGCTGCAGCAGCTCCGCCGGCTTGCACCCCGGCCCGATCTTCACCCCGATCGGGTTCCGGATCCCGCGGAAAAACTCCACGTGCGCCCCCTCGATCGCCCGCGTCCGCTCCCCGATCCACGGAAAGTGCGTCGTCAGGTTGAACGCGCCCGCCCGCCGAGGCACGCCCCGCGTCTGCGCGCTCTCGTACAGCAGGTTCAGCCCCTCGTGGCTCGTGAAGAACTCGACCCGCGTCAGCTCGTCGACGCTCGTCTCCCCCAGCACCTCCATGAACCGCAGCGCCTCGGCCAGCTCCCGCGTCATCCGCTGGTAGCTCTCCCGCAGCTCGTCTCCGAGGTGCGCGTGCTCCATGAACCGCAGGTCCCAGTACTCGGGATGATGCAGGTCCGCGAAACCGCCGTCGATCAGCGAACGGATGAAGTTCAGCGTCAGCGCCGCGTGCTGATACCCCAGCACCATCCGCTCCGGGTCCGCCCGCCGGCTCTCCGCCGTGAACTCCGCCCCGTTCACCAGGTCCCCGAAATAGCTGGGCAGCGTCACGCCCCCACGCGTCTCCGTCGGGCTCGACCGGGGCTTGGCGTACTGCCCCGCGAACCGCCCCACCCGGATCACCGGCTTCTTCAGGCCGTGCACCAATACCAGCGACATCTGCAGCAGGATCTTCAGCTTGCTCGCGATGATGTCGGGACGGCATTCCGCCAGAGTCTCCGCACAATCGCCCCCCTGCAGCAGAAAACGACGCCCCTCCTGCGCCTCCGCAATGTGCGAACGCAGACGCTCGATCTCCCCGCTCGTCACCAGCGGCGGCAGCGACCGCAGCTTCGACACCGCCGACTCCACCGAGCCGCGGTCCGGGTACACCGCCTGGTGCGCCGCCAGCTTCGATTTCCAGCTTTCAGGCGACCACTCGGCCGCGACCTGCCACGGCATGCGCCGGTTCTCCGATCAGGCAACACTCGCTGGCAAGCCCGCCCCACACCGCTCGCCAGACTCCTCTCGCCAGTATAGGTCGTCAGCGCTTCTGACCCGCGACTGAAGCCCGTTCATCACAATCACGCACTTTCATCCGCAACAGACTCATCCCGCCCCGAACCGTCGCCGATACCTCCGTCCGAAGGGGCTCCGTCCCGCTCGGGAGGGTTCCTGCCCCCGGCTCGTGAGGCTCACGCTCCACGCGCCGCCAACGCAAGCCCGGACCGCCGCCCACCGCGGCCCCGGATGACGAACGGAGTCGTGACATCATGCCGACCTCTCGAACCTCCTCCACCCGACGCACCCGATCCACCCGCGCTCGCCGCGCCAAGGCCACGCGCACCACGCGGACCAGCCGCAGCACGCCCCGCGCCTCCGCCTCCCGCAACTCCCGACGCTCAACCTCACGCACCACCCGCCGAACCACCTCGCGCACACGCCGCGCCTCGGCCTCCACCACCCGCAAGCCCCGCCGCGCCGCCTCGACCCGCTCGAGCACCGCCCGCCCCGCGGCCCGCAAAACCAAGTCTTCCTCGGCCCGCACGCGCCGCGCCTCCAGCTCCTCCACCCCCCGCGCCACCAAGGCCCGCCGCTCCACCTCCACCAACTACTCCTTCGCCTACTTCAAGAAGTCGGGCTCCACGCGCCGCGCCGTCCGCCGCGCCGCCTGAGCGCGCTCCCCAACCCTCACTCAATCTGCGACAAGGCCGCGGCCTCCTGGAGGCGCCGCGGCTTTTTTCTGCGCACACCCCTCCTGCCCCATCCCTCGCCCCGCTCAGTCATGCACCGGGCGCACGCCCGTCCGCTCGCGCGTATCGCGGTACAGCCGGACGAACATCCACCCGCCCACCGCGCTCACCGCCGCCAGGAGCACGAACAGCCACGCACCCATCCCCGGCAGCCGCGCCCCCT
>JANRJV010000058.1:0-5906 GCA_033763795.1 Planctomycetota bacterium
GGGATGTCATCGGGCCCGCGCTGGCGGCCGCACTGTGCGTGATCGCCTCGTCAGCGGTGGGGGCGCCCCCCGAGGCCCCGCCCGGGCCTCTGCCCGCCGTGTCAGGCGCAGCGTCGCTCAGCGGCTTCTTCCGCGCCGCCGCCGTCGGACGCGTCGACGTCGTGTGCCTCGGGGATTCCAACCAGCTCTATCTCACCGACGGGTGGGACCACGGCTGGGCCCGGGCCCTCGAGCAGCGCTTCGGCCTCTACGCCACGGGCCTGCTGTCGCCCGGTGAGAACGGCGGCAACGGCTCGGGCTCCGGGTACCGCTACCAGGTCGCCGGCACGCTCAGCAACGGCCAGTTCCGCTACGACAACGCCCCCCAGCCGCTCGACCTGCTCATGGACCCGGCCTCGGGCATGGCGCCCCTCGCGTACATGTACGTGCCCAGCGGCTTCCTGGCCGGCGCGATGGTGAACCAGGGCGTCGTGCTGGAACGAGTGAGCTCGCTGGACGTCAACGCCGAGCTCGACTTCCACGTGACGTACGCCCAGTTCCCGGGCTCGTCCGGGTTCTTCCAGCCCGTGCTCCGCGAGGCCGAACCTCCCTACGGCACGCTCCTGGTCTGGCCCCCCATCTCGACGGCCGGCGCCGCCTTCGCCGCCGTGACGCAGACGTTCACGGCTCCCGCCATGACGCGCGAGCGGAACATCAACTTCCGCTTCTCTCCCTGGGAAAACGCCGTCACGGGCCCGTTCCTCTCGTACTACGTGCGCATCGAGAACCCCGCCCGCGCCACGGGCGCCGCGCTGCACACGCTGTACGCCGCCGGCGGCATGAGCGCCTACGACATGGGCCTGGCCCTCCGCCGCGCTGACGACGCGTACCTCTCGCTGTACTTCGACCGCGTGCGCGCCCTCCAGGGGCCGACCAAGGCCGTCCTCGTGCGCATCAACACGGGGCTGAACGATCGCGTCGAGGGCCAGCCCTCGCTGCGCTCGGGGATCACGCCCGGCTCAAGCCCCGAGGCATACGCCGACAACCTGCTCGCGATCATGGACCGGATCCGGGACATCTGGTCGCTCAACGGCTGGCCGCAGGAAGAGCTCTACTTCCTGCTGTCCGTGTCGCACCCCGTCGCCACGCCCGACGAGGTCGCACTGCAGAACTACCGGCGCCTGGCCGCGGGGCTCACGGCGTGGAACCCCCGCACCGCCTCCACCAACTTCGACGCGCTCACCGCCTGGTGGGAGCTGTGGTCGAGCAGCTGGTACGCCGACCAGGGCTACGACGTCAACCACCTCCTTCGGCCCGGCGTCGAGGCCCTCGCCGCACGCGAGCTCCTGGCCATGGAGGACGGCGCCGCGTACCACGACGTGAACGCCGACGGCGCCCTCGACATCGAGGACCTCTACACGTGGCACCGCCAGCGCCCCGACCTCACGGGCGACGGGTCCGCCGACGTTACCGACGCGCGGGCCCTGCAGCGGGCCGTGCGCTCCGTCGAGCGCGCCGACGTAATCCCCGCCCCCTGAAAGTCACTCCAGCTTCAGGTCCTGCCGGACATCCTCCGTCAGGTCGACCTCGGCGGGCGCCATGAGCACCGGCCGCGAGAGAAAGTCGCGGACCAGCTTCATCACCGTCTCGACGTTGAGCTGATCCTCGGGGTCGGCCGACGCGAGGACGTACGTGAACCCCTTCTGCTCCGCGATCGCGACCGCGGACGAGCGAACCAGGCCGTAGCACTCGACGAGCTGCTCGCCGATCTTCGCCTCCATCTTCTGCACGACCTCCTGCTGCACCCGCTGGGCCTGCTGCTGCAGCCGGCGGAACTCCGCCGAAAGCTCGGCCGCCCTCGGGTCGTCCGACTTCAGGTCGCGAGCCTCCTCCTGCACCTCGCGGAGCCGGTCGCGCAGAGGGTCCAGCATCTCGCGGCGGAGCTGGTCCTCGTGCTCGACGCGCGCCGGCTTGAAGCGGTCGGAATCCATCAGCTCGTCGACGATCTTGACCACGGCGCACACCGCGATCCGCGGCGGCTTCTCCGCGTCCTCCAGCCCGGCGAGGGACGTCGACACCGGGCCCTGACGCAGCAGCAGCAGCGCCACGAGCACCAGCCCGCTCCACATGGCGAACCTTTCATACGAACGCATCGGATGTCCTCTCGTTGATCATGGGTTGTCGGCGCGGCATTAGCGCCGCGATCGCGAGTGTACGCGCGCCGCCAAGCCGCGGGGCCCTCAGCGCGACCCGAGCGAAGCTAGCTCGATCGACTCGGCCTCGGCGAGGCACGCGGCGCGCTCCTCGGCGAGCCGCGCGCGGTCGGCCTCGGTGAGAGAGGGCTGCTCCTGCGCCAGATCATCGATGACCGCCACCATCTGGTGCAGCGAGCCGTGCAGCCTCTCGCGGAGCGGCGGGACCTCCGGGTCCTCCAGCGTGCGCGCGCGGCGGAGTTCCACCGCGGCGCGGGCGTCGTCCATCGCACGCGGGTCGCCCATACAGGCCCGTACTCGCGCCCGGTTCAGCAGCACGATCGCACGGACCCCCATCAGGTCCGCTCGGTTGGCGAGCGATTGCTCAGAGCTCTCGAAGACCTCGAGGGCCTCCGTGTACAGCGCCTCGGCGGCCGGGAGATCGCCCGCGGCCTCCCGCGACATCCCCTCGTACCGCGAGCAGTCCCCCTTCCACTGGAGCACAACGGCGTCGAGCGACCCGCTGCGGGTGATGGCGTCGCGGGCGCGGTGGGCGGAGAGGATCGTCAGCCGGAAGTCACCGGCGTCGAAGGAGGCCCGCGCGAGAGTGTGCCACGCGATCCCGGGGGTGAGTGGGCTCCGGGCCCGCTCGTCCCAGAGGGACGCTTCGCGCTTCCACGAGTCGAGCAGCGCGGGCAGCTCGGCGGCTCTGCCCGCGGTCAACATGGCCTGCACGTTGAAGGGCCACGTTCTCGCGCGGGCGATCATCCAGTCCTCCGGTTTCGCGGAGCGCGCTTCCCACACGCGGCACGCGGCCTGCAGCTCGAGCAGCTCGGAGAACATCTCGCCTGCGCGGTTCATCAGGTTGAGCGACGAGGCGCGGAGCGAAAGAGCGTTGACCGCTTCGAGCGCGAGCTCTTCGTGAGGTTCCTGCGCCACGCCGGCGGGAGCGGCCATCTGCGCCGCCTTGGCCAGCAGCTCGAGCGCCTCGTCGGACCGGCCGAGGTTCGGCACGTAGGGGTACCCGACGACCTGCGCCAGCGCGACGTAGTAGCGGACCGCCGCCAGCCTCGCCTGGGGATCGTCGCCGATCCGAGGGAGCAACTGCTCGACCTGCGGCCGCACGCGCTCGAGGATCGAGTAGCGCACGGTCGCGGCGGAGCGGTGCTGCTGCAGCGCGGAGACGATGCCTGTGAGAACCTGGTTGAGCGTGCCGGCGGTGGCGCGTTCGGCCCGCGATGCGCGGACGGCCTGCAGACCGACGGCGAGGAAGCCGATGCTGAACGCCAGGAGAGTGGTGAGCAGCGTTGAGGTGAAGACGGGGTGGCGCCGGGCGGCCTCGCGGGCGCGCACGAGCGCTCCGGGCTCGCGGGCGGTGACCGGCCGGCCCTCGACCCAGTTCAGGAGATCGTCGCGCAGCTCCCGGGCGTTCTGATACCGGCGGCTCACGTTCCGGCACATCGCCGCCGCGATCACCGCCCGCAGATCGCGGCGCCGCGGCGCGTCCGCGATCGTCGGCGAAGGGATCGGATCCCGCTCGATGCAGCGGAGAAGCTGGAACGCTGTGCGCTCGCGCACGTCGAGCCAGGGCGAGCCCTGCAGCAGTTCGAAGAGCACCGCTCCGAGCGCAAAGACGTCGGCCCGTTCGTCCACGGGTGCCCCGGCGGCCTGCTCGGGCGAGACGTACGCCCAGTGGCCGATGACATGCTCGCCCTGCGAGACACTCGCCTCCCGATCCGAGGAGATGAGCCGCGCGACGCCGAAGTCGACGACCTTGAGCACGCCCGAGCGGTCGATGAGGATGTTCGAGGGAGAGAGGTCTCTGTGGATGACGCCGCGGTCGTGCGCGTGCTGGACGGCGTCGCACGCGGCGAGGAACAGGCGGACGCGCTGCGTGGCGTCCAGCGCCGACCGGCGTGCATGCTCCGTGATCGGCAGGCCGTCGACGAACTCCATCGCGATGAACGGCAGGCGCTCGAGCCCGCTCGCGTCGGTCTGCACGGCTCGGGCTTCGTACACCGCCGCGATGTTGGGGTGATTGAGCCGGCCCAGAGCGTCCGCCTCCCGGCGGAACCGCGTGCGCTGCAGCGTGTTCCAGACGCCCGCCTTCATCACTTTCAGCGCGACGCGGCGGCGCGGCGCGTCCTGCTGCGCCTCGTACACGACGCCCATGCCGCCCCGCCCGACCTCGCGCAGCAGGACGTACGAGCCCAGCCGAGCCCCGGGCCCGAGCGGCGCGCTGGGCGCGGCCGCACCGACCTGCGCCCCGTGCCCATCGATGACCGCTCCGCCCGCCGCTCGCCGGTCGTCGCCCGTGATGCTGATCGCAGGAGACTGAAGGAAGTTCGGCGACAGGTCGAGCGCGCCCAACAGCGAAAGAACCTCGCACGCGACCTCGGGGGACTCGAGCCGCAGCGCCGCTTCCCGGTCCGCCGCCGGGAGCTCGGCGAGATCGTCAAACAGCCTGGCCGCAAGCGCCGAGATCACGCGCGACCCTCGGGCAGCCGGCCGTTGTCGCGGAGCCAGCGGATGAGCCACGCCTGCGCGAGCCTCGTCCGGCGGCGCACCTGATCCTCACTCAGGTTCAGCAGATACGCGATGGATGCCGCGCCCAGCTCGCCGAAGACGCGCAGCGAGATGATCTCGCAGAGCCGGGGCTCCGCTTCGTGGAGAGCGACCAGCGCCTCGTCGAGGTCGAGCATGTCGATCTCGACCGGGCGGGCCTCCCCGCCGGCCACGAACACGAACTGCTCGACAAAGACGATGGCCCGCTCGTGCGCGCGCCGCCGGCGGGCCTCGTCCACGAGGATCTGCCGCATGGCCTTGGCCGCGGTGCCGAAAAAATGCGCCCGGTTCTCCCAGCTCAGGGACGTGCGCTCGAACTGCCGGAGCTTAAGGAGCGCATCGTGCACCAGCACGGTCGTCTCCAGCACGCCCCGGTCGGACTCGCGGGCGAGAAGCCCGGCCGCGATCGACTTGAGCTCCGCGTAGACGACATCGAAAGCGGGGGCGCTGACGGCCTCGCCCGGCACGCCGAGCGAGTTCAACAGCCTGGTGACGTCGCCCGCCTCCGGAGTGCCCATGCAGAAATTCTAACGGTCCGCAGCCGTGAATCACCGCCGGACGCGGCGGGTCCGTCCGCATGTATGGGGCGTCTGGTCGGCATCCGGCTTCCCAGCAGGGGCGAGGGTTCGAGTGCGCACGGCTGTCAGTGCGCACTCACTTTGAAAGAGAGAAAGTCATGCGCGATACGGGGACACAGGCGATCCGCTTCAAGGCCGCACGTTCGTTCGCCAGCGGTTGGGGTCGGCGGGGGAGATCGAGGCTGCTCCTGTCGCTTGCAGCCGGCGCCGCCAACAGTTCGAGCTGGACGTGGCCCACTTCTCTGCCATAGCGATGCTCTAGACATCAGTTGGCAATCTAGTTTCTTTAGCTTGGCCGCATAACTTTCGGAAGCAGCAAGTCCGGGCTGAGACGGTCCGTGGAATTACTAAGGTTTGGCGCGGACCGTCTCGACGGACACGGGTATGCCATCGACTCGTAACTGATCCTACTGTCAACACACCCTAATAGTTTTCTGCGGGGTTCTTCGTACCTCACTGCCCCGTCCAGAGGTAATAGAACCCCGTCCGAGGCAGCAGGTCGCCGGAGATATTGATGCTCACCGAGGCCGCGTCGCCCGCGCCGGAGCTCCCGGGGCCGGCGCTCGCGGCGCCGCCGTCGGCCGCGCGGGCC
>JANRJV010000059.1:0-25334 GCA_033763795.1 Planctomycetota bacterium
GGCGGACGCACCGGACACCAGCTCCAGCGCCGCCAGACGGATCAGCGCGCCCACCGGCGAGTCCGACGCGCTCGCCTGCGACTCCAGCTCCGACGCCAGCGCCCGGAGAACGTCCTCGCGCGACAGCGGTGGGGGCCCGGCCGGCACCGTTGTCGGCCCCGCCGAGTCGCTCGCCCCGGGCTCCGCCCCCGCACCAGCAGGCGCGGGGCCCGACGCAGACTCCGGCTCACCCGCCGCGATCGCGCCCGCATCCGCCGGCTCCCCCGGCAGCTCCGGCGCCGCCTGCTCCCGCGGCAGCCGCCTCACGCCCCCCGCCGGCCGGTCCACGCTCACACGACTGTTTTCCTGCGCCTGCGCCATCAGCGCCAGACGCTCCGCCGTCGGATCAGCCACCGGCCCGTCCTGACCCGCCGAAGCAACCGCGCCCTCTTCGACCGGCCCCGCTCCCCGCGGCGCCGGCCCGCACGACGCCGCCGCCAGAGCCAGCAGACACGCAAGCCCGACAGGGAGACACCGGATCGTCGCGCGGCTCGATACGTCCTTCAGCGTCGGCATGGGGCAAGCGTCCTGCTGCGGTCGTTCGCCCGGGCTCCGCCGGGCTCTTGGACCTATCGGCCCGTCCGCTCGGCGGCGCTCAGGCGGAGTTCCTCCGCGAACCGCATCACCAGCGCCTCCAGCCCCCGCACCGGGTCCGACTGCCCGGTCTTGGCCTTCCAGTCCGCCGTCACGCACGCCTCCACCAGCCGCCGCCCCGCCTCGGGCCCGAGCGCCCGCGCCGCCCGCCGCACCGCCTCCTGCTGAGGCCCCCACAGCTTCAGCGACTTGCCCGTCGCCTGCACAGGCACGCCCGCCGCGATCTCGGCCGCCACCGAGTGGATCTTCACCGCCAGATCCGTGCACGCCCACCGCAGCGGCACCGGGTCGTACCGGTTCTCCTCGATCAGCTCCCGCAGCTTCATCAGGCCCGGCTCGGGCGACGCGCTCAGCAACGCATCGGACAGCACCCAGGGCGACTGCTCGATCGGCGCCGGCGCCACCAGCCTCTCAACATGCCCCGGGGTGATCGCCTCATTCTCCCCAGTCGCCGCCGCGAGCTTGCCCAGCTCGCTGTCCAGCCGCGCCAGTTCGGGCCCGACCGCGTTCACAAGCTGCTCCGCCGCCCGCGGCTCCAGGGTCCGCTTGTGATGCTTCAGCGCCCGCTGCACGCTCCACAGCTTGGCCCGGTCGGGCGACAGCGGCGCGCACTCCTGCACCACGCCCACCTTCTCGATCATCCCGTCCAGATTCCCCTTCCGCCACGTCGCCGCCCGCAGCACCAGCGTCGCGTGATCGCAGGGGCTCTCGGCGTACCGCTCCAGCAGTTGCCGCCGCGTCGGCGCCGCCCGGACGCGCCGCGCTGGCTCGCCCTTGGCCCCCTTGGATCCCTTCACAGGCTTGGGCGCCGGCTCCGCCTCTTCCTCCTCTTCGCCCGCCGCCTTCACAAGCTCGTCCGCGTTGTCGACCACCACGAGCTTGTGCGCCGCCAGCAGCCCGAAGCTCCGGCATTCGTCCAGCACGTCCGCCATCGCCGCGCTCGCCCCGTCGTACCGGAACACTTCCACCTCAAGCCCCGCCTTCACAAGCGACGCCTTCAGCTGCTCCGTGTACCCCATCCGCAAGAACGCGTCGGCCCCCTTGAGCAGCACGATCCGCGCCCCAGGCCCCAGCCGCGGCGCCGCCGCTTTCGCATCGGCGGGCTCACCACCGCCGCCCTTGGACCCCGTGGGCTTCTTGGCCATCACCCAACCATACTCCGCGCCGCGCCCCGACTCACCCGCCGGCGAACCCCCAACCCCGCTCCGGACCCGCCCCCGCCCGCCGCCGCGAGTACACTGGAGCAAGCTGGTGGGTCACGGCGTGCTCGGGTCGCCTGACCGTCGGAATCGCCCGCGCGAACCTCTCCCCGGCCCCCGCCGCGGAGATCGAGGCTCGTCGGTGAGTGCGGCGGCGTGCGGCCGGCCGGAGGCCCTCCGGAAATGGAGGCGCCTTATGTCGGGCTACACGACCCAGGACATCCGCAACGTCGCTCTCGTCGGCCACAACGCGTCGGGGAAGACCACCCTCGTCGAGGCCATCCTCCACAAGCTCAAGCTCATCGGACGACCCGGCACCGTCCAGGACGGCAACACCGTCTGCGACTTCGAGCCCGAGGAAAAGCACCACAAGCACAGCCTCTCCGCCTCCTTCGTCAGCTTCGACCACGAGGGCGCGCACATCAACCTCGTCGACACCCCGGGCTATCCGGACTTCGTGGGACAGGCCATCTCCGTCTTCCCCGCCGTCGAGCTCGTCGCCGTCGTCATCGGCGCCGACCGCGGCATCCAGACCATGACCCGCCGACTCATGAAGCTCGCCCAGGAGCACGACGAGCCGCGCATGATCATCGTCAACAAGATCGACGATCACGTCGGCGAGTGCGAGACCCTCCTCGCCCAGATCCGCGAGACCTTCGGCCCGGAATGCATCCCCATCAACCTCCCCACCGCCAACGGCGCCGACGTCATCGACCTCTGGGAGCACTCCGACGGCGCTACCGCCTTCGGCTCCGCACGCGACGGCCACCGCGCACTCATCGAGCAGGTCGTGGAAGTCGACGACGCGCTCATGGCCACGTATCTCGAGCAGGGCGAACGCCTCGAGCCCCACCAGCTCCACGACGCCTTCGAGAAGGCACTCCGCCTGGGCCACCTCATCCCCGTCGTCTTCTGCTCCGCACGCACCGGCACGGGGCTCGACGACCTCCTGCACATCCTCGCCAAGCTCGCCCCCAACCCCCGCGAGGGCAACCCCACCCAGTTCCTCCTCAAGGAAAAGGAAGGCTCCGCCGAGAAGACCTGGTACGCCAGGCCCGACCCCCAGCTCGAGCCCGTCGCCCACGTCTTCAAGGTCACCAACGACCAGTTCGTGGGCAAGCTCGCCATGGTCCGCGTCCACCAGGGCACCATCACCCCCCAGTCCTCGCTCTTCCTCAACGACGCCAAAAAGCCCGTCAAGATCGGCCACCTCTTCAAGGTCTTCGGCAAGGACACCAAGGAGATCTCCTCCGCCCAGCCCGGGGACATCATCGCCCTCGCCAAGATCGACGAGCTGCATTTCAACGGCGTGCTCCACGGCTCGCACGAGCTCGACAGCCTCCGCGCAAAGCCCCTCTCCCTCCCCAAGCCCATGTACGGCCTCGCCGTCGAGGCCAAGAGCCGCAACGACGAAACCAAGATCGGCGCCGCCCTCCAGAAACTCATGGACGAGGACCCGACCTTCCACGCCGAGCGCACCTCCGCCACGCACGAGATGGTCGCCAGGGGTCTGGGCGAACTGCACATGCGCATCCTCCTCGAGAAGCTCCACAACCGCTTCCACGTCGACGTCACCACCAAGCCGCCCCGCATCGCCTACAAGGAAACCGTCACCGCCAAGGCGGAAGGCCACCACCGCCACAAGAAGCAGACCGGCGGCGCAGGACAGTTCGGCGAGGTCTTCCTCCGCGTCGAGCCAATGAACGAGCCCGCCGAGAGCGGCGAGATGTTCGAGTTCATCGACGAGACCGTCGGCGGCTCCATCCCCAGGCAGTACCTCCCCGCAGTCGAGAAGGGCATCCGACGCGTCCTGGGAGAGGGCGCCGTCGCCGGCTACCCGCTCACGGGCGTCCGCGTCCGCGTCTACGACGGCAAGCACCACCCCGTCGACTCGAAGGAAGTCGCATTCGTCACCGCCGGCCGCCGCGCCTTCATCGACGCCGTCGCCAAGGCCAGGCCCGCGCTCCTCGAGCCCTTCGTCGACATCGAGATCACCGCCCCCGCCTCGAGCATGGGCGACATCACCGCCGACCTCTCGGGCAAGCGAGGCCAGGTCCAGAGCACCGACTACATCGCGGGCGACATGTGCATCATCCGCGCCAAGGCTCCCCTCTCCGAAATGAACAACTACTCGGGCCAGCTCAAAAGCATGACCGGCGGGCAGGGCAGCTTCGTCATGGACTACAGCCACGACGAGCGCACGCCCCCCAACGTCCAGGCCGAGATCGTCGCCCAGTACAAGCCGCACGCGGAGGAGGATTGAGCCCGCCCGCGATCGCGGGACCCGCCGCGCAGCCCCCGCCGTCGGGGGCAACCGCTAGCCCCGCTCCGCGTATCCCTCTCGTCATGCACCACGCTCGAACCTTGGCACATCGACTGATGCGCGCAGCGGCGCTCGCGCTCGCCCTCGCCTCGCTCGTCCTCCACGCCCCCGCCCCGGCTCAGAACCTCCCCAATCCTGAGCCCGCCCCAGCCCCCGCCCCCGCCACCGCCCCAGCCCCCGCCCCCGCCACCGCCCCAGCGCCCGCCAGGCCCTCGCCCCTGCTCCGCGAGCGCCTCGACTGGGCCCTCGCCGTGCTCGAAGGCCGGTTCGACCGCTTCCGCGAGGTCGAATTCTCCGACGAGCTCAAGAACACCATCACCCCCGAACAGCTCGAGCAGCGCCTCCGCGTCGCCGCCGAGCGGTCGGGCGGCTTCCGCGTCCTCGAACGACGCCAGCTCGGCCCCGACACCATCGGCGCCTGGGTCGAGATGAAGCGCAACCCGCGCTCAAAGTGGATCCTCACGCTCGCCTTCGAGCCCGGCCCCGGATACCGCCTCCGACAGTTCGACCTCTCCGTCGCGCCCGTCCCCGGTTCCTCCGCCCCCGCCGACTGGGACCAAGTCTGCGACCGCATCGAAGCCCAGCGCCTCGCCGTCTCGCTCGCCGCATACGAGCTCGCGGGCGACGGCACGCTCCGCACCATCTACACCATCGATCCCCGCCGCCGCATGGCCATCGGCACCGCGTCGGGCCTCTTCGTACAGCTCGCCCTCGCAACCCGCGTAGCCGCCGGCGACGTCGCATGGGACCGCCCGCTCGCCTTCGACAACGCCACGCGCAGCCTCCCCCCCTCACGCTCCTCGGGCATGAAGGGCGGCGAAGAGCTCCCCCTCTCCGAATACGCCCGCCGCATGCTCCAGGAGCTCGACGCCACCGCCACCGATCATCTCATCTCATTCCTCGGACGCGAGTGGGCCGAGCACGCCGTCCTCTGGGCACGCGAGCGGTCGGCCCGCGCCGCCGGAATCCAGCACGTCGACCCCCCCGAGCCCTTCCTTCTCACCATCGAGAACGTCAAGCTCAAGACCGGCGTCAGCGACGCCAACAGCCTCTACGCCCGCGCCGATCACACCGAGCGCCGCCGCATGATCAGCGACCTGCTCCCCACCCTGCAGGTCGACGAGACGCTCTACCGCGTCTGGGCCGCACCACAGGAGCTCGACAGCGTCGGCTGGTTCGCCTCCGCCGACGAACTCTGCCGCGTCGGCGCCGAGCTGCACCGCCTCTCCGCCCAGCCCGGCAACCGCCCCGCCCTCTACGCCATGGTCCGCGACGACCCCGAAGCCCGCGACGAGCCCGGCCCGTGGAACGTCCTCGCCCGCGCCGTGGGAGGCGAGCCCGGCGCCACCGCCGTCCTCTGGGTCCTCGAGCGCATCGACGGCCGGACCTTCGTCATGTCCATCATCTTCAACGACCCCCGCCGCCCCCTCCCGCTCGCCCGCACCACCCCCGTCGTCTCCCGAGCCCTCGCCGCGCTCGAAGCCACACCCTGAGCCGCACCGCGCCGACACCGCGCTCCGGCGCGCCGACCCCGCGCTCAGCCCGCCGCGTGCGTCGCCGCGCGCCGCGTACCCGC
This sequence comes from Planctomycetota bacterium, assembly GCA_033763795.1. Lineage (GTDB taxonomy): Bacteria > Planctomycetota > Phycisphaerae > Phycisphaerales > UBA1924 > JAEUIV01. The sequence goes on from JANRJV010000059.1 coordinate 5,732, forward strand.
CCGGATGTTCAGAACCTCCACCAGCAGGCTGAACGCCATCGCGAAGTACACGTAGCCCCGCGGCAGGTGCTGCCCCAGCCCGTCGGCCACCAGCAGCACCCCGATCATGATCAGGAAGCTCAGCGCCAGCATCTTCACGCTCGGATGCCGCTCCACGAATCGGCTGACCCGACCCGCGAAGATCATCATCACCGCCACCGACAGCAGAACCGCCGTGATCATCACCCACAGCGCCCGCGCCATCCCCACCGCCGTGATCACCGAGTCCAGCGAGAACACGATGTCGATCAGCACGATCTGCGTCAGCACCCCGGAAAACGACGCCCCCCTGACGCGCTTCGTCGCGTCATCGTGCGCGCCCTCGATCTTGTGATGAATCTCGATCGTCGCCTTGGCGATCAGGAACACTCCCCCCAGCAGCATCACCAGGTCCCGACCCGTCACCTCGTGCTGCATCACCGTGAACAGCGGCTTCGTCAGCCCCGCGATCCAGCTGATCGTCAGCAGCAGCAGGATCCGCATCACCGCCGCCAGACCCAGCCCGATCTGCCGCGCCCGCGCCTGCTGCTCCGCCGGCAGCCGCGACGTCAGGATCGCGATGAACACGATGTTGTCGATCCCCAGCACGATCTCCATCGCAGAGAGCGTGAGCAGCGCGACAACGTTCTCGAGCGTCAGGATCTCAGCCATGGGATACGCCGCCCGGCCTCCGTCCCCACGCCGGATCGCCGGAGTCTATCGACGCCCCATCTCCGCCGAGGCTGAGTGTTCGCTCATCCGTCGGCCCCGTCCCGCCCCCGAGCCTCCGCCGGGCTCGCCCCGCTCCCCGATTTATCCACCGCGGGCTTCACGCGTTCCTAGCGGGTGAAAACTAGCGGCCCTCCCCGCCCCTCCCCGATAATCGCCAAGCGAAGGCCGCCCCCGTCGAGGATCGCCGCGGGACGTGCCGGGCATGTCGGCGTAAAGTTCCCCGGGGGGCTTCCTCTCCGGACGGGACACTGGGAGGAGGCGCCTTGAGCAGGAAGCTCTCGACGGAGACGTTTCTCGCCCCGCACCAGATCCCGGAGCCCGTCGTCATCACACAACCGACTCAGCCGACCTCCGGACCCTCACGCTCGCCCCTGAACGCCGCACGAAAGCCCGCCAAGGACGAGCCCCGCACCGCCGTCAAGACATTCGTTCTCGACACGAACGTTGTCCTCCACAACCCGAAGGCGATCTTCGTCTTCCAGGAGAACAACATCGTCATCCCCTTCGCCGTCCTCGAAGAGCTCGACCGCTTCAAGACCTCCAACGACGACCTCGGACGCAACGCCCGCGCCGTCATCCGCTACCTCGACGCACTCCGCGACCAGGGAAGGCTCATCGACGGCGTACGCCTGGGCAACGGCGAGCCCGCCCTCAAGGAAGCCACCGGCCTCAACCCCACCGGAATGCTCCGCATCGATATCACGGAGCACCAGCGCCCACCCGCCCTCAAGGAAGACCTCGCCGACAACCGCATCATCGCCGTCGCATGGTCTATGCACCAGAAGGGCGACCGCGTCGTCTTCGTCTCCAAGGACCTCAACGCACGAATCAAGAGCGATGCCCTCGGCATCCGCACCGAGGACTTCGAGAACCAGAAGGTCGACGCCGACTCCCTCTACACGGGCTTCCTCACCGCTCAGGTCGAAGGCTCGCTCATCGACGAGCTCTACAGCGAGCGCATGCTCCCCCTCGAGAAGCTCGCCCGCGAGCTCATGGGACAGGTCGAGACACCCGAGCTCGAACCAAACCAGTTCGTCGTCCTCATCGACCGCGCCGACCCCGGACACACGGGCCTCGCCAGAAGGCTCACCGAGACCGATCACGTCATCCCCGCCACCGGGCCCCGCAAGCCCACCTTCGGCATCATGGGCCGCAACGTCCAGCAGACCATGGCCCTCGACCTCCTGCTCGACGACGAGATCAAGCTCCTCACGCTCATCGGCTCCGCCGGCACGGGCAAGACACTCCTCGCCGTCGCCGCCGGAATGGCCAAGGTCTTCAACGAGGAACGCTACGAGAAGCTCCTCGTCGCCCGTCCCATCATGCCCCTCGGCCGCGACATCGGCTACCTCCCCGGAGACAAGGACGAGAAGCTCACCGCCTGGATGCAGCCCATCTTCGACAACCTCGCCTACCTCCTCTCAACCCGCGGCGCACACATGCAGGCCGCCGAGAGCCACAGCACAGAGCAGCGCATCCAGAAGCTCATCGCCGACGGCCGCCTCGTCCTTGAGCCCCTCACCTACATCCGAGGCCGCTCCATCCCGCACCAGTTCATCATCGTCGACGAGGCCCAGAACCTCACGCCCCACGAGGTGAAGACGATCATCAGCCGCGTCGGCGAAGGAACCAAGATCGTCTTCACCGGAGACCTCGGACAGATCGACAACCCCTACCTCGACTCCTCGTCCAACGGCCTCGCCTACGCCGTCGAGAAAATGAAGGGCATCGGCATCGTCGGCCACATCACGCTCACCAAGAGCGAACGCAGCGAACTCGCCAGCCTCGCGACCTCCCGGCTCTAACTCGCACCGCCCCCCGGCTGCCGCCACGCCGCGATCCGCTCCATCGCCCGGATCGTCTCCTCGCTCACGTGGTGCTCGATCCCCTCGGCGTCGATCTGCGCCTGCTCCCTCCCGACCCCGATCGCCAGCAGAAACGCCAGCACGCGCTCGTGCCGCTCCCGCGCCCGCCGCGCCAGCCGCTTCCCCGCCGCCGTCAGCGCCAGAGGCTTGTAGGGCCGCAGCTCGACAAGCCCCTCCCCCGCGATCCGCGCCACGATCCGCGACACCGTCACGTGGCTCACGCCCATCAGACGTGACAGGTCGCGCACCCGCGCCTCCCCGTGCGTCTCGATCAGGTGTGCGATCGCCTCGACATAATCCTCCGCCGTCTCCAGCGCGTGCGCATCCCGCGTCCGCCGGAATCGGGCGGCGTCGTCCGGCTGCTCCGCTGGCCTGCGCTGGGGCACGCGGCGAATCCTCTGAAGAACTCGCCCGATCGTACCCGGGCCGCTCAACATCCCCGCCCGCGCGCCCCCGTCACATCCCCATCAGCCGCCGCCGCCGCGCCGCCGCCAGCAGCCCCGCCGCCACGCACGCCGCGATCGTCCCCGGCGAGGGGATCTCGGGCTCGGGCCGCTGCCGCCGCTCGGGACCGCCGCCGTCGCCCCCGCCCGATCCGTCAAAGTCGAACGTGTTCCGCGCGAACCGGTTGTAAGGCAAGGGCTGCAGCTCGCCGCTCGGCGAACTCTGCTCCAGGTCGCCCAGTATCCCCGTGTCGAACGGATCATCACGCCCGAACGACCCCAGCACCGGGTCCTGCAGGCCCAGGTCGATGATGATGTTGTCGACGCCCCACGTGGGCCAGCCCGACTCCTCCCCGTGCGCCGGCCCCGAAAACTCCACAACGGACACGCCGTACGCCGCCGCGAAAGGCACCCGCACCTTCCGAACCATCGGCTGGCCCGGCTGGGGCTTCGCCCCCGCCATCTTCCGCAGATCGCCCGGCGTCAGCTCCAGCATCACCTGCCCGTCAACCCTGATCCGCAGCACGTTCTCCGCCGCCTCCGTCGGATCCGAAACATCCCCCGGCGTCAGCGTCGCCCCGTGCGAAGGCACCAGATACACGTCGAGCCGCATCTCGTACGCCTGCGACTCGTCCGTCTTGACGTACAGCTTCATCCCGCCGTTCGCCGCCGGGTCCGCGAACGTGCTCAGCCCCCGCCGCTCGTTCATGCCCCCCAGCAGTCCCCACTCGGGGCCCACCTCGCCCGTCTCGAAATCCTGCATATAGCGCGTCGTCGCGCCCACGGTCTTCTCGCCCGTGTGCGTCATCCCGCTCCCGTATCCCTCCGTCGATTTCGACGCTGCACCCGCCGCGTTCTCCGCCGCCATCGCCGCCATCGACACCCACGGGTCCCGCGCCGTGATCACCACCGCCGGATCGGTCAGCGGCCGCGCAACGATCAACCGCCGACCGCCGCGCTCGTTCCGCACGTCCTCCGTGATCGCGGGTCGGCCGCCCTCTTCGAATCCCTCCGCCACCGCCGCACCGAACGCCGACCCCGAGGCCGCCGCCGCCACGCCAATCGTCACCGCAGCGCTCCAGCATCCGCTGTGCGACCCGCGCGGGCGACTTCTCCTCCAACAATCGGCGGACATACACACGCCTCGCTCATCCGGGCTCGGCCCGCGTCTCCCTCAACGCGGGGCCGAGCCCTCTCCTCGGTGCTTCCGACTGTGCTCTCGACGAACGCGTTCGCGCGCCGTCGGATGGAACTCTCCCAGGGACACCATGCAGTCACCCCGACCCCGCCGCCAGCCGCGAGCCATCCCCGCACCGCTCCGCACCGCGGCCTGTAACGGGCGGGAAGCCCGGGCAGCCCGTAACGCTCCGAGAACCGCCCGCCGCGCCCACCCGCGCTCGTCCCGGCACGACCCCGCACGTCCGGATACGCCCGGCGCGCAGCACCGAACCCGCCGCTCATGCCGGACCACTTCACACATCGACTTCGCACTCCCGTCGGCCCGTCGCGCCCTGTGCCGTCTGCGACGCCCGACCGTTCTCTCTCCCGCGCCCGCCCTGCCGGGGCCGCGGGGCCGTCCCTGTGCGACGGCCCCAGGCGGGCTCTCCGCTCATCCTCTACGACGAGCCGCCGGGGACCGTTGCGTGCAACTCGTTGCCGGACAGCAGGTTAGTGCCGGGGAAACCCCGCCCGCCCCCCGCCCCCTCGTCCGATCACCCCGCCATGGAATGGAATTCGCCCCTCGACAGTCCATACAACCAGCGGCGTCGCACACCGCACACCGCACGCCATCGCACTCCAAATCAAGGATCCACATGCGCTCCCTGGGCAACCATCTCAAGACCGCCATCCTCCTCGGCGCCCTCATGGGACTCTTCGTCCTCGTCGGGTCCATGTGGGGCACGCAAGGCATGGTCGTGGGCCTTCTCTTCGGCGGCGTCATGAACGTCGTCGCATGGTTCTTCTCCGACACGCTTGCCATCAAGGCCATGCAGGCCCGCCAGGTCGACGAACACACCGCCCCCGAACTCGTCCAGATGGTCCGCAGGCTCAGCGCGCGCGCCGAACTGCCCATGCCCCGCGTCTACATCTGCCCCCACGACGCGCCCAACGCCTTCGCCACCGGACGCTCCCCCCGCAAGGGCGCCGTCGCCGTCACGCAGGGACTCCTCCGCATCATGAACGAGCGACAGCTCGCCGGCGTCATCGCCCACGAGCTCGCACACATCAAGAACCGCGACACACTCATCTCCTGCATCGCCGCCACCGTCGCGGGCGTGCTCGCCTTCCTCGCCCAGTCGTTCTTCTTCTTCGGCGGGGGACGCCGCGAAGGCTCCCACCCGCTGCTGGGCCTGCTCGTCGTCATCCTCGCCGCCGTCGGCGCCGCCATCATCCAGGCCATGATCAGCCGCACCCGCGAGTACATCGCCGACGAGACCGGCGCCCGCATCGCCGGCGACTCCGAGGGCCTCGCCTCAGCGCTCCTCCAGCTCGACGCACACGCCCGACGAATCCCCCTCGTCCAGCCCAACCCCGCGCAGAACAACCTCTTCATCGTCGAGCCGCTCGCCGGCGGCGCGCGCAGCCTCATCAACATCTTCGCCACACACCCGCCCGTAGAAGCCCGCGTCCGCGCCCTCCGCAGCATCCAACTCTGAGCGGCGCCGGCCCGGCGCCCGCCGCGCTCAGCCTCAGCGCGCGCCGTCCGCCCTCACACCGGGTCCTTGTCCGTCCCGCTCCCCGAGAACAGCTCGTTCGTCGGCGGTGTGTCGGACCCCGGCCCCGAGTCGCGGAACGACCCGTCAGCGTTCGTGCGATAGCCCAGGTCGCCCGGCGTGTACGCCCCCCCGTGCCCGTCGCAGAAAACCGTGTTCGCCCGACCCGAGTGCCGCGCATCCACCGCCGAGCGCGGGCTCCCCGCGTTGCCCGTCCCGCGATCCGAGCTCGCCGTCAGCCGCGGCGGGTCCAGCGACCACGCATGATTCCCCACCGCCCTCAGATCCGTCCCGTTGTTGCTGTACGCAAGCCGCTGACCCACGCCGTACCCCGCCGCCGTCCCCAGCGCGTCGGCAAACATCACCGTCCGCGTCAGCGTCTGCAAGCGCGTCTGCTTCAGCGGGAAATTCCGGTACACCCCCGAGCGCAGCCGCGGATTGCCCAGGAACTGATAGTTGTAGCCGAACGCGCAGTTCCCCTCGTCGGTCCGCTCCGCCGCCGCCGGGCAGCGGAACACTTCGCCGTCAAGGTCCTGCCGGTCGTTCGTCTTGTCAGGATTCACGAACGCGAACAGCCCCGTGTACTTCCCCAGAACGGGCAGGAACCGCGCTCGGAACTTCTTCCCGTTGCCCACGTCGAAGAAGTTCGCGGGGTTTGCCATGCCCCCGGGCAGTGCCGGAAACCGTCCCGGCAGGATCACCTCGTCGTTTTCCGCCGAGTAGATGTGCCAGCCCGCCGCCAGCTGACGCATGTTGGACAGCCCCTTCACCTGGAAAGCAGACTTCCGCGCGCTCGACAGCGCCGGCAGCAGAATCGCGATCAGAACCGCGATCACCGCCACCACCACCAGCAGCTCGATCAGCGTGAACCCCCGGCCCCGCCCCCGGCCCCGCCCCCCGCGGGCGCCCCCCGACGCCTCTTGCATGATCCGCATACAGCCTCCCTTCGTGACCCGCCGCCAACAATGACACCGTACCGCCCAAGGGTCAAGCATCGCCCGCGCATAAGCCGAAGCTTCACATGCATGAACCCGCACATGAACACCCCGGCAGACACCCTCTCGGGAGATGTTCGCCTGCTCGTATTCCTTCATCCCGGCCGGACCAGCATCCACTACATCGCCGCCCTCGCCCGCGCCGCCCACCGCCTCGGAGTGCTCGCCGCAACCATCGACCTCGGCCCCGTCTGGGCCAGCATGAACGGCCCCGAAGGCCCACTCGCCCAGCGGCAATGGACGGAGCAGCTCGCCGCGCTCTGCCGCCGCGAACGCATCACCCACGCCCTGGGCTACGTCCACAACGGCTCGCTCGAGTGGCGCACCGCCCGCTGCCCGGCCTCCGGCGCGCCCCGCGCCCTCCTCCCCTCGCTGGGCATCCACCACCTCATGCTCTGGACCGACCATCCCAACTGGGCGACCCGCGGCTCGGCGCTCGAGCCCGCCCCCTCACGCCTCCTCAGCGACGACTATCACACCCACTTCGTCAAGTCCCCCCTCGCCGCCGACGAGCTCGCCTCCCTCACCGGCTGGAAGAACGTCCACCACCTCGACATGGCCGAGGACCGTGATCTCATCGCTCCTCCCAGCACCATCGATCCCGATTGCGACGCCGTCCTCATCGCCAGCGACATCTCCGCCCCGCCCGCCGAGCTCACGCCCCTCCTCGACGCCCTCGACCCCGACCCCGAAGAGATCATGGCGCTGCTCGTCCCCCGCGCCCGCGCCGCGTGGCGCGCCCTCGCTGAGCAGGCGCCCTCGCCCGCCTCACTCTCGGCTCTGTTCGAAGCCCTCGTCCACGCCCGCCTCGCGCGCCCGCTGCTCGGCTGGTGGCGCCTGACCCCCGCCCTCGACGCCGCGCACGCCGACTCCCTCGCCTGGCTCCGCGGCGAGCCGCGCCGCTGGTACGCCGCCATCGCCGCCCTCGCGCCGCTCACCTCCTGGCGCCGCTCCTTCTGGCCCGCCTGGCTCGCCCGCCGCGTCTCCCTGGGCGTCTTCGGCTCCGCCGCCGAGCCCCTCGGCATCGCATCACCAACCGGCGGCGGCTGGGTACCCCACGACGCTCAGCACGCCGTCTACGCCCGCGGCCGCTGCGCCATCACCATCAACGCCGCACACGACGAAGAAGCCCTCACCCACAAGGCCTTCCAGATCGCCGCCGCCGGCGTCCCCTGCATCCACCACGCATCCCTCGGAATCGATCGCTGCTTCGACCCCGGATCCGAGATCAGCCTCTTCTCCCGAGGCCCCGAGCTCCTCGAACTCGTCCGCCGCGCCGCGGACGACAACCTCGCCAATCACGCGCGCCGCGCCCTCGACCGCCTCTGCAGCGAGCACACATGGGACCACAGACTCGCCCGCATGCTCGCCCTCGCCGCCACGCCCGCTCGTTCCGCGGCGTCGGCCGACGCGCCCGGCGCGGTACAGTCCGCCGCTTGAAATGCAGTCCATGAACGCGCAGCGCGCCCCGCACGCCGGCGCCGCCCAACGCAAGGCCGCGCTCCTCGTCATCCTCTGCGTCCTCGCCGCCGCGCTCGCCCTCGCAACCATCAGCGTTCGGCCCATCCTCGCCGGCCCCGCCGCGGTCGTCCTCGCCATCTCGGGGCCCGGTCTCCTCGCCGCCGCATGGCTCGCCGCCGCCTCCGGCTTCGGCTCGCTCCTCGCGCCCACCGCCGCCTGGCCCGTCCGCACCGCCGCGGGCATAGCACTCATGCTCGTCCTCGCCCGCTGCCTCGGCTCGCTCGGCTTGCTCCGCGCCACCCCCTGGAGCTGCGCCCTCGCATGGGCCCCGCTCATCGTCGGCATCGCCATCCTCGCGCTCCACCTGGCGCGCCGCGCCTCTCGCCGGCTGTCCTCCGACGACGCCCCACAACCGGACTCCCCGCGCGCCCCCGCTCACCACGTCTGGTGGCTCCTCCCCGCGCTCCCCGCGTGCGCCGTCATGCTCGTCGCCGCCTGCACGCCGCCCGGCACGCTCTGGCGCTCCGAAGCCCTCGGCTTCGACGTCCTCTCCTATCACCTCCAGTTGCCCAGGCAGTGGCTCCAGCAAGGTCGCGCCGAGCCCCTCGCGATGAACGCCTACTCCTGGCTTCCCTCCTACGTCGAATGCGCCTACACCCACCTCGGCGCCCTCATCGCTCCCCGCGGCTCCGACCCCTTCACTTCGCGCGACGGCCCCGCGACCATCGCCGCCGCCCTCCTCCACGCGGGCATCATGATCATCGCCGCCCTCGCTCTCGCCGCCGCCGCGCGCGCTCTCGGCGCACGCCCCGCCGCCGCCACGCTCGGCGCCGCCGCGCTCCTCGCCACTCCATGGACCGTCGTCACCGGCAGCCTCGCCTACAACGAAGCCGCGGTCATCGCCGGCGCCGCCGCCTCGCTCGCCCTCGCCGCCTCTTCGCGCCCGGACCCCCTCCGTCGCGGCCTGCTCATCGGCCTCATCATGGGCGCCGCCTGCGGCTCAAAGCTCACCGCCGCATACTCCGCCCTCCCCGCCGTCGCCATCGCGCTCCTCGCCCTCACGCCCCCCGCGCAGCTCCCCCGCATCATGCTCGCCGCCTGCGCCGCCGGGCTCGCCGCTCTCGCCCCATGGCTCATCCACCACGCCATACACAGCGGCGGCAACCCCGTCTTCCCGTTCGCCGCTTCCATCCTCGGCGGCGCCGAACCCGCCCACCCTCTGGGCATCAACCTCGACCGCTGGAACACCGGGCACCACGCCACAGGCAACCTCCTCCACCGCGCAGCCCTGCTCTTCTCCGACCGCGGCGTGCTCCATCCCCAATGGTCCATCCTCCTCCCGCTCGCCCTCGCATCGGGACTCGCCCTCGCCCCCCGCCGCGCCACCCGCCTCCACGCCCTCCTGTTCCTCGCGATCATCATCATCCAGTTCGCCGCATGGATCCTGCTGGGACATCAGCAGTCGCGCTTCCTACTCCCCTGCGCCGTCCCCGCGAGCATCATGCTCGCCCTCGCCATCCGCGGCCGCGCCGCGTGCATCCTCGGCGCCATCGCCGTCCTCATCCTCAGCGCCTCCACATTCCGCGTCTGGTTCTCCGAGCACCGCGGCCATCCCAACCTCGCGCTCGTCGGCGGCGTCGCCGCCCTCACAGGCGAGCTCATGCGCCCGCTCCCGACCGGCGCCGAAGGCGCCGCCCTGCGCGACGCACTCCCGCCCCCCGCCTACATCAACCTCACGCTCGACCCCGCCCAGACGCGCCTCCTCCTCCTGGGCGATTCAACCCCCTTCTACTACCGCGTCCCCATCGAATACTGGACCACCTGGAACAGCTCGCGGCCGGCGCTCCACGCCGCCCAGACCCCGGACCTCCTCGCCGCCCTCCGCAACCTCGAAGGCCTCACCCACGTGCTCGTAAACCTCGACGAGATCGCAAGACTCACCCGCGAAGGCTGGTACGACCCCGCGCTCACCCCCGACGCGGCCCACCGCCTCGTCACCGACGCCGCCGGCGCCGTCGTCCGCTCCTGGACGCTCCCCGGCATGCGCGGCTCATACCTCATCGACCTCCGTCAATCCTCCACCTCCGCGCGCCCCGCCCCCGCGCCACCACCGATCGGCACGCGCCCGTAGCATCCTCCGATGCCGCCAACGGACGAGCCCGCCAACACCGCCGCGACGCCCGACCCGCCAGACGACGCGCCCCTGCGCCGTCCCTGGACCCCCGGCCGCATCGCCGCCCAGATCCTGGGCGTCGCCGTCGGCGCCGCGCTCCTCATCTGGGCCATCCGCCTCGCGATCAGCGGCGACAACGCCCGCGCGCTCCAAGCCCTCAAGGACGCCCCCCTCAGCGAGTTCATCATCCTCGCCGCCCTCACCCTCGCCGGGCTCGTGCTCAACGGCCTCATGTTCTGGGTCACCCTCCGACCCGTTCACACGCTCAGCCCGATCAACGTCATCATCACCAACGCCATCGCCACCTTCCTCTCCATCCTCCCCTTCAAGATCAGCCTCGTCACACGCGTCCTCATCCACCGCCAGCGTGACGGCGTGCCCCTCCGCCTGCTCATAGGCTGGGTCGCCGCCATGGGCGCGCTGGGCCTCGCCGTGCTCCTCCCCTTCATCGCTGCCTCGCTCATCAGGCCCGCCCTCGACCTCTGGTGGTGGACCATCGCCCTGGGAGGCGGCGCCGCCGGCAGCGCCGCAGGCGTCTACCTCGGCAGGCTCGCCGACCGACTCACCATCCTCAAGCCGCTCAGCTTCGGCTCGTACGTCATCGTCCGCCACGTCTCCGCCGTCGTCGGCCACGCCGCACTCAGGCTCCTCGACGTCGCCGTCCTCGCCGGCCGCTTCCTCGCCGGAGCCCTCATCGTCGACATCGCCCTCCCCATCGATCAGGCGGTCCTCCTCGCAACCACCTACTTCGGCCTCAGCGTCCTCACACCCGCAGGAACCCTCGGCTTCCGCGAGATGGGCGTCGCCGCGCTCGGAATGTCGCAGGGGCTCGACGAAGCCTCCATCGCCATGCTCGCCCTCGTCGTCACCGCCGCCGAACTGCTCGTCTCCGCCGCCGTCGCCCTCCCGGGCGCCGCCGTCCTCCGCCTCGATCGCCTGCTCATCCGCGAAAAGAAACAGGCCCCGGGCGTCTCGCCCGAGGCCTGATCATGCTCGCGTCAAAGCGCGCCCCGCGGCGCCGCTCGCTCACTCTTCAATATTGATCTTCTGCATCGTGAACTGGTTCTGCTCGATCTTCGTCTCGCCCAGCGTCCACAGCGTCGTCAGGTTATAGCTGTTCTTCCGGCTCAGCAGCAGACCCCGCTGACGGTCGTACTTCACGCCCGTCCCGCCGCCGCCCCGCACCAGCTCCACCGTCGGCACGTCCTCGCCGGCCTCCGCCGGACGACGCACCGTCATGTACAGGTTGCCGAAGTAATCCACCACATCGGAGTTCACCGCCGTCACGCTGAACTCGCTCAGGATCTCCACCGCCGCCGCCGGGGGCAGACCGACCGTCTCCGTCCGCTGCCAGCCCTTGCCCACGGCCCGCGGCGCATCGCCCGCGCCGTCCAGCTTGAAGATCGGCTCCAGCATCGCCGCGAAACCCGCGTCCGTGAAGAACCCCAGCATCCGCTCGTCGGGCGAAGGCAACGCGTTCACCGCCTCCACATAAGGCCCGAACGAGTCGCGCACCTTCACCGTCCCGTCCGCCGAGACCGCGATGTCCAGCTTCAGCGTCCCCAGCACCGGACCCAGCTTGGTCATCTCCGGCGCCGTCTCCGCCACCGTCATCCCCTGCCGCCAGTCGAACCCGCTCACCGCGCCCCCCTCGAGCGGCACCTCGAGCTGCGCCTCCTTGATCACGCCGTCGATCAGCAGACCCCCGTCCGCCCCGACCTCCTTCACCTTCAGCTCCACCTTCGCGACCGCGCTCGCCTGCGACGTCACGGGCTCCGCCTCGGGGTCGGCCTTCTGGCTCGACTGCATCCCCAGCGCCAACGTGTACGTCACCGACTGACCCGCGCGGAAGCCGGGCTTGATCACCACGTCTTCCTGCGCAAGAGCCGCCGCCGGAAGCGAGATCACGATCGCCGCCACCGCCGCCGCGTTCAACATCCGATGAAGCATCACCATTTGGCTCCTCAAGGGGTCTCTGACCCGGCTCATGCCGACCGCACGGTTCCCCGCCAGCGGTGGGGGAGTGTACCGGTCCCGACCCGCCCCGGTCGCACCCGCCCATCCCTCTAGAATCGGCCCGTGCGGATCGCCCTCGTACAGACCAACCCCGTTATCGGCGATCTCGACGCCAACTCCCGCGCCATCATCGCCGCCGCGCACCGCGCCCACGCACACGCCGCCGACCTCGTCGCCTTCCCAGAGCTCTCCGTCTGCGGCTACCCCCCGCGCGACCTCATCCTCCAGCAGGGCTTCGCCCAGCGCGTACGCGACGCCGTCCTCCATATCGCCCACTCCATCTCGGCCCCCGCCGTCCTCGTCGGCGCACCCTGGCGACCTCCCCCCGGCTTTTACGCAGACGAATGGGCCGACGACGCCCCGCTCACCAACAGCGCCCTCCTCCTCCGCGCCGGCCGCGTCGAAGCCCGCTACGACAAGAGGCTCCTCCCCACCTACGACGTCTTCGACGAAGACCGATACTTCACCCCGGGCGACCGCCCCCTCGTCTTCGACGTCGCAGGACTCCGCGTGGGCGTCGGCATCTGCGAAGACCTCTGGCGCGGCGACGACGTCAACGTCAGCGACCGCTACCGCTCCGACGCCGACCCCGTCGCCCAGGCCGTCCAGCTCGGCGCCTCACTCATCGTCAGCCCCTCCGCCAGCCCCTTCGTCCTGGGCAAGGGACCACGCCAGCGCGACATCCTCACCCGCGCCGTCCGCCGCCACCGCGTCGCCGTCGCCTCCGTCAACCAGGTCGGCGGCAACGACGACCTCCTCTTCGACGGCCACGCCGCCCTCTTCGTCCCCGATCACGCCGGCGCCGCACACCTCATCGCCGCCGGCCCGGGCTTCGAGGAAGCAGCCGTCTACGCCGACCTCGACCCCCCGAACGCCGCCGCGCGCCCCGCGCCCCGCGCCGTCCCCGACCCGCTTCTCACCGCCCCCGAAGAGTCGCTCCTCTGGCGCGCCCTCGTCATGGGCGTCCGCGACTACTGCCGCAAGACCGGCTTCACCTCCTGCGTCCTCGGTCTCTCCGGCGGGATCGACTCCGCCCTCACAGCCTGCATCGCCGCCGCCGCCCTGGGGCCGGACCGCGTCCTCGGAGTAGGCCTCCCCACCCGCTACTCCTCCCAGGGCTCAATCGACGACGCCCGCGAGCTCGCCCGCCGCCTGAACCTCCGCTGGCAGCTCGTCCCACTCCAGTCGCTCCACGCCGCCACCGAACACACGCTCACACCCCTCTACGCCGCGCTCAGCCTCCCCGAAACCCCCGGAATCGCCGAAGAAAACGCCCAGTCCCGCCTCCGCGGCCTCGTCCTCATGGCCATCAGCAACAAGAGCGGCTCCATCCTCCTCACCACCGGAAACAAGAGCGAAGTCGCCGTCGGCTACTGCACGCTCTACGGCGATATGAACGGCGGCCTCGCCGTCCTCTCCGACATCACCAAGCTCCAGGTCTACCGACTCGCACGCTGGCTCAACTCGAGCCACGCCCACGCCGGCTTCGCCCAGCCCCCCATCCCCGAGAGCTCGCTCACCAAGCCCCCCAGCGCCGAGCTCCGCCCCGATCAGACCGACCAGGACTCGCTCCCACCCTACGAGCAGCTCGACCAGATCATCGAGCGCTACATCGACCGCCGCATGAGCACCGCCTCCATCATCCGCGAGACCGGCTTCGACCCCGCAGTCGTCGCGCGCATCACCCGCATGATCGACGCCGCCGAATACAAGCGCAAGCAGATGGCCACCGGCCTCAAGGTCTCCGACATCACCTTCGGCCCGGGCCGCCGCTGGCCCATCGCCCACCGCTACCGCGACCTCCCCCCGACCTGAACGCCGCGCCAGGCGCCGCGACGCGCTCCGCGCCCGCTCCCCCGCTCTCACACCTTCTCTTCGCCCCCGCTCACCGCCGAGTACCGGTCCACGACCTCGCGGATCGCCCGAGCCGCCGCCCCCGGATTGCCCGCCCCGCAGATCGCACCGCTCACCGCCACTCCCCGCGCACCCGCCGCCACCACCTCCACCACGTTCTCCGGCGTGATCCCCCCGATCGCCAGGTGCGGCGGCATCGGCGGATCATGCCGCAGATACTCCATCAGGTACATGGGCCCCGCGATCACGTTCTTCGACTTGGTCGTCGACGCGAACATGGGCCCCACACCGCAATAGTCCGCACCGTCCCGCAGCGCATGCTCCGCTTCCCGCAGGTTCCCCGTCGAAACCCCCACCAGCAGCTCAAACCCCGTGATCTTCCGCGCCTGATGCACCGGCAGATCCGTCTGACCAAGGTGCACGCCGTCCGCCCCCGTCGCAACCGCGATGTCCGCCCGGTCGTTCACCACCACCGACGCCCCCAGAGGCTTCACCGTCTCCACGAGCCGCGCCGCCCGCGACGCCAGCTCCCGATCAGCCAGACCCCGCTCCCGAAGCTGCACGCAGTCCGCCCCGTTCTGCACCGCCGCGATCGCCACGTCCAGCCACCCGTGCCCCGCCGCCGCGCACAGGCTCTCCGTCACCAGCAGGCACAGCCGCCACTGACCGCCCCGCCCCGTCCCCAGCGCCAGCAGCAGCCGCCGCTCCACCGAGTACGCCCGGTACCGCATCTGCTCCACCGCCCGCGCAAAGTCCTCGGGCGACAGCGAATCCCCCCGCGCGCTCGACAGCTCGGGCAGCGCCTTCGCATACTCCTCGATCGACCGCAGCGCCTCCGTCAGCCGCTTCCCCGCCGCCAGCACCACGTCCCGCACCCCCGCGCGCCGATACTCCGTCGCCACGCTGATATCCGTCCCCACGTCACGCGGCGTGTCCCGATGCGCCAGCCCCACCCCCTCGCCCCCGGGCATCCGCGCCAGCGTCGTCGCCAGCTCGTGCCGGATCGTCTTCAGCGTCTCCGACAGCGCCCGCGAACCAAGCAGAAACCGCGCCGCGTCCTCAAGGACCCGCAGCGCCTCCCGCGCCCGGTTTGCGTTCGCATCAATGATCCGTGCGGCGTGGTTCATCGCTCACGAACCCGGTCCCCGCAGCCCGTTCAAGAACGCAGCGCCTGCGCCGTCTTCTTCCCCGCCGCCGCCGCCAGCCCCCGCTCCAGATCCGCGATCAGATCGTCGCAGTCCTCGATCCCCACCGACAGGCGGATCATCGTGTCCGAGATCCCCAGCACGCGCCGCATCTCGGGGGTCACGCTCGCGTGCGTCATGATCGCCGGATGCTCGATCAGCGACTCCACGCCCCCCAGCGACTCCGCCAGCGCGAAGATCCGCACGTTCTCCAGCATCCGCCGCGCTTCCTCCAGACCACCCTTGATGTACATCGTGATCATGCCCCCGAAGCCGTGCATCTGCCGCCGCGCCAGCTCGTGCTGCGGGTGGCTCGCAAGCCCGGGGTACGTCACGCGCTCCACCATCGGGTGCGCCTCCAGCCACGCCGCGATCCGCCCCGCGCTCTCGTTGTGACGCTGCATCCGCACCGCCAGCGTCTTCACCCCCCGCAGCGTCAGGTACGAGTCGAAGGGACTCATGATCGAGCCCACCGAGTTCTGCAGGAACCGCAGCTCAGCCACCAGCCGCGGGTCGCGCGTCGCCAGCAGCCCGCCGACCACGTCCGAGTGACCGTTCACATACTTCGTCGACGAGTGCATCACCACGTCGAACCCCAGCTCCAGCGGCCTCTGGTTGATCGGCGACGCGAACGTGTTGTCGCACGCCAGGATCGCCTCCGGCGCGATCGAACGTGTCACCCGCGCGATCATCGCCAGGTCCGCCAGCTTCAGCGTCGGGTTCGTCGGAGTCTCCACCCACACCAGCCGTGTCCGGGGAGTCAGCGCCGCCCGCAGCGCCGCCTCGCTCGTCAGGTCCGCCACCGAAAACTTGATCCCCTGCGACCGCGCCCGCACCCGGTTGAACAGCCGCCCCGTGCCCCCGTACAGGTCGTCCATCGCCACCACGTGCCCCCCCGCGTCCACCAGCTCCAGGCACGTCCCGATCGCCGCCATCCCCGAGCTGAACGCGAACCCGCCGCACGACGGATCGAACTCCTCGCTGATCCCCGTCCCCTCCAGGTGCGCGATCATCCGCTCCAGCGCATACCGCGTCGGGTTGTGCGATCGGCTGTAGTCAAACCCCTTGTGAACCCCCGGCGACTCCTGCGCATACGTCGACGAGAGACTGATCGCCGGCATCACCGCGCCCGTCGAAGGCTCGGGCCTCTGCCCCGCGTGGATCACCCGAGTGCCGATCCGCTGCTCCCCCGCGCCGTGATCGCTCATCGCCGCCTCCTCAATGCCAACGTAGGCCCCGCCCCCCGCTCAGCCCGCCGTACCCGCCGACAGCTCCCCCTCCATCGCCTTGCGCAGCTTCGCGTCGGCCTGCTGCCTCAGGTAATTGATCATGTCGATCTTCGTGATCAGACCGTAGTACGTCCCGTCCGGGTCCGCCACGATCGCCACCCGGTCCGCCCGGAACACCGGGATCAGCGACTCGATCGACGCGTCGGGACGCACCGTCTCCAGACGCCGCGTCATGAAGTCCGACACCGGCCGCTCGAACGCCGCGGAATCGTTCAGCACCGCCAGCAGGATGTCGCTCTCGTCGATGATCCCCACCACCCGGTCCCGCGGATCCATCACCGTCATCTGCGACACGCCGTACATCTGCATCCGCTTGATCGCCTGCTTCAGAGGCTCCGCGTCCCCAAGCGTGTAGTCCTCCTTCTGGCTGTGACGACGCGCGATCAGGTCCCGCAGGTTGTTCCGCCTCTCGCGCTTGATGAACCCGTTGTCGATCATCCAGAAGTCGTTGAAGAACTTCGACAGGTACTTCGCCCCCGTGTCGCACACCAGCGTCACCACGTTCATGGGCGACGTCTGACGCCTGCACCACACCCGCGCCGCGTGCATCAGGCACCCCGTCGACGAGCCCGCCAGCAGACCCTCGTTCGACAACAGGTCCCGCGCCGCGAAGAACGCCTCCTCGTCCGTCACCGCGATCGCCTCGTCCGCCAGCTTCAGCTCGCAGATATCGGGCACGAAGTCCTCGCCCATCCCCTCGATCAGCCAGCTCGACGCCGTCACCCGCTTCCCCTCGTTCACCAACGGATGCAGCATCGACCCCATCGGGTCCGCCAGCACGATCTTCACCGCGGGGTTCTTCTCCCTCAGATACCGCCCCACGCCGCTCAGCGTCCCCCCCGAGCCCACCCCCAGCACCACCGCGTCCACCTTCCCCTGCATCTGCTCCCAAATCTCGGGCCCCGTCGTCTCGTAATGCGCCCGCGTGTTGTGCTCGTTGGCGAACTGGTTCACGTACAGGCTGTTGGGCGTCTCCCGCGCCAGCTTCGCCGCGACCTCCTGGTAGTACTCAGGATGCCCCTTCTGCACGTCCGAACGCGCCAGCACCACCTCGGCCCCCATCGCCCGCAGGTGCTGGATCTTCTCCCCGCTCATCTTGTCGGGAACAACAACCTTGATCCCGTACCCGCGCTGCCGCGCCACCAGCGCCAGCCCCAGACCAGTGTTCCCCGCCGTCGCCTCGATGATCGTCGGCGCCGGGCTCGCCTTGGGGTCCAGCCTCCCCTCGCGCTCCGCACCCTCGATCATGGAAAGACCGATCCGGTCCTTGATCGACCCCGCAGGGTTCAGCAGCTCAAGCTTCCCGAACAGGCGGCAAGGACCCGTCCCCATCTTCCGAAGCTCGACCATCGGCGTCCGCCCGATCATGTCCAGCACGTTCCGGAAGGGACCGGAAAGAACCGAACGATCGCTGTACCGCACGCCCGACACATCCCCCTTCTCCCCATGGGAAGCGGACGATGAATGCGGATCGGCAGCAGTACGGGAAATGGGTGGGGCCATGCGTTCGCATCGACTGGTTCAGGCTTCTTCCGCAGCCCGTTTCCACCAACGGACGCGTTCGAATTGAGTCTAGCAGGCTCCATACCGGCCATTCTCCGCCTCACCGCTTCCCGGCTCGCCCCGGGACTACCATTCCCCACAAACCAGAGAGCAGTCATCGCAGGCCGCACGACCGAGGAGATGAGACGCATGGAGCGGAGATTCACCGTCGGTTGCTGGATCCTGCTCTGTGCCGGAACCTGGACCGCCGCAGGGGCGCCACGCGGGACCGCGACCTTCACACCCCTCCCCGATCTTGACGGCGGCTCGCTCAACTGCAGCGCCTCTGCCGTCAGCGCCGACGGCTCAACCATCGTCGGCTTCGGCACAAACGCTCAGCGAACCGAAGCCGTCCGCTGGCGCAACGACATCCCCGAACCCCTGGGCGTCCTCCCCGGCCGGACCACCTCCAACGCGATCGAACTCAGCGGCGACGGCGCCATCATCGTCGGCTCCAGCGGGCCGTTCCCCTCCTCGCTCGCCTTCCGGTGGGAAGCCGGACTCATGACCGAGGTCCCCATCCTCCCGGGCAGCACCAGCAACTCGGCCAACGCCATCAGCCGCGACGGCCGCGTCATCTCCGGATGGAGCTACAACACCGCGGGCTTCACCGCGTTCCGCTACGAGAACGCCTCCCTCTCCGTGCTCTCCGATATCCCGGGAGGAGTCGCGGAAGATTCCGCCGTCTCCGCCGCCATCAATTTCGATGGCTCCATCATCGCAGGTCGCGGCCGGAGCCCGGGCTTCTTCTACGAAGCCTGCCGCTGGGTCGCCCCCTCCACCGCCGCCATCCCCATGGGCGACCTCGCCGGAGGCGCAGCCCACAGCGAGATCGATGCCATGAACGCCGACGGCTCCGTCATGGTGGGCTACGCCAATTCAGCGCAGCAGTCGGGCGGCCTCTGGGGCGAAGCCGCACGCTGGGTCAACAACGGCCCCGCCCAGTCCCTCGGCGACCTCCCAGGCGGATCCTTCAACGGCTACGCCTTCGGCGTCAGCGACAACGGCAACACCATCGTCGGCTACAGCAACACCTCCCTCGGCAACGAGGCCTTCATCTGGAACCCCGAGAGCGGCATCCGCAACCTCCGCCTCGTCCTCGAGGCAGACTTCGGCCTCGACCTCTCGGGCTGGCTCCTCACCATCGCCACCGACGTCTCCGCCGACGGTCGAACCATCGTGGGCGTCGGCACAAACCCCGCCGGACAGCCCCAGGCATGGGTCGTCCGCTTCGCACCGCCCTTCTGCCCGGGCGACGCCAACGGCGACGGCGCCGTCGACTTCGCCGACATCGTCAGCGTCCTCGCCAACTGGAGC
>JANRJV010000060.1:0-2047 GCA_033763795.1 Planctomycetota bacterium
CGACGCGGCGCGCTGGCTGTGCGGGATCGATCCCTCGCGCTTCGACCGGATCTATTTCGACGCGACGACGGCGGGGTACACGCCCACGGCGTTCACGGTGACGCTGCCGCCGGGCTCTTCTTCCGATCCCATCCGGGCGCAGGCGCTGCGGGTGCGGACGGACACGGTGACGCTGAACCTGACGTCGCGGCCGCTGGTGCTCGACGAGGACCAGGGGCTGAACGATCCGTCGCTGGTGATCGGCGACATCGCGACGCAGCCCGCGGCGCTCTCGGTCCGCAACACGATCGCGCCGGCGGTCGAGTTCACGGCGGGGAGCGTGGTGATCGGCGAAGCGCCGACGAATCCCGGCCAGCCGCTGCTGCGGCGTTTGACGGTGAGCGACGCGGCGGCGGACTTCCGCGCCACGGGCGATCTGTATGTGGGCCGGCGGGGCGACCGGGGCGAGCTGGTGGTGCAAGCGGGAGCCGGCGCCGTCGTCGAGGGTCTTGTTTCGGTGGGGACGGACCCGGGCTCGGTGGGCGAGGTGCGTGTTATTAACAGCGGGTCGCTGCTGCTCCATAATGATGAGGGCAGGTCGATGGGCGTGGGGGTGCGCGGCGCGGGGACGCTGCGGATCGGCGGGCCCGGCCTGCAGGCGGGGGCGGACGTGGCGACGCTGGGTCGGATGGACACGCTGACGGTGGGGCTGCTTCCGGGCGGCTCGGGGAACGTGCGGATCAGCGGGGCGGGCTCCTCGTGGACCGTCCTGGCCAACCGGATCTTCTTCGGGTACGCGGCCCCGACGAGCCTGATCATCGAGAACGGCGCGCTGCTTGACACGGACACGCTGAGCGAGGTGATCATCGGGCGCTATCCCGAGTCGGCGCCGAGCGTCGAGATCCGCGGTGCGGGGTCGCGGTGGATCGAGCGTCGGCAGGCGATCACGATCGGCCGCTCGGCGCGGGTGATCCTCGGGCCGGGCGCCTCGATCGAGGCGGTGGCGATCAACGTGCTGGACGACGCGGAGATGCGGGGGCAAGGGACGGTGGGGAGCTTCTCGCTGGGGCGCGACGACGGGACGCGGATCGTCACGGACGTCTTCAACTTCGGCGCGGTGGCGCCGGCGGTGATCGACGAGGCGAGCGGCGCGGAGCAGCCGGGCTTCACGACGCTGACGGTGCTGGGCAATTACCGCCAGTTCGGGCCGCCGCCGGGGGCGAGCGCCGCGTCTTCGGGCGAGCTGCGGCTGGACATCGGGAGCGTCGCGGGCGAGGCCGATGCGCTGCTGGTCTCGGGCGAGGCGACGCTGGGCGGCAGCCTGATCGTCGAACGCGCGGAGAGCACTCCCCTTCGAGGCTCGACGGCGCCGATCACGATGCTCTCCGCCGACGGCGGCATCTCTGGCTTCTTCGACGTGGCGTACCTGCCTTCGACGGGCGATCCCGCGACCTTCTTCCGGCCTCAGACCGCGACGAGCGCGGCGGCGTCGAGGGCCGAGCGCGGCCCCTTGGGCACGTCGGTCGTGCTGACGGTGCAGGATCTGCTGAGCCTGATCAACACGTCCTCGTCGGGGAGCGAGGACCTGCCGGGCGAGCCGGCGGCGGCGGTGGTCGCGGACTTTGACAATCAGAACGGCCCGGACGTGGCGCTCGTGATCCCCGACCAGGCGAACCCTGCGACGGCGCGGGGCGAGCTCATCATCCTCAGCAACCAGGGCACCGTTAACAACGTCTGGCAGGGCTGGAGCGTGACGCAGTACACCGATGCGCCGGGGGTCAATCCCCGGGCGATCGCCGCGGGGGAACTGGACGGCGTTCCCGGGATCGATCTGGTGGTCGCGGACGCGGGCGACGACACGGTGAGCGTGCTGCGCAACGGCGGCGCGGGCGTCTTTCTGCCGCGGGTGAGTTTCGCCGTGGGCGACGAGCCGCGGGGCGTGACGGCGGCGGACCTCGACGGCGACGGCTTCGCCGACGTCGCGACCGCCAACACGTCGGCGGGGACGGCGAGCATCCTGCGGAACCAGCAGGCGCCGGGGGGCACGTGGCTGGGGCTGGGCCAGTCG
>JANRJV010000061.1:0-102818 GCA_033763795.1 Planctomycetota bacterium
TACTCGAGGAGGGCGAACTCCTTGTTGGAGAGCTCGACCTCCTTCTCGCCTCGCTTGGCCCGCCGGGTGTAGAGATCGAGGTTCAGGTCATCGCAGACGAGGTTGCGGCCCTCGGTCGCCTCCCCGCGCCGGAGCAGGGCCCGCAGCCGGGCGAGCAGCTCCTCGAACTCGAAGGGCTTGGTCAGATAGTCGTCGGCGCCGGCGTCGAGCCCGGAGACCTTGTTCTCGGTGCCGGAAAGGGCGGTGAGCATGATTACGGGGGTGTTGACCGAGCGCCGCCGGAGATTTCGGCACACGTCCACCCCGTCGCGATCCGGGAGCATCAGGTCGAGCACGATGGCATCGTACTCCTGGCTGGCGGCAACGTCCTCGCCCTCGAAGCCGGTGTGGCATACGTCCGCGACGTAGCCGTTCTCCCTCAGGCCGCGCTGTAGAGCGGCGGCCATTTTGGGGTTGTCTTCAACGATCAGCACGCGCATTGCGGATTCCTCTACCGTGGCAGTCTGGTCTGTCATGTTCCCGCTCCCGTCGCCGGTCCGCGCTGGGCGCGGCTGCCGGCTCTCTAGTCGGACGCGGTTGAAGGAGGTGCTACCGCCCTCCCGGCTCGTCCGAGTGGCCTGAGTGTGACGCTTCCGACCGACGGGGCGGAGCGTTCATTCTAGTTTCACCGCGACGGTTGAAGTGCGCCCTGTTGGGAGAATGAGATGCGATTCATCCGCGTCTCAAGCGGCCTTTTGCCCTCAGCGGCGAACCTAGAGGCATGCACCTCTAAAGGCGATCCCGGATGAAATTTACTTCAGGACATCCCAGTGAAACGGAGCCGTCGCGGCGCGTGCGGTTTGTCCGCCTGCCAACGCCCCCTCGGTCGTCGCTCGTAGCGGCCGCGCTGATCGTGGCGGCGGCGGGCGGGTACACGGTGTACTCCATGGCCCTGGGACCGGTCGGCAAGGTCATGATCTTTGTCATAGCGCTCGTCGGCATGCTGCTCGCTGTCCAATGGCTCGGCAATTCGGATAACGACAACAACGCGAACCTGACTTTCTGAGCAGCGCGGGGGCCGGCGGTCAGTCGTGCCAGGCTTCGAGCACGGTGTTCTCGGCGAGATGCACGAAGACGTTGCGCGCGGCGGAGGCGGGCTTGTCCTCGCTGTTGCCGAACAGCGAGACCATGGATAGCTCCTGCGACGATGGCCGGTATGTCCACTTCCATATCTCGGTGCCGTCGGTGAGCATGGCGCGCTGATCGGGCTCGCCGAAGACCGCGAGGATCCAGTCGGCGCGCGTCGTGCCGGGTTCGACGCGTTCGAGAAGAGCGTCTGAGATGTACGTGCCGTTGTAGCTGACGGACGGGCCCGTGAAGCTCGTCTGCATCTGGATGGGGCCTTCCAGCCGCATAGTGCCGTCCATGATCATGCGGGTTTCGCCGCAGCCGGCTGCCCCCGTCAACGCGAGCGGCAGCGCCAGGAGCGTGCTGAGCGACCGCCGCGTGGGCCTGGAGAGCGTGGGCCTTTGCGCAGCGGTGACGCGGGAGTGGAGGGCGCTCACCGCACCAGCCGCCTTGCGAGAGTGCCTAGCACGAGCGCGCGTCGCGCGATGCGGAGCGTGCGGCCGAAGCCGAGCACCGCGACGGACGCGAGGGCCGCGGCGGCGAGGATGCCCTTGTGATCGCGCGCAAACCGCTGCGCTTCGCGAAACGGGTCCGTGCCGGGTTGCTTGCGTGCGGCGTTACGCATGCGCTGTTTCGCTGTGTGGGGCATGGTGAGCGGGTCCGTTTGTGGAGAGAGGGACGGGTGGCCGTGTGGGGGTGGAAGGAGCGGGTGGTGATGGGCGCGAAAGTGTTCGCCGCAGGCGTCGGAAGGTGAGTCCGGCGGTGACCGCGGCGGCGAGCGAGGCGGGGAGGCCCACGACGATCATGGCCCCCGGAGCGCCGATCTCGCGTGCGAGGAGCATGGCGAGCCCCGCGAGGGCGAGCGAGCCGCCGACCGCAGCGATGATCAGCAGCAGGACGAGCAGCGCGAGGCCCGCGACGAGCCCGGCGGCATGGTGACGCGCCAGTCGTCCTTCGGCCTCCAGCAGCTCCACGCCGCTGATGAAGGTTTCGGTCAGGCGTTCGAGCATGGCGCTCTTACCGGCGCATCAGCCGGGCCAGGACGGCGCCTGCGGCGGCCGCGACCAGCACCGACGTGAGCGGGCGGTGCGCGATCATGTCCGACACCTTGTCCCGTGCGTCGTCCAGCTTCTCCTTGGAGAGATCGGCGGCCTCGGAGAGCTTTTCCGCGGCGATGGAGGCGCCCTCATCGAGCTTCTTCGACCCGGTGGTGCGCAGGTCGCTCAGGAACTTCGCGACGTCGGTCCGGAGCGCGGCGATGTCGCTGCGTACCGTGTCCAATCCCTCGAACTCCTCCCGCACACGCCGGTTCATGGTTCGGTTTCCAGCATTGATGCCCATGTGCGACCTCCCTTGTGAGTGATTCCTCGTTCGGTTGAATATCCGCGCAGGGCAACCGAGGGCCATGAAGACCCGCTGAAAACAGGCTCATGTTGATGGGGGCGTCAGGCGGCCGCCGCGGCGTCGCGCTGGCTGGTCCACATCCGGCACGCGTTGAGCAGAGCCGCGCGGTCGACGGGCTTGCTCAGGTGCTCGTTGCAACCGGCTTCCTTGCAGCGGGCGAGGTCGTCGTGCATCGCGTGCGCGGTGAGCGCGACGATCGGTGTCCGCACGCCGCGAAGTCGGAGCTGGCGGATCAGGGTGTAGCCGTCCATCTCGGGCATCTGGATGTCCGTGAGGATCAGATCGAAGGGGTCTCCGAGCGCGCGGGCCGCTTCGAATCGGGAGATCGCATCGCGCCCGTTGACGGCGACTTCGACGCGCGCGCCGGCCGCGCGGAGATAATGGCAGATGAGCCGCTGATTGTCCGGGCCGTCTTCCGCGAGGAGGATGTGGGCTTCGAGC
Source organism: Planctomycetota bacterium (assembly GCA_033763795.1). Classification (GTDB taxonomy): domain Bacteria; phylum Planctomycetota; class Phycisphaerae; order Phycisphaerales; family UBA1924; genus JAEUIV01. Next base: position 2,953 of record JANRJV010000061.1, read on the forward strand.
GGCGCGGCGGGTGCCTGCTGCTGAGACGGCGCGGCCTGCGGCTCGCTCTTAGGGAGCTCCAGTCCGGTGACGAGCCGCGCGCCGGGAGCGGGCTCGACGGGGAGCTCGGCCCGGAACGTGGAGCCTTTGCCGGGGGCGGTTGTGAGCAGCCGCACATCCCCGCCCATCAGGCGCGCCAGCCGGCGGCAGATGGTGAGGCCCAGGCCGGTGCCGCCGTGCGAGCGCGTGACGCTCTGGTCGACCTGGCTGAACGCGCTGAACAACCTGGAGGCCTGCTCGGCTGTCATGCCGGGCCCCGTATCGATGATGTCCACGGTGAGCATCGGCTCGCTGGAGGGTCCGCCGATCTCCGCCCTGATGGTCACGCGTCCCGCTGCCGTGAACTTCGCGGCGTTGCCCACCAGGTTCAGCAGGATCTGACGCAGCCGCAGGGGATCGCTGATGATGCGGTCGTAGATCGGGCCGGCCCATTCGACCTTCAGGTCCACGCCCTTCTCGGCGGCACGCGGGCGCATCAGCTCCGCGACGTCTCCGATGAGCTCGCAAAGGTGGGTCTCCGTGCGGGCGATGGTGAGCTTCTGCGCCTCGATCTTGGAGAGGTCGAGGATGTCGTTGATGATGAGCAGCAGATGGTCGCCGGCGCGCTTGATGGTGGAGACACACTCGGCCCGCGCGCGCGGATCCGCCGAGGTCTTCTCCTCGGCCAGAAGGTCCGCGAAGCCCAGGATGGCGGTCAGGGGGGTGCGGATCTCGTGGCTCATGTTGGCGAGGAACTCGCTCTTGCTGCGGCTCGCGCGGTCGGCTTCGTCGCGGAGCCGCTCGAGCTCGACCGCTCGCTGCTGGAGCTCCCGTTCGGCCGCCCGCTGGTCCGTGACGTCGCTCTCGATGGCCATGAATCCCGTGACGTTTCCGGAGTCGTCGTGCAATGGCTCGATTTCCAGGCGGATGACGTACTCCCGGCCTTCCTTGTTGTAGTTGTGCAGCTCGGCGGTGATCGCCCGTCCCGCCTGGAGCGATTCGCGGATTCGTGCGACCTCGTTCCTATCCGTATTCGGCCCCTGGAGGATGCTCCCGGGCGTCCTGCCCCTGACCTCGTCGAGCGTGTAGCCGGTGACGCGCGTGAAGCCGGGGTTGACCCACTCGATCCGCCCCGCGACGTCGGTTATGACGACGGCGTTGGCGGTACGCCGGGCGATCTCGGCGAGGCGCGCGACCTCCGCCGTGCGCACCTGGACCAATCGTTCCAGCTCGGCCTCGCGAGTGGACGCCGCTTCGTGCAGCCGTCGCTGGAACTGCCCCGCCGCGAAGACGAGCCTGAACTGGTCGAGGCTGAGACAGAACTTCCACGTCACCGCGTTCAGAGCCGCGAGCATGATGGCCAGCAGTCGGTAGCCGGGCCAGAAGAACATGACCACGGACATCAGGTATCCGCAGCAGGCGCAAAGCAGGAAGATGCAGGCGAGGTCGAAGAGCTTGGGGTTGCGGTCTCGCCGCTCTTCCGCGAAGTAGCAGCGCATCCAGAATACGAAGATCCTGAGGTACGCTGTGCAGACGCCCGCCGAGAGGATGATGAGCGCCGCGATCCAGGGCCAGTCGCTCGCGCCGGTCTGATCGACCAGGCACTGTGTGCGGGGCATGTAGGCGCCGTAGTTCGTGAAGAAGTCGAAGAGCGCGTTGCTGCGCGCTGCGGGACTGTCCGCGGAGGACTCCAGCGTGACGGCGCCGGCGCCGAGGCCGCAGGCACCTTCAGCGAACCGAGCGAGCGCCCCGGGCGGCTCGATCGGCTGGTGCATGCGAAGCATCGCATCGACGCCCCACCACAAGGTGGGCCAAACTGGCAACATCCGTCGACTCCAGCGTGCGTAGGGATTCCCGCCTACGGCGTAGATATCGACTGGGGGCTGTGCCTCGTGCACGCGGGATACGCATCAGCGCACAAGATGAAATTGTGCACCTCGGCGCGCGGGCCGTCGAGAGGCAAGCCGCTACTGCTTTCCCCGCACCGCTTCCCTGAGATAGGGGCCCCACTACGTGTTACACGACGCCGACGGCCCGGGACCACTTGGGAAGGTCGGTCTTCGGGTAGCGCCGCTGGAGAGCCGCCGCGACGAGGCCCATGAACAGCGGCTGGGGACGCAGCGGCCGGCTGGTGAGCTCAGGATGGAACTGTGCAGCTATGAAGAACGGATGGGCGACGCCCGTGCGTCCGTCGTCCGGGCCGGGAAGCTCGAGCACCTGCATGATGCGGTGCTCGGGGTGGCGGCCGGAGAAGATCATGCCGCCGGCTTCGAGTCGCTCGATGAACAGGGGCTCGACCTCGTAACGATGGCGGAATCGCTGGCGGATGCTGTCGCGGGCAAAGAGCTGATGTGCGAGCGAGCCAGGCTGGATGGAGACGGTCTGCCCACCGAGGCGCATCGTTCCGCCGAGCCTCTCGATCTTCTTCTGCTCGGGGAGCTCGGAGATGACCGCTTGCGGACAGTCCGGGTCGAACTCGGTGGAGTTGGCGTCGTGCAGTCCGACGACGTTGCGGGCAAACTCGATGACGGCGACCTGGAAGCCCAGGCAGATGCCGAGGTAGGGCACGCCGCTTGTCCGGCAGTGCTTGACGCAGGCGATTTTTCCCTCGACGCCGCGGCTGCCGAACCCGCCGGGAACGATGACGCCGTCGCAGGCGCCCAGCTTCTCGGCGACGTTGACGTCCGTGACTTCGGTCGACTCGATCCACACGATCTCGGCGTCGCACTCGAACTGGGTCGCGCAGTGCTCGACGGCCTTCTCGACCGATGCGTACGCGTCGCGCACGCTGGAATACTTGCCGGTGAGGCCGATGCGGACCGAGCGGCTCTTGCTGGCTTCGAGCTTGCGGATGTAGCCCAGCCAGCGGTCGCGGGCCCGGTCCTCGTGCGCGAGGTCCACGCGCTCGTGCAGACCCAGCACGCTGAGGATCTCGCGGTCGAGGCCCTCCTGGCGCATGGATTCGGGGATAGAGTAGACGCTCTTGCGGTCGTGCATGCTGAAGCAGCGCTTCAGGGGCACGTTCGTGAACATCGCGATCTTCTCGAGCACGGTGGGGCTGCACGGGTTGTGCGAGCGGCACGCGACGATATGCGGCTGGATGCCCGCCTCCATCACGCGCTTGACGCCCAGCTGGGCCGCCTTGCTCTTCTGCTCGCCCAGCGCGGGGGGCTCAACGATGTAGGTGAGCGCGACGAAGCAGACCGAGTCGGGCCCTTCCTCGAACGCGAGCTCGCGGAGTGCCTCCACGTAGAAGCTGTTCTCGTAATCGCCGACCGTCCCCCCCACTTCCACGAAGACGACGTCCGCGGGCTTCGAGCCGTCGCCGAACATCGCCAGCTCGCGGATCTTGCGTTTCACCTCTCCGGTGACGTGCGGGATCATCTGCACGTCGCGGCCCAGATAGCCGCCGTGGCGCTCGCGGTCGAGGATCTCGGCGTAGATCTGGCCGGCGGTGACGAAGTTGCGTTTGGACAGGTTCTGATCGAGCATGCGCTCGTAGGTGCCCAGGTCCATGTCGCATTCGGTGCCGTCATCGAGGACGAAGACTTCGCCGTGGCGGTAGGGATTGAGCGTGCCCGCGTCGATGTTGAGGTACCCCTCCATCTTCAGCGGCGTGACGACGAGCCCCTTGTCCTTCAGCAGCTTTGCGACGCTCGAAGCGAAGATGCCCTTGCCCAGGCCCGACATGACCGTGCCGAGCACGACGACATACTTGTGCCGTCCTCGCCGGTAGCCGTCGGGAATGGGGCTGTAGAGCTCCGTGGCCTGAGAGGCGTGCCCGGGCGCGGCGAGAAGGTCTCTGCCGGTGGGCTTTTCCACCTCAGACCAGTCGATTCCTCTTTTGTAATCCGCAGGGTCCGTCGCTCGAGGGTCGGTGGCGCGGTGCATGGCATACGGTACGCACGCTCGGGGTGGGATGGAAGGGCCTTGGTCGGGTTGAGGAAAAGCTGTCGACGGCTGTCGACCGACACGCGCCGACACCCGATCATATTCCGAACCTTTGGCTCCGTGAGGGGAGACCGATTCCGGGATTCCGCGCGGTGCGCGGCGGGCGAGCGCTCGCGTTCGAGGCCGAAGCGTGCAGAATGCACGCCTCACGTCGGAACGCACGGAGATCTGCACATGAGCATCGGGCGGAAGGCGCTGGCGACGACCGTTGTTGGGCTGAGCCTCGCGTCAGTGAAAGCCTCGGAAGAGGGAGGCCAAGCGTGGTCGGAGCAGTGGAGCGAGCTGGGCTGCATGCACTGCAAGCTCATGCTGCTGAGCGGGCGCGAGGAGGAACTGGCGCTCCGCATCGAGTCCGGCACCGGCCGGGACCTGCGCAACTATGCGCCGGATCGACCCGCCGACATCAAGCACATGAAGCTGGAGCTGGACATCCCGGATATGAACCGGCCCACGCTCGCGGCGAAGCAGACGCTGACGCTGAGCCCGATCGCGCGGCCTCTGGGCGTGCTGTCGCTGAACGCCGAGCAGCTTCAGATCGAATCGGTGAGCATCCCCGACTCTTCTCCTCTGGCGCGGGATCGGCGCGTGACGTACTCGCATGACGGCGGCACGCTCGCCGTCCGCTTCGACCCGCCCTTGCCCGAGGGGACCGACGCTGACGTGGTCGTGACCTACACGCTGGACGATCCGCCGGACGGCCTGACGTGGACGCCCGAGAGCCCGGAGTGGCCCGGACGTCCTGCGCAGATCCACACGCAGGGCCAGCCCGAGACGAACCGCTTCTGGTTCCCGGCGCATGACTTCCCGAACGAGCGCATGAGCACGGAGATCGTCGCGACGGTGCCCGAGGGCTTCATCGTCAGTGCGAACGGTCGCGAGGTCGAGCCGCCCGCGACCGGCGGGGGGAAGACGCGATTTCACTGGCTGCAGGAGAAGCCTCACGTTGCGTATCTCGTGTCGATGGTTGTCGGGAAGTTCGACGTGGTGGATGTGGCGGCGCCGGGCTCGAGCGTACCGATGCCCGTGTATGTCCCGCCGGGGAAGGCGGGGCTGGTCGAGAAGACGTACGGCCGGACCGGCGACATGCTGAGGGTCTTCGAGGAGCGCTTCAGCGAGCCTTACCCCTGGGATCGGTACGCGCAGCTCGTCGTATGGAATTTCGGCGCGGGCGGCATGGAGAACACCTCCGCGACCACGATGTACGACACTGCGATCCTCGAGGACAAGGCCTTTGAAGACGGAGATATCGAGGGGCTCATCTCCCACGAGCTGGCGCACCAATGGTTTGGCGACCTGATCACGTGCAACACCTGGGCGCACATCTGGCTCAACGAGGGCTGGGCGACGTACAGCACAAACCTCTGGTTCGAGGCCCGCGACGGGTACCAGAACGGGTACATGGCTTCGATGTGGCGGACGATGCGCGGCCTGGCTCGCAACGATCAGATCGCGGCGGACGCCAAGGGCTCCGCGCTGGACCGGCCCGGGATGGTGTCGCCCGTCTACGAGCACCCCTGGGAGACGTTCCGACGCGTGTCGAACCCGTATCCCAAGGGAGCGAGCGTGCTGCACATGCTGCGCCGGGAGCTGGGGGACGAGCTCTTCTTCCGCTGCGTCGCGGACTACGTCGACCGGTTCAAGCTCAAGACCGCGGAGACCGCCGACTTCCGGCGCACGCTCGAAGAAGGCTCGGGGCGCAGCCTGGAGCGGTTTTTCGCGCAGTGGTGCGACCGTCCCGGCACGCCGAAGGTCCGGGTGAAGGGGTCGTGGAACGCGCGGTCGAAGGAGCTTCGGCTCGTGGTCGAGCAGAAGCAGTACATCGACGCGGATCATCCGGCGTTCGCCTTCACGCTGCCGATCGAGGTCTACACCGCGAATGAGAGCGAGCCCACGGTGATATGCATCGCCGTCGATGGTTCGCGGCACGAACGGGCCGTGCAGCTGGCGGACGAGCCTGCGATGGTGCTGGTCGATCCGGACCTGTTTGTTCTGATGGATCCGGAGCTGGAGATGCCGATGTCCTGGCTCGTCGCGCAGTCCCGCACCGCGCGGTCGATCGCGTCGCGACTGGACGCCGTCACCGCGCTGAAGAAGCACCCCGGGACGCGCGGCGTCGCGGCTCTTTCGGAGGTGCTGCGCGACGAGAAGGAGTGGCACGCCGTGCGCGCCGAGGCCGCGACCTCGCTGGGGGCCTTGAACGCCGAAGATGCGCTGCTGGAGGCCCTGGCATCCGGGCTGGGGGACGCGCGCGTGCGCACGTCGGCGGTGACGGCGCTGGGCACGATCGGCGGAGAGCGGTCCGTCGCGGCCCTCGCGGCGCGGGCGGCCGACGCGAACGAGAGCTACGGCTGTCGCCGAGCCGCGCTGGCGGCGCTGGGCGCCACGATCCGGTTGAATGCTGATGAGTATCTCCCGATCTTCGAGGCCGCGCTGCGCACGGAGAGCCAGCACGACCAGGTGAGGATCGGCGCGCTGCGTGGGCTCGAAGCGCTGCGGCACGAGCGATCGATGGAGCTGTGCGCACCGTACGTGCGGTTCGGCACGCCCGGTCGGACGCGGCCCGAGGCGATCGACGCGGTCGCCAAGCTCTCGAAGCAGGACGAGGCCTCGCGGAAGCGGGCGCTGGAGATCATCAGGCCTGTGCTCTTCGATCGCGAGGAGCGGGCGCAGCGCGCGGCGATCGCGGCGCTGGTCGAGATCGGCGAGCGGGACGCCCTGGCGGACCTGCGGCGCCTGGCGACATCGACGCGCTCCCTCCAGACGCGCGAGAGCGCCGAGCGAGCCGAGGAACGCCTTCGGGCGCGGCTCGACCGCTCCGACTCGGTCGATGCGGCCCAGGCGGAGATCGAGCGGCTGCGCGGCGACCTGCGGCGTCTCGAGCAGTCGACGCGAGAGCGGTCCGAAGAGTCCAAGGGCAACTGACGCGCGGCGGTTCGGCGGCGCGCGGTCCGATAAGTGCCGAGCGCTCTGCCGCACGGTTCATGCTGGTCCTGCGGGATCCCTACCGCGCGGGCAGGCTCAATATCCGGGCATTCCGGTCCGATGCAGCCACGACTCCAAGGAGTTCGGAGCGGCCATGCATCCAGCGGAAGAACGGCTTGTCGTCCGTGAGCACGAACGCGTGCGCTGCAGCCTGCGCGCCGTGATCGAGCCGGCGCCGGAGATGCGCGATCTGCTGCGGCTGGCCCGGGGCGTGGGGAACGGGTCGGGCTCTGTCGACGCCGAGCTGACGGACTGCAGCGGCGGCGGCGTGGGGCTCCGCTCGCCGGTCTATTTTCCGAAGCAGTGCGTGCTGATGGTCCGGGTGCCGAGCCCGGACGGCGGAGCGGGCGGGCACGTCTTCGAAGGACGGGTCCGCGTGCAGCGGGCGACGATGATCGGGCGCGAACCGGCGTACGACCTCGGGGCCGCGTTCGCCGACCGGCCGGACGAGCGCACGCTCGAGGCGCTGCTGAAGCTTTCCCGTGCGGGCGCCCGCGTCGAGGGGGAGGATCGCGGTGCCTGAGCACGACGACTTCGTCATCGCCGCGCTGATGGAGGAGCGTCGCGTCGACCGGCCGACGGTTGACGACGCTCGCCGGGCGGCGTCCGAGACGGGGCAGAGCGTCTGCGACGTGCTGGTGCAGCGGGGGCTGCTGAGCGCGCGCGACCTGGCGATCGTGCGCGCGGAGACGTGCGAGGCGCCATTCGTCGACCTCGCCCACTATGACATCGACTTTGCGCACACGGGGCTCCTGCCGCGCTCGCTTGCGGAATCGCTGACGGCGTTTCCGCTGTTCGTTTTCCCCGGGCTGGCCACGGTCGCGATGGCGGACACGCTCGACCTGCGGGCGGTGGATCAGCTGCGGGCCGTGCTCAAGATGGATGTCGAGCCCGTGCACTGCGACCCGGCGTCGCTGCGGAGGCTGATCGAGCGGGCGTACGCGCTGACGAGCGAGACAAGCGCGACGACGGTCGAGTCCGCCGCGTCGCTGACCACCGGCAAGGAGCCGATCGTCGCGGCGGTGAACCAGCTGATCGCCCAGGCGATCGAGCGGGGCGCGTCGGACATCCACATCGGGCCCGACGAGCACGAGCTGCAGATCCGCTACCGGATCGACGGCGCGCTCCAGCCCCAGCAGGGGCCGGGGCTCTCCGCGCACTCGGCGCTCGTGCGGCGTCTGAAGGTGATGGCCAACCTCGACCTGACTCAGACGCGCCGTCCCCAGGACGGCAAGTTCCGCTTCGTGCATCACGATCATCCCGTGGACGTGCGGCTGTCGATCATCCCGACGGTGTGCGGCGAGAACGCGGTGCTGCGCATCCTGACGTCGAACCATTCGCTGCGGGGGCTCAGCGAGCTGGGGATGAGCGCGGAGGACTGCGGGGCGCTGGAGACGGCGCTGGTGTCACCTCACGGGATGCTGCTGGTGACGGGCCCCACGGGCTCGGGCAAGACGACGACGGTGTACACGGCGTTGAAGAAGCTGGACGCCGTCGAGCGGAACATCATGACGATCGAGGATCCGGTCGAGATCCGGATGCCGCGGGTGAGGCAGGTGCAGGTCAACGCCGACATCGGGATGACCTTCGCCGGCGCGCTGCGCTCGATGCTGCGGCAGGATCCGGACGTGATCTTCGTGGGCGAGATCCGGGACGAAGAGACGGCGCGGATCGCGGTGCAGGCGGCGCTGACCGGGCACTTCGTCCTCTCGACGCTGCACACGAACGACGCCGCCGGCGCGATCCCGAGGCTGCGCGACTTCGGGTGCCCCGGCTTTGCCATCAACGCGGCGCTGCTGGGGGTCGTGGCGCAGCGGCTGGTTCGCCGCGTCTGCCCCGAGTGCGCTCGCCCGGCGACGCCCGATCGGATGCACGCCGCACTCTTTGAACTGCCGGCGGACGCCTCGGGATTCGTGCGCGGCGCGGGGTGCGGGCGGTGCGCGAGCGCCGGGTACAAGGGGCGGCTGGGGGTCTACGAGATTCTGCGGCTGAAGCCGTCGGTGCAGCGGGAGGTGGAAGCGGGAGGCGGCGTGGCGCGGATCCGTTCGGCGGCGGCGGCCTCGGGCATGCGGCCCATGTGGCGCGACGGGCTGGACAAGGCGCTGATCGGCCTGACGACGCTGGAAGAGGTTGCGCGGGTGGTCGCGGTGCACGCCTCGGACGCCGAGGCCGAGACGCCGCCCGGCGCGGCGGCGAGGAAGTGCGCATGACTTCTCTGACGTTCCACTACACGGCGCTCGACCGTGCGGGGTCCACGCGGGGGGGCAGCGTGCCCGCGGCGACCCGCCAGGAAGCGATCCGCAAGATCGCGGCTCTGGGGCTGACGCCCGTCTCGCTCCGCGAAGGGGCGGACCGCGGGAGCGGGAGGCGAGGCCGGGTCGCTGCGCGCGAGCTGGCGCACTTCACGTATCAGTTGGCCGTGCTGGTCTCGGCGCGCATCTCGATCAGCGACGGGCTGATGAGCATCGCGAAACAGGAGCGCGATCCCGGGTTCCGGGCGGTGATCTCGGACCTTGCGGCGCGGGTGGAGTCGGGCGAGCCGCTGGTCACGGCGATGCGCGCTCACGAATCTGTGTTCGGCCCGGTGTTCATCGAGACCGTGCACGCGGCGGAGAAGTCGGGGAACCTTGTCAAGGTGCTCGAGAACCTCTCGGAGCTGCTCGAGCAATCCGCGGAGACGACGCGGCTGGTGCGCGGCAGCTTCATTTACCCGGCGTGCGTGTCGTCGGTGCTGGCAGGGGCGGTCGTTTTCCTGATCGGCTTCGTCGTTCCAAAGTTCGCGACGATGTTCGAATCGCGCGGGCTGGAGCTGCCCGTGCTGACGCGGGTGCTGGTCGACGTCGGGCGCTCCATGCAGTCGTTCTGGTTCGTGTGGCTTGCGCTGGCGGCGGTGGGAGCGTTCGCCGTGCGGTCGGGGCGGGGGCCGTTCTCGCGCAGCGTCGTTGAGCGCGTCGCGGGTCGCATGCCCGTGATCGGCGCCATTCTCTCGGGGGTGGCGCAGTCGCGCTTTGCGTACGTCCTGGGCGTGACCCTCTCCGCCGGGCTCACGCTGATCGAATGCCTGGAGCTGGCGGGCCGAGCGGCGGGGACTGCGGCGATGCGCAGCGATGTCCGAGTGCTCATCGAGCAGGTTCGCCAAGGTGGGAAGCTCTGCGACGCTCTGACGCGGTGTACGGCGTTCTCGCCGTTTGCGCAGCGGATGCTCGCCGCGGGCGAAGAGGCGGCGGAGCTGCCCCGGATGTGCGGCATCATCGCCGCGCATTACGACCGGGAGACAAGGCATATGGTAAAGAATCTTTCAGTTGTGATCGAACCTGTGCTGATTGTGCTGATTACCGGGATTGTGCTTGTGGTTGCTCTAGCCATATTTCTTCCGATGTGGGACATGGTCAAGGTTGTTGGATGAAGTAGGCGAACAAACATAGGCAATCGGACTGATACTTGTTCAGGGGGATGTGTGGCGTCCGGATCGCAGAGTCTCTGTCATTCTCGATGAGGTGCGCAGCATGGTTTTCGCGTGCGAACGGCGGACAACTCCGATGCGGGCCTTCACGCTGATCGAGCTGATCGCGGTGATGGTGGTGCTCGCGGTGCTCGCGGCAACAGCCGTGCCCCGCTACATCGACTATCGCACTCGAGCCCGCTCGGCGGCGATGCAGGGCCTGCTGGGCAACGTTCGGACGGCGATCGCCAATTTCTACGCGAACTCGTCGCTGACGGGAACACCGGCGTATCCCACGCTCGTTCAACTGACGACCGAGGGGACAGTGGTGGAAGGCCGATTCCCTGCCAATCCTTACAACAGCCTGAACTCGGTGACGACCGCCGACAGCGGCTCCTGGACGGCGCGCACCGTCGCGGGCACGGCCGGCTGGAGGTACTACGTCGATAACACCGCCAATCCGCCCGTCTGCGGCTTCTACGCCAACAGCGGCGACAACACGACGGTGACCGATCCGGCGGGCGGCGTTTTCCAGGCCAACGAGCTGTGAATCGCCCGCCGCGCCCCTCGCGCGGGTTCACACTGATCGAGCTGATCGCGGTCATGCTCGTGATGTCGATCCTGGGCGCGACGGCGATCAGCGCTCTTGGATCCTTCGACCGGGCGCGCGAAGCGGCCGCGGCTCGGGCGCTCTGGCGGGACATCGAGTACGCACGTGAACGATCGCTGGCAACGGGCCGGAGGCACTGGGTCGTGTTCAACCTCGCGGCGAACAGCTACAGCCTGCTGGAGGAGCCCTCGGGCGCGCCGTCGCGCGGGCTGGCGGCGCCTTTGACCGATGTCGCGGCGCAGGGGCCGCTCGTGCGACGCCTGGGGATCGAGGAGGCGGCGGGGGTGAGCGTCAGTTCCGCGGACTTCGGGGGCACGAGCGAGGTGGGCTTCGACTGGCTCGGCCGCCCGCTGAGCGGAGCGGCGAGCCCGCTGGTCTCCGACGGCTCGGCGACGCTCAGCGCCGGGTCGGTCGTGACGGTGAGCGCCGGGAACGGGATGGTGAGTCTTGACACACCGTGAGCGCACTCGGCGCGGATTCACGCTCGTGGAGACGATCGCCGTCCTGGTGGTGCTCGCGGTGTTCGTGCCGCCGGCGCTGCTCGCGGTGCGCGACTCCGCGGTCCGGAGCGTGTCGGCGACGCTTGTGTCCCGGGCCCGCTGGCTGGCGACCGAGAAGCTCGAGGACATCATCGCGGACCGGCACAGCACGACCCGTGGCTACGCCTATGTCGACGAGTCCAGCTACCCCGACGAACCGGCGGTGGCGGATTCGCCGCAGTTCTCGCGGAGCGTGAGCGTCGTTGAGACCGGGGCCGATCTGCTTTCCGCGGGCGCGGGATACAAGCGCATCGCGGTCACCGTGAGCTGGAACGATCCGATCCGAGGCCTTCAGTCCATCGTCATCGAAACGGCGGTGACGGACCAGCCATGAGCGCCGTGACAGTTCATCCCCCGGTCCGGACGCGGCGCGGCTTCACGCTGATGGAGGCCGTCGCTTGCATGGCGGTGCTTTCGGCGATGGGCTCCGTCGTCTCGACGCTGCTCTACCGGGCGTCGGAGACGTTCCGCGTCACCAGCACGGCGGCGCAGCTGCATGCCCAGGCGGCGGCGGCGCTGGATCCCGTCGAGAGGCTGCTCCGCTCGATGCCGGCACGGCCCGACGGGCAGGCCCCGCACCTGACATCGATCACGGCGCAGCGGATCGCGTGGACCGATGCCGACGGAGGCGCGCTGGTCTGGCGCTCGGGGTCGCAGCTCATGCTGGGATTCGGCGGTCAGGCTTCGACGCCCATTCTTTCCGATGTGACGGCGTTCACGGTCCAGCCCTTTGATGAGGACAACCAGCCGATCGCGACGCCCGTCAGCGCTCTGAATCTGCCGCTGGTGCGGCGTGTGCGCCTCAGCGTCACCGTGTCGCGGCAGGGCGTGTCGGAGACGCTGTCGACCAAGGTCTTCTTGAGAGCGATGGGCAGAGAGGTGGGCCCATGAGACGTCGCAACCGAAGGCAGGGCGAACGTCGCGGGTCGGCCGCCGGCGCGATCCTCATCCTGCTGGCGATCACGCAGATGGTGATCGCGGGGATGGTTCTCGGGGGCGGTCGCGAGCAGGACCTGTCGCTGCAGCGGGTGCAGACGACGCGGGCGTTCTACGCGGCGGAGGCCGGGGCCGCTCTCGCGTACCGGGAACTGGCGCTGAACACGGACGTCGACGCCGACGGCGGCATCGGCTCGATCTCCGCGGACATGAACGAGGCGAGCGATCCCGCGCTGGGCGTCGCCCGGCTGGTCGCGACGCGAACGGAGGCGGACGGTGTTGTTCGGATCACCGTGACCGGTCGAGCAGACCGCACGGAGCGGCGCGTGCTGATCGAAGTGGAGTGAGCGGATGACGAAGGCGCTCGGTCCATCTCGGGTCCCGATAACGCTCGGAGGCGACGCGTGCTCCGGAGCGGGGGCCGGGCTTGCGCGCGGGTCGGAGAAGGGCGGAGCGGCTCCGGTCGATAGTGAACGCACGCCGGCTCCGACACGAGCGAAGACGTGCGGGTTTCCCGGAAAGGAGCGACCGTGCCGCGCCGCCTGGTGATTGAGCTCACTCCATCGCGCGGCGAGGCGGCGGTGGTGCGCGGCGGGCGCGTGGAAAAGGCCCACGCGGTCCGCTTCGATCCGGGCGACTGGGCGGAGCAGTGGCCCGCGGCGCTGCTGCGGCGCGGCGGCGTGATCGCCGAGATGGTGCGGCAGCTCGGGGGCGAGGGCCTGGAGGCCTCGCTCATCGTGCATTCGCCCTCGGGCGTCGTGACGGTGCATTCCTGCCCGGCGAGCGCGGGGCAGGAAGGGGCCTGCGGCGCCGCCGAACTGGCGGTGGTCGGGATGGCTCCGGCGAGCGTCGTGCTGGGCGAGGTCGAGACTCGGCCCCTGTTCCGGGACAGAGAAGGCGGCGCGGAGCATGCGCCGCAGCGGTGGACGCTCGCGGCGGCGGAAGCCGAGAGCACTCTCGAGGCCCTCGAGTCAGTCGCTCGCGGCTGCGGCGCCCGGAGCCCCGTCGTGATCCCGGGCGACGCCCTGGCCGCGGCGGCGGCGATCGCTGAGCTGCGGGCGGCGCGGCCTCAGGAAGAGGCGTCGGCAGTTCTGTGGATGGGGGAAGATCGGTCGGTGTTCGCCGCGGGGAACGGCGCACGCCTGCGCTTCGCGCGGATGATTTCGCTGGGCACGGAGTCGCTTGTCGAGGCGCTCTGCCGGGCTCCCGCCGGCGCGGGGAGCGCGCAGGGCGCGTTCTCGCGGGACCAGGCGCGGGAGTTCCTGATCCGCGCGGGCATCCCGCAGCGCGACGATGTCATCGACGCGGAGCGGGGCCTGAAGGGTGCGAGCGTGCTGCCCCTCATTCAGCCCGTGCTGCAGCGGCTGAGCGTCGAGATCAAGCAGTCGCTGCGGTTCGGCCTGACCGAGGCGGAGCGGCAGAAGGTCCGGCTGCGGATCGCCGGGCCCGGCGCGAGCGTGCGGCATCTGAGCCGGGTCCTCGCCGCTCAGGCGCTCGGAGGCCCGGATCAGGTCCACGAGGACGGAGCCGCGCCCGCGGTCGACCGCTTGAGCACGGAGAACGGCCTCATCGCCGCGCTGCTCGAGATGGCGGCTCCGCCGGTGACCGTCTGGCGCCGGTCGCACCGCGAGGAGGTCGTGGCGCGGCGCGCACGCAAGGCGCTGCGCGTCGGGCTCGCCGCCGCGGGGATGATCGTGTGCGCCGACGCGGCGCTGACCGCGCTCGACCTCGCCGAGATGAAGGCTCGGCCGGCGACATCGGGAGTCCCGACGGACCTTCCGGAGAAGCTGGCCGCGGCCCGGCAGGCGAGCGACGCGCTCAGCGCGCAGGTGACATCGCGCACGCTCGCGCAGCCGCCGTGGGCGCCGCTGCTTTCGCACATCGCGCGGACCGCACCGGAGCACGTGCGCGTCTCGGGCATCAGCTTCGACACTCGGGAGGGCGGCGCGGGCATGACGCTGTCGGGCTTCGTCGACGCGGCGGGGCACGCCCAGCCCGCGCCAGCGCTGCTCACGCGATTCCTCCAGGACCTGGCGCAGACGCCCCTGCTCGGCGACCTGCAGCTCCGGCAGGCGGCGCGGAGCGACCAGCAGGACGCGTCGTCGAGCCAGCAGTTCCGGACGCACGCGCCGGTGATCTCCGTCCCGTCGATGTCCGCCGACCGGCTGCCAGCGGGGGACACGGCGGCTGCGGAGCCCGGAGGTGAGCCATGAGCAGCGGGATCGTCCGCAAGCTGATCCCCGAGGCGCTGATCGGCCTGTCGGCGTGCGTCGGCGTGTCGCTCGGGCTCACGGATCCGATGCAGCGCCGGCTCGATGAGCTGCGCGCCGCCGAGAGCCAGGCCCGGTCCGCGGCGGCGCAGCTCGACCGCGACAGGCTCAGGCGCGAGCTGCTGGAGCGGCTGTCGCGGGTCGAGGCCGTCGCCCGGCGGTCCGCGAACGCCCAGGACGAGACGACGCTCTTTGCCGCTCTGACGCTCGCGGCGGATCAGGCGGGGGTGGAGCTCCGTCAGTTGCAGGGACGCGACGTCGGGGCGGCGTCGACGCGGGTCGGCGGGCGGACGCTCGGGTACACCATCAGCGGCTCAGCGCCCTACCACGGAGCCGTGCAGCTTCTGGCGTCGCTTGCGAGCCCGACGAGCTTCACGATGATCGAATCGGTGGAGATCCGGCCGGCCGGCGACACCGCGCATCCGATCGTTGACCTCACGATCAACACGCGTCATGACTGGTTCGACGCGGATCCGGCGCGGCGGGCGATCGCGCACGCGCTGGACCTTCTGGAAGCCGAGGCGACGCCATGAGCAGTGCGCGGCGCTCCGAAACGCTCGTGGCGGCTGCCCTGGCCGGCCCCCCGATCGTCGTGCTCCTCTTGAGGGCGTCGCTGACGATCGGGCCCTCTCCGGCGACCGCGGCCCTGCCGGCCCCGGCCGCGCCGCCCGCACTCCAGGCGGCGACCGAGCCCGCGCTCACGCCCGAGCAGAAGGCGGCGCTCGGGTGGATCGCGGAACAGAGCGCGGACGTTGTGACTCGCTCACCGATGAATCATCCGCCGGCGATCGCGGCGGAACAGCCCGCCGAGCAAGCTCCGGCAGAACCGGCCGCGCGTCCCGCTCCGGCCGGGCAGCCGCCGCGCTTCGTCGCGACCACGATCATGGCCGGGCCCCGAGGCGGTGTCGCGGTCATCAACGGCCGCGTGTACCGCGTGGGCGAGTCGCCGGCCCCGGGCTGGCGCGTAGAGTCGATCGACGCGGGCAGCAGCACCGTCGAGCTGACCGGGCCCGACGGCCAGACGGCGACGTGCACGCCCCAGCCCAGGCGCAGCCCGCTCACACGCCCCGCGTCGCCGGCTCCCAGATGAACTTGTGAAGCTGCGTCTGCATCCGGACCTTCAGCCCGTCGGCGAGGATCCACTCCGCCAGCGAGCGCAGCGGCAGCCCCTGCATGCCCGCGATCTCCAGCCCACGCGGCTGATGGAAGACGGCGCTCATCAGCACCTCGCGGACGCGGCGCGTCAGGTTGTGTTGAGAGATGACGGCGCGAGCCCACTCGTAGTCCGCGCGGTCGCAGATCACGAACTTGACCTCGTCCGACGGGCGGAGCCGCTGGATGTTGGCCCAGTCGTTGCGGTCGACCTCGCCGCTCCCGGGGGTCTTGAGGTCCATGATGCGGATGACGCGTCCGTCGCACGCGCCGCCCCCGTCGATGTCGCAGGCGCCGCTGGTTTCGATCAGGACGGTGCGGCCCGCGTCGCACAGACGCCGCATCAGCTCGTGAACGCGGGTCTGGAGCAGCGGCTCGCCGCCCGTGATCTCGACAAGGTCGCAGGGGTAGGCCAGGGCGCGGTCGACCAGCTGATCGATCTCTTCGGTGGTTCCCTCGCGGAACGCGTACTCGGTGTCGCAGTATGCGCAGCGGAGGTGGCACCCGGCCAGGCGGATGAAGACGCAGGGCTTGCCCGCCCAGGAGCTCTCGCCCTGGATGGAGAAGAAGACCTCGTTGATGCGCAGCGTGCCGGACATATGCGGGAAGTGTAAGCCCGGGTCCGGCGGACGCCCCGTCAGGGAGTGGCTTCCCAGAGGCGGACGAGCCGCCTGGCGTCTTCGTTCCCCGCGAGCGCGGCGCTGCGGGCAAAGAGCAGGGCCTGCGCGCGGTCGCCCGCGCGGTCGAGCCAGACCGCCGCCTCGTACGCCAGCAGGGGATTGTCGGGGGCGGCGGCGGTCGCCGTCACGTAGAGCCGGGCCGCGTCGGCCGGACGCTGCAGCATCCCCAGGCACAGCGCCATCTCCTCCAGCACCGCCGGGTCCGAGGTCCGCTGAGCTTCGGGCAGCTCCCGGAGCACGCCGAGCGCGTCCTCGGCCCGGCCGTCGCGCCGCAGCGCCTTGGACTCGAGCAGGCGCCACACCGCCGCCTCGGGCTCCAGCCGGCGCGCATGAGCGACGTACTGGAGCGCGACCGAAGGGCGGTTCTCATCGAGCGCGATCGCGGCGAGAGAGCCCCAGGCTGTCGCCTGGCTGGGGTCGAGCTTGGTCGCCACTACAAGATTCGCCCGTGCGGCGTCGATCTTTCCCAGCCGACGCTGCACCTGGGCGGCGTAGAGCGCGTACTTCGGATTGGACGGGTTGAGGGAGAGGGCCTTGAGAAAATGGATCTCCGCGTCCTCGGGACGGTTGAGAGCCGACGCGATGGTGCCCGCCACGTGGCGGTACTCGGGATGATCGGGGCCGATGAACACGGCCTTGGTGTACGCGTCGTACGCCTCATCGAGCCGGTTGAGGTGCATCAGCGTTTCGCCGAGCAGGAGGAGCAGCTGCTGGCTGTCGGGCGAGTGCGTGACGGCCTCGCGCAGGATGACTTCGGCGCTCCCGGGCTGTCCGTTGCTGAGATAGGCGCGGGCCGCGGCGAGCACGGTCTCGATCGTCTGCGGCGTGAGCGCGTCCGGCGCCTCGCCCGGGGGCGGGGCGCCGGTGGCCGCGGCGGGCATACGCATGAGACGGACGACGGTCCAGCCCCCGAGCGCCAGCAGGCCGATGGCGAGGATCGCCAGAGCGCCGGCGGCGAGGAGCGAGGATCGAGATGCCTGAGACCGGTCCCGGTGCATGGAACGAGCGTACACGAAGCCCGCGGACCCCCGTGGCTCTCGCGCCGCGCCCGCTACACTCGCACGCAGCATGTCAGGCGCGAACTCCCCCACCGCTCGTCCCGACTCCAGCCCGCTGCCGGCGAAGTACAAGCCCTCGGAGCATGAGGCGTCCGTCCGCGCCAGGTGGGAGTCATCCGGCGCGTTCCACGCGGATCCGCTGCGGGTGCTGCGCGACGGGCGGGCCCCCTACAGCATCTTCATTCCCCCGCCGAACGTCACGGCCCGGCTGCACCTGGGCCACGCGCTCAACAACACGCTGCAGGACGTGCTGGCGCGGGCCCACCGCATGAAGGGCTTTGAAGTCCTCTGGATGCCGGGGACGGACCACGCCGGCATCGCCACGCAGACGGTCGTCGAGCAGCGCCTGCTCAAAGAAGAGGGCAAGCGACGGACCGACTTCGCCCGCGAGGAGTTCGTGGCGCGCGTGCAGGCGTGGAAGGACGAGTACGAAGCGGTCATCACCGATCAGCTCAAGGCGATCGGCTGCTCCTGCGACTGGCGACGCCAGCGCTTCACCATGGACAACGTGTGCGCCGGCGCCGTGCGCGAGGCGTTCTTCCGGCTCTTCCGGGACGGGCTGATCTATCGCGGCAAGCGTCTGGTCAACTGGGACCCCGCCACGCAGACCGCCCTCGCCGACGACGAAGTCGAGATGGAGGAAGTCGACGGTTTCTTCTACTACCTGCGCTACCCGCTGGTGCAGGTGACCGATGGCATCGACCGGCACAACCAGAAGAAAGCGCTCCCCGCCACCCTCGCGGGTCTCAAGTACGCGCCGGTCACCTGGGGCGAGCTGGCCGCGCGCGGCTATCCGGGCGCCGAGAGTCACCCCGACGACGAGCAGGCGTGGGTCACCGTCGCGACCACCCGCCCCGAGACGTACCTGGGCGATACGGCGGTGGCGCTGCACCCGCGCGATCCCCGGGCGGCGTCGCTGCGTCACCTCTCCTGCCAGCTTCCGCTCGTCGGGCGGATCATCCCGCTCATCGAAGACGAGTACGTCGTGATGCCCGTCACCAAGGAGCAGGCGGAAGACGCGGAGAAGCGCGGCGAAGCCGTCGACCCCAAGGCCCGCTTCGCGACCGGCTTCCTGAAGGTCACGCCGGCTCACGATCCCAACGATTATGAGATCGGGCGCCGGCACGACCTCAAGATCATCAACGTGATGGCTCCCGACGCCTCCATCTCCGACAAGCACGGCTGGACCGACGTCGGCGACGCGCACCTCTTCGTGGGGCTCTCGCGCGAGGAGGCCCGCAAGAAGGTGATCGCGGAGTTCAAGGCGCGGCACGTCGCGGACTCCAACGGCCCGCTCTTCGAGAAGCAGGTGGAGTACCGCCACTCGGTCGGCCACAGCTACCGCAGCCACGTGCCCATCGAGCCCTACCTCAGCGATCAGTGGTACTGCCGGGTGACCGACGATCGGTTGCGCGGCGCGGCTCTGCGTGCCATGGATCCGGCGCAGCGGAGCTCCGCCGACGCCGGTCGCGCGACGAAGGGGGGCGGCGACGGGGCCCTGAGTTTCTTCCCGGAGCGCTTCGCCAGGACCTTCGAAACCTGGCATGAGAATCTCCGCGACTGGTGCATCAGCCGTCAGCTCTGGTGGGGTCACCGCATCCCGGTGTGGAGCGGCTCTCCGGAGTCCGCGCGGCGGGCACTCGAAGGCGTCGACAGCGACCGGGCCGTGCTCCATGAGAACGGCGAGGCCGCGTTTGTGTGCGTCCGCTCGGAGGGCGACGCCGCGCTCATCCGGGCGCTCGAAGCCGCGCAGCTTCGGCGGGACCCCGACGTTCTGGACACGTGGTTCAGCTCGGCGTTGTGGCCCATGTCCACGCTGGGCTGGCCCGCGCCGCCGCCTGAGATGAAGGGGCTTCTGGAGGCGTTCAACCCCTCGGCGGTGCTGGCGACCGCGCGGGAGATCATCACGCTCTGGGTCTCGCGGATGACAATGTTCAACCGCTATCTGCTGCCCGAGGGGCATCCGGCAACCAAGTCGGGCGATGCCTCGTACGGATCGTCGGGCAAGGGGGGCGGGCCCGTCCCCTTCCGGCACGTCTACATCAACGCCGTCGTGCAGGACGGGCACGGGCAACGCATGTCCAAGAGCCTGGGCAACGGCGTCGACCCGCTCGACATTGTGCACTCGCACGGCACGGATGCGCTGCGGCTGGTCCTTGTCCAGACCGCGACCGGAACGCAGGACGTGCGCATGCCGGTGGACCTGGTGTGCCCGCACTGCGGCGAAGGATTCGAGCCCGCGTGGATCACGAGTCCCGCGGGGTACAAGGTCGCCGCGCCCCGGCAGTCGTGCCCCAGGTGCGCGAAGCCCAGCGTGAGCGCCTACGGCGTTTCGTCGGGCTCTGTGAAGCCCACGGACGACGCGCCGCAGGCCCGCAACGGGTCGACCCGGTTCGACGCCGGCCGCAACTTCTGCACGAAGCTGTGGAACGCGACGCGCTTCGCGCTCATGAATCTCGAGGGAGAAGCGGCGCCGGGCGCCGTGCGTGCAGCGAAGCTCTCGCTGCCCGACCGCTGGATGCTCTCGCGGCTGACGCGCACGATCCGTGAGATCGACGGAGCGATCGCGCAGTACCAGTTCGCGCAGTACGCCGAACTCGTGTACGACCTGTTCTGGCGCGACTTCTGCGACTGGTATCTGGAGGCGATCAAGCCGACGGTCAGGAGCTCTCCTGAGCAGCGGGCCGTGCTGGGCGCGGTTCTGGAGTCGATCGTGCGCCTGCTGCACCCGATCGCGCCGTACGTGACGGAGGTGCTGCACGGCGCGCTCCGGCGTGTTCCGCGGGCGCCGCTGGAGGGCCTGCTGATCCCCGAGTCCGAGCAGGTGTGCGTCGCGGCGTGGCCGGCGGCGGATCCGTCGCTCGAGAGCGCGGACGCGGAGCGCTCGTTCGCGAGGCTGCAGGCCCTGGTGGAGCAGATCCGGCAGGTGCGCTCGGCCAAGGGGGTCGAGCCCCGCCGCCGGGTGAAGCTGCACGCGGGCCCGTCGCTCGCGGACGACGTCCGCGGCTGGGCGGGGGTCGTGGAAGCCTTGAGCGGCGCCGACCTGGCCCCGGGGCCCGCGCCGGCGGGGGCGGCCCCGTTCGTGTTCGAGGGCGCCGACGCCGCGCTCTCGGACCTGGCCGACGCGGTCGACCCGTCCGCGGAGCGGCAGCGTCTGTCCGAGTCGCTGAGCAAGCTGGAGAAGGACATTGCGGCGCTCGAAACACGCCTGGGAAATCCCGGGTACGCCGACAGGGCCCCGCCCCACCTGGTCCAGCAGACGAGAGACCAGCTTTCGCAGAAAATCGCCGAGCGGGACGCCCTGAAGCTCAGGCTCTCGCAGCTGGGAGCGTGACGAGTGTTGAACCGGGCGGCTGTCGCCCGATGGAAGGGAGCGGAGTGATGACGACCGATCAGACGAGACGCCCCGTTCTCCTTCGCCGGGCCGCGCTAGGCGCCTTGGCGGCGCTGACGTTGTCGGCGGGCTGCGCGCCGCCCAAGCCGGACACGTCGGGAGCGCCCACGGCCTCCCTCCCCGCGTCCGCCGCCGGCGCTTCCGCCTCGGGCGAGGGGACCGCCTCCGCGGGCGGGGCCCGCTTTGCCCCGGCGATCCTCTCGCGCGAGCCCTGGCGGTACACAACGGCCGACGGCGAGATCATTCGCACGCCCAACTATCGCCTCTACAGCACGACGGAAGACCGCGTGATGAGCGCCCGGCTTGCCGGGTTCCTGGAGCACGCGCTGGCGCACTACCGAACGGCGATCGTGCCGCTGCCGGCCCCCACGCAGAGGCTCGACACCTACCTGATGGCCAACCGCCCGCAGTGGGAGCGGCTGACGCAGCAGCTCATGGGCCCCCAGGCCGAAGCCCTTCTCAAAATCCCCCGCGGCGGCTACGCGTCACGCGGCATCGGCGTCTTCTACAACATCGGGCTCTTCGACACGCTCGCCATCGCCGGCCACGAGGGGTGGCACCAATACACCCAGCGCGTGTTCAACGAGCCGCTGCCCGTGTGGCTCGAGGAGGGCATGGCTACCTACATGGAGGGCCACCGCTGGGAGGAAAACACGCCCGTGTTCCGAGCCTGGGCGAACGTCCAGCGGTTCAATCAGCTCCGGACGGCCCGCAACGAGGGCAAGCTGATGCCCCTCGACGAGCTGCTGGACGGCCGGCCCCAGGACTTCCTGCAGTTCACGGACCAGCGCGTGCTGACCTTCTATGCGCAGCTCTGGGCGCTCGTGCACTTCCTCAACGAGGGCGAGGGCGGGAAGTACCGCGCGGGCCTGCACCGCGTCATCGCGGACGCCTCGGCCGGCACTCTCAACGAGACCGTCACGGCGGACCGCGACGACGCCGAGCAGAGGCGAGCCCTGGCTTCTCGGACGGGCCCCGGCGTCTTCCTTACGTATTTCAACGCCGATCTGTCCACGGCCCAGAGCGAGTATTCACGCTTCGTCGACCAGATCACCCAGACGGGTGCTGCGACAGCGATCGGCGAAGGCCGGTCTCCGGTCGCACCGTCGGTCCCGCGGTGAATCTGGGTAAAGACGGCGGAGCGGGCCGGGCGACGGGATCCGTGGTTTCCGGATGTTGTCCCCTCCGACTGGGACCCGTCGAACCCGGGATTCCGACCATGTTGCGGCAACCGGCGGAATCTCGGCGTCGTATCGCCGTTGTCTGTGTGAAGAAACCGTCTGACTCGAGGGGTCGATTCCTTGCTCGGGGGTCAGGCGAAATGTATGCTTCATGTCGGCTGGAGGGGTCACGCGTTCTTTCTCCCCGAAGTCGACATGTGTTGATTGGACCCTGTTCGCGTCTGGGACAGGGGTATCGCTGCCGGTGCCAGCCGCCGGGAGCACTTAACCGAGGCTTCCCTCTTACTCAACGCCCCGGGCTTGCAGCCATGCAGGCCTGGGGTTGTTTTTTAGTGGGTTGAGCGGGCGGGCGTGCCGGGCCGGACGGTGCGCACACGGAGGGCGATGAGGGCCGCGGTCGCCGCCGCCAGCACAGTGACCCCCAGCGCGACCGCCAGGGCGTCGGTCCCGGGTCGGGACGTCGAACCGACGATCAGCCCGGCGCCCACTCCGAGCGCCGGTCCTCCCAGATACCCCAGTCCGATCAGGGCCTCGTGCTTGCCGCCCGCGTCGACGCCCGACGCGCCGACCTCCATGGCGTAGTAGAACGCGGTGGAATAAATCGCGCCCATGCCGGTGCCGAACACCGCGAGGCCGACGGCGAGGACAGCCGCCGAGGGCGCGAGCGCACACACGAGGAACCCAGCGGTGAGCAGCACTCCTGGCCACACGAGCGTGACGGCCCGTCCCTGCCAGCCCGACCACAGCCCCATGATCCAGAATGCCAGCACGCGCGTGAACATCCAGACGGACGTAAGGACGGTGGCCCATCCGTCGCGGACGCTCAGCCGCTCGATCAGGATCGGGAGCATGGGCGTGAGCGCCGAGTAGACGACGTAGCTCAGGATGAGGAGGAACCGATGGCCTTCGAGCAGCCGGCGGAGGCCCTGCCGGTGGTCGCTCGAGGGAGTGTGGGACGGATCGTGGGCATGCGGCGCGGGCTCCCGGCTGAACCAGGGCAGGAAGAGCATCGCGACGAGGTTCGACAGGCCGAGCGCCGGGATGGCCAGGCTTGGGTTGAGCGCCATGAAGGGAGCGAGCGCCCAGAAGGTGACCACCTGGCACGACGCCCAGCTGAGGTTGAAGATGGAGGATCCCCGTCGGAGGTCCGCGCCGGTTCGGCCCGCGCTGTGAAAGCTCTCGACGAGGGGCCACAGCACGCCCGAGAGGGTGGAAAAAAGGCCCACCATGATCCAGATGGCCGTCGGCGACGACCACCACAGCGGGAGCTGCGTGCACGCGAAGAGGGCGACGTGCAGCCAGGCGAGGAAGGCCCGCGTTGAGATCGCCCGTCCGGGCCCGGCGAGTCGACGGGTGACGGGGCCCGCGCTCAGCGCGCCGGTGATGTAGGTGATCCCTTGGAGCAGGCCCAGCACGAAGTTCTGCCCGGTCGAGAACCCGTGCAGCTCCTGGGCGACGAAATAGACGCCGATCAGCGTCGCCGAAGCGCCGATGTTGTCGACCCACGTCTGTCCCGCGGTGGCCCAGGAGGGGCTGCGGGACCGGGCCTGTTGCTGTTCGTGCACGTCGAGAAGATTCATCCGGAGGCCCGGGCGTCGTCTTTGAAATGGCGGGAAGTTGATCGTAGCATGACCCGTCGCGATGGACGGTCATCGCGAGTCTGTGCCCGTAGCTCAATTGGATAGAGCGTCGGCCTCCGAAGCCGAAGGTTACAGGTTCGACTCCTGTCGGGCACGCTTGGCTGCCTGCACCCGCGGACGGCGCTTGGGGAGCGGCGGCTCCTCAGCCCCGCCGCTTGATGACGATGGCGGTGCGGTCGTCGTCGGCGGGGTGCTTGCCGCAGAAATGCGCAAGGTCCTTGCGGAGCGCGGCGATGATGCCCACGGCGTCGCACTCGATGTGCGCGCGGACCGAGGCGAGCACGCGGTCGGTCCCGAACATGTCGCCCCGGGCGTCGGAGGCCTCGTAGTAGCCGTCGGAGAGCATCAGGAACACATCGCCCGGGCGGAAGACGAAGGCCGGCGCCCGGTCCGTGCGGAAATCCTCGTCGATGCCCAGGGGCATGGCGTTGGAGTTGAGCACGAGTTCCGCCTCTTCGCCAGGCTGAGGGCGGGCGCGCAGGAAGACGATGGGCGCCTGTCCCGCCGAGACGTACGAGAGTTCGTTGCGCTCGACCGAGAGCTCGCCCATGAACGAGGTCACGAACCGCCCCATCGGGAGGTCGCAGCAGAGCTGGCGGTTGGCCTGGAGCGCGATGTTGTCGAGCTCCGCTCCGAGCCGGCAGCCCATGCGGACCATCGCCAGCACCTGCGCGACGCTGAGAGCGGGCCCGATGCCGTGGCCCGTTGCGTCGGCCATGAATACCAGCGCGTCGGCCCGGGCGGCCCACGTTCCCGCCTGGTCGGCGCAGGCGCGCAGGTCGATGACGTCGTAGGCGTCGCCGGCGGTCTCGTCGGCCGGTTCGAAGTGGCCCGCGATGTCATACCCCGGCAAGGTGGGCAGCTTGGCGGCGAGCGAGGCCTGCTGGATCTTGCGGGCGACGTCGAGGTCCGCCTCGAGCTTCTCCTTGATGCGCCGCGCCTCGAGGAGCGAGGCACGCTTGAGAGCGACGGCGGCCTGATCCGCCAGGAGCGTGGCGATGAGTTCGTCGTCGGGGCCGAAGACCCCGCCGTGGTCTGCGGACTTGTTGAGCAGCTGGGCCACGCCCACGAGCTGGTTCTCGAAGTCGACCAGCGGGATGGTGAGCATGCAGCGGGTGAGGTACCCGGTGGCTTTGTCGACCGCGGGGTTGAAGCGCGGGTCGGCGTAGGCGTCGGGGATGTTGACGATGGTGCGGGTGCGGGCGGCCTCGCCGATGATGCCCTTGTCGGCGGGAAGACGCAGATCCTGGGAGAGCCCGTGTGCCTTGGTGGCGAAGAGCTCGTGCGCGGCCTTGTCGTACTGGAAGACGCTGACGCGATCAGCGTGCAGCGAGTCGCGCAGCGTGTCGATGATCAGACCCAGGACCTCGTGCAGGTCGCTTGAGGCGGCAAGACGTCTCGCCACGTTCAAGATGTGCTCGAACAGGGCGCGGTCGACCGTTTGGCTGCTGCGACCTGTGGGCGAGGTCGTTTGCATTACTCCGTAGCGTACCGAACGATCGGCCGGGTACCAAACGAATCCCGGCTGAAATCCGCTGGCTGCAGCCTCGGGCGATCGGTGAGAACAGTCCAGCCCGAGGGCCGGGACTCGTGCGATGCGGGGTGTGTTCGGGGGGGCTTGAATCGGTGCGAGCGGCTCGGCGCGATCACTGCACGCACACCCGTGCCCAGTTCCTGAGCACCTCGATGATGTCGGAAAAATCCACCCGGGCGTCGCCGTTGGCGTCACCGGGGCCGAACGCACTCGGGGTCGTACCCCATCTCTGCAAGACAGCGACGACATCTCCGAAGTTCACAACGCGGTCGCCGTCGGCATCGCCCGGGCAGGACGGCGGGGCTGCGAAATCAGCTTGATTCATCAGCACCAGCACGCCCTCGAAATTCGTCGCCGGCGGACCCCCCGATGCGATCACAAACTCGGCCCCGGCCGTCGATGGCTGCACGCCGCGTACGCCGCTCGGGTTGTGCAGGTCAGCGAGGATCAAATCTCTGGGCGTGGTGCCCGAGAGATGCGTCGTCGTGTCCTCCGGCGGGAACAGCCCCCCACCGTCGTTCAACAGCGTTACAGCCCACTGCTGCGTCGGTGAGCCATCGTTGCACACGACGCCGATATCAAGATCACCGTCGTTGTCGAGATCGCTCAGCCCGAGGCCGCCGGGCGAACCGATGAGGTTGATCGTCGTGGGCGGGCCGAACGTGGGATTCTGGCCCGTGCTGCCGATGTCCAGCACGACGGCCAGGGCGCCGGTGGTCGCACCGAGGCTGCGCGCCACCACCAGGTCGGCGCGACCATCGCCGTTCAGATCGCCCGAAGCAACGCGGACACCGCCCGAGAAGTTCGAGTCCATCGCCGGGAAGAAATCGAAGCCCGCGCCGTTATTGATCAGCACGCCGGCGCCACCGGGGCCGCACACGGCGAGCCCGTCCGCGCCCGCGGCGGATTCGATCAGCCCGGCGCTGGTCCACCAACCTTGCGGAGTGTCTGCGCCGGAAAGATCGAACCCCTGCGGGGTCGCGAATACACCGGCGGCGCCCTGAAAAGCGACGGCGACGCCGGGGTTCGCGGTGCTCAGCAGCGCCAGAGGCTCGAGAACACTGTCGCCGTTGAAATCGCCCGCGATGATGTCGCGCGGCACACCGGGGAGCGCGAGCACGCTCGAGGAGGGGAAGCGGAACTGTGGCTTCCCACCGTTATCGACGATCTCGCTGAAGAACAGCGAGCTGTTGGCGGCGCGCGCCAGCACGACAGTCCCCGCCGCCAGACCGGGCCTGGGAACGTACACGATGGGCGACAGGTTGGACGCGTTCCGCCCGGCGATCGGCGCGGCGTCGACGCGCCCTGATCCATCGCCACGGTTGACGAGCACCTGATTGAACGACGACATCGTCGAGAAGTAGACATCCGGATAGCCGTCGCCCGTGAGATCGCCGACCGCTATGTCGCGAGCACCGCCCGTGCCCGCCGCGTTAAATCTCTGGAGCCCCCTGAGGCTTCCGCCGATGTTGCGGTGAAGCATCGCACGATTATCGAACTTGGCGGTAACGATCAGCCCGGGCAGTTCGTCCGGATCCGGCTGGAAGATCGCCGCCGACGTCGGCCGGAACATGGTGGGCGTGCACAGAGTCGGCTGGAGCGTGCCGTCCGTGTTCACGAGCGTCAGGCACAGCTGGTTGGATGCGAGCGTGGTGCTCGAAGCGCTGACCAAAGTCACGATGTCGAGCGTGCCGTCTCCGTTGAAATCCGCGATCACTGGGCTCCGATGACCCGTGACGCCGCCGCCGAAGAACTGGGACGGGCCGAAAGTCCCCGTTCCGTTCCCCAAGCGAACGATCTGGCTTGGCTGCGTCGAGAGCACGTTGAGCACCATGTCGGAGTCGCCGTCGCGGTCCAGGTCTTGCAGCAAACCGGCGATCACGCCCGTGACGCCGGGAACCGCGCCGGCCGAGAGCGCCCCGCCCTTGATGGTCGCGCCGGTGCTCGGATCGATGGGGTCGAACGTGCCATCGCCGTTGCCCGCGAGGGCATAGCAACCTGCATGGCCGCACACGAGCAGGTCCGGGTGAGCATCATTGTTGATCCGGCCGGCGCTCACGCTCGTGAAGTCGAACGCAAAGTTTGGCGCGGGCAGGTCCTGGATCGTCTGCTGAAGCTGCCAGTGGGCAGGAATTGTGCTCTGTCCGGGGGGTGTCGCGTTGATGTACACGCGCAGGGTCGACGGATCGGGGGAAGTCTGCATGCACACGGCGATATCGTCGTCGCCGTCACCGTCGAAGTCGTCCGTGCAGAACGAATCGGGGCCGAAGACCACGGGGGCGCTCACGAACTGGGTCGGGACTCCGGCGCTGGGCAGCACCGGGTTCAAGACGAAGATCATCCCCGAAGGCGTCTGCATGACCAGATCTTCGATCGCCTGTCGATCGAGATTCCCGCCCTTCACAGCCCCGACCTGCTCGGGGAACGGGATGTCGATTGCATCGTGGAAAGTCTGGTTCGGATCTGAACCTATGACAGTGACAAACACCGTCACGCCCGACGGCGTGGAGATTATCCAGTCGGGGATCGTGTCGTCGTTGAAATCGCCGTGAGCGATCACTTCAGGAGATGTGATCGTGACCGTCTGGGACGAGATCAGGCCGTTGCGCCGGATACGCACGCCCTCGAGCGTGCAGGCGGGAAGGACCGCCAGGCAGAGCAGCGCGGCCAACTTCAGGCTCCCGCCGAGCCAGCCAAGGTTCTTCGATTTCATATTTACCTCCACGTGACGCGCCCCGACTGGGACGAACGTGACATAGTAGGCGGCGTTCGTTCGCGCACGTTTGATATGACACAAGTTGCAGAGATGCTGGTGCCGGGGGCGGCGCCGGGCGGGCCGGCTAGCCCTCTGAGAACATTGCTTCGACGAACTGGTCGGGGTCGAAGGGCTCGACGTCTTCCGGGGTCTCGCCCACACCGATAAACTTCACCGGGACGCGGACCGCCTCGTGGATGGCGATGACGACGCCGCCCTTGGCCGTGCCGTCCAGCTTGGCGAGAAACAGGCCGGTTACGTCGATGGCCTTGGTGAACTCCTCGGCCTGCCGGACGGCGTTCTGGCCCGTCGTGGCGTCCAGGACGAGCAGGACCTCGTGGGGGGCCCCGGGGATCTTGCGGGCCAGGATGTCGCGGATCTTGCCGAGTTGCCGCATGAGCGGGTCCTGCGTGTGGAGGCGTCCGGCGGTGTCGACCACCAGCACGTCCACCCCGCGCTTCAGAGCGGCGTCACAGGCGTCGTAGGCGACGGCGGCGGGATCCCCCCCCTGCTGCCCTTTGACCACCTCCACGCCCAGCCGGTCAGCCCAGATCTCAAGCTGTCGCACGGCGCCGGCCCGGAACGTATCGCACGCGGCGAGAAGGACGGTCCGGCCGTCCTTGCGAAGACTGTGGGCGAGCTTGGCGATGCTCGTGGTCTTCCCGGCTCCGTTGACTCCCGCGACAAGGATGACGGTCGGGGACTTCGGCGCACCGGGGGCCGGCGCGGGCGCGAAGCGGAGGGCACGCTCCTGAGCCGGCCACAGGGCCTTGAGCTGGGACTTGAGGTACTCCATGACCTCGTCGCCCGTCGACATGCGTCCTGCGCGGTACGCGTCGCGCACGCCGTCGATGAGCCGGGCGGTCGTCTTGACGCCGACGTCGGCCTGGATGAGCCGCGACTCGAGCTCGGCGATGAGGGCATCGTCCAGCTTCCGGCCCAGGAGCAGCGAGCGCAGGCCCCCCACCACTGCCTGGCGGGTGCGTTCGAGCCCCTGCTTGACCTTGCTGAAGATGGACTTGAACAGTCCCATTGCGTCCTCAGTTTTCGCCCGGAGTTGTCGGCTCGTTCGCGCTCGGGACGGGGCCGGTGGCGGGAGCGGCGGCGAGGACGCGCTTGAGGATCTTGTCCAGCACGCCGTTGACGAACGCGGGCGAGCGGTCCGTGCTGAATCTCTTGGCCAGCTCCACCGCCTCGTTGACCACGATCTTGGGACTGGTCCGGCCGCTGGTCATCTCGTAATGGGCGAGGCGGATGATCGCGCGATCGACCGAGGGCTGGCGGTGGGCGGGCCAACCGGGGGCAAGCTCGGCGATGGCGAGGTCGGCCTCTCTGCGTGCGCGGAACGCGAGCGTCGCCAGCTCGAAGGCCTTGCGCACTTCCGCGTCGCTGAACTCGGCGGGGTCTTCGTCGGCGAGGCCGGCGAGCGATTCCTGCACGAACGGGGCTTCCAGCTCGCCCCGGACGTCGAGCTGATACATCGCCTGGAATGCCAGTCGGCGGATGTCGCGTGGAGTTGCCATGTCAGCGGGCAGCGCTCCCGGATCGCTTGGCGTGCGCACGCAGCGCGAGCGCTGTGCACGCGGTCTCCATGGCGGCGGCCATGGCTTCGACCCCCTTGTTGCCCATGGCGCCGCCCGCGCGGGCATGTCCCTGCGCTTCGGTGTCGACGGTCAGAACGCCGAAACCGACCGAGATATCGAAACGCGTCGAGACGTTCATGAGCGCGTGCGACACGGCGGAGGCGATGTGCTGGTCGTGCGAGGTCTCGCCCTTGATGATGCATCCGAGCGCGACCACGGCGTCGAAGGCGCCCGTCGCAGCGGCGACGCTGGCCAGCTGGGGCAGTTCGTAGCTGCCCGACGCGGGGATCACGACCAAACCGCGGTCGGACCCCGTCCTGCGGCGGTACTCCTCGACAGCGCCGTCCAGGAGCGGCCTGGTGATCTCGTCGTTGTAGGTGCTCCAGATGATCGCCACGGCCCGGAGCTGATCAGGGGGTGCGGGCAACACGTCGGCTCTGGCCTCTTGGCGCATGGGGTCGGGATCATACGACCGCGGGCCCGCCGGGGCGCTGGCCGCGCGGATCTCCCGTGACTCCGCCTCTTTTGGGCCCGGGCGTATCATCGCGGCTGTGGATCCGATGCTCACCCGGCTCGGCGCGGTGCTGCAGCTCACCCGCGTCACGACCGCCTTTGCCGCGGTCGGGAACGTGTGGTTCATCATCCTGTGGACGCGGGCCAACGAGCAGGAGCTGCTGTTCGCCCCACCGCTGTTCCAGGAAGATCCGCTGTGGCTCCTGCTGACGGGCGGGGCGATTTATGCGGTGGCGCTGTTCGCCTTCGCGACGGCGCTCAACGACACGCTGGACGTTCGGCGTGATCGGCTGCTGAACCCGGAGAGGCCGCTCGCCGCGGGCCGGCTGTCGCTGGATACGGCGGTGACCCTCGTGGCGGCGACGCTCCTGATCGCGGTGCTGGGAAGCACGCTCCTGGGACAGGCGGCGGTGCTGATGTGCCTGTTCACGATCGCGGGCGTGCTGTTCCACAACGCGGCGGCGAAGTATGTGCCGGCCGTGGGGCTGGTGTCGCTCGGCCTCGTGTACGGCGCGCACATGATGACGGCGAACTGCTACCTCGTCTTCGTCTGGCCCGTGGTGCTGGTGATGACGCACGCGCTGCTGCTGGGGGCGGTGACGCACGCGCTTGCCAGGAAGCGTCCGGCGCTCACGCGCCGGATGATCCTTGTCGCGGGGCTCGGGTGGGCGTTCTGGTGCGGCGTGCTCATCTACGTGGGCAAGCTGCGCGCCGGCACGTTCTGGCCCGAGTGGGTGTCGCCCATGGCGATGCTCGCGCCGGTCCTGCTGGCGGTGTGTTTCGCCGCCTTCGCGTGGAACAAGGCCCGGTCGACGCGGGATCCGGCCCGGGCGGCGGACAAGCTGCGGCGCTACGGCGCGTTCTGGGTGACGCTGTACGGCGTGGGATGGATGCTCGGTCAGGGCAGGCTGCGTGAGGCGGCTCTGCTGGGGGCGCTGACGATCGTCGGACTGCTGGGCATGACCGTGCTGCGGGAGCTGTACGGACTGATCGAGCATCCGATCGGGTATCGGCGGGCGTGAGTCGCGCTCGACGACGGACCGCGCGGGCGCGCCCGCGACGTCTTCAGGGCTTCAGGCCCAGCCGACAGAGTAGAAGATCACGGTGAACAGCAGGTCGGCGAAGATGACCGCGACGACCGACTCGACGACGGTCGAAGTGGTCGCCTTGCCGACGCCGGCGGCGCCGCCCGTGACCTTGAGGCCGTTGCCGCAGGCGATGAGCCCGATGAGCAGTCCGAAGAAGGCGGACTTCATGAGCCCGGTGAGGAAGTCCGCGGTGCCGACCTGCGAGAGCGTGTTGTTGTAGTACGTGACCCAGCTGATGTTGAGCACGATCTTGCTCATCGTGGCCGCGGCGAGCAGGGCGGTCAGGTTCGAGAGGACCGCCAGGCAGATCATGCTGATGACCGAGGCGAGCACGCGCGGCAGGACTAGGAAGCGGACGGGGTTGAGCGCGTGGGCCTCGAGGGCTTCGACTTCCTCCCCCACCACCATCGTCCCGATCTCGGCCGCGATCGACGCCCCGGCGAATCCGACCAGGACGATCGCGGCGATGAGCGGTCCCAGCTCGCGGAGAATCGCGACGCCGACGATGTTGGGGATCAGTTCGACCTGGCCCAGCCGGTCCAGCGGCGGGGCCATCTGGAGGGCGAGGATCAGGCCGATCGACCCCGAGACCAGCGCGACGATGAAGATCGACTGCACGCCGACACGGACGATCTGGGCCACGATCGCCGGCCTGCCCAGCCTGACGCGCCGCTGCGTGAGCCTGCGGATGAGCCAGGCGAATGTGTCGGCCAGCAGGTACCAGAGGCTGCCGGCGTGGTCGAGGAGCCCCAGAAACTTGCCGCCCAGGGCGCGGAGCAATCGCACGAAAAAGTTCGCCCGGGAGGCGGCGGCGTCGGCCATGGCTCAAATCTAACAGCTTGGACGGGGCGGGACCAAGCCCGGTGGATGCGCGGCCCGGTCAGCCGGCGGTAGCCGCTTCGACCGTCGGGACGATCGTGAAGACCTTATCCAGCCGGGCGATCTCGAAGATCGAGCGGACGCGGTCCTGCATCTCGCACAGGACGAGCTTGGTGGACTGCTTCCGGGAGATCTGCATCGCCTCGACCAGCGTGGCGACCCCCGAGCTGTCCATGTACGGGACCTTCGAGAGGTTGACCACGACGGACTTGGGCTTGCCTTCCAGGGCGCGGCGGAGATGCGACTGAAGATCGCGCGAGCAGCTCAGATCGACGTCGCCCGACGGGGTGACGATCACGTGGTTCGCGTTCGCTTGAATCGTGACTTCGAGCATCGACACTCAGCCTCGACGATCGTCCGGACCGGCGTGCGTCTTGACCAAGACGAGCCTCATCCCTGCCTTCTCACGCTTTTCATAGCGTACCGTGTTCATCACCTGCCTGATGATGTGCACCCCCAGCCCTCCGGGGCGGACATCCTCGAGGTCGCGGCCCCGGATCGACTCGGGGTCGATCTGCTTGGCCTCGTCCTCGATGACAATCTTCATGCCGAGCGGCTCGCTGGGCGAATGCTCGACGGGCCAGATGCTGAGCCAGATCCGACCGTCGGGTCGGCGGTCGTACCCGTGGCGGATGACGTTGCACAGCGCCTCATCGACCGCGAGGGCGATCTGCCCGCACGACTGGTCGTCGAAGCCCAGCCGCTTGGCGACGGCGGAGACGAGGTCGCGGGCCCCGCTCAGGTAGCGGGGCTGGCTGAGCATCTCGACCCGCAGCTCGGCGGGGCCGGTCGGCTCCGGGGGCGCGGCGCTCGGTGCGGTCGCGGTCTTTGGGGACGAACCGTTCACGTTCGGGATAATCCCTCCACGTCAGGTCCGATGATTCGTCGGCTGCCTGGCGACTCCATGATCAGTCTAGCCCCTGTGAAGTTCGTAGGTCGGCCTCCGGGGCAGGGGATTCGGGCGTGGCGAGCGGGTCGGGCCGCTCGGCGACCCACCGGACCCACCGATCCACGGCCTCCCGGCGGGCCGGCTCGGGGTCGTCGTACCGATAATCCAGCGTCTGCCCGGTAGTCCGTTCGAGGGCGCGGATGGCGAACATGCGGTCGGCGGGGTCCTCGCTCTCCAGTTGGGAGATGAGCGCGGGGACGCTTGTGGGGTCCTGGGTCCGGGCGGCCCGGGCGATCGCGAGCGTCCGCTCCTGAGGGTCCGGCGATCGGAAGTCCGCCCTTTGCGCGGGGAGAGAGCACCCCCCGAGGCCGAGCGTGACTGCGGCGAACCAAGGTCGCATCCGGAGCATGATAAGCAGTCCGCGCGGGCCTGCCCGGGAGGCACTACCCTTCGCCTCAATGTCCGACCCCACCCCGGTCTCCGGCGATCGCCATCCTGAAGCGCCCCAGGGCGAAGTGGTTCTGGTGCTCGACTTCGGCAGCCAGACGGCCCAGCTCATCGCCCGCCGCGTGCGCGAGGCGGGGGTGTATTCGCTGCTGGTGCGCCCCGACGCGTCGCCGGAAGAGCTCGCGCGGTTCAAGCCGCGGGGCATCATTCTCTCGGGCGGTCCGGCGAGCGTGTACGAGCGGGGCGCGCCGCGCTGCGACCCGCGCATCTTCGAGATGGGCGTGCCCGTGCTTGGGGTGTGCTACGGCATGCAGCTCGCGTGCCAGATCCTGGGGTCGCACGTGGCGCCGTCCCCCGCGCGCGAGTTCGGCCGGGCGCAGATCCACATCACGGACGGTAGCGACCTGCTCGCCGCGGTTCCGGAGCACACCACGGTCTGGATGTCGCACGGGGATCAGGTCAGCGACGTCGAGAAATCGTTCGTGACGCTGGCGTCGACGCCGACGTGCCCGCACGCGGCCGTGCGCCATCGGTCGCTGCCCTTCTACGGCGTGCAGTTCCATCCCGAGGTGACGCACACGCCGCACGGGACGGAGATCCTGCGGAACTTCGTGCTCAACATCTGCGGCTGCGGCGGTGCGTGGACCATGGCCGACGTCCTGCAGGACCAGATCCGCCGGGTCAGGGCCGCCGTGGGCGATGCGCGCGTGATCTGCGGGCTTTCGGGGGGCGTGGACTCGGCGGTCTGCGCGGCGCTGCTCCACCGGGCGATCGGGGCGCAGCTCACGTGCGTCTTCGTGGACAACGGTCTGCTCCGCAAGAACGAGCGGGCGCTGGTGGAGACGACGTTCCGCGGGCACTTCGACATCGACCTCCGCGTCGCGGACGCGGAGCGCGAGTTCTTGAGCGATCTCGCCGGCGTGACGGACCCCCAGGAGAAGCGCCGGCGCATCGGCCACCGCTTCATCGAAGTCTTCCGGCGGGCGGCGGCCGAGATCCGCGACGCCGACTTTCTCGCCCAGGGAACGCTCTATCCCGACGTCATCGAGAGCGGGCACGGGCACGCGGGCACCGCGGCGGGGATCAAGCTGCATCACAACGTGGGCGGCCTGCCCAAGGACCTGGGGTTCAAGCTGGTCGAGCCGCTGCGCGAACTCTTCAAGGACGAGGTGCGCAAGCTGGGACAGGTGCTGGGGCTTCCCGATCAGATCGTGTGGCGGCATCCCTTCCCCGGCCCCGGGCTGGCCGTGCGCGTGCTGGGTGAGGTCACGCGGGAGAAGCTGGACGTGCTCCGCGACTGCGACGAGATCCTGCTCGAGGAGATCGTCTCGGCGGACCTCTACCGGCGGACGAGCCAGGTGTTCGCGGTGCTGCTACCGGTCCGGAGCGTCGGGGTCATGGGCGACGGTCGGACGTACGACTCGACCGTTGCGATCCGCTCCGTCGACACGCAGGACTTCATGACGGCCGACTGGAGCCGCCTTCCGTACGACCTGCTGGCGCGGATCTCCAACCGGATCATCAACGAGGTCCGGGGCGTCAACCGCGTCGTCTACGACATCTCGAGCAAGCCGCCGGCCACGATCGAGTGGGAATGACCGGGGCGGGGGGCCGTCCTTAAGCGCGGGGCGCAGCAGAAACGAAAAACGCCGCGGGCGGCCGCGGCGTTGCTCGGAGTCTCGGGTTGACGTTGCCTGATCAGTTCGGGCAGTTGGTCGCGAAGGCGCCGAGAACGGCGGTGACGTCGCCGAAGTTCACGATGCCATTGTGATCGGCGTCGCCCTCGCCCAGGATGCACAGGCCGTAGTTCGTGTTGAAGGCGCCGAGCACGGAGGTGATGTCGGAGAAGTTGCGGACGCCGTCGTTGTTGGCGTCGCCCGTGCACGCTTCGCAGACGTCCAGCACGAGATTCGCGTTGCAGTCGGCGTTCACGTCCGCGGCGATCTGGCAGGAGTCGAGCTGCTGGTTGTTGTCGCAGTCGAGGGCCGGGTTGGAAGTGATCTCGCAGGAGTCCAGCAGCGTGTTGCTGTCGCAGTCGAGGCCGGCGTTGCCAGCGATCTCGCAGGAGTCCAGCTGAGAGTTGTTGTTGCAGTCAGCGACCAGGCCCAGCGCCAGCTCGCCGCAGTCGGCGACGTTGTTGTTGTTGCAGTCCAGATCGGGGTTGCCCTGGGGGACGATGCGGAAGATCTCGCCGGCGCTGGTGCTGTGACGGACGATGTACAGCTCGCCGAAGGCGTCCTCGCCGAAGGAGGCGATGGACGAGATC
This sequence comes from Planctomycetota bacterium, assembly GCA_033763795.1. Lineage (GTDB taxonomy): Bacteria > Planctomycetota > Phycisphaerae > Phycisphaerales > UBA1924 > JAEUIV01. The sequence continues at coordinate 38,760 of JANRJV010000061.1, forward strand.
GATCCGCCGCCGATGGGCGGGCTCAGGTCGGTGGTGCGGTTCACTTCCGCGCCGGTCGGGGCGGCGTTCGCGCTGGCGCCGGACCTGCTCCAGACGCTGGCAAAGCCGAAGTCGGCGTAGAAGTAGTGACCCTGGATCGCGGGGATCGCGCAGCCGCGGTAGACGTAGCCGCCGGTGACCGAGATGCCCGCGCTGCGCGGGTAGACGTGGAACGGGAAGGTCACGTTGGTGGGGAGCGGGCTGCACGTGCCGGTCGAATTGAAGACGACGTTGCCCTCGTAGCAGCGCCAGCCGTAGTTCTGTCCACCCGCGGAGTTGGCGGGCTGGAAGTTGAGCTCTTCCCACGCGCTCTGGCCGACGTCCGCGATGTACAGGGCGCCGGTGGCGCGGTCGAAGCTGGAGCGCCAGGCGTTGCGGAGGCCGTAGGCCCAGATCTCGTCGAGCCCGGTGATGCCCACGAAGGGGTTGGTGGGCGGATTGGTGTAGGGGGCGTTGGCCGAACCGATCACGCCGTCGTCGTCATCGTTGCCGGGAGTGTTGTCGGCGCCGTCGACGTCGATGCGGAGCATCTTGCCGAGGAGGGTGTTGAGGTTCTGGCCGGCCTGGTTCGGATCTCCGCCGCTGCCGCCGTCGCCCGTGGAGATGTACAGAAAGCCCTGGGTGTCGTTCGGGGCGAAGGCCATCCAGCCGCCGTTGTGGTTGGAGAACGGATCGGCCATGTTGAGCACGATGGTCGCGGAGCCGGGGTTTCCGACGCCCGGGATTGACCGCTGGTAGCGGGCGACGACCTGCGTGCCCGAGGTCGAGGTGTAGTACACGAAGAAGTAACCGTTCTGCTCGTAGCCGGGGTGGAACGCGAGGCCGAGCAGGCCGCGCTCATCGTTGACCGTCGAGACGTCGAGAACGACGGGGTTGAGATCGATGAACGTCGTGATCGCGTTGGTGCGCAGGTCGAGGCGGCGGATCAGCCCCTGCTTCTGCAGGAAATAGATGTAGTACGGCTCGCCCGGGGCGTGCGTGACATACAGGGGCAGCGGGAGCCCCGAGGCGATGCGGACGGTGTCGAGCGTCTGCGCAGAGGCGGTGTCGGCCGAGACCGCCGTGAGCATGGCGGCGGAAGCGGCGACGGTGAGAAGGCGGGTGGCGGCGCGGCGATTCATCAACGAGACCCTCCGAAGAGATGATTTTCGTGCGTGGACCGGGACTCTCTCTGCCAATGTCGGGTCGCCGCGGGTTCTTGGGCGGTCGACCTGTAAAACGTCGCCGGAGGCGAAAAGCCCCCGGCGACGCGGTTGAACAAAGTGATCGGGCCGAGCACATCCACCGCGCGCGGCGGACTTCAGCCCGCGATCAATCAGCAGGGCACCTGCCACGCGCCGAGCGTGGCGGTGACGTCGCCGAAGTCGACATCGCCGTCGTTGTCAGCGTCGCCGCGGCCCGCGCTGCCGGGCACGTAGGTGGCGCCGAAGCGACCGAGGATCTCGGAGATGTCGGCGAAGTCGCGGTCGAAGTCGCCGTCCGCGTCGCCCATGCAATGCGGGGGCGGGGGCGGGGCGGAGGGTGTGTCGGTGAGGCCGCTGACCGTGCCGGGCGTGCCGGTGCGGAAGAGGCCCAGGGTGGCGAGGCCGTCGACCGGGGGCCGATCAGCGGTGAACCAGAAGTTGAACATCATGCTCCAGCGGATGGGGTTGCTGGGAGCGGCGTCGCCGACCGGAGCGGTCGCCCAGGTGACGTCGGTGCTGTTGCGCACGCCGGTCCAGGGGCTGTTGTCGATGGCCTTGCCGTTGGTGCGGACGCCGCCGGACACCGTGCTCCAGGCGAAGGGCTCGTCGTAGTGACGGACGCCGGAGAACCCGATGTTCGTGACGGTGACGCCCTCGGGAACGGGGATCTTGAACTCGCCGATCTGGCGGTCCATGTCGATGTTGTAGACGGCGTACTCGTACTGATACTGGCCGTTGCCGAGGTTGAAGACCTTGCTGACGATGACGGCGCGGCCGTCGGGCGACGCGGGGCCGGGGGCGGGCTCGCCGGGACGCGGAGCGTTCGCGGCGCTCCACTGCTCGACGATCGGGAACTGCTGCGCCACCAGGGTCTGGCGGGCGCCGGTCCAGGCGTCGAGGGCCATGCCGGAGTTCTCGTCGGAGGTCGAGCCGGTGGAGGTGAACGTCCAGCCGGTGTTCGCGGGGTTGGCGGTGTTCGTGGGGGCGTAGCTGGAGATGGGCTTCCAGCCGTGGCTGTTGATGGCGTCAACGTCGTCGATCGCGTTGTAGTAGGCCTCGTAGTACAGGTTGTACGTGACGCCCGGAGGAGCTATCAGGTCCTGCTCGCGGACCTGGAGGCGCTTGTTCACATTGCTGGTGGCGGCGTTGTAGAAGCGCGAGCCTGTGGGGCTCCAGCCGCTCGTCCAGGGGTTGATCTCGAAGCGGGGGCCGAGCTCGCCCTGGTTGGCGTTGAGGCCGGCGCCGTAGGTGTCGGTGCAGCCCACGCCGAGGAAGGTGCCGTTGGTGGAACGGCAGTTGCCGCCGAGGTAGGGGTGCGGGCCGCACTGGGTGTTCGAGAGGGCGAAGAAGGCGTGTTTCGGCCAGTTCATGCCGATCTGCTCGAGACGGTCGACCGGGACGCCGCCGACCTGCCAGGTCGACTTGCGATACATGTTCAGAGCGATGAAGGGGTGCTCAGGATTGGGCTGGTCGAACCAGCGGGAGTTGACGGTGCCGATGTTCCAGCTGGTGGTCGCCGCGGCGAGACCGAGCTGACCGTTGGGGTAGCTGCCGGTGCGGCCGAACACCGCGAGGCCGTAGAGCTGGCAGATGGTGATATCCGGACCCCACGGACCCGGGCCCGGCGGGAACGGGCCACCCGCGATCGCGGAACCGGCGACGGACGTCAGGGCGAGCACACCCACGCCAATGGTCTTCTTCATCTCGAAGCACTGCATTCAGAGGCTCCTCTTTTGCCAGAGCAACTGCCCGGCACCGCCGGGCTCCGATCAACCGATCCGCGATCCGAACACTCGCCGCTTCCGCGGCACATTCTGCAGCTTGCCGCCCCGTTGTATGCGGTTCTGGGCCGTTCGAAACGGAATACTCGGACGGCCCGCAAAGCATGAAGTTTCATCTCGAATTGAAAGATATCTCGGTCTCTCTCCCGTTCACTCTCCCGCGACCGACGCCCGAAAACCCCATCAGACACGGAGAACATCGGCGAAAAGCGCGCGGACTGCCCACATGGCAGCTTTCAGAGTACCCCACGCTCTACGCACCCTCAAATGCCTTTCCGCACGATTTGGTTCCCATTTTCGACCGGCGTACCGTACGGATGTCGAAACTGCTATGCGCCATGCGCATAGCAATGTGAAGTTTTCCATGCCTACCATCCGCTCGGGCCGTCATGGGTAGCATCCGTAACCGACGCCGCGGCCCATCCGAGGACCGCGTGCACTGCTCCCCGTCTTCCCAGCTTGCCCAGAAATCACCGCCGCGCACCGTCGGGCTGACCGTTCTGGGATCCGGCGAGACGTCCAAGCGGCCACGCGTCTCGAAGAACGGACCTCGGCGGGCGGTCGTCCTCCTCACGGTCCACGCGCTCTTTGCCCTTCATCTGGCTCACTGGTTCGCGGCTGGTGAGACGGTGTCTCCGGTCGAGCCGTCGGAATCGATGAAGACGCTCGAGCTCGGGCAGCTCAACGCGGGGGCGATCTTCTTCGCGGTCGCGATCCTGGCGACGCTGGTCTTCGGCCGGTTCTTCTGCGGCTGGGGTTGCCACATCGTCGCGCTGCAGGACCTTTGCGGATGGATCATGAAGAAGCTGGGCGTCCGGCCCAAGCCCTTCCGGTCGCGCATCCTGGTGTTCATCCCGCTGGTGCTGGCGCTGTACATGTTCGTGTGGCCCACGCTGAAGCGAACGGTGATCGCGCCAGCCCTGCGCGGTGTGTGGCCGACGATCGACGTGGACTTGCGGATCGCACCCTTTCCCGAGCAGGGGTTCTCGAATCATCTGATGACGGAGGGATTCTGGGACAGCTTCGCGGGGCCGATCATGGCTGTGCCGTTCCTGTTGGTGTGCGGCTTCGCAACGGTGTACTTCCTGGGCGCGAAGGGGTTCTGCACGTACGGATGCCCCTACGGCGGGATCTTCGGGCCCGTCGACCTCATCTCGCCCGGCAAGATCGTCGTCGACCAGAACGCCTGCCACCAGTGCGGGCATTGCACTGCGGTGTGCACCTCCAACGTGCGGGTGCACGAGGAGATCCGGTCGTTCGGGATGGTCGTTGACCCGGGGTGCATGAAGTGCCTCGACTGCGTCAGCGTCTGCCCGAACGGAGCGCTGTCGTTCTCGTTCGCGAGGCCCAGTGTGCTGAAGGGAACGCCGCGCGGCCGTGCGCCCAAGCGCGTCTACGACACGACGCTGACGGAGGACGGGCTGCTCGCCTTGACGTTCGCGGCGGTGTTCTTCGCGTTCCGCAGCGCGTACGACGCGATCCCGATGCTGATGGCGGTGGGGATCGCCGGCTGCGTGACGTTCCTCGCGTGGAAGCTGATCCGGGTGTGCCGAGATCGCGACGTGCGTTTCTCGGCGTGGCAGTTCAAGCGCAGCGGACGGCTGACGCGCGGCGGCGGCGGGTTCGTGCTCGTGATGCTCGCCGTCGCGGCGGCCACGGCTCATACGGGGTTCGTGAATTACCACGCGTGGCGCGCCGACCTGGCGTACCGGCGGCTTGCGCTCTCGAAGGCGGAGTTTCTGGGCCCGCATCCTCGGGTGCTGGACGAGCGCCAGCGCGAAGCGGCGCAGCGGGCGCTCGCGAGGTATGACCTGGTCCGCGGCGCGGCCGAGGGCGGCGTCGCGCTGCTCACGACGCTCCCCAATACGCTCCGAGCCGGGCTCCTGGCCCTCGCGCTCGGGGAGACCGAGCGTGCGACTGGGGAGTTGCGGACAGCGCTCGCGCGCTTCGGCCCGGACGATGAGCTGGCGGCGGACCTGTCGCGTCTGCTGATCGCGCAAGGTCGGTCAGCGGAGGCCGAGGCGGTGCTGGAAGAGGCGCTGCGGGGCCGGCCCGAGTTCTGGTCTTCGCGCGAGCAACTGGCGATGCTGCGTGTGTCGTCGGGGCGAGCGCAGCTCGCGCTGGAAGAAGCCCAGCGGGCGCTGGAGGCGCTGCCCGCCGAGCGCTTCACGAGGACCGCGCACGCGCGCACGCTACTGACGCTGGCCCGGATCTACTCCGCGATGCAGCGGCCCGGCGACGCACTGGCGGCCCTTCGGAGGGCGGTCGAAACGCGCCCTGAAGATCCTGTGCTGCGGGAAAATCTCGCCGCGGCTGTGTTCGGCATCACGGGCGACCTCGCGGGCGCGATCGAGGAGCAGCGCCGCGCGGCCGACCTTGATCCGACCGCGACCGAGCGCCGCGTGCAGCTGGGTCTGCTGCTGCTGCAGGCGGGCAAGCCCGCCGAAGCGCTCGAAGAGTTCGAGCGTGCCCTCGCCCGCGACCCCTTGGACTCCTCGCGCCGGGCGCAACTGTCTGACACGCTGGAACGGGCCGGCCTGACGGCCGAGGCGACGCGGCTTCGAACGCCGGTGCCGGAGCGCTAGTCCCGCGCTGCGCTCATCCCGAGAACTGCCGGGCGAGGGGCCGCGCTCCGGTCAAGGCTGCGCGGCAGGGCGGGCCCAGGCGGGGATGTCGGATTCCGGATAGCCGCCCGCGGCCAGCGTGTCGTAGATCTCCTGGAAGCGCTCGGCCGAGAACTCCTCGAGCACCGCACCGCTCCAGATCTTGCGCACCACGCCGTCCTGCACGATGAAGACCGTCGGCGTTTCCCAGGCGAAGGGCTCGATCCCGATCTGCTTCTCCATGTCGGGGATCGAGAACTCGCGGATCTGGAGGACCGGATCGCCCGTCTCCGCGAGCTCTTCGCGCTTGAAGTTGATCAGAGGCTTCATCGCTTCGCAGATGTGGCACGTGGGGTCGAACGCACAGACCATCCATGCGGGCCCGCCCGCCGGCTGCTCGCGGATGTCGCGGAGCGGCTCGGCTTCGAAGAGCCTCTGCACGGCGGTCTTGCCCTCGTGCTTCTGCGCCGTCTCGGCGCGACGGGGAGGCGTGGTTGCGTCCGCGGCGACCCATCCGCTCCAGCCGAACAACCCGGAAGCGACCAGAACCGCGGCGGCGACCGGCTTCGGACCCTTGAGAGCGACGGCCATCGCCACCGAAGCGAGGGCGATCACGACATCCAGCGCGAACATGAAGTATTTGGGGAACTCGACGAGCCCGCCCGCGCACCCGCACGCCTCGCCGTGCCAGCTCTTGAAAGCCGAGAATCCGGCGAGCGCCGCGAAGAAGACGGCGTTCAGAAGCCACGCCCACCAGCGGCGGTGCAGCGCCAAAGCCGCGATCAATACGAGGACTTCGAACCCCGCGATCCCCTTGTCCAGGACGCCGTCGCGAAGGACCCAGTCAGTCCCCTCGACGCGGATTTCCTTGAGATTCGGGTAGAAGCCCTTGCCGATCGCCGTGAACGCCAGAAGCCCGGCGATCGCGACCGCGAAGACGGTCGAGGCCGCCCGCGCGGCTTTGCTGGGGGCGGAATGCTGCGGCTGTCGGGGCGGCTCGGCGCTGGTTGAGGGGGGGTTCATGCGATGCTTCTCGAAAAGGCGGCTCGGAGCGGGAACACCGATCCTAGATCGACCGGCGGAGCGAGAATCTGCGAACGACCGCGATTACCGGCGACGGGGCAGCGGGTTTTGAGGGAAACTCGCCCGGCATCCCGATTGTTCAGGGTTGAGCCACTCTCTCTCATGAACTCCCCCACTGTTGCCATTCTGGGAGCTGCAGGATCGACCGGCTTCGGACCGGCGGACTGGATCGTGCTGATCGCGTACTTTGCGCTCCTCGTCGGGACGGGGGTGTGGCTGTCGCGGCGGGTCTCTGACGCCCGCGACTATTTCCTGGCGGGACGGGCCATGCCCGCCTGGGCCGTGTCGATCTCCGTGCTGGCGACCTCGCTCTCGGCCGCGACGTTCATCGGGGCCCCCCAGCAGTCCTATGAGGGCGACCTGACGTATCTCTCGGCGATCCTGGGCACGATCGTGGCTTCGCTGGTGGTGTCGGTCTTCTTCATCCCCGCGTTCTACCGCCACAACGTGTCGACGGTGTATGAGCTCCTCGAGACGCGTTTCGGGACGAGCGCCCGCCGCGCCTCGAGCGGCATGTTCATGATCGGGCGCATCTTCGCGAGCGGCGCGCGGGTGTACATCGCGGCCCACGCCCTCTCGTTCATCCTCTTCGGGGACATCGCGCCGGGGCACCTGCTGATCGCGGTCGTGGCGCTGACCGCCGCGGGGATCCTCTACACGATCGCGGGCGGGATCGAGACGGTCATCTGGACCGACGTGATCCAGACGTGCGTGTTCGTCGCGGCGATCGTCGGGGCCGTGATCGTGCTGATGAATCGGATCCCGGCGGACACGGGCGAGATCTTCCGCGCGCTCACCACGGCGGGCGACGGCGGCAAGTCGAAGCTGACGGTGGTGAGCCTGTCCACGGACCCGGCCGTTCCCTTCACGCTCTGGACGGCGCTGACGGGTTTCACGCTCTTCAACATCGCGGCCCTGGGCACGGATCAGGACCTGGTCCAGCGGATGCTGACCTGCCGATCGGCGGGCCGAGCCAGTTGGTCGGTCATTTCCTCTCAGCTCATCGGCGTGCCCGTCGTTCTGGTGTTCATGGTGCTGGGGCTGCTGCTCTACGTGCTGTACCAGCGGCCTGACCTGATGGGCGCCGCGGCGACGGGCACCGAAGCCCCGCTGGGCAAGCAGGTGTTTCTCCAGTTCATCATCACGCAGATGCCCCAGGGCATGTCGGGGCTGATGATCGCCGGCCTCTTCGCGATTGCGCTGGCGAGCTTCGATTCCGCGCTGAACGCGATGAGCTCCACCTTCGTAAGCGATTTCTACCGTCCGCGCCGGCCCGGCCTGCCCGAGGCCCACTATCTCCGCGTGGCGCGGCTGGGCGTTGTGGGATGGGGGCTCGTGCTGGGCGGCTTCGCCGCGCTGTGCGTGTGGTGGCAGCACGCCACGAGCGAGCGGACCACGCTGCTGGAGTTCGCGCTGGGGGTCATGGTGTACGCGTACACGGGGCTGCTGGCGGTCTTCCTGTGCGCCCTGCTGACCAGGCGGGGCTCGACGCGCAGCGTGCTGACGGCCCTTGCGACGGGCTTCCTCGTCACGCTCGCGCTTGAGCCGGCGGTCCTCACATGGTGGACGTCGCTGGCGGAGGCAACGCGGGCCACGCCGGGCGTTGACGACGGCTTCCGGCTGGGCGAACTGCGGCTGGCGTTCCCGTGGCGGATGGTCGTAGCCACGGGCCTGGCCCTCGTCGTCTGCCTCGCATCACCGGGAAAGGCGAACACCGCCGCCTGAGCGGACGTAGGCTCAGATCCCCGCGTGAACACTCCATCTTCCAGTCCCGCCCCCGCGCCGACGAGCGCCGCTCTGGGCATCACGCTCATCCTGACCACTCTGGTGGGATGGTCGAGCGTGCCGCTGTTCATCAAGCACTTCGCCTCGACCATCGACCTCTGGACGAGCAATGGCTGGCGGTACGGCTTCTCGGCGATCATCTGGGCCCCGACCGCGATCCTCGCGACACTGTCGGGGAGGGCCGACGGGCGGCTGTGGAAGGCGGCGCTGACGCCCAGCTTCTTCAACGCCGCGGGGCAGACGTGCTTCGCCTGGTCGTTCTATGAGATCGACCCGGGCCTGGCGACGTTCGGGCTGCGGATGCAGATCGTGTTCGTCGCGCTGGGGGCGTATGTCCTGTTCAGCGCCGAGCGGGCGGTGATCCGCAGGCCCGGGTATCTCGCCGGCGCGCTGCTCGTGCTGGCGGGGACGCTGGGCACGCTGCTGCTTTCTCCGGGGGGCTCGTCGACGTTCGAGACCGACCACGGCCAGACGTTCGGCTTCATCCTCGCTGTCCTGGGCGGGTTCTTCTTCGCCTGCTACGCCCTCTCCGTTCGGTACTTCATGCAGGGCGTGAGCTCGATCACCGCGTTCTCCGTCATCAGCCAGTACACGGCGCTCATCATGGTGGGGCTGATGATGCTGCTCGGGACGAAAGGCGGCGCCACTGCCTTCGATCTGCCCGCGGCGCAGCTCGGGCTGCTCCTTCTCTCGGCGATCATCGGCATCGCTCTGGGCCACGTCATGTACTACGCGGCGATCGCACGGCTGGGAGTCGCGGTGTCCTCCGGCGTGGTGCAGTTGCAGCCGGTCCTGGTCACCGCCGCGTCGTGGCCGCTCTTCGGCGAGCGGATGACGCCCACGCAACTGGCGTGCGGCGTGGTGGCGATCTTCGGCGCGGGCCTCATGCTCGCGGTGCAGCACTCGCTCTCCAAGACGCGGCGCGAAGCCCGCGAGATGGAAGAGGCGCAGGCGGAGCAGGCCTAGCGCGCCGGTCGTGAGCGGCCGATAACGCTCCGTCGAGCTCGATGATCGGCGCGGGCGTGACGATGCCCGGCCGGATCGCCGCCCCGGCCCCAACGATCGGGGGCATCGGGCCGATACTCCTCCGATGCGGCGACGGGACTCGACCACGGACGCTCGGACGGTTCGCTTTGACGCGACGCGGCTGACGGACGCGCAGCGCCGCGAGCTGCTCAAGTCGCTCGACCGCTCGGCGGGAGCCGCACGCGAGAGATCGCGGAGGGTTCATGACCGCTTTGAATATCACGAGGCCAGCGTCCCGCTGACGGTGCAGCACAGCAGCGGCGCCGAGATCAACCTGTCGGTGCACGCACGCAGCCTCTCCGTGGGCGGGATCGGGTTTCTGCACGGGGGGTATCTGCACCCGGGCACGCAGGTCCGCGTCCTGCTGAGGACCCGGCAGGGGATCGACAAGCTGGTGCTGGGGCGCGTCGCCTGCTGCCGGCACGTGGCGCGCAACATCCACGAGATCGGCGTCCAGTTCCACGACAAGATCGACGTCGCGGACTTCTGCCAGCCCAACGCGCGGATCGTGTCCGCGGTCTCGACGGCGCTGCGCCCGCCCGAACTGACGGGGCTCGCCGCGTGCATGTGCGCCAGCAAGGCGGACCGGGCGGCGCTCTCCGCGTGGCTCAGCAGCACGGGCATGAACGTCATCGAGACGAACACGATCGGCGCCACGCTCGACCGGATCAAGCGCCTGCCCTTGGTCGTGCTGGTCGCCGACGGCCGGGCCGCGCCCGAGCTCTCCTCGTCTCAACTGGTCGGGGCCATCCGTTCGGCCGGCTTCGGGGGCGTCCTGCTCGTCGCGACGGTCGACGGCGCTCCGGCGCCCGAAGCGAACGGCGACATCCCCCGGCCCTTCCAGCTGCGGACGTTCATGGACGTGCTCGCCTCGGCGTGCAGCCCGGAGCGGGTGATCGACGATTCGCCCGTCATCAGCTCCATCGCCGCCGACCCGGGAACGGCGCAGCTCCTCAAGGGGTACGTCGAACAGCTGGGCCTGCTGGCCTCGCAGATCGAGGGCGCGCTCGCATCGGAAGACCGGGAACGCGCCTCGCAGGCGTGCCAGACGATCCGCTCGACCGCCGTGGGCTACGGCTTCGCCGCGATCGGCGAGGCGGCTTCGAACGCGCTGCTGGCGCTGCAGGGCGTGCCAACCGTGAAGGGCGCGCTGCGGCACCTGAACCTGCTGGTCTCCCTGTGCCGGCGCGCGACGCACGAGCCGCGACCGGCCGACCGCGCCGCCTGACGCCGCGGCGGTCAGGCGCCCGCGGAGCCGCCGTCCACCGAGAGCCCAACGAAGCGGCGCTTGCGGATGTGCTCGTTTCCGAGCTGGCCACAGGCCGCCATGGTCTCGCGGCCCTTGGTCCGGCGCCGCTTGCAGAACTGGCCCGCCGCTTCGAGTCTCGCGAGAAACGCCGCGACCTCGTCCTCGGTCGGCGCCCGCCAGGGCGAGCTGCGCCGCGGGTTGTAGGGGATCACGTTCACGCAGCAGCGCACGCCCGCCAGGCGAGCGGCGAGTTCTTCCGCGTGACCCGGGAGGTCGTTGACGCCCGGGATCAGCACGTACTCCATGCAGATGGCGCCGCTCTTGCGCCGGGGCCAGTCGCGGAGCATCTCGATCAGCGGGCCCAGGGGCATCGCCCGGTTGATCGGCATGATCATGCTCCGCACCTCGTCGTTTGGCGCGTTGATCGACACCGCGAGGTTGAGCTGCCGCCACCCCGGACGAGTGACGGCTTCGCGCAGAGCCGCCAGGCCGTCGAGCCGTCCCACCGTCGAGACGGTGATGCGACTCATCCCGATCCCCGGGCCGCGGTGATCGGTGAGGACGGCGATCGCCCGCAGCACGTTGTCCAGATTGTCCAAAGGCTCGCCCATTCCCATGAAGACGATGTTGCGGATGGGTCGGCCCAGTGCGTGCCGGGCCGCGAACCACTGAGCCACGATCTCCGACGGGTCGAGCGAGCGCATGAGGCCCATCTGCGCCGTTTCGCAGAAGGCGCAGCCCATGGCGCAGCCCACCTGGCTCGAGACGCACAGCGTGAGCGTCGTCTCGTGCCGACGCTTCATGGGGATGATGACTGACTCGGTCTGCAGGGGCGCTTCGCCCTCGCTCCGGCCCGGAACCTCCAGAAGGAACTTCAGCACTTCCCCTTCAGGGCTGTCCGACCGCTGCACATGATCGGGGGATGGAAGGTGCCAGGGAAACGCGGCGTGACCTTCCCGGAACAACCGCGTGTAGCGGGCCGAGGCTTCCAGGGCCTCGCGCCCCGAGCCTCCCGCGCATGCGGCCACGTATCCCTCGTGCGTCACGGAGAACGGATGGGGCAGCGGCGCTTGGCGATGAACCTCGAGCATGGATGGTCAGTACGCAAGGGGGGACCGAACGGAGAAAAGGGTACGCTCCTCCTCCGGCCGGTGGCTCCGGGATCGCTGTCCGCCTCTCCCGAGCTTCACATCATGACGACCGCGACACTGCCATCTCTTCCCGACCAGCCGGTCACCCCGCTCCATGAGATCACGGACCAGCAGACCCGCGCGGTCGTCGAGCGCATGCGCCGGGTGAGCCCCAAGGCGGACCCGACGGCCCGGATTCCGGACGTCCCGCCGGGGCGAGTCCCCCGCCACGTCGCCATCATCATGGACGGCAACGGGCGCTGGGCCCGCGACCGTGGATTCCCCCGAGCGTTCGGCCACCGGAACGGTGCGGCGGCGGTTCGCCGGACGCTCGACGAGGCCAGCCGCCTCGGCATCGAGTACGTGACGCTCTTCTCGTTCTCCAGCGAGAACTGGAAGCGCCCCGCCGACGAGGTCCGCGAACTCATGCAGCTCTATCTTGCCTACATGGCCGGGGAGCGGGCGCACCTCGTGCGCGAGAACATTCGGCTGATCCAGATCGGGCGCCGCGAGGGCTTGCCCCAGGAAGCGCTCGCCGCATTGGACGAGACGGTGCGGGCGACCAGCGGCTGCACGGGCCCCACTCTGTGCCTGGCGGTGAACTACGGGGCCCGGGCCGAGCTCGCCGACGCCGCCCGCTCGATCGCCCAGGCCGTCCGCGCCGGAACGCTCCGGCCCGAGGACGTCGACGAGCGGGCGATCGAGGCGCGCCTCGGAACCGCCGGCCTCCCCGATCCGGATCTGCTGATCCGTACGGCGGGGGAGATGCGCATCAGCAACTTTCTGCTCTGGCAGATCAGCTATGCGGAGCTCTACGTGACCGACGTCCTCTGGCCCGACTTCTCGGCGGAAGACCTCCGGCAGGCAGTGCGAGCCTACGCGGCCCGGCGGCGGCGGTTCGGAGCCCTCGACGAGAGCGTCGCGACCGACGAGCCGGCATCCTCCGCACCCGCCGCGCAGGAGCGTTGAGCGAATCATGTTCGGCCGAGCCCGCCCCCCCGAGAGCTTCTCCGCCGCGAAGGTGCAGGCGGTTGAGGACGCGGCCCGCGCCCTAGGCATCGAGGGGCCGCGCTGGGCCCGCGACGGCGCCACGTTCACGCACCGGAACGAGCCCCGCCACTTGGACCTCGCGGAGCTCGAGGCCCGCTTCGAGAGGCCGGACCGCCCGGTCCCGATCTCGGCGCTGGCCCTCGCCGCCGGGCTGCGGATCACTCCCGGGCCCGACGTCATCGCCGACTTTCAGCTGATGAAGCCGCTGCTCCGCCCGCGCATTCTCCACGAGCGCGAACTCTCAGGACCGCGACGCGCCATGTGCCGGCGCGACACCTTCGGCGGGATGCTGCAGGCGGTCGCCGTCGGCGGCGAATCCGCGGCCCCGCTCGTGACCTCGCAGACATTGGACCGCTGGGGCATCGATTTCGAGCCTCTGTTCGATCAGGCCTGCGCCAATCTCGCCGCGGTGCTGGGCCCGGAGCACCTGCATTCCGTGTCGGCGGCCCCGGGCGTGCTGTCGCTCCTGCACGACTGGGAGACCGTCTCCGGGGCGGCGTTCGTGCTCGATGCGCTCTTTCCCCGAGACTTCGCGGTGAGCGGCGTGGTCTTTTCCGTGCCGCATCAGAACCTGCTCCTGGCGATGCCCGTCAGTCCCGGGGCCGGCGCGGAGGGGCTGGCCGGGCTCGTGCAGGTCATCTACATGGCGGCTGACTCCCCGGCGGAGCTGCTCTCGACCAGCGTCTTCTGGTGGCGGGACGGCGTGGCGACCTATCTGCCGATGACAGCCGTGGAGGACGGCCGGTCCCGACGAATCCACATGGAGGCGCGGGGCCCGCTGGATGAACTGCTCCGCATCCTCGGCGCCCTCGACTGATCGCGGCTTGTTGTAGAGTCCCGCCGTGCTGAAGTATCGACTGACGCTGGGCCCGCTGCTGATCCTGCTGTTTCTGGGCATCATCTGGCTCGACGGCTGGCTTTCCGCGCGGGGCGCTCGGCCGGGGCTCGCCTTCACCGTCCTCATGCTGACCGGCGGCGTCTTCGCGGGGCGCGAGCTGGCCAAGATCTTCCGCGCCCGCGCGATCGCGACATCAGTCGTGATCAACTCCATCGCGGTCTGCGCCGGGCTCGTCGCCTCGAGCTTCACCCCCGAGGAGCTCGGGCCCGTTCCCGGATCAGCCCTGGTATGCAGCGCCGGTGCGGGCGTGATGCTCCTGGCCATGCTCTTCTATTCGCGACACCACAACGTGCAGGGGGTGGTCGCCTCGACCTCGGCCACCCTGCTCGCGTTCGTCTATGTGGGGATGTTGGGGGGCTTCCTGATCGTCCTCGTGAAGGAGTACTCCGCGTGGCTGGTCCTGGCCGTCGTGCTGATCACCAAGAGCTACGACATCGGCGCCTACTCCACGGGCCGGATCTTCGGCCGCCACAAGCTCATCCCCTGGCTCAGCCCGGGCAAGACGTGGGAGGGCCTCGTGGGGGGCGTGGCGTTCGCCTCGCTTGTCGGGGCGGCCACCGCCCTGGTCTTCGGGACGAAGATCCCCGGCGTTCCCCCGTTCAGCTGGTGGCAAGGAGCGCTGGTCGGGGCCGTTTTCGGCCTCGTCGGTCAGGCCGGGGATCTGGTCGCCAGCCTTCTCAAGCGTGACGCGGGCATCAAGGACTATTCGCGGGCGATTCCCGGCTTCGGCGGCATCATGGACGTGGTGGATTCGCCGCTCCTGGTCGCGCCGGTGGCCTTCTGGATGCTCCGGGCTTTGGGGACGGCGGGAGGCGGGTGAAGCCCTCCCTGCGTGGACCCGCGATCCGTGATACACTTCATGAACGGCTTCCGCCGGAGATCGGAATGACGGCTACCGCCAAACTGCTTCGTTTGTATCTGGTTGACAAACAGCTCCGCGGCCTGCGCTCACGCCTCACAGCCGCGGAAACCTACCTCGCACAGCAGGACAAGCTGTTGTCCGAGATCGACGCCCGGCACGCGGCCATCCTGGGCCAGGTCAGGCAGCTCGAAGCGACCCTCCGCAACGATGAGAACGAGGTCGCGTCGATGGACTCGCGCTCGGCCATGCTCCGCGAGCGCATGAACAACGCCAAGACCAGCAAGGAGCACTCGGCGCTCCTGACCGAGATTTCGACCATCAAGGCCGACAAGGCCCCCATCGAGACGCGGATGCTGGAGGCCATGTCCAAGGTCGAGGCCCTCCGCGCCCAGGCAGCCCAGGTCGAGACCGAGCGGGCCGACCGCGAGGCGGTCCGCAAGTCGGCCGTGGCCGACCGCGACGCCCGCCGCGATGAGATCAAGGACCGGGTCGCCGAGCTCGAGGCCGAGCGCGCCAAGGCCTTGGAAGACGTCCCGCCGCCGGCGCTCCGCGTCTATGAGGAGCGGCTGGCCCTCGGGGCCGAAGACGTGATGGCCCCGGTCGAGGAGCAGGACCGGCGCAACCTCGAATACACCTGCGCCGCTTGCTACACGCACCTCCCGATCGAGCAGGTGAGCGTCCTGCTCCACCGCGGCGATCTGACCCGCTGCCCAACCTGCCACGCCATCCTCTACATCGAGCAGGCGCTGCGCGAGAACATTGCCGACGCCAAGCAGAAGTCGTCCACCAAGAAAAAGGGCGGCAAAGCCGCTGCCGTCGAAGACGATTGAGCGTCTCCGCTTCCGCCCGCCGCATCACCGGACTCAGCCCGGATCGACCTCGCCCGTTCGAATTCGCTGCTTGAGCGCCGCGAAGTCGTCCGCGGTTCCGCTCTCGCCGTCCAGATCGACGTCCTCGTACTGGCCCGTCCCCTGCTCGAGGGCGTAGAGGTCCTCCGCGTTCACGCGCGTGTCGGCGTTGACGTCCCCCGCTTCCGCGATGAGCTCGAAGCGGAACCAGTTGACGTTGAACTGACCGCCCGCGCCGGATTCGTTTACAAACCGCATGGTCGTGGACCCGGCCAGGAGCGTCGCCGTCTTCTCGACGGTGGTCCACTGCTGCCATCCGCCGGTGACGGGCGCGGCGATGGTGCCCGACCGGTTCACGCCGCCGAACTCGAGCCGGAACGTCCCGCCGCCCGACTGCGCCGCGACGCGCGTCAGCACGCGGTACACGCCGCTGACGGCAACATCCGCCGCGTACTCGACCCACTCCCGCTGCCGGATCCATCCCAGGTTGAAGCCGCCCTCGGAGCAGGCCTCCAGGTCCACGGACTCGGAGGGACGGTACACACCGCCGTTGTTGGACGCGTCGGAATCGAGGTACGCGAATCCCGCGCCGCCGAGGTCGTAGTTCTCGGCCTCGATCTGTCCGGGGATCGCCGCGGAGCTCGACGTGAACGGAAGCTGCTGGCGCTCGAAGATCCGGACGTAGTCCACGGTCATCGTCATGGGGAAGCCCGTGCTGCCGCTGGGCGGGCCGGGAAAGTTCCCGCCGACCGCGACGTTCAGCAGCAGGTGGAACGGCACATCAAAGGGCGCGCGATCATTGCCGTTCTCGTTGGCGCTGAACCACACCGATGAGGCGGCGGAATGTATGAGTTGTCCGTCCACGTACCAGCGGATCTGATCGGGCTCCCACTCAACCGCGTAGATGTGCGGCGCAGCGGAGAAGTCGATGCCCGGCGCGAAGGAGCCGCCGTTGCTCGTGTTCGCGGGGAACGCTCCGCCAAAGTGGATCGTGCCGTAGATCCGGTCCGCGTCGTTGACCGACTCCATGATGTCGATCTCGCCGCTCGCGGCCCAGCCGCCGTAGGGACTGGTCGTGGGCAGCATCCAGAACGCAGGCCAGATGCCCGGTCCCGACGGGAGCGTGATCCGGGCCTCTATGCGCCCGTAGAGGATCTCGAGAGTGCCCGGCGTTCGAATCCTCGCGGAAGTGTATTGAGAGCCGGCGTAGAACTCCGCGCGGGCGATGATCTTCAGCGAGCCGTTGGAGACGACGATGTTCTCCGGGCGGTCCGTGTAGTACTGCCGCTCGTTGTTGCCCCAGCCCGACGGCAGGCCGTAGATCGTTCCGGTGCCGAACTGCGGCTGCCAGATGTCGCGGTTGAGCGTTGTGCCGTCGAACTCGTCCGACCAGACCAGCTGCCAGGGGGTCCCCTGCCCGAGCGCCGGCGCCCCGATCGCGAGCAAAGCGAGGGCAAGGCTGGGTACAACTCGTCCGGCGTCGTGCTTCATCCGACCTCCTGCTCAATGCGCCGATCGTAGGGCGTGGCTCCGCCGGTCGTTCAAATAAAGCCCGCCGCGGCCGGATCGACCGTGGCGAGCGTAGGGGATCACATGCTCGCCGGTCCGCTCACGGGCAGGCGGTGTTGAACTGCCGCAGAACTTCGGTGATGTCGCTGAAGTTGACGATCCCGTCGTTGTTCGCGTCGCCGGGGCCGGCGGAGCCCGGGGTGTACGTCGTGTTGAAGAAGCGCAGCACCTCGGTGATGTCGCTGAAGTTCACGAACTCATCGCCGTTCGCGTCGCCCGCGCAGAAGGCCGGCGGGGCAGCGATGGCGATCGTCACGTCGTCGAAGTGCACGGCGCCGCCCGAATTGCCCTGCTGGAACAGGCCGATGACGAGGCGGCACGTCGTCGCGCCGGCGGGGACGTCGGCCGACACTGGGAGCTGCGTGTACACGTTCGTCGGGCTCGCGCTGTTCAGCCCCGCGTTGCTGATGATCGGCCCGACGGGCACGCCCATCGAGTTGTAGAACTCCAGGTTGATGAAGGCGAAGTTCCCCCCGACCAGGGCGTCCGTGCTCTTGTGCAGCGCGAAGACCTCGGCGTCGACGCGCTGGCCCGCCGCGACATCGAACGTCTGGTAGAAGCCGTTGAAGTTGTCCGCACCCGTGAACTGCCCGTACATGAACCCGGCGAAGGCGCCGCTCTTTGGAATGTCCGAATTCCGGAAGATGTTGGGCGCGAAGCGCGGGAACTGCCCCCAGCCCCGGGCGCTTTGCGCCGCGTTGAACCCGCCGAAGTCCTCGAACCCCGGGTTGATGATCGAGTTGGTCGTGGAGTTGCTGACGAGCGAGACGTCGTCCATGTGGCCGGCACCGGCGTCAAGATCGGGCTGGATGAAGAGAAGGGCCAGGCGCGCCACGACCGCATCGTCGGGCGCCACCGCCACGACCGTTCTCTGGAGGAACTCGTTGGTCGGCGACGCCGCCGTGAGCGCGTCCACGGTCCAATATTCGAGCAGGTCGCCGTTGGACGCGCGGAATTCGACGTTCATGACCACGGAATTCGCGCCCGCGAGCGCATCGCCCGCCAGGTGCTGGAAGTAGCCGCTGGCGTCCCAGACCTTGTCCCTCGTGGTCGGCAGGTCCTGGAAGATGCCCGTGACGTTGAAGTCGCCGGTGAACTGCCCGTACATCTTGCAGGAGAAGGCGCCGGTGCGGACGGCCTCGGTCGCGCGGGAGATGTTGAAGCCGTTGCTCCCGAAGTCCATCCAGTTCAGGAACGCGCGGCCCTGAGTGCCCGCGGTCTCGAAGCTGGGATTCAGCAACTGACCGCTGGCGACGCCGGCGAGTCCGGCGACCACCACCGCCGCCGAGACGGACCGCACGATTCGGTTCTGCTTGTTCACGATTGCTGCTCCTCCGCAGTCCCGGCCGAGTTTCGGTCGCGGCTCGCACGCCGCGATCGCCCTCAACCCCACGAAGAGCGGCCAGCACACTCAGTGCTGGTGACAGGTGCCGCCCCTGTGAAAACCGGTAACTGTTTCAGTGGAAGTTACACCACACTGATGTTCAGTCAAGCGGTTTTCCTTTCAACGGCACCATGCCCAGGAAAGGGCGTCCGGCGGTCAAGAGCCGGGGCATCCATCCAGTAAAACGCTTAAGCACGCAAAGCATCCCGGCTCCGAAGAATTCACTGGAACAGTGACTGGAATGTGTTACACTCGCTCCGGGTTTCCGCTCAACACGTCATCCCGCGGCACGAAACCATGACACCACCCGTCGGCTTCACTCGCCTGTTCGCCCTGTCCATCGCTGGGGTGATCGGCGCGGCCCCGTGCTCCGCCTCTGCGGACGCGCTAAATGTCCGGGCCGACTTCGCCGTCGTGCGCGATGACCAAGGACGCTTCTGGTACGAAAGACGCTCGACCGGCGAGCGCCTGCTCTCGATCGGCGTCAACGCCGTGACGCACGAGCAGCACCAGCCGCGCCCCAACACGCGGTACTACGACCCGCTCGCCCGACAGTTTTCGGGGGACGTCGCCGCCTGGGCCCGCTCGAGCGCCGAGATCCTTCTCGACGCGAATTTCAACACCGTCGCCAGCTGGAGCAGCCCGGCGGTGGTCGATCCGCGGCTCGTGCACACTCCGAACCTCTACGTCGCGGAGTTTGATTCTTCCCGGTGCCTCGCCGGGCTCCGGCCCGACTTCGAACAGCTGGTCGAATCGCGCGTGCGAGAGGTGATGCGTCCCTACGAGGGGCGGGCGGACGTGCTGGGCGTCTTTCTGGACAACGAGATGCCCTGGTGGGGCCGGACAGCCTGGGACGTCCTGCCGACGTACACGCTCCTGGAGCGTGCGCTGGAGCTCGACCCCTCGGACCCAGCCCGTGCCGCCGCAATCGAGTTCCTTCAGAAGCGGCACGGGTCCGCCGAGTCACTCTGCAAGGCGTACGACGCCCCCGCTCGCGGTTGGGACCGCGTTGACAGCGCCTTCATGCGGATGTGCGCGGCGCCCGCGGCCATGGCCGATCGGGCCGCGTTCACCGATCTGGCGGCGGATCGCTTCTTCGAGCGCTCGACCGCTGTCGTCCGCCGACTGATGCCGGGCGTGCTGATTCTTGGGACCCGTTTCGCGGGCGACGCTCCTGAGGGCGTGATCCGCGCGACCGCGCGTCACTGCGACGTGATCGCGGTCAACAGCTACTCGCCCTCCCCCGAATCAACGCGTGCGCTGCTCGCGCGGTACTGGGTGCTGGGGGGCAAGCCCCTGATGGTCACCGAGTTCTCGTGGAGAGCCCGCGAGAACCAGAGCGGCAACCCCAACACGCGCGGAGCCGGCGGCGTGCTCGCCACGCAGCGCGACCGCGCGGACAAGTTCCGCGAATTCATCGGCGCCATCGCGCCCGAGCCCATGATCGTCGGATATCACTGGTTCCAGTGGGCGGACCAGTCGCCGCAGGGACGATTCGACGGCGAAGACTCGAACTACGGCATCGTCGATCTGGAGCACGGTCGTTACGAGACCCTCCTTGGAACGATGCGTGAGGTGAACCTGGACGCGGCGCGGCTCCACGCGAGCTCGGCACGCCCGCTGCCCACTGAGCTCCCGCCCAAGCGCTCCGTCACATACTCCCCGGGTCAGCATCCGGGCCGACCGCCCCGCATGACCCTCATGCGCGACGGCGTCGGGCCCTTCGAGGTCTGGCACGCCGCCGACGCGAAGATCGACGCACGCGAGGCCGACGGTGTGATGACCGTTCGCTACTCGACCGGCCGGGAGTACGGCGTCGGCGTCGCTTTCCGCGGTCCGAAGGCGCAGTCGCTCCCCGTCGGTCCGCGCCTCGCGACCGACCTGGACGGGTACGAGTTCATCGTGCTCGACGCGGATATCCCCGAAGGCGTCGAGGTGCACATCCACGTGAACGAGGCCGGGGCGGGCGACCCGTGGAAGCAGTTCGATACGAGCGCGGGCGATGACGCCGAGTCCTACTCGTCCCTTCCTCTGATCGGCAAGGGCGCCCGCTCTGAGTACCGCGTCCGCATCGCCGACCTCGTGGCACAGAGCTCCTACGGCAATCAGGCGGGCCAGCGGCGCATCGACATGAACGCCGTAGGCACGATCGCGTTCCAGCTCATGGGTCCCGAGCTCTCGGGGACTGCGCGTGTGTTCGACCTCTCACTGGAGAGATGACATGACCAGGTCCGTTCAGCCAGAGTACCCACGCCGCGCCTTCACGCTCATCGAGCTGCTGGTCGTGGTCGCGGTGATCTCCATCCTCATCGGCATCCTGCTCCCCGCCCTCTCCAAGGCGCGCCGGTCGGGGATGACCACGAAGTGCGCCTCGAACCTCCATCAGCTGGTGATCGCGCTCACGGCGTACACCTCCGACTTCGACATGAAGTTCCCGCCGAATCTCGACCGCATCCGCGACACGGAGACGGGCAAGAGCGGCATGTGGTGGTACGACGTGCCGCGGCTGGGGCGTTACATGCCGCAGTTCGACGACTCGAACCTGAACTTCAACAACGTCAAGAACCAGACGGTGGGCGGCGGCTCGATGATGTGCCCCGAGCATCCGCTCGCGGGCCGCTCGTACGCCATGAACTACTGGGCCTCCAGCGCGACCAAGTACGACGTTTCGACGGGCACCTTCGCGACGCCCGGCCGCAATCCTCGCGACGCCGCGGAATCCGAGCGCGGCAAGGGGTTCGACGGCACGGTCGGCCGCGCGTCCGATGTGATGCTCGTGGCCGAGGCCTGGGGACTCTTCTTCAACGAAGGCGCCTCGGCCGCGAATCCGCCCAAGGCGTGGTTCGCCGCCGCGGACATCGGAGACCTCGGCAAGCCTGGGCAGCGCTGGGGAGGCGGCACGGGCATCACGGACGCCGCGGCGTTCGCCGGGCAGTGGGTCAACTCCTCCATCGGCGCGATCGAGATGAAGGGGCTCACGCGAACGACCGTCAAGACCTACGTGCCCTTCTACCGCCACGGCGCTCGCGAGCTTCCCCTCCACGTCGACGGCGCGGCGAACTTCGGAATGGTCGACGGCTCGGTGCGCGTCTATCGCCAGCGCGAGCTCGTCGACCAGGCGACGGGCAAGACAACCCTCCGCATTCTTTGGTCCACCTACGACAAGGACGCCGAGTTCCCTAGCGAGAACTGACCCCGCGGTTGCGAAGATGGCCCCGCTTGACTTTCGAGTTGTTACTTGCGCTCACCGATCCGTTCCTGTATCGCGCGAAGCCCGCCGCACTCTTCACATCATCTCATTCCGGGCCGGAAAACCCCGAGAGATCCTTGACCGCGCGGTGTTCATGCGTACCTTTGAAACAGTTGCACGGCCGTGCGTGCGCCGTGTGATGTTGATGCGTTCTTATGTCACGGCGTCGCTCGGCGCCACAAGGGAGAGAACACGATGATCCGTCCGCTCTTTGCGTCCGCCGCTCTCGTCGCGCTGGTCGGCGCCCAGGCTTCCGCCACGAACCTGCTCAACAACGCGGGCTTCGAGGACGCTCTGGGGTTCGACTTCGCGAACCCGAACAACTGGAACGGGTTCTTCGGCGGCCCCGCCGGCACGTTCCTCCAGGCCTTCAACGACACCGGCGCCACGCCCCGCTCCGGCGACCGCGCCCTGGTCACGACTATCCGCGGCGCCGAAGGCATCACCACGGGCAACGACGCGTTCACCGGCCACGTGCAGATTGTCAACGGCATCACGGCGGGCGCCAGCTACGAGCTCGCCGTGTGGGCCCGCACCAACCCCCTGCTGCTCAATGGCGCGGAGTTCCGGGTTGAGTGGCAGGACGCGATGGGCGTCGAGATCTCACGCTTCAACCAGCCCCTGCAGGGTCTGGTGACCAGCGATTACCAGCGCTTCGCCTTCACCGACGTGGCTCCCGCCGGCGCGAGCCGCGCCGCCATCGTGATCGCGGTGCAGAGCTTCATCGGCGCGAGCCCCGCCGACACCAGCGTCGCGTGGGACGATGCCTCGTTCCAGATCATCCCGGCCCCCGGCGCCGCCGCGCTGCTCGCGGTCGCGGGGGTGACCGGCCTTCGTCGCCGTCGCTAAGAGAACAACGGTCGGGCGATGGGCTCCGGCGTTGACCCGCCGGGGCCCCTGCCCGTATCGTACTTGTAACAGTTTCAGCATCCCGAGGGACCAGTATGCCATCCGTCCGAGACATCGCAGCCCGAGCCGGAGTATCGGTGGCGACGGTGTCCCGTGCGCTCAACGACAAGCCGAACGTCAACGAGGAGACTCGCGACCGAGTGCTCTCCGCCGCACGGCAGATGGGCTACGTGAAGCCGGCCCCGATGCGCGTCTCAAACGTCATCGCCCTGGGGTACCCGACGGAGGTCGTCCGGGCCGATTACGGCGCGTTCGATTCCGCCCTGATGTTCGGCATCCTCCGCGGACTCAACGCCCAGCGCTACGACGTCACCATCCTGAACATCGGTCGCGATCGCGAGCCAAGCGAAGACTTCCGCTCGTTCTTCAACCGCAAGGGCGTTCGGGGCGTCATCCTGCGCTGCTTCGAGGACTCACGCGAGGTGTGCGAGAGCATCGCGGCCGAAGGCTTCCCCGCCGTCGTCGTCGCCGACCGCTTCGATAACCCGGCGGTCAATTTCATCTGCACCGAATCGCGCAGCGACAGCCGCCGCGCCGTGGAGCACCTGATCCGCCTGGGGCACCGCCGCATCGCTCTGGGCGTCCATTACGTGCGGGACACGGACCACCGCGACCGCTGCGAGGGCTACCGCGAGGCGCTGGAAGAGCACGGCGTGGCCTTCGATCCCTCGTTGCTCGTCGATCTCGTCGCGGACATGGCGGGCGGCGCCAACGCCGTCCGGTATCTCATGAGCCTCCCGGACCGACCGACGGCGATCTACTTCACGGACCCCATGGCCACGGTCGGCGCGATGCACGCATGCCGCGAGATGGGCGTGCACATCCCGCAGGAGCTCTCGATCGTCGGGTTCGACGACAGCGATGTCCGTCATCACGCGTTCCCGCCCTTCACCGCCGTCTGCCAGGACGCGAGCCTTCTCGGGCAGGAGGCCGCGCGTTGGCTGCTGCGCCGGATCAACGACGACACCACCGAGCCGCTGCGCCTGGTTCGCCAGACATCCTTTGAGATCAATCAGACAACGTGCCCCCCGCCGCGTGTCGCCTGACGCCGGCGTCGCGGGGAAGGGACGCCCGCACCCCCGGGCTGTCGACTGAGCGGAAAGTGCAAGGATGAGCAGCGCCCGCCGCAACCAAACGAAGCGCTCGCTCGAGCCCTTTTCCGCACTATCGGTGGGCGGGGCGGTCGTTCTCATGCTCGCGGTGCTCTCCGGCGCGGTGC
Organism: Planctomycetota bacterium; assembly: GCA_033763795.1. GTDB lineage: Bacteria > Planctomycetota > Phycisphaerae > Phycisphaerales > UBA1924 > JAEUIV01. The sequence continues at coordinate 62,629 of JANRJV010000061.1, forward strand.
TGGCCCTCCGGCCCGTGGAGCGCCGCGACTCCACGCAGTTCTGGACCTTCACGCGCATGCACGCCGCCATCTACGAGCCGGCGATCGAGCGGTGGAACGCCGAGAGGCCCGGTCAGAAGCTCGAGATGACCGTCTTCTCGATCCCGGCCCTCGAACGGCGGACCATGTCGTCCTTTCTCGCCCGCACCGCGATGGCCGAGCTGCTTGAGGTCGACCGCACGATCGCGCAGCGAACCTTCGGCGGCCCCCTCGAAGACATCGGATTTGTCGATCTCACGGACCGTCTCGCCGCGGAGGGGCTCCTCGACGCGATCAATCCCCCGTCGTTCAGCGCGTGGACCAGCCGCGGCCGGATCTTCGGCATTCCCCACGATGTTCACCCGGTGATGCTCGCGTACCGCGCGGATCTCGTGGAGGCCGCGGGCATCGACCTCTCGCACGTCGAGACATGGGACGACTTCTTCGCCGCGATGCGACCCCTCATGACCGACGCCGACGGCGACGGCGAGCCCGATCGGTACCTCCTCAACTTCTGGGAGACGCACGTCGAATCGATCGAGACGCTGCTACTCCAGGCCGGCGGAGGCTTCTTCGACGCGCAGGGGCGGCCGATCATCGCGAGCGACGCCAACGCTCGCGCGCTCGCCAAGCTGGCGTCATGGATCGGAGGCCCCACTCGCGTCGCCGGGGACGCGCCCGACTTCACGGCCAGCGGGAACGCGCTGAAGCTCAACGGTTATGTCGCCAGCTGCCTCATGCCCGACTGGATGTGCGACATCTTCCAGAAAGAGATCCCGCAGCTCTCGGGCAAGCTCAAGCTCATGCCGCTGCCGGCGTTCGAGCGCGGCGGCCGTCGAACCAGCGTCTGGGGAGGCTCGATGCTCGGGATCTCGCGCACCGCGGCCGACGTCGAGCAGTGCTGGCAGGCAGCCAAGCACCTCTACCTTTCGCCCGAGCTGGCCCGGCAGCTCTACGAGGACGGCGACATCATCAGCCCGGTCCGCTCCAACTGGTCCGACCCCATTTACGACTCGCCCGACCCCTACTTCTGCGGTCAGGCGAAAGGACGGATGTACATCGAGCTCGCCGATGACATTCCGCCTCGGCCGTCCTCGCCGTTCACGCTGCTCGCCCGGGCACGCGTGCAGGAAGCCCTGATGGCAACGGCGCAGCGGGCACGAGTCGAGCCCGCTCCCTCGATCGCGGAGCTCGAGGCCGAAGCCAGGTCCCGCCTCGCCGCCGCGGACCGCGCCGTCCGCGCCGCCATGGCGCGCAACAGATTCCATGCGCAGGTGCTGGAGACCTCCCCGTGATGCGCCCGCGATCCACCACACTCGCCGCGTGGTCGCTTCTGGCGCCGTTTCTCCTGCTGTTCATCGTATTCACTGCCTATCCGATCGTCCGCTCGCTCGTCCTTTCCACGCAGCAGACTTTCGGTCCGGGCACCACAGTCTTTGTGGGAACGTCGAACTACCGCGCCATCTTTGACGACCCGCTTTTCTACAAGGCGCTCCTCAACACCTCGATCTTCACGGCCGGCTCGGTCTTCATCCAGCTCCCGCTCTCGCTGGGCCTCGCGATGCTCCTCAATCGGCCCGATATCCGGGGACGCGCGTTCTTCCGCGTCATCTTCTTCGCTCCGAGCCTGGTGGGGCTCGTGTTCGTCGCAATGATCTTCAGCCTGCTGCTCGAGAAACGGACGGGTCTCGTGAATCAGGTCCTGCACTCCTGGACCGGGTTCCCGCTGGATTTCCCCTGGATGCAGCAGTACGCGATGGGCGCGCTCATCGTCGCCGCGCTCTGGATGTACGTTGGCTTCAACATGGTCTACTTCCTGGCGGCGCTGCAGAACGTCAGCCCCGAACTCGATGAAGCCGCCCAGATCGACGGAGCCGGGCCCTGGCAGCGCTTTCTCAACGTCACGCTGCCCGCCATCGCGCCCGTCGGGGGGTTCGTGGTGCTCCTTTCCATCATCGGCAGCTTCCAGCTTTTCGAGCTTCCGTGGATCATGTTCCAGGGCCCGGGATACGACAATCGGGCCCTGACGGTCGTCATGTACCTGTTCCAGGCCGGGTTCGAAGTGGGCGACCTCGGTTACGCGAGCGCGGTCGGCTGGATCCTCGCCCTGATCCTGATCGGAGCCGCCCTAGTGCAGCGGGCCGCCTCGAGGTCGCACGCATGAACCGCGCGCTCGCCCGCACACCCGCCGCTCGCATCAGCCTCGGGCTGGTGTACGTGACACTCACCGCCGCCGCGATCATCACCGCTGTCCCGTTCGTCTGGATGATCTGCGCCGCGCTCAAGACGAACGAGGACTTCTTCACCGCCCTGTTCCTCCCCCTGCGCGAGACCGGCGGCGTCGCCTGGGACCGTCTGACTCTTTCCAACTTCACGCGCCTGTTCACCGAACACGGCTTCGCCGGCGCGATGCTCAACTCGGTGTTCCTCTCGTCGACCACAGCCGTGCTCGCGACGCTCTCCGCGTCCATGGCCGGCTACGCCCTGGCCCGCTTCGAGTTCAAGGGCCGCTCGCTTGTGATCGCCGTCGTGCTGGGCGTGCTGGTCGTCCCCGGGACCGTTCTGCTCGCTCCGTCGTACCAGCTCCTCTTTCAGCTTGGCCTGCTCGACACGTTCACCGGGCTCATTCTCCCCGCGGCGGCCCCCGCGTTCGGCGTGTTCCTCTTCCGTCAGGCCGTGATCAGCTCGGTCCCCGCCCAGCTCATCGAGGCCGCCCGGATCGACGGCGCGGGCGAGTGGCGCATCTACTTCCAGATCGCGCTGCCACTGCTGCGCCCGATGGTCGGCGCGTTCCTCCTCGTGACATTCCTCGGGGCGTGGAACAACTTCATCGGGCCGCAGATCGTCCTACAGACGCCCGAGCGATTCCCGCTCGCGGTCGCGGTCAGCCTGCTGCGCGGCGTGTATTACCAGGACTACGGCCTTCAGATGGCGGGCACACTCGTCTCCGTCGTGCCCGTGCTCGCGCTGTTCCTTCTGCTCCAGAAAGAGTTCATCGCCGGCCTCACCTCCGGCGCCGTCAAGGGTTGACGCAACGCATCACTCTCCCATCCGACCAATCGATCGGCGAGCCTCGCCGTGAAAGGATGATCGAATGTTTCCGCAAGGCTTCACATGGGGCGCCGCCACGAGCGCCTACCAGATCGAGGGCGCCGCACGCGACGACGGCAAGGGCCTCTCCATCTGGGATCAGTTCTGCTCCGTGGACGGCGCCATCCACTCCGGTCACAAGGGCGATACCGCGTGCGACCACTACGGGCGCTTCGAGGAGGACATCGCGCTGATGTCCGCCATCAACCTGCGCGCCTACCGCTTCTCCGTCTCGTGGCCTCGGGTGATGCCGACCGGCCGGGCGCCCGTCAACGCCCCGGGGCTCGCCTTCTACGACCGACTGGTCGACACGCTGCTCGCCGCCAATATCGAGCCATGGCTCACGCTCTATCACTGGGACCTCCCGCTGGAACTGCACCGCAAGGGCGGCTGGCTTAACCCCGAAGCTCCCCGCTGGTTCGAGGAGTACACCGCGGCGGTCGTCGACGCCCTCTCCGACCGCGTCACGCACTGGATGACCATCAACGAGCCGCAGATCTTCGTTGGACTCGGCTACGGAACGGGCGTCCACGCGCCCGGACACAAGCTCACCTTCGCCGAGCAGCTCCTGATCGGCCACCGGGCCCTGCTCGCACACGGGCGCGCCGTCCAGGTCATCCGCGCCCGCGCCAAGTCCAAGCCGACCGTCGGATGGGCCCCGGTGGGCCGGGCCGGAATCCCCGTGTCTTCGTCGCGCGCCGATATCGAAGCCGCGCGGCGCCGGAGCGTGGAAATCGACGCGAAGGGGTTCTGGAACAACACGTGGTTCGGCGACGCCGTCTGTCTCGGCAAGTACCCGGAGGACGGTCTTGCGCTCTTCGGAGCCGACGTGCCGCGCGTCGAGTCCCGCGACATGGACATCATCTCCCAGCCCATCGATTTCTACGGCGTCAACATCTACTCGGGTGAACCGGTCCGCGCCGGCGACCGCGGCGAGCCCGTCCCCGTCCCGCGCGGCCCCGGCTACCCCCAGACCGCCTTCGGATGGACGATCGAGCCGGAGTCCCTCTACTGGGGACCGCGCTTCCTCTTCGAACGATACGGGCTGCCCATCATCGTCACCGAGAACGGCCTCTCATGCTTCGACATCGTCAGCGTCGACGGCAAGGTGCACGACCCGACCCGGATCGACTTCCTCACCCGCTACCTCCGCTGCCTGGCGCGCGCCGTCCACGACGGGGCGCTGATCACCGGCTATTTCCAGTGGTCGCTCCTCGACAACTTCGAGTGGGCGGAAGGCTTCCGCCAGCGCTTCGGCCTGATCTACGTCGACTACGAGTCGGGCAACCGCATCCTCAAGGACTCCGCGCACTGGTACGCCGACGTCATCCGGAGCAACGGCTCCGTGCTCGCAGCCGCCGAGACGGTCGTCCGCCGACAGGGGGTCGCACCGCGCGTGACGCTCTAATGCCGCCGCCGGTTCGCGCCGAGGCGCTCAGACGCGGTCTGCCGAGCGTCCCCCGCAGACATCGCCGCGCCGCAAGAAGGTGGCCCCGGTGGGACTCGAACCCACACGCCGCTTGCGCGACAGCGGATTTTAAGTCCGCTGCGTCTGCCGTTCCGCCACGGGGCCCTGCTCGCCGCAGCCCGCACCACGTTCGCATACCCGCCCGTCCGCCGCTCCGTGCCCGCCGATCAGCCCGCCGTTTCGCGCTCGTCATCCACTTCTTCAAGATAACGGCCTGAGAGCTGTTCCTTGCTGAGCACCTCGGCGTACGGGATCACCGGCATGCGGATCACGCTGCGTAAGTGCGGCGACACCAGCTCGCGCACAACCGCCTGCTGCTTGGCGATCGGCAGCGTCGCGTCGATCACCGACAGCCCGTACTCGGGCACCATCTGCTCGTAGTTGCCCAGGATCCGGCCCTGGAACAGCTCGAAGCTCTTGTACGGATCCTCCGAGAGGCCCAGGTCCATGCCCGCCTCGTAGAACTTGAGCTCCGGACGCCCGCTCAGGATCCGCTCAAGCGCCTCATCGAGCGGCACGCGGAAATAGAACGCCACGGTGGGCCGCGGCGCGAAGCGGTACAGCCGCTTGACGAAATCCGGATCGAGCCCGCGCGCGATATCGCGGGCGAACGCCGTGTAGATGTACCGGTCCGCGACCACCACCGCACCCGCCCGCAGGGGAGGCAGGATCGTCCGCTCGAGCCGGTCCGCGAAGTCCGCCGCGTGGATCAGGCTGAACGTCAGCGGTGAGAGCAGCCGGTTCGCTTTGCCGTACTTCGTGATGTCCCGGACGAGCGGCGAGCTGTTCCACTCGCTGAACGAGACGCAGTATCCCTGCGACACGAGCCATTTGCGCAGCAGGTCAAGCTGCGTGCTCTTGCCCGAGCCGTCGATCCCCTCGACAACGAAGAGCTTGCCCGGAAGCTCGCCGAGGTCCGCGTACTGGTTGAAGCGCTCAGGGTTGATCATGGAGTAGTGGCCTGCGGAAGCCGCGGGGCATCCTGGGTTTCGCGATCGAAAGCGCTGCCGGCCCGCGGGCCGACCCACTCAAAGCGAGGCTCAAGCCCGAACTCCTTCGCGAACAGCTTGGCCTTCCGCGCGGCCCCCCACGAGTCGACCACGGGCTCCTCGGCGCCCTCCAGCAGGAACGAAGCCTCGCGCTCGCTCAGGCGGACGTGCACAGAAGCGACCGTCTGCGTGTGCGTGCGGTCGAGGCCGTCGGCGATCCGAAGAATCCCGGCGAGGCGCCTGACGATCCCGCGGTCGGCCTCACCTAGCTTGGCGAAGTTCGGATGCCGCATCTTGGGCTCCGAGCGCCGGTGATACCGGGCGATGTTCGCGATGATCTCCAGCTCGCGGTGCGTGAAGCCCTGCAGATCGCTGTGGACGATCAGGTGGTAGCTGTGCTTGTGGTGCTTGGCGTAGTTGATGAAGTATCCGACGTCGTGCAGCACCGCCGCGCTGTGCAGGATCTCTCTGCCCCAGGCGCCCTGCGCGTCCGAGAGCCGATCCGGCGCCTGCTTCTCGATCTGGTCGAAGATCTGGCACGCGAGCTCCGCGACGTGCTGCGAGTGCTGCTCCTCGTAGCGGCACTTGCCCGCAAACTGCCGGACCGCGTGCGCCCGGTCCACCGGTGCGGGCCGGCGGATCTTCTCGTCGTCCGAGCCTTCCCGCAGCATGGTCAGGAGGAGCCCGTCGCGGATGCCGCGGTCATGCACGCGCGCGGTGTTCACCCCCAGGTGACGCATCACGCCCTCGGCGATCGCCAGCCCCGCGATGATGATCTCCGCGCGGTCCGGGCTGAGCCCGGGAACGCGCATGCGCGCCTTGACCGGGAGCTGCCGGAGCCAGTCGAGCGTGTGACGAAGCTCGGAGCGCTGCAGCTCGTAGCCTCGCGTCGCGAAGGGGAGCATCCCGCCCTCGCGCGGCACGGCGCCGCGGTGCATCGAGATCGCCGCCAGTGTCGTGAACGTCCCGCCCGTCCCCACCACGAACTGCGGCACGAAAGGCGGCTCCCCCACTTCTCGCTTGAGCACGTCGCGGATCCGCCGCCGCAGCTGCGTGTACGCGGCCTCGTTCCCGGCTTGCTCGACCCCCGCGAACTCCTCCGTCAGTCTCACCGCGCCCAGGGGCACCGTGTACACCTGGTCCAGCACGCCCCCCGACGCCAGCACGAGCTCCGTGCTGCCGCCGCCGATGTCCGCGATCCCGGAAGACACCTCGCGCAGGTCGAACGCGTACGACGCCGAGATGAACGCGAGCCGCGCTTCCTCTTCCCCGCTGATGGGCTCGAGCGTGATCCGCGTCCGTTCCAGGACCTCCTGGCAGAACTGCGCGCCGTTGCTCGCTTCCCGCACCGCGCACGTGCCGATGCAGCGGATCGACGAGACCCCGTACCCCTCGGCGATGCTCTTCATCCGCGCGATCGCGACCAGCGAGTCCTCGATGGCGTCGGGGTGCAGACGGTTCCCCTTCGCGAGCCCGCGGCCGAGGCGCGTCACGGCTTTCTCATCATCGAGCACGCGGTACGTGCCGTCAGAAGAACCCTCCGCGACCACCAGCCGGATGCTGTTCGTGCCGACGTCGATCGCCGCCAGACGCCGCGGTTTCGTTCCGTTGCCCACGATCATCGCGCGGCCCCCGCCGAGCCTCGAAGCCCGGCCGGTCCGCTCGAGCCCGAGCCGTTCCGCGCGGCGTGCGCGATCGTCACCGGGCCGAATCGCGCTTCGGGATGCAGCAGCCGCTCGAACGCACCGACCAGCTCCGCCTCGCCCGAGAGACGCCACCACCGCTCGAACTCCGACTGCGCTTCCTCGCACCGCTGGTGATACCCGGCCCGCAGCGAGAGCAGCGCGTCGAGTTCCCGCGAGGGGGCGTCCCAGGCTTTTTCGAGCGAGCCGTCCACCACGCCCACAAGCTCCGCCAGATCGTTCGCCGCTCCCAGCCGGTCCTGCATGCGGACCATCAGCGACATGACGTCGTCGAGCCGTGCCGCGTCGAAACAGGGGGCGAAGATCTCCAGCGTGTAGCGCAGCCGCTTGGCTCCCAGCCGGAGCTCGTGCAGCGGGGCCGCCTGGCTGAGCGGGCCGCTCCCGAGCAGGCGCAGCTCGGACACGAGCCGGCGGAGCGAGATCGTCGCCGCGTCGCCCATCGTCATGGTCGGCGCGCCGCGCGCCAGAGTCGACGCCGGCCCGGACACCGCTCCGATCGAACCGACGAGCTTCTCGCGTGCGGCGGCCAGCTTGCGCGCCGGCACGTCCTCCACAAGCTCCGCCAGCTTCTTCATCGAGCGTTTGCGCCGCCGCTTCAGCGTCCGGATGAGCTGGGCGAGCTGCTCCCGGCCGGCCCCCTCGCCGCTCTGATAGTCATGCCCCAGAATCGCGGCCGACACGTCGCAGGATCTCGCCGCGCCGATGACCTGGCGCAGCGAGCGCAGCCGCTTCTTCACCCTGCGCAGCAGTCGGATGTCGCGCACGCACGGCGCAAACGTCCGCAGCACCGCAGTGGCTCGGCGGACCGCCACGCGTGTCTGATGCACGTCGTCCGCCTCGACCTCGCCCGCGCGGGCTCCTTCTTCGAGTTTCGCCAGCCGCTGCTCGACCGCCCGCAGCTTGGCGCCCAGGATCTGCGCAGCCGCCACGTGGAGCAGCGTCCCCGGCTCCAGCCGCTCGGAGCTGTGCTCGCGGGCCGCGCTCACGCGCGAACCCCTTCCATGTCCGACACCACCCGCAGGATCCCCTGCGTCAGGTCGTTGAAAACCGGGTGGATCTCCCGCGTCGCGTCGATCACGTTGAACCTGTACGCGTCGGCCAGCTGGTCGAACACCTTGAGCAGTCGCGTCTGATAATTGACAAACGAGTCGTACACGTCGCTGTCGCCCAGGAAGTCCATCCCCGATTCCCAGTAGTCGAACCCGCCCGCGGAAAGGACGCGCGGCGTCAGGTGCGGCACGTCCACCTTCAGATAGAAGACCGCATGAGGCTTGGGCGCGAACCTGTACACGTCCTTGACCCAGCGGGGGTCCGTGCCCCGCACGATCGAACGGGCCATGACCGAGTAGATGTACCGGTCCGTCAGCACCACGAACCCCGCGCGCAGGGCCGGGATGATCTCGTTCTCCACGCGGTCGGCCAGGTCCGTGGCGTACAGAAGATCCATTGTCAGCCGGCCCAGGGTGTGACCCTGCTTGGCCCGCCGGAGCCCGTCGCCCGCCAGCCGCCCCTTGGTCAGAGCGGTGTGGGCGACGCCGAAGCCCTTGGTCTCGAGCCACTCGCGGAGCAGCGCCAGGTGCGTCGATCGGCCCGCGCCGTCGGTCCCCTCGATGACGATCAGTCGCCCGGCGACATCAGAGATGTCGACGGGCGCCCCCCCGTCCGCCACGGAGTTCACAACGGCCTTGCCGGGCCGAAACCCCTGCTCCTCGCGTATGGGCTGGTTGTTCATCATGCGGTCGGGCATGCGGCGTTCCTGGGGCTCCAAGCGCGGCCGCCCGTCCCCCGCCCGGTACCGCTCGAGAATTGTACCCCTGCCGAGAACCGCTTCCCCGCACACCCCCGTCGAGGGGAACTCCCGCGAAGCCACAGATCTCGGCCAAGCCCTCGCGGATCGCGTACCGGGCCAGTTCCACCCGGTCGTGGATGCCCAGCTTCTCCATGATGGACGCCCGGTGGGCGTCGACCGTCTTGGGACTGCGGTGAATCGCCTCGGCGATCTGCATCCGCGACATTCCCTTGCCGATCATCCGGAGAATCTGTTGCTCCCGGGGGGTCAGGGTGTGCAGCTTGGACGTAGGAGTGCCCGGCATGCCGTCGGAACCATTCCACATCCGCTGCACACGATCCCGGATGCCCGGGCTGTACGTCACGTGGCCCCTGGCGATGTTTCGCAGCGACGCCACCAGTTCGTCCGGGCTGTCGCCCTTCGATAGGTACCCCCACGCTCCGGCCCGCACGGCGGCATCGATGTAGTGATCGCGGACGAACGCGCTGAAGACGACGACCTTAAGCGACGGCATGCGCTTGCGCAGGTCGCTCATCACCTCGAAGACGTCAGGACCGGGGAGCTCGATATCGAGAAGAAGAATCCCCGGCGTCAGGCGGGCGATCTCCTCGTTGAGCTTTTCCAGCGTCCCCAGCGACCCGCAGAACTCCAATCCCTCTTCGTCCGCAAGCCGCGCCCGCAGTCCCTCGACCACAAGTGCATGATCGTCAACGCACATGACTCGAACAGCCCCGCCGCTCATTCTGGAGTACTCCTCCGGCTCCAAAGCGAGATGACCCGTGTGAGCCGTGTTTCTCCACCCCTCGGGAATCCCCCGTTCACCCCGTCACGTCCGGCTTGCGTTCGGTAGCCCTGCCACGTGAATGGCTTGCTCAATGATCGAGCTTTCTGCGGCGTCGCGGCTCGCAAGGGCGTGATGTCTCCGGCAGCCACCGGTAGGCAGGTCCTAACCCGCACCAACCGATGAGTGCATGATACGAAAAACATACGGTCCAACGGGCGCAGCGAACGCAGATTCGCTAGGTATATCACCGAGTTTTGCGCGCCGCACCAGACCGCGTGCAATCAAAGCCGCATAGGTATTCCGCAGTAGCCTGATCAGGCGACGTCGCTCTCGGGCGTCGCCTCAACGGGCGAATGCCGCACAACAAGCCCGTCGGCCGCGAACACCACCGACTCCGCGACGTTGGTGCACAGATCCGCGATGCGCTCCATCGAGCGCATGATCGCGATGATGTCCAGCAACGACTTTGGATCGATCGTCTGCGCTTCGATCTGCGCGAGCGCCCAGCGCATCAGCGACTTGTACTGCTTGTCCACCTGCTTGTCGGAAAGGCGGACGCGATAGGCCCGTGCCGTGTCCATATCCGCCAGCGCGCCAAGGCAATCCGACACCATGGCGCGGATGGAGTGCGCCATCTCGCCAAGCGCCGCCGGTCGCTCGAAGGGTCGCCCATACTCGAGTTTGATCGCGCGCTTGGCCACGCCCCGCGCGAGGTCGGCGGCCCGCTCCAGATCCGCGTTGATCCGGAGCGCGGCCATGACATACCGAAGATCCCCGGCTACCGGCTGGTGGAGCGCGAGGATCGCCGCGCACTCGGACTCGACGTTCAGATCCAGCGCGTCGACGTCGTCGTCGGTGTCACGGACGCGCTCGGCGAGGCGAAGATCGTGCTTGAGCAGCGCATCGAACGCGTGATCGACCCGCTGCTCGACCTCGGCGCCCATCGTCAGCAGCAGCCGGCGCAGCGTCGTAAGCTCAGCCGTCAGACTCGGCATTCACCGCCTCCTGCGCTCTCCCCATTCGAGTCGCCTTACTATAGCTCAGCCGAAGCGGCCCGTGACGTACTCTTCCGTGCGCACGCTCGCGGGCTTGGTGAAGATGTCCAGAGTCCGGCCCGACTCCACCAGGTTACCCTCATAGAAGAACGCCGTGCGGTCGGATATCCGCGCCGCCTGCTGCATGTTATGGGTCACGATGATGATCGTGTACTCACTTCGCAGCTGCCGGATGAGCTCCTCGATCCGGAGCGTCGCCTGAGGGTCCAGGGCCGAGCACGGCTCGTCCATCAGCAGAACTTCAGGCCCCACCGCGATGGCGCGGGCGATACACAGTCGCTGCTGCTGGCCGCCCGATAGCCCGAGCGCCGACTGGTGGAGCCGGTCCTTGACCTCGTCCCACAGCGCCGCGTGAGTGAGGCTCCACTCGACGAGCTGATCGGTCTGCCGTCGCGAAAGTTTCCGGTGGAGACGCGGCCCGAACGCCACGTTGTCGTAGATCGACTTGGGAAAGGGATTGGGCTTCTGGAACACCATCCCGACGCGGCGGCGGAGGTCGACGACGTCCGTCTCCCGAGCGACGAGCGACATGCCGTGGAGCTCGAGCACGCCCTCGGCGCGCGCGCCGGGGATGAGGTCGTTCATGCGGTTCACCCACCGCAGGAACGTGCTCTTGCCGCAGCCGGAGGGGCCGATCAGGGCAGTCACGCGATTGGCCGGGATCTCAAGCGAGATGGACTTCAGTGCCTGGAACGAGCCGTACCACGACGAGAAGCCTCGAACTGTGATAGCGGTCCGCGTCGGCGCCGCCTCGGGCATGGAAGCCATGCCGCCGGCGGCCACGCGGGCCAGCGGGCTGAGCGCGGCGTCAATGGGCTGCGGGGGATGAGCGGGCGCTTGGGTGTTCATTGCAGAGGCTTCTGGAAACGCTGGCGGATCACGATAGCGGCGGCGTTGAAAGTCAGCAGCACAACCAGCAGCACCAGGATCCCCGACGCCGCCACCCGGTAGAACTCCTCCTGCGGGCGGCTCGCCCACTGGTAGATCTGCAGGGGCATCGCCGCGAAATCGCTCATCACGTTCGTGGGCGTGAAGGTGATGAACAGAAAACCGCCCACCACGAGCAGCGGCGCCGCCTCCCCGATCGCGCGGCTCATGGCCAGGATGGCGCCAGTCATGATCCCGGGCATCGCGGCCGGGAGAACCATCCGCGACACCATCTGCCACCGCGTCGCCCCGGCTGCGAAAGCCCCCTGCCTGAGCGAGTCGGGCACCGCGCGCAACGCCTCCTGCGAAGCGATGATGATCACCGGGAGAATGACGAGCATGAGCGTGAGCGCCCCCGCCAGCACGCTCCCGCCCAGCGGCAGCCGCAGGTAGAACAGCGAGTCGGGCGAGCCGAGTTCGAGCGGCCGGGCCGCGCGGTACGACGCGACCTCGCTCAGGGGGACCGTCAGCGGCGATCCCTCGCGGCGGAGCACGGTCAGCTCCTCCGCGTCGATCGAGTACGTGTCTCCCCCCACGGTCGTCCCGTTCTTCAGCTGGAACTCGTGGCGCCGAACCGACACGGTCGACCGGCTCCGCACCTCTTCGCCGGCCACGGTCACCGGCCCCCGCAGCGGATCCAGCAGCGTCAGCGTCCCCGGGCGGTTCTCAGCGACCCTCGCCCGCACGCGAACGTCCGAGGGTTCGACGCCCTCGGGCACGGGTTCGAGCGCGAAGTTGAGATCGAGCGGGAGCGTGAAGTCGCGCTTCAGAACCAGCGAGACCTCGTCCCCCGGCCCGGTGGCCGCGAGAGCCGCGGCGTCCTTCCCCGCCAGCGCGGCGCTGATCTCCATGCCCTTGGGCAGATCGGCGCCCTCTGCGAGCGCCGCCCCCTGGACCTCCAGCACGTCGAGCACGAGCGTGGCGGCGTCGTCCTGCGCGACGAGCCCCTGGACGACGCTGCCCGAAGCCGTCTCGATGCGCACGAGCGCGTCGTACTGGTTGGGGTTGCCGAGCACGCCGAACATGCGCACGAACACCGTCAGCCCGATCACCCCGTAGACGATCGAGGGCACGCCTGCGAGGTTGCTGATATTGAGCTGGATGAAGGTGTGGACGCGCGAAGCCAGGCCCGTCCGCGGGCTGTACTCCTGCAGGAAGATCGCCGCCGCGACGCCCAGGGGAAGCGCGATCAGGCCGCAGACGCCGCAGAGCCACACGGACCCCCAGAGCGCCGCCTTGAGCCCGGCTTCTTCGGGGAATCGCGAGGCATACCCGGTGAGAAACTGCGCGTCGAGATAGGTGACCCCCTGGACGAGAATCGTGCCTATGAGGACGAGCAGGATGACGACGGATGTAAACGCCGAAACGATGCAGAGGGTGAGGAACGCGCGGTCGACGAGCAGTCGGCGCCGGTCGCCGCGCACCATCCCGGCGCGCAAGATCTCGGGAACGGCGGCGTTCTCGCTCATTCGTACGCCTCCCGATAGCGCCTCATGATCTGGTAGCCGATGAGAGTCACGATGAACGTCAGAAGGAAGAGCATTCCGGCGACGGCGTAGCTGGACTTGTACTCGATGCCGTGGGCCGTCGTGTCCCCGGTGAACACCTGGACGATGTAGCCGGTCATGGTCTGGACCTGGTTCCGCGGATCGGCCGTGAGCTGGGCGAGGCCGCCCGCGGCGAGCGCGACAATCATGGTTTCGCCGATCGCGCGGGCGATAGCGAGGAGATACGAAGCGATGATGCCCGAGAGCGCGGCGGGCACGACCACCTTCGCCGAAACGTCGAACTTCGTCGCGCCGCACGCGAACGCGCCTTCACGAAGGCTGCGCGGCACGGCCTGCAGCGCGTCCTCCGAGAGCGAGCACACGATCGGCAGCGTCATGATCCCGACAGCGAGGCCCGCGCTCAGAGCGTTGTACGAGTCGATGCCCCGGCCGATGAACGCGACCAGCCCGTCAGGGGCAAGCCAGGAGGGAAGCGTGTCCAGCGTCGCGGCCAGCGGCTTGAGAGTGATCTCGTGCGCCGCCTTGAGGGCGGGGGTGATGACCGTCAGCGCGAAGAAGCCGTACACCACGGTCGGGATGCCCGCCAGGAGCTCCAGCACGGGCTTGAGAAAGGCCCGCAGCGGGCGCGGCGCGTACTCGCTCAGATAGATCGCGGTGACCAGCCCCAGGGGAAGGGCCAGGCATGCGGACACGCCCGCGACGAGCCCGGTGCCGCAGATCAGCGGCCAGATGCCGAAGTGCTTCTCGGCGCCGAGCAGCGGGCTCCATCGGCCGCTGAAGAAGAACTCCGACGCCGAGACCTCGGGCGAGGCGAAGAACCGCCGGGATTCCTCGAGGAGGACGGCGATGATCGCGAAGGTCGTGAGGATCGAGAAGATCCCGCACCCGGCGAGCACGACGCCCACGAGCCCGTCGACCGTGCGCCGCACGCCGCGCGAGCGCAGCACGCCGCTTTCGACGGGGGACGAGGCGGGGACGCTCGCTGCGGAGGGGAAGGCGCTCATTCGAGTTGAAACGCGCCTCTTACTTGTAGAGCTCGGACAATGAACCCAGCTTGTGCTCGCCGTGCTCGTCGAGGAACTGGGTGCCGGTGATGCGCGAGGTGAAGTTCCGCCCGGCGCGGCTGTAGATGGCGTTGGGGAGCTTCACGTAGCCGACGCTCTCGGCCATGCGTCCGGCGTTCTGCAGGTAGAACGAGACGAAGGCCTTCACCTCCGGCCGCTCCGCCGCCCTGCGGTTGACGTAGATGAACAGCGGCCGGCTGAACGGGGCGTACGAGCCGTTCTCGATCGTCTCGTGGGTGGGCTCGATCGGCCCCTTGCCCGCGTCGACCGGAACGACCTTCAGCTTGTCGCGGTTCTCGAAGTAGAACGCGCAGCCGAAGAACCCGATGGCGTCCCGGTCGCCCGCGACGCCCTTGACGAGCACGTTGTCGTCCTCGGAAACCGACATGTCCCCGCGGATGGCGCCCGAGTTGCCGACGACCACCTCACGGAAATAGTCGAAGGTGCCCGAGTCGGTGCCGGGCGAGAAGATCTTGATGGGGCGGTCGGGCCAGTTGGGCCGGATGTCGTTCCACTTCTTGACGGTGGAGCCGTCGGTGAACAGGCGGCGGATCTCGTCGAGGGTGAGCTGGTCGACCCAGTCATTCTGGGGATGCACGACGATCGAGAGCCCGTCGAAGGCGACCGGCAGCTCGATGAACTCGATCTTGCCGGAGACGGAGCGGTCGAACTCTTCCTTCTTGATGGGGCGGGAGGCGTCCGAGATGTCGGTCTCGCCGGCCAGGAAGCGCTTGAAGCCGCCGCCCGTGCCCGAGATCCCGACCGTCACGTTCACCTGCGGCGCGACCTTCTTGAATTCCTCAGCGATGGCCTCCGTGATCGGGTAGACCGTCGACGACCCGTCGATCTTCACGACGCCGGACAGAGATGCGGGCGACTGGGCCCGAGCCGGAGCGGTCTGGGCGAGCGAGACCACGGCGATCGCCAGGGCGGCCAGTCGGCCCAGGGCCAGGGCGGCTCGGAAACGGGGAGTGCGCACGGAAGTCTCCTTCCACAAAGGCGGAGAGGAAGCTGCCCGGGTCCACACCCCGGGGAACTGACAGGTGTACCGGATATTGGACCCGGGAAATGTTCAGGTTGCGCTAAGTCAGTGTGACGCCGGACGGCCGTCCGTGGGCGACTCCCCGGGGGAAGGGTGACGCCTCGCCCCTGCCGACTGCCCCTTCCCTTCCCCACCCTCTTCTAGGTGGTCGTGTTCAGGCGGCCGGCAGAATGAGCCGGAAGGTGCTGCCCTTGCCCGGGGCGCTGTCGACGTCCACCCTGCCGGCGTGGAGCTGCACGATGTGCTTGACGATCGCCAGGCCAAGGCCGGTGCCCCCCTGCTCCCGGCTGCGGGCCTTATCGATGCGGTAGAAGCGCTCGAAGATTCGCAGGAGATGCTCCTCGCCGATGCCGGGGCCTTCGTCGACGACGATCAACTCGACGTGCTCGCGGGCCAGCTTCCCGACGCCGCGCGTGGCGCGCACCCAGATGCGCGTTCCCGATGGGCTGTATCGGATGGCGTTCATTACCAGGTTGGACAGGGCCTGCTCGACGAGCTGCTGATTGATCTGGCCGTACAGGTCGTCGGGGACCTCGTTGAAGAGCGCCATGGACTTTGACTGCAGCTCGGACTCGAGGTTGCCCTCGACCGCCTCCGCGACCGAGGCCAGCCTCGTGCGCTCCGTGACGAGCGTTTCTTTAGCGTCGGGCCGCTCCAGCTGCGTGAGCATGAGCATGTCCTCGACGATGGCGCCCAGGCGGTCGGCGTTCTTGGCGATGATGCGCAGGAATCTCTCGGACTGGTCCCGATCGGCGGTGATGTCCATGTCCAGGAGCGTCTCGACGTAGCCCTTGATGTTGGTGATGGGCGTGCGCAGCTCGTGCGACACGTTGGCCGCGAAGTCCGACCGCACGGACTCGAGCCGCCGCAGCTGCGTGATGTCGTTCAGCACGACGAGAAGGCCCACCTGCTTTCCCTCGGCGTCGAGCAGCAGGCTGTTGGTCGCGCGCACGCGCCGGACGGGAAGCCCCTGCAGCGCGAACTCGCCCTCGCCCGGCGGACGGATGAACGCCTCGCCTACGAAGCGGTTGAGCTCCGGCTGTCGCGTGACCTCCTGCAGGAGCCGGCCGCGGACCTGTCCGTCGGTCAGACCCAGCATCCACTCCGCCGCGCGGTTCATCGAGAGCACGCGCTGCTGCAGGTCCAGCGCCAGCACGCCGCCCTCCATGGACTGGAGGATCGCCTCCAGTTCGTTGCGCGTCTCGACCAGCCGCGCTTCCTGGGCGCCCAGCCGGGCGGCGATGGCGTTCATCGCGTCGGCGATGCTGCCCAGCGACCCGTTGGACGCCAGCGCGACGCGATGACGCGTGTCGCCCGACACCAGGCGGGCGGCGGCGCTCGCCAGCAGCGACTGCCGCTTGAGATCGGGGAGCCAGACCGCCGCCGTCACCACCGCCGACAGCAGCGCGGCGAGCACGCCCGCGGCGACGGGCGGCCAGAGCGGCGCTCCCGCCGGAAGCAGCAGCCAAGACACCAGCACGACGACCAGCGCCGCGGCGCCGTGCGCCAGTCCGATGGTCCATACCGCTCGGGCCTGAGACGAGTGTGCGCGCCGGTTCCCTGGACTCATATCAGGCCGTCACACCGACCTTGTCGGCCGAGACGCGGTACCCCACGCCCCGGACGGTTTCGATGATGTCGCCGCGGTCGCCGAGCTTCTGCCGAAGGGCCGCGACGTGCACGTCGATGGCCCTGCTGGACAGCACGGTTCCCTCGCCCCTTACGGCGGAAACGATCTGATCTCGCGTGCGGACGAAGCCCGGCCGCGCCGCCAGGAAGTGCAGGAGCCGGTACTGCGTGAGCGTGAGCTCGACCGCCTTGCCGTCGATCTCGACAATGTGCCGCGCCGGATCGATCTTCAGCGTGCCCCCGGCGAGAGAGATCTCCTTGGCGCCGTCGCCCTCGCGGCGCCGCAGCACGGCCTTCACGCGCGCCATCAGCACCCGGGGGCTGAAGGGCTTGGTCACGTAGTCTTCGGCGCCAAGCTCGAGACCCACCACGATGTCAGACTCCTCGCCCCGGGCCGAGACCATCAGGATCGGGATCGTGTGCGTCGCGGGGTCGCGCTTGATCTTGCGGCAGACCTCCAGCCCGTCCAGGTCCGGGAGCATGATGTCGAGGATGACCAGGTCGGGTTTCTGCTGATCCACAGCCTCCAGCGCCACCCGGCCGGTCTGCGCGATCTGCGGCATGTAGCCCTCGCGCGTCAGGTGAAAGTGCATGAGGTTCGCGATGTCGACCTCGTCCTCGACAATCAGCACTCGCGCACGCGCCACAAGGAAACTCCTGACACTCGGGCCCACGCCGATCGGCGGACCGACGCCGCGAGATTCTAACCCGGGAAAAGCCGCTCTCCCCGGCTCATCGGCCCGCCTCGGCTCGCGAGAGGCGGTCCGGGTCCGTCAAATCGCCCGGAATCCGTGAAGCGCACAGATTTGGTGAATTCCGCACGACCAGTGGCTTTTCCCGCCCCGGGCGTCCCTCCGTAGCATTCGGCCTGAGGAGGCTCTTGTGCGCCTGGTGCTCGACCCGTACGAGATTAGCGACCGTTCCGCCAGCGCGTTCCTCGCGCTGCTGCTGGCCGAGGATGATGAAGGCGTCGGGACCGCGGTTCCGGGCCCGGGCCTGGACGCGTCCGCCGAGAGCGTGCGCCAGGCGATGGGCCGTTCTGGCCCGTACGTGAAGTTCCTGGAGAGCTGGCGGTGGACCGCGGACCTCTGGCAGAGCGGGCTGCTGCGCTCGGTGCTGGGCGGCCCGTCGCTGATCGAGCGCATGAAGCGGTCCCGCGCGGAAATGGCCGGACGTCCGGAACTGGCGTCGCTCATGTGTCCGGCCGGGGACGCAGAGTTGGAGAGCGAGCTCGCATGGACCGAGCGCGTCTGCCGCGACCTCGCGGCCGGGGGCCGCAGCGCGTCGCTGAGATTCATCATGGGCGCGGTGATGGAGGAGCTGGCCGCCGAGTGCGGGGCGATCCTCGCGGGCAATCACGCGTGGAAGGAACCCGACACGCGTCGGCGGTCCGAGCCGGCCTCGCTGCGGTTCGCGTTGCCGGCGCCCGCGCGCGTCCGCGTCGACACGCTTCTCGAGGCACGGCGGACGCTCGCCGATGCGCTCGAGCTAGTGCGCGGCGCGCTCGACACCGCGATCGCACACCCGGAGGCCGGTCCGGCGCTCGTCTCTGCGGCCGATGCGCTGGCCCGTGAGTTGCCGAGCGTTCTCGCTCCCGCCGCGTCCCGCGGGACGCCCTCCATGACCATGGTGCTGTTCACGCTCCGCCCCTCGCGGACCGGCGCGCTGGCCCGGGCCGCGGCCGCGGGCCTGACCCGCACCGGCGCGAGACCGGGCAGCACCGGCTCGGCCTCCCTCGCCCGCTCGGGCTCCCCCATCCTGACGCTCGAATCCCGGCGGATGGTCTGGGACGTGTCAGCGGTCGTCCCGGGCTGATCCTCGGGGAAAGTCGCCCCCGATTTTGAGACTTGTTCGGCACGCCGCACGTCGCGCTGTATGTTCCATCGTCGGGGGAGATGAGGGCTGGCGATGCGAGCAACGTGGAGAGCGGCGACGGTTGCGCTCGGACTGTGGGGCGCTGGGTGCGGGGTCGCGGCCGCCCAACCCGCCGGCACCGAGCCGGACCCCAGGCCCTACCGGGATACCGCGGTGGTTCGCATCGACATCACCTCCGCCGGCGATGCTCTGGCGGTTTCCCAGTTCGGCGAGCCGCTCGTGTGCAGCGTGGGCAGCGGCCCGACAGACTTCATGGTGCCGCTGGACGCGCTGCCCGACCTGGAACGCTCCGGATTGAAGGTCACCGTCCTCTCGCGCGACCTGCAGGCGATCGTGGACGCGGACCAGCGCTCCAACGAACAGGCCCGCGCGGCCCGTGGCGATTTCTTCGCCGCCTACCGCACGTTCACTGAGATCAACGCCTATCTGGACGAGTTGGACACCGCGCCGGGCGTCCCAGCGGACCAGGTGACGCTCTTCACCGTCGGCGCCTCGATCCAGGGCCGCCAGATCCGCGGCATCCGCATCGCGCGCGCAACCCAGCCCGGGACGCCGGCCCGTCCGGTGCTCGCGATCACCGCCTGCCAGCACGCCAGGGAGTGGGCCGCCGGGTCGTCCGCCATGTGGATCGCCGACCGCCTGGTTCGGCTCGACGGCAGCGACCCGCAGGTCACCGGCCTGCTCGACCGCGTCAACGTGCACATCATCCCGATCGTCAACCCCGACGGATATGTCCACACCTTCCCCACCGCGCAGGGAGGCGGCAACGCGCGCCTCTGGCGGAAGAACCGCAGGGTCAACTTCGCAGGCTCGTTCGGCGTGGATCTCAACCGCAACTGGAGCGCCGGCTGGGGACTCCCCGGCGCCAGCTCGAGCCCCAACAGCGACACGTACCGCGGCACCGCCGCGTTCAGCGAGCCCGAGAGCGCTGCCGTCAGCACCTATCTCGCCTCGCTTACGCCGCTGAAGGGCCACGTCGACCTGCATACGTTCTCGCAGCTCGTGCTCTCGCCGTACGGCTACACGTCGGAGCTGCCGGCCCGTCAGGCGGAGATCGGCCCGGTCACCGACGCGCAGCTCCAGGCCATGGCCGCCGTCTTCGGCGGCACGTGGATCGGCGGCCCGGCCAACGAGACCCTCTACGCCGCTTCGGGAACCGCCCCCGACTGGACCTTCACCGCCACGGGAGCGCTCGCCTTCACCTACGAGCTGCGCGACACGGGGTTCTACGGCTTCGTCCTTCCGCCCGAGCAGATCGTGCCGGCGGCGCGCGAGGCATACGCGGGCATCCTCGCGCTCGCGGATCACATCGTCCGCCGGCTGACCATCACCGTCCCCAGCCCGCCGACCGCCCTTCTCCAGGGCAACCCCACGAACTTCGCCGTTCGCGTCGACCTGTTCAATCAGTACACGCTTGCGCCGGGCGGCGCACTGCTCCGCTGGCGGACAGACGGCTCCGGCCCGTTCGCGAGCGTGCCGCTCTCGGGCGGACCGGTGACGTTCACCGCCGTGATCCCGCCGCAGCCTTGCGGATCGGATGTCGAGTACTTCATCGAGGCGACCGCCAACGACGGGACGGTGGTCGTCTCCCCCGCGGTCGGCGTCTACACCGCCGCCACGCCCCCGTGCCCGGCGTGCCCGGGCGATGCGGACGGTAATCGGTTTGTCGACTTCGGCGATATCAGCGCCGTGCTCGCGGCCTGGGGACAGTCGGGGCCGCCCGGCTTCCCGGGTGACGCCGACGCCGACGGAACGGTGAGCTTCTCGGATGTCAGCGCGGCTCTGAGCGCCTGGGGGCAAAGCTGCCCCTGAGCGGGCGGCTCATGCAGCCCGCGGTCGATTCAGCACATGGGGCGCCGGTCGTCGCAGAAATTCAGTTCGAGGAAGCGAGCGATGTAGTCGATCACGCTCGAGCACTCGGGGATCCGGGGGTTGTTCGTCACGCCAAGCGGCTCGAAGCGCATGCCCCGAAAGCGCACGATCGCATCTTCCAGGGGAAGGCCGTGCTGAAGCGCCAGGCTGAAGGCCCGGCAGAACGCCTGGCACATGCCGCTGATTGTCGAACCCTCCTTGGACATCTTCAGGAAGATCTCGCCCGGGCGTCCGTCGGGGTGCAGGCCCACCGTCAGGTAACCCTCGTGGTTCCCGATGGAGAACTTGTGAGTGATGGAATCCCGCGTGTTCGGCAGGATCTGACGGTGAGGGGCGACGGGCAGAGCAGGCATACGAACCTCAGCCTCCACATTCGGCCCGCTCGCCGGGCCGTCCACTGAACCGTCCGGACCATATCGCCGCCGACGATCAGACGCGCGGCGTTGACGCGGGAGGTGTATCGGCGGTGGAGAGCCGGAGCGCTTCATTTTCGGGGACCCGCCGCGCCCCCCTGAAGCGGCACCGGGAACAGTTAGGGGCGCGGGGCCGGAGGCTTGGACAGCCCGCCGTTGAGCCCGCGCTCGCCCAGCAGCCGGGAGCGCTTGATCCGGGGCCCGTACCGCAGGCCGAACTGCGGGATGACGATGGCCCGGATCATCTCCGCCGCGTCCTTGGCCGAGTCCGTCACGAGCATTAGCTTCAGATCGTCGGGACTGATGGTGCCCTCGGCGAGCAGCCGGTTCGAGATGAAGTCGATCAGGGGCTGCCAATACTCCTTGCCTATGAGCACGATCGGGTAGTGCTGGATCTTTCCGGTCTGCACGAGCGTCAGCGTCTCGAACATCTCGTCCAGCGTGCCGAACCCGCCGGGCAGCGCCACGAAGGCGTAGGAATACTTGACGAGCATGACCTTGCGCACAAAGAAGTAGCGGAAGGTCAGCCAGGTATCGAGGTAGGGATTGGGCGCCTGCTCCATGGGCAGCTCGATATTGCAGCCGATGGAGCGTCCGCCGACGTCCTTGGCGCCGCGGTTGGCCGCCTCCATGATCCCCGGGCCGCCGCCCGTCATCACCGTGAACCCGGCTTCGGCGAGCTGAGCGCCCACCTCGCGGCCCAGGGCGTAGTACGGATGATCTTCCTTAAACCGGGCCGAGCCGAACACCGTCACGCAAGGCCCCACGAAGTGCAGCCGGCGGAAGCCCTTCACGAACTCCATCAGGATGCGGATCGCCCGGAACAGCTCCCAGCGCCGCGTGTGCGGGCCCTGGAGAAAGGCGATGTCATCGGAAGCCGTCGGACGCTTGCCCCACGTGTCGGAGAGGCCCGGGGGCGCCGTGGTCTTCTCCGCGTGCCGGGCGGCACGGTTCTGAGCGGCGGGGTCCGAAACGCGGTCGTGGTCGTTCATGGGGGGTGAGGCCGGCGCCCCGGCTGCCGGGGACGGAATATCGTGGTTCTAGTTGTATCGGCGAGCCGGCCGCGCCGCCCAAAGCAAGCGAGCCTTCCGCCGCTGGACAAACCCCCCCACGTCCGCGATTATGCGGGAGGAGGTCCCGGCGCAGGTGACAACCCAGATCAGCGGCCTCATCCCCCAGCCCAGGTCCGGTCCGGCCACGCTCGAGCACCGGCATCTGCTGGGCGTTGAGCACCTCTCCTCGGAAGAGATCGAGACCATCCTGGACCTTGCCGCGGAGTACAAGCGCGCCCTCGTGTCACGCCCCGACGAGCGGCTCACCACGCTCCGCGGACGCACGGTCGTCAACCTCTTCTTCGAGAACTCGACCCGCACCCGGACCAGCTTCGAACTCGCGGCCCGCCGGCTGGGCGGCGACGTCATCAACTTCGACGTCGCAACAAGCTCCGTCGCCAAGGGGGAAACGCTCGTCGACACCGCCGAGACCATCGAAGCGCTCGGGGCGGACTTCATCGTGATGCGCCACGGGGCGTCGGGGTCCTGCAACTTCCTCATGAGGCACGTCTCCGCGTCGCTCATCAACGCCGGCGACGGCTCGCACGAGCACCCGACCCAGGCGCTGCTCGACGCGCTCACCATCCGAGAGGCGCTCGGCCGCATCGAGGGCGCGTCGATCTCGATCATCGGCGACGCCCTGCACAGCCGCGTTGCACGCTCGGCGATCTGGGCGCTCACGAAGCTGGGGGCACGCGTGACGCTCGCCGGGCCCTCTACGCTGGTGCCCATCGAGTTCGCGACGCTGAACGTGCGCGTCGTGCACGACTTCCGCGAAGCCGTGCAGAACGCCGACGTCATCTACCTGCTGCGCGTCCAGACCGAGCGCCAGGCCGCGAGCTTCCTTCCCTCCCTCGCCGAGTACCGGGCGCTCTTCGGGATGGACGGGGAGCGGCTCGCCCAGACCAAGCCCGACGCGCTCATCATGCACCCCGGTCCCGTCAATCGGGGCGTGGAGGTCACGCGCGAAGTTATGGACAGCCCGCGCTCGCGCATCCTGGGGCAGGTGACCAACGGGGTCGCGGTCAGAATGGCGGTCCTGACACTGCTCGATCAGGCGCGACTTCGCCGAGAAGCCGCTTCTGCCGCTCGGAGGGCACAGAAGTGAGCGCCGCGCCCTCCGTGCTCATCAAGGGCGGCACCGTCGTCGATCCCTCGCAAGGTCTTCACGCGCGGCGGGACGTGCTCATCTCGCAGGGCCGCATCGACGCTATCGCCGATGCCATCTCGCCCCAGCGCTCCGCACGGGTGATCGACGCATCGGGGCTCATCGTTGCGCCGGGGTTCGTCGAACTGCACTGCCACCTTCGAGAGCCCGGCGGATCCGCGAGCGAGACGATCGAGAGCGGCTCCGCCGCCGCCGCCGCGGGGGGATACACGACCGTGTTCCCGATGCCCAACACCAATCCGGTGTGCGACTCGCCGGTGGTCGTGAAGTTTCTGCTGGGCCGGGCCGCCGAGGTGCGCCGGGCCCGGGTCGTGCCCATCGCCGCCGTGACCCGCGAGCAGAAGGGCGAGCAGCTCGCCGACCTGGGCACGCTCAAGGCGGCCGGCGCAGGCGCCTTCAGCGACGACGGACGCCCGATCATGAACGCCATGATCATGCGCCGCGCCCTGACGTACGCCCGCATGCTCGGCACGCCCATCTTCGATCACTGCGAAGACCTCAACCTCACCGCCGACGGCGTCATGCACGAGGGGTCCGTCTCGCTGCGGCTGGGCCTGAGGGGCATCCCCCGCTCGTCCGAGGCAAGCATGGTCGCGCGCGACTGCGGCCTCTCGCACGAGACGGGCGGCCACCTCCATGTCTGCCACGTGTCCAACCGCGATTCGATCGCCGCCATCCGCTTCTGGAAGGACCGCGGCGCACCGGTGACGGCCGAGGTCTCGCCCCACCACCTGACCCTCACCGACGACGCCATCGCGCAGGGCGACGGCTACGACACCAGCGCCAAGATGAAGCCGCCCCTCTGCTGCGAAGACGACCGCCGACTCCTCGTCGAGGCCCTGGAAGACGGCACCATCGACTGCATCGCCACCGATCACGCCCCCCACGCACCGGCCACCAAGGACACGCTCTTCAACGACGCGCCCTTCGGCATCATCGGGTTCGAATCCGCGTTCTCGGTCCTCTACACCGCCTTCGTCGCGCCGGGGCGCTGGCGTCTCGACTTCCTCATCGAGAAGATGACGAGCGCCCCCGCCAAGCTCATGGGGGCCGAGTGGGGCACGCTCAAGCCGGGGGCCGCCGCGGACCTCACGCTGTTGGAGGTGGGCGTGGAGAGACCCTTCGACCTGTCGTCCATCCGCTCCCGAAGCCGCAACTCGCCCTGGCTCGGCAAGGCGATGCTCGCCCGCCCGGTCGGCACCCTGCTGGAGGGGAACGAAACCTTCGCTCATCCGGCGCTCTTCCCGGCGGGGCTCTCGGCCGCTCGTTCGCTCGCTCCCGCCGCCGTGTCCTGAAAAAGCGCACAATCTCGTCCGCCGCGCCCGCCCTCGCGAGATTTCCGCGGCGCATCCGTATATGCTTGGGCTTTGATGCCAGAGCAAAAGCGGCCAAGCGATCACCCCTCGGGTCCTCGAGGGGAGTTGTTTTCGCAACCTCGCGCTCACGCCGAGCCGTCCACCATCAATTCCGGCCCCTCCCCGGCCGTCCTCAGACTCGCGGCCTCGGCCCGGGCTCGCTCTTCGCTGCTCTCCCTGGGGCTGGAGCCCTGCCGGGGCTACCTCCCGCGGGGCTTCGAACCGACCATCCCCGGATATGCGCGGTTTCTTGAATCGTTAATCGACGCGACAAGCGACATCGCCGCCGCGTTCAAGTTCAACCTCGCGTTCTTCGAGTCGCTGGGCTCGCAGGGCGCCGGCCTATTGGAGCGCATCCGTGCGCACGTCCCGCGAGACTCGTTCGTCATCGCCGACGCCAAGCGCAGCGACATCGGCTCCACAGCCGAGCATTATGCCACCGCGCTTTACGACCGTCTGGCCGCCGACAGCGCCACCGTGAATCCGCTGATGGGCCGGGACGCGTGCGAACCCTTCCTGGCGCACGCCGACAAGCTCACGTTCTTCCTCGTTCTGACCTCGAACCCGGGCGCTGCAGACTTCCTCCTCCCCGGCGGACTCTTCCGCGCCATCGCCTCCGCCGTGGAATCCTGGAACACGCGGGGCAACGCCGGCGCCGTCGTGGGGGCCACCAAGCCGGAACAGGTGTCGGAGCTGCGGGCGCTCATGCCGCGCTGCCCGTTCCTGATCCCCGGCATCGGCGCACAGGGCGGAGATCTGCAGGCGGTCGCCGCGCACGGCCCGATGGTCGCCGGCCCCGACGGGTTCAACGGGCTGCTGTTCCACGTCACCCGGGGCGTGCTGCCCGCCGCCGACGAGACCGGTGACCCGATCGAGACCATCCGCGCCAAGGCGCTCGCCTGGCGGGACCGCATCAACGCCGCCGCCGGCGTGCCGCAGAGGAGAACAGACCATGTCGCTCTCTGACGAGGCGCAGGCGCTGCTGGAGCAGGCGGGCGCGCTCAAGCGCGGACATTTCGTGCTCTCCTCGGGCCTGCACAGCGACCGCTACTGCCAGTGTGCCACGCTGTTCGAGAATCCCGAACTCGCCGCCCGCGTCGCGGCCCTCATGCTCGAGAAGCTGCCCCGGGGCTTCGACTGCGACGTCGTGCTCGCGCCGGCGCTGGGGGGCGTTCTCTGGGGCTACGAACTGGCCCGCGCGCTGGGGGTCCGCAGCCTGTTCGCGGAGCGGCTTCCCGGCCAGAGCTTCGAGCTCCGCCGCGGCTTCGAGCTCCGCCCCGGAGAGCGGGTGCTGCTGGCGGAGGACGTGGTGACGACGGGCGGCTCGGTCAGCGAGCTCGTTCCGCTGGTCGAGGCCGCCGGCGCCACGGTCGCCGGCTACGCGGTGATCGCCGATCGCAGCCGGGGCTCGTTCAAGCCCCGCGCGCCGCTGTTCGCACTCGCCGAGCTGAACTTCGAGACGTACCCGCCGGACCGACTCCCCGAACACCTGAGATCGATCCCGGCGTCCAAGCCCGGGAGCCGAGTCAAGACCGAGCCCCAGCGTGGGCAGGAGGCCTCGCGATGAAAACCGGTCATACCATCGACTCGCCCGTGGTTGTCGAGCCGCGCGTGGCGCCCGCGGCCCAGCGCGGCGGGCTGCAGCTCCGGCCCGCCGCCGTCGTGCTCGAGGACGGGACGCAGCTCAAGGGCCTCGCCTTCGGTCATCCCGAAAGCGTGGCGGGCGAGACCGTCTTCAACACGGGCATGGTCGGATATCCCGAATCGCTCACCGACCCGTCGTACTTCGGCCAGCTCCTCGTCTGCACGTACCCGCTGGTCGGGAACTACGGCGTGCCCGACGACGCCTCCAGCGGCAACATGCCCAAGCACTTCGAGAGCGACCGGATCCACGCCCGCGGCCTGATCGTCTCGGACTACTCCGCCGCGTACAGCCACTGGAACGCCTCGCGCTCGCTCGACGAGTGGCTCCGCGAGCAGCGCGTGCCCGCCATCACGGGCATCGACACCCGCACGCTGACCAAGATCCTCCGCGAAAAAGGCTCGATGCTCGGCAAGATCGTCGTCGAAGGCCGCGACGTCGACTGGTACGACCCGAACCACGAGCCGCTGGGCCCGAAGGTCAGCGTCGCCGCTCCCACGCTCTACAAGCCGGCCGGAGCGGTCCGCGGGCGCGTCGCGGTGATCGACTGCGGGTGCAAGCACAACATCGTTCGCTCCCTGCTCTCGCGCGGGCTGGAGGTCGTGCGGCTCCCCTGGGATCACGACCTCTCGGGCGAGAAGGTCGACGCCGTCATGCTCTCGAACGGCCCCGGCGACCCGACCTACTTCGACGCCACCATCCGCACCGTCCGCTCGCTCGTCGATCGCGGCGTGCGCACCATGGGAGTCTGCCTGGGCAACCAGCTGCTCGCGCTCGCCATCGGCGCCCGCACGTACAAGCTCAAGTACGGCCACCGCGGCCAGAACCAGCCCGCACTCGAGGTCGGCACCAACCGCGCGTACATGACCAGCCAGAACCACGGCTTCGCCGTCGACGAAGCCAGCCTCCCCGCCGGGTGGTCCAGCTGGTTCATCAACCTCAACGACCGAACCAACGAAGGCATCCGCCACACGAGCGGCCTGTTCCGCTCCGTCCAGTTCCACCCCGAAGCATGCCCGGGCCCCGTCGACACCGCCTACCTCTTCGACGACTTCGCCGCCTCCATCAAGAGCTGACACACGCCCCGCTCCCCGCTGTCCGGCCGTCCGTCCCGCAGCAAGATCCACCGCCGCTCACTCGGAGACTTCATGCGCGAATCCGTCAAGAAGGTCGTGATCCTCGGCTCCTCCGCACTCAAGATCGGTGAAGCGGGCGAGTTCGACTACTCGGGCTCGCAGGCCATCAAGGCGCTGAAGGAAGAGGGCGTCCAGACCGTCCTCATCAACCCCAACATCGCCACCATCCAGACGTCGGATTACCTCGCGGATCAGGTCTACTTCCTGCCGGTCACCCCCTACTTCGTCGAGGAGGTCATCAAGAAGGAAAAGCCCGACGGCATCCTCCTCTCCTTCGGCGGCCAGACGGCTCTCAACTGCGGCACGGCCCTCTTCCGGAGCGGCGTGCTCGAGAAGTACGGCGTGCGCGTCCTGGGCACGCCCGTGCAGGCCATCATCGAGACCGAGGACCGCCAGCTCTTCGCCGACCGTCTCGCCGAGATCGGC
Organism: Planctomycetota bacterium; assembly: GCA_033763795.1. Lineage (GTDB taxonomy): Bacteria > Planctomycetota > Phycisphaerae > Phycisphaerales > UBA1924 > JAEUIV01. Next base: position 90,634 of record JANRJV010000061.1, read on the forward strand.
GCGCTCGTCCCGCGGAGCAGGGCGGCCAATTCCCTCAACGAGGCCCTCGGGATCGCGCGCGAGCTGGGCTACCCCGTGATGATGCGGATCGCCTTCGCCCTGGGCAGGCTGGGCTCGGGCGTCTGCCGCGACGAGGAGACCCTCCGGGCCCGCGTCGACAAGGCGCTCTCCTTCACCGATCAGGTGCTCATCGAGGAGTACCTCGAAGGCTGGAAGGAGGTCGAGTACGAGGTCGTCCGCGACCGGTACGACAACTGCCTCACCGTCTGCAACATGGAGAACCTCGACCCGCTGGGCATCCACACGGGCGAGAGCATCGTCGTCGCGCCGTCCCAGACGCTCTCCAACAGCGAGTACCACCTGCTCCGCGAGACGGCGATCCGCGTCATCCGCCACCTGGGGATTGTCGGCGAGTGCAACATCCAGTACGCGCTCGACCCCGCCAGCGAGCGGTACCGGATCATCGAGGTCAACGCGCGCCTGTCGCGGAGCTCGGCCCTGGCGAGCAAGGCGACCGGCTACCCGCTCGCGTTCGTCGCCGCCAAGCTGGCACTGGGCTACGGGCTGCACGAGCTCCCCAACGCGATCACCAAGGTGACCAGCGCGTTCTTCGAGCCCGCGCTCGACTACGTGGTGGTCAAGATCCCCCGCTGGGACCTCCGCAAGTTCAAGCGCGTGTCGCGTCGCATCGGCAGCGCCATGAAGTCCGTCGGCGAGGTGATGGCCATCGGTCGCAGCTTCGAGGAGGCCTTCCAGAAGGGCCTCCGCATGCTCGACATCGGCGCCCGAGGCGTCGTCGCCAACGACGGCCCGCGCGACCCCAGCTTCGAGAACCTCGAGCGCGAGCTCTCGGAGCCGACGGAGCAGCGCATCTTCGCCGTCGCGGAGGCTCTCGAGCGGGGCTGGACGATCGACCGCGTGCACCAGCTCTCGCACATCGACGAGTGGTTCCTGCACAAGATCCACCGCATCGTGGAGCTGGAGCGCGAGATCGCGGCGGCGCCCTGGCCCCTCGACGCGGCCCTGCTGCTCGACGCCAAACGCGCCGGCTTCTCAGATGAGCAGCTCGCGGTGCTCACACGCCGGCCCGCCGACGAGGTCTGGAACCTCCGCCGCACGCTGGGGGTGCGCCCCGTCGTCCGTCAGATCGACACGCTCGCGGGCGAGTTTCCCGCGATGACGAACTACCTCTATCTCTCATACCACGGCGACCGCGACGACGTCACGTTCGACGACAACGACAGCGTGCTCATCCTCGGATCGGGCCCCTACCGCATCGGCTCCTCCGTCGAGTTCGACTGGTGCTGCGTCAACGCCGGCCTCACGCTCCGCGACCTCGGCTACCACACCGTGATGCTCAACTGCAACCCGGAGACGGTCAGCACCGACTACGACGAGTTCGACCGCCTCTTCTTCGACGAGATCAGCATCGAGACCGTCCGCGAGATCGCCTCGATGATGAGCATCCAGGGGGTGATCGTCTCGATGGGCGGCCAGACGCCCAACAACCTCGCCATCAAGCTCCACCGCGCGGGCATCCGCGTGCTGGGCACCTCTCCCGACTCGATCGACGCCGCCGAGAACCGCCACCGCTTCTCGCAGCTCCTCGACGAGATCGGCGTCGACCAGCCCGAATGGCGCGAGCTCTCGACCCTCGAAGAGGCGCGGACCTTCGCCAACAAGGTCGGGTACCCCGTCCTCGTCAGGCCCTCCTACGTCCTCTCCGGCGCCGCGATGGCGGTCGCGGGCAACGACGCGGAGCTCGTGCGATACCTCCAGCGGGCCGCCCTGCTCAGCCCCGAGCACCCCATCGTGATCAGCAAGTTCCTCGACAACGCGAAGGAGATCGAGTTCGACGCTGTCGCCAAGGACGGCGAGATCGTCATCTACGCCATCAGCGAGCATCTCGAGAACGCGGGCGTCCACTCGGGCGACGCCACCCTCGTCTTCCCCGCCCAGCGCACGTACCTCGAGACCCAGCGTCAGGTCCGCAAAGCGGCGAAGAAGATCGCCGAGCGGCTGCACATCAACGGCCCCTTCAACATCCAGTTCATCGCCAAGAACAACGACGTCAAGGTCATCGAGTGCACCCTGCGCGCGTCCCGCTCGTTCCCCTTCGTCTCCAAGGTCATCCGCCAGAACTTCATCCAGAAGGCCACTCGGGTCATCATGGGCCTCCCCGTGCAGCGCGCCGACAAGGCCGCGTTCGATCTGAACCACGTGGGCGTCAAGGCCTCGCAGTTCTCCTTCACGCGCCTGGACGGCGCCGATCCGACGCTGGGCGTCGAGATGGCCTCCACGGGCGAAGTCGGCTGCCTGGGCGAAGACTTCCCCGACGCGTTCCTCAAGGCGCTCGTCTCCGTCGGCTACCGGCTGCCCATCCGCTCGGTCCTCTTCTCCGCGGGCCCGATCGAGAGCAAGGCGGACCTGCTCCCCGCCGCCCGCGCCCTGCAGAGCCTGGGCGTCAGGTTCTACGCGACCGCCGGCACCTCGCGCTTCCTCAGCGAGAACGGCATCTCCAACGAGATGGTCAACTGGCCCCTCGACAAGATCGAGCCCAGCGCAACCGAAATCATCAAGTCGCGCGCCGTCGACCTCGTCATCAACATCCCGCGCTCCGACCAGGAAGAGGAGCTCACCAACGGCTACATGATCCGCCGCGCCGCGGTCGACTACAACGTGCCGCTCGTGACCAATCGGCAGGTAGCGCTCCGCCTCGCCGAGGCGCTCGCCCGCACCAAGCTCGAAGACCTCGAGATCCGCAGCTGGTCGGAGTACGCCGTCCCGGTCTGACGCTCGCGCCGGCTCCGCACCCCCGAGGCCCCGGCTTCACCGCGCGCCGGGCTCCGGCGCCCGGACCCTGTCCATGCGCACCAGCCCGAACCCCGCGACCATCAGGGCCGCTCCCGATCCCAGAAAGACCCAGTCCCACACGGAGGGCCCGAGCCTTTCCACCACGTGGTGCACGTGCAGCACGTGATGATCGATCACGCCCTCGGTCAGGTTGAAGGCGCCCCATCCCATGATCATGGCGCCCGCGAGCGTCCGCCCCTGCCGCGGCACGTCCGACCGCTTCATCGCACGCCACAGGAGCCAGATTCCTGCGGCGGTCGCCAGCCACGTCAAGCAATGAAAGAGCCCGTCCCACACCATGTTGATCTCGAGATTCACGACCGTGTCGGGCGGTCGCTTCGCCGAGACCATGTTGTGGACCTGCAGGAGCTGGTGGAAGACGATCCCGTCGACGAACCCGCCCATGCCGATCCCGAGCGTCACCCCGGCCGTGATGAGAGGTCGAGTCGTTGTCATCGGTGATCGCGCCCTGAAGGATCCGCCGCGCGCCGGTCCGGGCAGACGTGCGACAGCGCCACCACAGCCGCGAGGATCAGGAACGGCGCCGCGACCGCGGTGAAGTTCTCAGCGAGCGAGTCGTCGACGAGCCCGGCGCGCACTTCCGCCGCGCGCTCGCTCTCGCACAGCATGCATCCGTCGGCCTCGGACACGCTCAGCAGCGCGGCGAGCAGAACGCTCGCGCCCACCCCAAGCAGCCGCACCGCGCGTGTGAGTCTCGGCACGCTCTACAGTCACCCTTCGCCGTGCGAACAGGGTGAACCCGGCGCGAAAGCATCGTCAGACGAGCCCCCGTCAGTTGCCCGCGGGCTTCGACAACGCCAGCCGCCGCGCCAGCTCCGCGAGTCTTCGCGCCGGCCCCCATTCCAGCCCGGACTCCATGGCCAGCACCGACACATCGGGCCCGATCAGCAGCAGCTTCGTGGGGTGCACGATGTTGTTCATCCGCCCGCCGTCGGGCAGCGTGATGATCAGGTTCGGATCGTCGACCAGCGCGAAACCCATCGTCGAGACGATCGACCGGACCACCGCCGGGTCGCCCGTCCAGAAGCTCCAGAGGGAGGGCTCCGCGCCCAGCCGCTCCGCGTGCGCTCGCAGCGCCTCGGGCGTGTCGCGCTCAGGATCGACGCTGATGCTCACGATGCGCACCGGTGTCCCGCGCAGTTCCTCCTGCAGCCGGATGATCTGGCTGTGCATGATCGGGCACGCCGTCGGGCAGTTCGTGAACGTGAAGGCGAGGATAGTGAACCGGCCCTTGAAGTCCTCGCGGCTGCGGGGCAAACCCGTCTGATCGACCAGCGCGAAGTCCGGGATGCGCATCGCCCCGGCGAGCTGCGCGTCGACCTCCAGCGGCGGCTCTTCCGCCTCCGCCCGGGCCGTCGCCGTCGGAACCCGCGTCATCGCCTGATACGCGAGGATCGCGACGCCGAGCGCGGCGAGCGCGAGCACGCCCAGCACCGCCGGGACCAGCAGCCCGCCCGGCCTCCCCTCTGAAGAAGGATTCACATCGCTCATCCTGCCACGTCACTCCCAGGCTCGACCACGCCGCGCGCGATCGTTCTCCACGCGACAGCGAACATCGCCGCCGCGAATCCGATGACCCCGATCCAGTGCCAATGCGTCCCCGCCGCGCTCGGCGCGCCCAGCGTGCGCGCCATCGCGTTCACGCACCAGTGCAGCGGGTTCAGCCGGGCGACGAACCCCAGCCATCCCGCCGCCTGATCGACCGGGAAGATGGCGCCGCTCAGGAGCCACGTGGGCATCAGCAGCATGTTCATGATGCCGTGAAACCCTGCGGTGGAGTTGACGCGCCACGCCGCCGCGAGCCCGAGGCTCGTCAGCGCGATCGCCGTGCAGGCCGCGACCGCGAACGCGCCGGCGTACCCCAGCGGGCCGGGGCTCAGCCCGGCGAGCGGCGCCCCGAGCAGCAGGATCGCGGCCTGCGCCGCCGCGATGACCGCCCCGCCCGTCACCTTTGAAAACACGATGGCCCACGCCGGCGCCGGACTGACCAGCACCGACTGCAGAAACCCCGCCTGGCGATCCTGTATGAGAGAGATCGCGGCAAAGATCGTGCTGAACAGCACCACCATCGTCGCCATGCCCGGCAGCAGAAAGGCCGCGTACCCCGCGGCCTCGCCGTCCGCCCCTGCATCACCGACCACCATCGCCCCCCCCAGCCCGGCGCTGGCGAACAGCCACAAAAGCACCGGCGTGCCGATGGAGGACGCCACCCGCGACGGCTGCCGAACAAATCGCCGCAGCTCCCGGGCGGTCAGCGCGAGCGCCGCCGCCACGCCGGACTCCCCATCACGTCCCTCCGCGACATCGGGCGTCAGCACGCTGGCAACGCTCACGACACACCCTCCTCAGCGGCCTTCGCACCGCCCGCTTCGCCGAGCGCCCGGCCGCTCACCGCCATGTACACATCGCCCAGCGTCGGCGGCCCGACCGAAAAGCTCGCGCCGATCCCGACAAGGTCCCGCGCCGCGCTCCCGATGAGCGGCGCATCGCCCGCCGCCAGCGCCCGCGCGCCACTCCGCCGGACGTTCAGCCCCGCGCTCTCCAGCACGCCCGCGTGAGCAGCGTCAGCCGAGAGCACGACGCCGCCCAGCCTCGCGCGCAGATCGTCGGGAGCTCCGTCGGCCGCGATGCGTCCGTCGCACAGCATGACCACCCGGTCCGCACGCTCCGCCTCGTCCATCAGGTGCGTCGACATCAGCACCGTCAGACCGGCCGTGCGGACCAGCGAGCGGGCCAGCTCGAGAAATTCCAGCCGCGCCTCGTGATCCAGGCCGCTCGTCGGCTCGTCCAGAAGCAGAAGCCTCGGACCCAGCACGAGCGCTCGCGCAAGGTCCGCGCGCCGGAGCATTCCGCCCGACAACCTCCCCGCCCGCTCATCGAGCAACGCCGCCAGGCCGAACCTCTCCGCGAGAGCCGCCGCGCGCTCGTCGGCCCGGCCACGCGTCATCCCGCCGAGCGCAGCCTGCGTCCGCAGGTTCTCGCGAACCGTCAGCAGCGGGTCGAGGCCCGGCTTCTGAAACACGACGCCCAGCAGCGCCCGCAGGCCTCGCGCCGGCGGCACACCGGGGTGGATCTCGTACCCCAGCACCGTCGCCCGCCCCGACGAGGGCCGATCGAGCGTCCCCAGTATCCGCATGAGCGTCGACTTGCCCGAACCGTTGGGACCCAGCAGCGCGGTCCAGCCGCCCACCGGCAGCGAGAGCGACACGCCGTCCAGCGCGACCAGCTCTCCCGCCGCCCCGCGTGCCCCGCCCGACTTCACGCGATAGACCCGCCGGAGCGAATCGCAGCGAACCGCGGCATCGCCGGAGGTCGGCGCCCCGTCGCTCGACCGATCCGGCGCCCAGCGCAGCGCGGCGGAGCTCATATGAACAGCCCGCCGGCTGCGTCGGCCACCATCGCCGCCAGCAACACCGGCAGGTAGATGATCGACCCGAAAAACAGCCGCCGCGCGCTCGCATCATCGCGGCGCCGCAGCAGCCGCACCGCCAGCACGAGCATGGCGGCGCCGCCCGCCGCCGCCACCACGCCGTACACCCAGGAAAGCCCCGCGTCCATCGCCTTCAGAGGCGTGATCGACGCGACCACCATCACGACCGTCCAGAGCACGCTCGTCCACGCCGTCAGCACGCCACTCGGGTCCACCACCGGGAACACGCGGTGCCCGCCCCGCGCGTAGTCCTCGCGATACTTCCAGGCGATCGCCAGAAAGTGCGGGATCTGCCACGCGAACATGATTAGAAAGATCGTCCAGCCGCCCGCCTCGTCCAGACCGCGCAGCGCCCCCTCCGACGCCGCCGACCACCCGATCAAAGGCGGCAAGGCCCCGGGCACCGCTCCGACCCACGTCGCCAGCGGCGTGACGGGCTTCATGGGCGTGTACAGCACGATGTACGTCAGGATGGTCGCAGCCGAGACCGCCGCCGCAACGACGTTCGTCAGCAGCAGCAGCGCCCCCAGCCCGGCCGCCGACAGCACAACGCCCGCCACCACGCCGTGCCCGAAGCGCATGCGCCCCGCCGGCAGGGGCCTCTCGCGGGTCCGGTGCATCGCGCTGTCGCGACGCACTTCCATCGCCTGGTTCAGCGCGTTCGCCCCCGCCGCCGAAAGCGCCGTGCCCAGCAGCGTTCCGGCCCCCAGCCGGATCAGCTCCGTGATCGGCAGGTCGCCCAGTCCGCGCCCCAACGCCGCCATCGCGAACCCCACCGCGCTCGTCACGACCACCAGCTTCACGATCCCCGGCTTGGTCAGTTCGATGATGTCGGCGGTGTTGACGCGCGCGCCCAGCCGCAGCGAAGGGTTCAGTGTGGGCGAAGCAGCGTCGGTCGGGGGGGCGGTCGCCGGATCCACGGGGATCTCCGTGCACAAACGCCGGCGGGATGGGCCAAGGGAGGGGCTGTTCAGCCCGCCCGTTTCCCGCCGCGCCGGGGCCCAATGATACCCTCACACCCGCGCTCTCCCCCCGCCAGCCGCCCGGCATCGCTACTGTTGATCGTCCCGTCCCGGTAGCTCAGTTGGATAGAGCAGCCGCCTTCTAAGCGGCAGGTCGTGCGTTCGAATCGCACCCGGGACGCTTCCCGCTCGCTCAGCCCGCGGCGGCCTCGCGCACCCGGCGCACCGCAGACGACAGACTCGCCGTCACTCGCTCCGCGACCTCGGGCATGTCCGGACACGCCGCCCCCAGCACCTTCTCCAGGCTCGTGACCCGCCGGCCCGCCAGGCCGCACGGCACGATCAGTTCAAAGTGCTCCAGGTCCGGCCGCACGTTCAGCGCCAGGCCGTGCATCGTCACCCACCGGCGAACCCGCACTCCCATCGCGCAGAGCTTCGCCACGCCGTCGCCCGCGGCCGCGGTCCCGCCGCCCTCGCGCACCCAGACCCCCGTCGCCCCGGCTTCACGATCGCCTTCGACCCCCAGCCCGCGCAGCGCGTCGATCACCGCGTCCTCCAGCAGCCGCATGTAGGCGTGCAGGTTGAGCCCGATCGTGTTTAGGTCCAGGATGGGATAGACGACCAGCTGCCCCGGGCCGTGGTACGTGACGTCCCCGCCGCGATCGGTTTCCGCGACTTCGATGCCGCGGGCACGGAGCACCTCGGGGCCGGCGAGCACGTTCCCCGCCGCGCCCGGGCGACGCGTCACCGTAATGACCGGCGGCACATGCTCGCACACCAGCAACCGGCCCGGCTCGGGAGATCCCCGGTCGCGGGCCGCCAGCACCTCCGCGTGATGGACCTTCTGCGCGTCCAAACCGGCGGCGTAGCTGACCTTTCCGAGCTGAACCACCGCGAGCGGCGTCACACGAAGATCCTAGGCGGACCCCCTCAGGCCCGCGCCATGAGGTAGCGGTCCTTCATCGCCTCGGACGCCTGCGCATAGACGTCGATGCACTTCTGCGCCGCCCCGTCCCACGTCAGCCGCCTCAGCTCGAACTTGCCGTGCTCGCGCAAGGTCTGCGAGAGCGGCGGATGCCGCAGCACCGCGATGATCTTGTTCGCCATCTCGTTCACGTCCCAGAAGTCCACCTTCAGCGCGTGCGTCAGGACTTCCGACACCCCGGACTGCTTGGAGATAATCACGGGCACATCGTGCGACATCGCTTCCAGAGGCGCGATGCCGAACGGCTCCGAAACGCTGGGCATCACGTAACAGTCCGCCATGCGGAAGACGCGGGCCACGTCCCGGCCCCGAAGGAAGCCCGCGAACAGGATCTTGTGCCCGATCCCCATCTCCGCCGCCAGTTCGATCATCCGCCGCGCCATGTCGCCCGAGCCGGCCACGATGAACTTCACGTTCTCGATCTTCTCAAGCACGCGCTTGGCCGCGGCCACGAAGTACTCCGGGCCCTTCTGCATCGTGATCCGCCCCAGGAACAGCACGATCCGGTCCCGGCTCTCGATCTGGTCCTCGTCGGTCGGCTGGGGTCCGTGCTCGACGCCGTTGTACACGACCTCGACCTTCTCCGGATCCAGCGAGTACCGCGAGGTGCACACGCTCTTGGTGTAGTTCGACACCGCGATCACCCGCACCGCCGCGTGCATGCCGCGCCGCTCGATGTCGTACACGCGCTGGTGCACGTGCTCGCCCGAGCGGTCGAACTCCGTCGAGTGGATGTGCGCGATGAGCGGCTTGCCCGTCAGCGCCGCCAGGGCCATCCCCGCCGGATACGTCATCCAGTCGTGCGCATGAATGACGTCGAACGTCATGCCCCTGCACATCTGCACCACCAGCTTGGCGTACCGTTGGCTGTCGCCGATCACGTCCCCGTGGTAGTCGCTGCGCGCCGCCAGCGCCCGCGCCTCCGCCGGATCGAGCGGCGCCAGCCATGGATCGTCCTCGCCCACCCAGATCCCCGCCGCCCGCAGCGCCGCCTTCTCCGCGTCAGACGCCCGCGGCGCCGCCGGCTCTTCGCCGACCGGACCCGACGCGCTGTACGGGTTCACCCGCGTCGCAGGGATCCCGACGAACTCCGTCGACCGGAACCCCTCCATCCGGAAATGGACGCCCGAGGCCGCCGCCGCGCTCCCCCGCTGCTCCGCGATCAGCTTGGCCTCCGTCTCGCGGTCCGGGCTCACCAGCGCCACGTGCGACGCCACCGACCGGTCGACCGCCTTGGGCAGCACGAACGTCACCTGATGCCCCATGCGGTCGAGGGCCCGCGTCAGCCCGTAGCACGCCGTGCCCAGCCCGCCGCTGATGAACGGAGGGAACTCCCAGCCAAGCATCAGCACGCGCATGGTCCGTGGCTCGGTCGCAGCTTGCATCATCAGTCGTTTTCCTCAGGCTTCATGTCGCCCAGTTCGCCGAACGCCGCGCTGTATCCGAGCATCGCTGCAAGCAGGGTCGGCGCGTCGGGGCTGGCGGCAGGGATTCTCGAAAGGAAGGTGAAGAGCTTGTCAGGATCCCGATAGTGCTCCACCTGAGCAAACGCCGGCCCGGAATACCCGTGGTCGACGGCGGCTTCAGCGATCAGTTCGCTCAGGTCATCGCCCGTCCACATCAGGTCGGCCTCGATCGACTGGCTCACGTACCGCTCGCCGCACACCCAGGCGACGAACGCCCCCTTCTCGTCGAACCCGGCGCGGAACGCCGCCGCCGGGTTGGTCTTGGCAAGGGCGTGGACATAGCCCCCGCGAAGCTCCGCTCGACCGAAAGAGCCGGAGCGCTCGACGAGCGGGAGAAGCTGCTGGACCGCTGAGGATTGGGCCGGGGTCATCAAACTCACGGGCTTCGCAAGGGCATCACTTCGGCCGGACGCCGTGCGTCCGGGCCGCCCGGCCTGACCAGACGCCGGGCGGGGATCGTAGCGAGACCGCCAGCTTACACTCCGGTATGCGCCGACCGGCGACACCCCCCGGCACACAGGGACAGGGCGGCAACCCCACGCCGCCCTCCCCCCCGCCCCCCGCCGCTCCACGAGCCTGGACCACGCGGGCCCTGCTCCGCTGGATGGCCGAGGCGTTCCAGGAGAAGGGGCTGGACGCCCCGAGGCTGTCCGCCGAACTGCTCCTCTCCCACGCCCTGGGCTGCGACCGCCTCAAGCTCTACATGGACGCGGACCGGCCGGCCACCCCGATCGAACGCGACCTGCTCCGGTCCCTCGTGGCCCGGGCGCTGAAGCACGAGCCGGTGCAGTACCTCGTCAACGAGGCCTGGTTCTTCTCCCTGCCGTTCCGGGTCGATCGCCGCGTGCTCATCCCCAGGCCCTCGACCGAGGTCATCGTCGAGCATGTGCTCCAGCACGCGCGCGCCAACCCCGGCTTCGGCCCGGGCAACGCCTTCACCATCGCCGACGTCTGCACCGGCAGCGGATGCGTCGCGATCGCCATGCTCAAGAATCTCCCCGGCGCCCGGGCCGTGGCGGTCGACATCTCTCCCGATGCGCTCGAAGTGGCGCAGGAAAACGCCCGGACACACGGCGTGAGCGACCGCCTCGACCTGCTCGAAGGCGACCTGCTCGAGCCCCTTGTCGGGCACCCCGGCGGGATGCAACTGCACTACCTCGTCTCGAATCCGCCTTACATCCCCGATGACGAGTGGGAGAGCAATGACCCCGCAGTGGGCGTGGGACAGAACGTCAGGGACTTCGAGCCCGAGATCGCCCTCCGCGGCGGCCAGGACGGGCTGCGCTGCGTGCGCCCGCTGCTGTGCCACGGGCCCGCGCTCCTGAGGCCGGGCGGCCTGATCCTCGTCGAAGTCGCCACTTCCCGCGCGGACGAGGCTCTCGCCGTCGCTCGCGCGAACGATCTGCTGGAGCAAGCCGCCGTGCTCAACGATCACGAGGGGCTCCCGCGCGTGGTCGTCGCCCGGCGCCGCTGAGTTCCGCGGCGCGTCGGCCGGGGACCCGCCGGCGTCAGCCCAGATCGTTCTTCAGAACCACGCGGTACCGCGCCTTGCCCGATTCCAGATGCTCGAACGCGCGGTTGATGTCCGACATCGGGAACTCTTCCACCCATGTACGGATGTCGTGCCGCGCAACAAAGTCCAGCATGGTCCGCGTTGTCGCGGGCGAGCCGAGCGGCGAGCCAGAGAGCGACAGCTGACCCATGATCATCTGGAAAGCGACCGACGGGATCGGCTCGGGAACTGCGCCCACGACATGCAGCCGACCTTTCGGAGCCAGCGCCGCATAGAGCAGCGGCCAGTTCAGCGACGCGTTCGCGGTCACGAGGATGAAGTTCAGGCTTCCCGCCAGCGCCTTCAGGGCCTTGTCGTCCCGGATCGACACCGCGCGATGCGCCCCCAGCGACGCCGCCTCGGCCTTCTTGGCGTCGCTGCTGGTGAGCGCGACGACCTCGCACCCCCACTTGTTCAGGAACTGCAGCGCCAGGTGTCCCAGGCCGCCGATGCCCACGACGCCGACCCGATCGGTGGGCCGGACGCCGAACTGCACGATCGGATTGAAGACCGTGATGCCACCGCAGAACAGCGGCCCGGCGAGCCGCGCATCAAGAGCGTCCGGGAGCGGGGTCGCCCAGATCCACTTCGTGCGCACGCGGGTGGCAAAGCCGCCGTGACGCCCGACGATCGTCTGTTCGTTCTGGCCGCAGAGGTTGTGATCGCCTCCCAGACACTGACGACACGTGAGGCACGCGCCCGTGTACCACCCGAGTCCAACGCGGTCGCCGACCTTCAGACCCGGCACCTGCGGGCCCGCGGCCGCGACGCGACCGACGACCTCATGCCCCCCGACGAACGGGTAGCGGGTCATGTGCCAGTCGTTGTTGCGCATCGAGAGATCGGAGTGACACACGCCGCAGTACTCGACGGCGATCTCGACCTGCTCCGGACCGAGCGGGCCCGGGTCGAACGT
>JANRJV010000062.1:0-42551 GCA_033763795.1 Planctomycetota bacterium
GTCAACCGCGGGTCGGTGGTCGAGCAGGGGGCGGCGCTGGCGAATTTTCTCAAGCGGCTGCGCTCGGACCTCCTGAACGCCCGCACGCAGATCGACGACCAGCTCGCGACCGACGTCGGCCGGGCCGACGGGCTGATGGACGAGATCGCGAGGCTCAACACCGCCGTTACCGAGGCCGAGCTGGCGGGCGGGACCGACGGCGCCCTCCGGGATCAGCGCGACGCGCTGGTCAGCGAGCTGGCGACCCTGATGGACATCACCGTCATCGAGCAGGCGAGCGGCGCGGTGGACGTGCTGGTCGGGTCGACGCCGGTGGTGCTGGGGGGCGTGTCACGCGGGCTGGAGCTGGATCTCCGCTCGGAGGACGACACGCTGACGGCGCGGGTGATGGTGAGCGAGTCGGATGAGCCGCTCGACGTCGACTCGGGGTCCATCGGAGCCCGGCTGGGCCAGCGGACCGCGAGCATCCAGACCACGATCGACGATGTCGACCGCCTGACCTCGAACCTCATCTTCGAGGTGAACAAGCTTCACACGTCGGGGCGCCCGCTCAGCCCCGTGCGCGACGTCACGGGCTGGCAGAGCGTCGCCCCCGCGGACCAGACGCTCGCGTTCAACGATCCGACGAACGAGACCTTCGCGGATCTTCCCTTCGCGCCCCGCCACGGGTCGTTCCAGGTGGTGATCACGGACGCGAACGGCGCGCAGAGCGTCGTTACGATCCCGGTGGACCTGGACGGTCGCGACAATACTGGGGCCCCAGGCTTTGGCGACGACACGAGCCTGTCGGACCTCGCGGCGGCGCTGAACGCCGTGCCCAATCTGAACGCGAGCATCACCGCCGAGGGAAAGCTGCGGCTGACGACCGACGCCGGGTACGACGTCTCGTTCAAGGACGACACGTCTGGCGTGCTGGCGGTGCTGGGCGTGAACACGTTCTTCCAGGGGACCGACGCGACGGACATCGCCGTGAACGCCGTCCTGGAAGCCGATCCGCTCAAGCTGATCGTGGGGCTGGGCGAGGGGACCAACGAGACCGCCCTGGCGCTGGCCGGGCTGCGCGAGCAGCCTCTGGACGCGCTGGGAGGAGACACGCTCTCCAAGAACTGGCTGAAGACGGTGGAGCGGCAGTCGGTGCGGGCTTCCTCGGCGGAGACGGCCTTCGAAGCCGCCGCGACGGTGCGCTCGAGCCTGGAAGCCCAGTACGCCGGCGTCTCGGGCGTGAGCCTGGATGAGGAGTCGATCAACCTCATCAACTACCAGCAGGCGTACCAGGGCGCGGCGCGGTTCATCGGCGTTGTGAACGACCTGACTCAGGTGCTGCTGAATCTTGTCTAGTTCGGAGAACGCCCCATGACCTCCATCCCGTCCGGATTCGATCGGGTTCCCACCAGGCTGTCGCGCTCGCTCACGCAGCGCGGCATCAGCGAGGCGAACGCGCAGATCCTGCGGGCGCAGGTCCAGCTCTCAAGCAGTAAGCGCGTGCTCAGGCCCAGCGACGACCCGATCGCGGCGTCGCTGATCAATGTCATCGACCGCCGGGAGCAGCTCGCCCAGCAGCGCGAGCGGAACCTGCAGCACGCGGCGTCGGCGCTGGGGACGCTCGATCAGGCCCTCGATCAGCTCAACGAGAGCCTGCAGGAAGCGCGCGAGATCGCTTCTTCGCAGGTCGGCGTCGGGTCCGACGCGGGGACCAGGCGGTCCCAGGCGGTCGTGGTGCAGTCGCTGCTGGACTCGGCGGTCCAGACCCTCAACCGCGACTTCGCGGGCCTGCACCTCTTCGGCGGCGAGCGGACGGGCCGGCCGCCCATCGAGCGGTTTCACGGCGGCTATCGCTATGTCGGCGGCGGAGAGGGCCTCTTCACAGATCTGGGCGACGGCGAGCGCTTCCCGATCACCATCGGCGCCGACGACGCGGCGGGAGCTCTTTCGGCGCGGGTGACCGGGAGCGTGGACCTGAATCCCGCGCTGACCGCGGCGACCCGCATCAGCGATCTCCGCGGGCCCTCGGGCGAGATCTCATCGCTCAGCACCATCTCGGTGACGATCAACGACGGCACGCCCGTGACGGTGGACGTCGACCTCTCGGCGGCCCAGACCGCCGGCGACGTGGCACTGGCGATCGAGTCGGCCATCCGCGCGGCGGACCCGGCGGCCCTGGGAGGGGTGTACCCGTCGGCGGTCGGGTTCACGGGCGAGCGGCTCTCGCTGGGCTCGGTCAACGCCGGCTACACGATCACCTTCGCCGACGGGCCGACCGGGGGCTCGGCGACGGCGCTGGGCCTCGCGGGATTCAGCTACGACTCCGCCAATCCGACCAACACGGACCCGCTGGCCGTCCTGGACCCCGTGGTGACCGAGCGGACGGCCCTGGGTGACCTGGCGCCGGGGACGGCGCTGACCTACGGCTCGTTCACCATCACCAACGGCAGCCGGTCGGGGACGGTCACGACCAACGCTGGCATGACGGTGGCCCAGCTGCGCGAGGCGATCGACCGGCTGGACCTGGGAGTTCGGCTCGAGATCGGCGACACGGGCCGCTCGCTCAATCTGATCAACGAGGTGTCGGGCTTCAAGATGTCGGTGGCGGAAGTGGGGGGCGGCACCGCGGCGGAGACGCTGGGGCTCCGCACGCTCTCGACCTCCACGCCCCTGTCGGCGTTCAATCACGGCCGCGGCGTGTCGATCGCCGACGGCGCGACGCTGCCCGGCGGCGGGCCCGACCCGAACCGCAACGTGGACTTCACTGTGACGCTCGTCAGCGGGGCGACGTTCGATGTGGACCTGGTCCCGTCGGACCTGGACTCCGTGCAGGCGCTGCTGACCAAGATCAACGCGGACGCGACGGCGGCCGGCTTCGGCGGCGTGTTCACCGCCGCCCTGAACGCCGCCGGGACGGGAATCGAGTTCGTGGACAGCTCGGTCGGGGCGGGGCAGACGCGGGTGACCTCGCGCAACGGCTACGCGGCGTCCGACCTGGGGCTCCTCGACGGGAGCTACACGGCGGGCTCCCCCGCCCGGCTGGTCGGGTCGAACCGGTCGACGGTGCGGGTCGACAGCGCGCTGACGGCGCTCGTCGAGCTGAGGGATTCCCTGGAACGCGACGATGCGCTTGGCATCACGTTTGCGGGAGAAGCGGTCGAGCTCCGAGCGGAGCAGGCCATCCAGGCCCGGTCCATCGTGGGCGGGCGTGCCGCCAGGATCGAGATCGCGCAAGAACGGCTTGAGGACACGAGCTTGCTGGACAAGTCAATCAAGAGCGACCTGCAGGACCTCGACTACATCGAGGCGACGACCCGCTTCTCGCTGCTGTCGACGCAGCTGCAGGCGGGGCTGCAGTCCGCGGCGGCGATCACGAGTCTCACGCTGCTGAACTACCTCCGCTGACGCGGTGGTGGTGAGTTTGACGCGATCGACCGCCGGCCAGGCCGGTCGCGTGACAGGAGGTCACCCGTCGCGGAGGCGGGGGCAACGAACCAGGGCCGACGATTCGGAGCCTTCCGATGGAAGTGCAGACCACTCGCTTCGGGGCCGTGGAGATCGCGGAGGACCGCGTGATCTCGTTCCCCAAGGGGCTACTCGGCTTCGGGCAGTGCAAGCGCTACTGCCTGCTGCAGCCGAGCGAGGACGCGTGTTTCTTCTGGCTGCAGTCGCTGGACGATCCCACGCTGGCGTTCGTCGTCACGGACCCTTCGCAGTTCTTCCCGGAGTACTCGGTCCCGATCCGAGCGGAGCAGATGAGCGATCTTCGGCTCACGAGCCTGGACGAGAGCCAGGTGTTCGTGATCGTCAACAAGGTCGGCGCCTCGCTGACCGGCAATCTGCAGGGGCCGCTGGTGATCAACGTGGCGGCGCGCCTGGGCGAGCAGCTCGTCCTGGCGGAGAAGAGATGGACGACGCGGCACGAGCTTCTGTCGCTGGGCAAGACGGCGCAGGCCGCGACCGCCTGATCCCGCGCCGGGCGCGCCCTCCGCGAAGAGCGGCGCACCGCGGGACATGGGCGGCGTCGTCGGGAGCCCGGGACCAGAAGCGACCAGGAGGGTCGGCCCGGGCGGAAGGTTGGACGGATCGCTGAACTGCTTCAAGGAAGGAGCTGGCCGTCAATGCTGGTGCTCTCTCGACAGCGTGACGAAACGATCATGATCGGCGACGAGGTGGAGATCACCGTCGTCGACGTTCGCGGGGACAAGGTGCGTCTGGGGATCACCGCGCCCGCCCGCATCGCCGTGCACCGCAAGGAGGTGTACGACGCGATCAAGGCGGAGAACGAGCAGGCGGCCCGGTCCGCGGGCTCGGGCCTGGACGCCCTGCCGGCGGCGCTGGCGGGGGGCCCGGCGCGGCTGAAGTCGCAGGGCAAGGGCGCGGCGTCCCTCCTCTCGCCCCGGGCGGCGCCCGTGGCGCCCGCCGCGGCGCGGCGACGCGCATAGACCGTCGGATCAGCAGTGGATCGGCATCGTGGATCGCAGGTACGCAGTGGGGGCCACAGCGCCCCCGGCAGGTCGGAGCACGGAGCGCCGGGCAGCTTGAGCGGGATCGCGCGGGAAGCCCGGCCGACAACCGCCGCAAGGACGCGCTGAGCAATCACGGAGGATTGTCATGGCGAGGATCAACACGAACGTCTCGAGCCTGATCGCCCAGAGTAATCTCTCCAAGAGCAACAAGGAGCTGGCGAGCAGGCTGGAGCGCCTGGCCACCGGGCTGCGCATCAACCGCGGCGCGGACGATCCGGCGGGCCTGATCGCCTCGCAGAGGCTCCGCTCGGAGCTCCGCGGGCTCGAGCAGGGCATCAAGAACGCCGAGCGCGCCTCGAGCGTCATCTCGACCACCGAGGCAGCCCTCTCGGAGGTGTCGGACCTGCTGAACTCGGTGAAGGCCCTGGTCATCGAGGCGGCCAACACCGGCGCCATCTCGAAGGAAGAGATCGCGGCGAACCAGCTGCAGATCGATTCGGCCATCGAGTCCATCTCGCGGATCGCAAACACGACCTCCTTCGCCGGCCTCAAGCTCCTCAACGGAACCCTCGGGTACACCGTCAGCTCCCTCGACACCTCCGACATCGTCAAGACCAAGATCTACGGCGCGCAGCTCGCCGATCGCGCCAACATCGACGTCGACGTGGAGGTCATCGGGTCCGCGCAGACCGCCTCGCTCTACCTGCGGTCGGACTTCGGCACGGTCCCGGGCGCCCCCGCGGCCGACGGGCAGCTCCCCAACGACGTCACGCTCGAGATCGCCGGCCCCGACGGGATCGTCGAGCTCACGTTCCAGTCCGCCACCAGCATCGACGACCTGATCGACGCCATCAACTCCCGCTCCTCGATCACCGGTGTCGCCGCCGAACGCCAGAACTCCTCGGACATCTCCTCGGGCGTCCGCATCCACTCCGTGGGCTACGGCTCCAACTCGTTCGTCTCCGTCAAGCGGGTCTCGGGCGGCGCCGACATCTCGGTCAACAAGATCATCAACGACGGGCCGGGCCCGGCGGTGTTCACGGGCGGCGGCGCCAACGTCACCGTGGCCGACCGCGACACGGGCAAGGACGTTGTCGCTCTAGTCAACGGGTCGGTGGCGATCGGGCGCGGCCTGGAGCTCAACGTCCGCGGGCCGGAGCTCGATATGGACCTGCTCCTGACCTCCACCTTCGCCACCACCGTCAGCCCGTCGGGCGCCTCGACCTTCACCATCACGGGCGGCGGCGCCAAGTTCCAGCTCGGGCCGCAGGTCAACGCCCTCCAGCAGACGAACATCGGCATCGACTCCATCAGCGCTACCAGGCTGGGCGGAACACTGATCAACCTGCTGGGCGGCGGCGAAGAGGTCCAGTTCCTCTCCAGCGTCCGCTCGGGCGGGTCCAACGAGCTGGCCACGGGCAACCTCGCCAACGCCAGCCGGATCCTCGAGAGCGCCATCGACGAGATCTCCGAGCTTCGGGGCCGACTGGGCGCCTTCGAACGGAACGTGCTGGATACGAACGCCCGGTCGCTGCAGAGCGGCGTAGAGAACATCTCGGCTTCGGATTCCATCATCCGCGACGCGGACTTTGCACGCGAGACGAGCGAGCTGACGCGGGCCCAGATCCTCCAGAGCGCCGGCACGTCCGTCCTCGCCGCGGCCAACAGCAACTCGCAGTCGGTCCTGCAGCTGCTCGGCTAGTTTCCGGGCCTTCGTCCCCGGCGACCCTCCCGGGTCCTGAAACCATTGTGACACTTCGCCGGCGCCCTCGGGACCTCCCGAGGGCGTCTGTGTTTCTCGGGCCTGCGGGTGCGAGGCGCGTTCGTCCGCGAACGTCCCCGTCGGCACCGCCCGGGGGCTGTTGCTCCCGGACCATGCGGCGCGCGCAGCGCGCACGCGTTTCTTATCGCTCGTGCTCGTGTCAAACCTTGCGGCGCAGGCGAGCCCCGCGCCGCAGGGCCGAGCCCGCGCTCGTGAACTGACCAGCGCCGAGTTCCGATCGTCCGTCGTGCGTCGCGCCGCGTGTATGGGGCGGTCGACGCTGGACACGTGCGCCGTCAACGGACGGCGGCGGCGGGTCCGCGGGCGCCGGTGTTCGGCGCCCGAGGTGAGGCGGCACGGGCGACCGCGCCGGACGTGTGAGGCAGGGCCCAACCGCGGCCTCAGTTCACGGAGGATTGCATGAGCCGGATCAACACCAATGTCAACTCGCTGATCGCTCAGCGCGTGCTCGGCCTGAACAACAAGGCTCTGAACACGTCGCTCGAACGCCTCAGCACGGGTCTGCGGATCACGCGCGGCAAGGACGACCCCGCCGGCCTGATCGCTTCGCAGAACCTCCGCGCCGAGAAGAGCGCGCTGGGACAGGCGATCTCCAACGCCGAGCGCGCCGACCAGGTCGTGAACATCGCCGAGGGCGGCCTCGACGAGGTCTCCAGCCTCCTCTCAGAGCTCCAGGGTCTCGTCACCCAGACCGCCAACAGCTCGGGCCTCTCCTCCGAAGAGAAGCAGGCCAACCAGCTCCAGATCGACTCGATCATCCAGACCATCGATCGCGTCGCCAGCTCCACGAGCTTCCAGGGCCTCAAGCTGCTCAACGGCAACCTCGACTTCACCACCGAGTCCGTCGGCTCCAACGTCGGCTCGTACAAGATCAACAGCGCCAAGCTGGACTTCGAGGGCACCCGCGACGTCGACGTCGTCGTCACAGGCTCCGCCCAGGTCGCCGGCTTCTACCTCTCCTTCGGCGACGACAGGATCGACCTCACCAACGCCGACAGCCGCTTCGTGCTCGAGATCACCGGCAACCGCGGCACCCGCGAGCTCTCGTTCGCCTCGGGCACCTCGGTCTCGGACATCGTCTCCGCCATCAACAGCTTCACCGACGTGACCGGCATCGAGGCCACCCTCTCCGGCTCGGGCGCCACCAGCTCGGGCATCGTCCTGGCCAGCGTCGACTTCGGCGAGAACGAGTTCGTCTCGGTCCGCGTCATCGACGACGGCGGCATCAACAGCGCCGTCGCCCAGTCGGGCGTCTACGAGTTCAACGCCGGCGACACCACCACGGCGTCGACCGCCAGCGGCGACCGCACCCTCTTCTCCAACGCTTCCAACAAGATCACCGACTTCGGCCAGGACGTCGCCGCCACCATCAACGGCATCGTCGCCACCACCCAGGGCACCACCGCCCGCATCAACACCGACTTCCTCGACGTCGAGATCGATCTCCGCACGGGCACCGCGTCCTCGACCGGCGCCGAAGCGCAGCGCCTGGGCGCTCTCACGGCGTTCACCATCACCGGCGGCGGAGCCGACTTCCAGCTCGCCGGCCGCGTGGACATCGCCGGCAAGGTCAGCCTCGGCATCCAGAACGTCCAGGTCAACAACCTGGGTCGGACCAAGGACGGCGCCGACACCTACTTCCTCGCCGACCTGGGCTCGGGCCGCAACCTGAACCTCGTCGACGGCAACGTCAACCAGGCTCAGGAAGTCGTCGAGAACGCCATCCGTGAGGTGAGCGGTCTCCGCGGCCGACTGGGGGCCTTCCAGAAGAACACGATCGGCGCAACGATCCGTTCGCTGGGCGTCGCCGTCGAGAACACCGCGGCCGCCGAGTCGGTGGTCCGCGACGCAGACTTCGCCAGCGAGACCGCCTCGCTGACCAGGGCCCAGATCCTGTCGACCTCCGCGTCGCAGATTCTGACGCTCGCCAACTCGCAGCCCCAGTCGGCCCTCCAGCTCCTCGGGTAAAGCAGGCTCGGGCGGATAGACCGATAATCACGCGAACCCAGGGCCCCGCGCCCTGGGTTTTTCGTTGCGCGCGCTGGCTGGCGGCGGTTATCGGAACACGGTGTTCCTGGACGTCGGAGGGTCCCGATATCGGTTGTGGGCCACGAAGAACCGGCCCGCCCGGAGTCCGTCCGAATGAGCCGCATCAACACCAACGTCTCGTCCCTCATCGCTCAGCGGGTCCTGAACTTCAACAACGGGTCGCTGAACCTCTCGCTCGAGCGGCTGAGCACCGGCCTGCGGATCAACCGCGGCAAGGACGACCCCGCCGGGCTCATCGCCTCGCAGAACCTGCGGGCGGAGAAGGGCGCCGTCGGCCAGGCGATCACCAACGCCGAACGCGCCGACCAGGTCGTCAACATCGCCGAGGGTGGCCTGACAGAGATCTCGGACCTGCTCTCGGAGCTCCAGTCGCTCATCACGCAGACCGCCAACGCCGGGGGCATCTCGGTCGAGGAGAAGCAGGCCAACCAGCTCCAGATCGACTCCATCCTCCAGACCATCGACCGCGTCGCCGCGGCCACGAGCTTCCAGGGCCTCAAGCTCCTCAACGGCAACCTCGACTACACCACCGACAACATCTCGACCAACATCGCGACCTTCAAGGTCAATGGCGCCAAGGTGAACCACGACAACACGCTGGACGTGGACGTCGTCGTCACGGGCTCCGCCCAGGTCGCCGGCTTCTACCTCTCGTTCGGCGACGCGAACCTCGACCTCACCGACGCCGACAGCCGCTTCGTGCTGGAGATCGCCGGCAGCCGCGGGGCGCGCGAGCTCTCGTTCGTCTCCGGAACCTCCATCGCGGACATCGTCGCCGCCGTCAACAGCTTCACGGAAGTGACCGGCGTGGTCGCCACGCTCTCGGGATCATCGGGCACGACGTCCGGCATCGTCCTCCAGAGCGCCAAGTTCGGCAGCGACGAGTTCGTGACCGTGCGCGTGGTCGGGGCCGGCGGGATCAACTCCGCCGTGGCCCAGGCCGGCATCTACGAGTTCCAGGCCGCCAACACCAACCTCGCGTCGACCGCGGGCGCCGACCGGACCCTCTTCAACGCCGCCTCCGTCAAGATCACCGACCGAGGGCAGGACGTCTCCGCGACCATCAACGGCATCCCCGCCACCACGCAGGGAACCGTCGCCCGCATCAACACGGACTTCCTCGACGTCGAGGTCGACCTCCGCACGGGCACCGCCTCGAGCACCGGCGCCGAGGCGCAGCGACTGGGCGCGCTCTCGGCCTTCCGCATCACCGGCGGCGGGGCCGACTTCCAGCTCGCCGGACGCGTCGACATCGCCGGGAAGGTCTCGATCGGCATCCCCAACTTCTCCGTACGCAACGTCGGACGCTCGACCATCAACACCGCGTCGGGCGCGGAGACCTTCTTCCTGAGCGATCTCTCCGCCGGCCGGTCGCTCTCGGTGGTCGACGGGGATCTGTCCGCGGCCCAGGACGTCGTCGCCCAGGCCATCAAGGACGTCACCAGCCTCCGCGGACGACTGGGCGCCTTCCAGAAGAACACCATCGGCGCCACCATCCGCTCGCTCGGCGTGTCCCTCGAGAACACCTCCGCCGCCGAGAGCATCATCCGCGACACCGACTTCGCCAACGAAACCTCCGCGCTGACCCGCTCGCAGGTGCTCCTGTCCTCCTCCACGCAGATCCTCACCATCGCGAACTCGGCCCCGCAGTCGGCGCTCCAGCTGCTGGGCTGAACCGTCCTGTCCGGTCGCGCACTCGGTAGAGTCCGACCCAGGAGGCCGGCATGGCTGCGGAATACCAGGATCTTCACGTGGTCGTCACCGGCGGCACGGGCGCGCTGGGCTCGGCGGTCGTCGCAAGCCTCCTCGAGCGCGGCGCGCGGTGCCACGTCCCCTGCTTCAGCATCAAGGAGCTGGAGCGGTGCTCCTTCGCCGGCGATTCCCGCGTGCGCGTGGAGCCCGGCATCGATCTCCGCAGCGAGGCGTCCGTCGAGGCGTTCTACGCGGGTGTGCCCGCGGGCGAGCTCTGGGCGAGCATCCACGTCGCGGGCGGCTTCGCGATGCAGTCGCTCAAGGACACGACCCGCGACGCGTTCATGGACATGATGGAGCTGAACGCGCTCACCGTCCTGCTCTCGACGCGACAGGCGGTCGAACGCATGGGGCCGCGCGGCGGCCGCATCGTGAACGTGACCGCCCGTCCCGCGCTCGAGCCGCGTACGGGCGCCGGCATGGCCGCCTACGCCGCGAGCAAGGCGGCAGTCGCGACGCTCACGCAGGCGCTCGCCGCCGAACTCAAGGACCGCTCGGTGCTGGTCAGCGCGGTCGCCCCATCGATCATGGACACGCCCGCGAATCGGAAAGCAATGCCGGGGGCCGACCATTCGGCGTGGCCGCGCCTCCAGGACGTGGCGGCCGCGATCCGGACCCTCGCCTCACCCTCCAACACCCTCATCAGCGGCGCCATCGTGCCGGTGTACGGCAGGGCCTGAACCCCTCCCGCGCGCGCCAGCACGCGTCACGACCCGCGTCCTCCGCGATCGTCTCAGATCCGGCAGGGGCTGGGCGCCAGCGCCGCCTCCACCTTCGTCTTCCACTCGGCGTAGCCCTCGCGGCCCATCAGCCCGAACGTCGCGACCTTCCCCGTCTCGACCGCCGGCTGGTCGTACGCGTCGACGTTGAGCAGCAGCCCGCAGTACGCCGTCACGATCTCCCACAGCGCGATGAACTGGCCCACGTGGAACGCGTCGATGCGCGGGAACTCGATCGTGAAGTTGGGCCGCTGGCTCTCGACCAGCGCGTACTCCGTGGCCCGCTTCTCGGCGTTCAGCAGCGTCCCGAAGGTCGACCCCTCGAGATACCGGATCGCGTCGACGCCCAGCCCCGCGGGGATCTTCATATCGTCCCCGCCGAAGTCCTTGACCTCGAGGAAGCAGAAGACCTTGTCGTTGGGCCCCTCGCGGTAGAGCTGCACCTGCGAGTGCTGGTCCGTCGTGCCCAGCGCCTTGACGGGCGTGAAGCCCACGAACTGCTCCGCGCCGTTCCTGTCGTAGCGCTTGCCCAGGCTCTCGGCCCAGAGCTGGCGGTACCAGTCCGCCAGCAGGTAGAGATTGTTCGAGTAAGGCATCATGACGTGGATCGGCTTGCGCTCGGGCGCTTCGCGCGCGAGCCTGCACAGGATGACCGCGATCATCGCCGCGGGGTTCTTGTGCAGCTCGGGCAGCGAGCAGCGGCCGTCCATGTCCGCCGCCCCGTCGAGCAGGGCGTCGATGTCGATGCCGCACATCGCCGCCGAGAAGAGCCCGACCGGGCTGAGCACGCTGAACCGTCCGCCGACGCCGTCCGGCACGGGGAGTGTGACGTACCCGTTGTCGTTGCAGATCTGCCGCATCGTGCCCTTGGCCGGGTCGGTGACGGCGACGATGTTCTCCCCGTGCTTCTCGCGGCCCAGGCGCTCGATGAGCATCGACCGGATGGTCATGAACTGCGCCGCGGTCTCGGCCGTCTCGCCGCTCTTGGAAATGACGTTGAAGAGCGTGCGCTTCAACCCCGGATCGGACATCTCACAGAAGCGGAGCACCGACCCGAAGTACGCGGGGTCCACGTTGTCCACGACGAAGCAGCGCGGGCCCCGCCGCTTGTCGGCGGGCAGCAGGTTGTGGGTCGAGGGGTTCAGGGCGCTCTGCAGCGCGATGTTGCCGAGCGCGCTGCCGCCGATGCCGAGCACCACGAGATTGTCGAACCGCCCCCGGCAGCGCTCCTCGACGGCGCGGATCGCGCGGATGTGCTCGCCCCGCGCGGGCATGAACGGCAGGCCGCGCCAGCGCTCCCAGCCCGTGTTGCGGGTCTTCTCCAGCGAGGCCGTGAGCCTGGCCATCTGCTGAGCGATCTGCGAGTCGGGGGCGAGTGTCTGCATCTGGAGGCCGTGAAGCCCCACGCGGTCGGACAGGCAGTTGGCGTAGTTCAGCGTCAGCATGGCGGGGCTCCAAGCGCGGTGTGCCCGAGGCGGAACGCTGCGTACGGCGCCGGCGCCAGCCTCATGCTCGACACGATACATTGTCGGCCGTGCAGCCCGATGTACAGAAGATCCTGATCGACCGGGAACGCATCGACCGCCGCGTCCGGGAGCTGGGCCGACAGCTCGCCACCGACCTCGAATCGCTTCTCCGCGCCGAGGGCAGCGACCCGGCTCGGCACCCGGACAGAGTGGTCATGCTCCCCATCCTGACGGGCGCCATGGTCTTCACCGCGGACCTGATCCGCCACATGCCCCTGAGGCTGTCCATCCGCGTCGTCACCGTCAGCAGCTACCCCGGCGCCACCACTGTCAGCCGCGGCGCCGCCCTCAGGGGCGCCCTGCCCCCCGACCTGGAGGGGCGCCACGTCGTGGTCATCGACGACATCCTCGACAGCGGCCACACCCTGCAGCTCATCCGCGAGCTTGTGCTGGAACAGCGGCCCGCCTCCCTTCGCATCTGCGTGCTGCTGAGCAAGCGCGTCCACCGCGCCGCGGACATCCACGCCGACTACGTGGGCTTCGAGATCCCCGACGAGTTCGTCGTGGGGTACGGGCTCGACTACGACGGCTTCTACCGCAACCTGCCCGACGTCGCCGTGCTCGGCGGCCCTTGAGCGCGCCGCTCAGGCGTCCGGACGCTCTTCCACGATGCCCCGCCGCTGCGGGTCGTACACGTACAGCTTGCCCGGCTGCTCGGTCGTCGCGCACTGCTTGTGCGACTGATCGCAGAACGGCATGTTCTGCGACAGGCCGCACGCGCAGATCCAGATGGGCTTCAGGTTGCCCTGCTCGTCGCGCGGGAAGTTCGCGGGGTCAATCTTGATCGGACGGACGGAATCGAAGCGGATCAGGCGGGGCATGGCCTCAGTTGTACCAACCTCAGTTGTACCAGCTCTCCCCGCTCACGAGGGGCTCGGCACCGTGCGCAGCACCTCCTGCAGCACCTGGTGCGAGACGCGCGTGTCGCCCGTCTGCAGGTACGCCCGGCTCACCAGCCGGTGGGCGCACACGGGCTCCACGTTGTCCACCACGTCCTCCGGGATGCAGTAGTCGCGCCCCGCCATCAGCGCCGCCGCACGCGCCGCGTGCGCCAGCGCGAGCGTCCCGCGGGGAGAGAGGCCAACCTGGAGCTGCTCATGCCGCCGCGTCGCCGTCGCCAGCGCGATGATGTACTCGACGAGCGTCCGGTCCAGGCGCACCTCGTCCACCCGCCGCTGCACCTCCATCACGTCCCTGGGCGTCAGCACCGGGCGCAGCTCGTGCAGCAGCGCCTCAGAAGGCCTGATCTCGATCACGCGCGCCTCGTCCTCCGGGCGCGGATACCCCAGATGGATCTGCATCAGGAAACGATCGAGCTGGTTCTCGGGCAGCAGGTACGTACCCTCGAACTCGTAGGGATTCTGCGTGGCGATGACCATGAAGGGCTGCTCGAGCGAGTACACCCGGCCGTCGATCGACACCGTCGCCTCGTTCATGGACTCCAGCAGCGCCGACTGCGTCCGGGGCGTGGTGCGGTTGATCTCGTCCGCCAGGATGATGTTGGCGAACAGCGGGCCCTTCTTGAACTGGAACTCGCCCGAATCGCGGTGGAAGACGCTCACGCCCAGCACGTCGCTCGGGAGCATGTCCGGCGTGAGCTGGATGCGGCTGAAGCTGCAGTCGAGGCTCCGGGCCAGCGCCGTCGCCAGAAGCGTCTTGCCGACGCCCGGGACGTCTTCGATCAGCACGTGCCCCCGCGCCAGAAGGCAGCGGATCAGCCGGTCGACCGCCTCCGAGTTGCCGATGTACACCCGCTGGATGTTCGCCCGCAGGGTTTCGAGCGTCTGTTCCACAGCCTGAGGGCTCATCACGGACCGAGTATAAGGCTCCGGGCCGTCTTCCCCGTGAAGCGATGATGTGCGGTTCATCACGAGCCGGTTCGCGGCCGCCTCGCGCGCGGTTCCCGCGAGCTCGGGCCTGACCCTGACGCTGGGATAGACTAAGTCCCTGTGGGTGATGCAATGGCTGACCACGAGCCGACCCCGGGACCCCGCACGCGCGTCGTACTCGCCGCCGACCGCCTGGATTCCGCGCTCGCCGGATCGCTCCCCTGCCTGATCTGCGGGTACGAACTGCGCGGCCTCTCGATCCGCGGCCCCTGCCCCGAATGCGGCACCGCCATCCGGGCCACCATTCTCTACAAGGTCGACCCCGCGGCCGATGAGTTCCAGCCCATCCCTCACCCCAGACTGCTGGGCTACTCGATCGTCGTATGGTCGCTCGCAGCGCTCGCCGCTGCTCTCTGCGTCTGGGGCCTGCGGCTGACGGACATCCTCGCGGACTGGACGGGCACGTTCCTCTCCGCGCCATACCTCGCCTACGGCGCGGTCTTCGGAGCCGCCGTCTCGGGACTGGCGGGTGCGGCCTTGATCAGGCCCACCCTGAAGACTCCCCGGAGCCACATGCTCGCCGCCGTCGCGGGGTGCCTCGCCTACGTGCCCCTCGTGTGGTCCCTCTGGGCCCTTCACCTTCATCACGACGCCACCCACGCCGCGCCATATATAGACAGCAGTCCCCAGGCCGACCGCGTCATGCTCCGGCTGGGGGCCGGCGTCTCGCTCATCGTCATTGTCCTCGGGCTGCGGCTGAGCGCACGCGAACTGGTCAAGAGATCCATGGTCATGCGCACGGGCCGCGTCGATCGCCAGACCATGCTCGTCATGGCCGCCACGGTCGTCATCGCGATGGCCGGCGATGCCATGCGGCTGATCGCCGCGAATGAGGGAGGCCGCGACGGGTCGCTCCTGGCGGCGGTGGGGACGCTCGTGATTGCGCTGGGGTCGGCCATGTTCACCCTGGGGCTGGTCGGGGCGGTGGTTGACTGCTGGAGGATCAGCCGCGCGGTCCTGATGCCGAGCCCCGGGCTCCGGCAGCTTCTGGGCGACCACTGATCACCTCCCGGCTGCCAGCTTGGCAGTCGAGCGGGGGCCGGCGGCACTCCTTGTCAGCGCGGGAAGAGAGCGGGCCCCGCCGCCGCGGGCTCCCAGTGGCCCTGTCGACCGGCTGGACCGGGGTCCCGGCCTGGTCGGCGCTCGCCGCGCCGGGTCGCCCGACGTGGCACCGCGATTGCCTTTGAGATCCTTCACGCGACGGGCCCGCCACTGGTCGGCCGGGCTGCTCGCGGCAGTCGTCGACTTCCGGGCGCCCCCCGGGCCGCCCGCCACCGACCGGAGATCCGCACGATGGCCGTCAAAGTCCTTTCCTTCGACATCGAGGCTCGCCAGTCCCTGCTCAACGGGGTCCAGAAGCTTGCCAAGGCCGTGAAAAGCACCCTGGGCCCCCGCGGACGCAACGGCGTGCTGGACAAGAGCTGGGGCGGTCCGACGGTGACGAAGGACGGCGTGTCGGTGGCCGAGGAGATCGAGCTCCGCGACAAGGTCGAGAACATGGGCGCCAAGCTCGTCAAGGAGGCCGCGTCCAAGACCTCCGACGAGGCGGGCGACGGAACGACCACCGCCACGGTCCTCGCCGAGGCCCTCTTTGCCGAGGGTCTGAAGTTCGTCGCCAGCGGGACCGACGCCAACGCCCTGGTCCGCGGCATGAAGCGGGCCGTCGAGGCCGTCGCCGAGGACATCCGCAAGCAGTCGCGCCCCGTCAGCGGGAAGGCGGACATCCAGGCCGTCGCTTCCATCTCCGCCAACAACGACGCGGAGATCGGCCGCATCATGGCCGAGGCTTTCGAGAAGGTCGGCAAAGACGGGGTCATCACCGTCGAAGAGGGCAAAGGCCGCGAGACGCTCGTCGAGGTCGTCGAGGGCATGCAGTTCGACCGGGGCTACCTCTCGCCCAACTTCGTCACCAACGTCGACGAGATGAAGGTCGAGCTCGAGAAGTGCCTCGTGCTCGTCTACGAGGACAAGATCGACGCCATCACCAAGCTCGTTCCCCTGCTCGAGAAGGTGATGCAGGCCAAGAAGCCCCTGCTCATCATCGCCGAGGACATCACGGGCGAGGCCCTCAGCACGCTCGTCATCAACAAGCTGCGCGGCACGCTGCAGGTCGCCGCCGTCAAGGCCCCGGGCTACGGCGACCGCCGAAAGGCCATGCTCGAGGACATCGCCGTCCTCACCGGCGGCAAGGCCATCATGAAGGACCTGGGCATCGATCTCGACCAGGTCTCGCTCAAGGACCTGGGCATGGCCAAGAAGGTCGAGATCGACGGCGACAACACGCTCATCCTCGAGGGCGCGGGCGACACCAAGAGCATCAAGGCCCGCTGCGATCAGATCCGCGCCGAGGTCGAGCGCACCACCAGCGACTACGACCGCGAGAAGCTGCAGGAGCGCCTCGCCAAGCTCTCCGGAGGCGTCGCGCAGATCGAGGTCGGCGCCGCGTCCGAGGCGGAGCTCAAGGAAAAGAAGGCCCGCGTCGAGGACGCGCTGCATGCCACCCGCGCGGCCGTCTCGGAGGGCATCGTCCCGGGCGGCGGCGTGAGCTTCGTGAGGGCCCGCCGCGCCGTCGAGGCGCTCAAGGAGTGGAAGTCGGTCTTCGGCAAGGACATGAACGCGACCGCCGACGAGTTCGGCCACGCCCGCTACGACTTCGCCGCGGGCACGGAGCTCGTCCGCCGCGCCCTCACCGTCCCGCTCCGCACCATCGCGGAGAACGCCGGCGCGAAGGGCACCGTCGTCGTCTCGCGCGTCGCCGAGGGCGATGCGAAGATCGGCACCAGCTTCGGCTTCAACGCCCTCACGCTCGAATACGGCGATCTGCTCAAGCAGGGCGTCCTCACCCCCGCCAAGGTCGACCGCACCGCGCTGCAGAACGCCGCGAGCGTCGCCACCGTCCTCCTCACCGCCGACTGCGTGATCACCGAAGCGCCCAAGGACGCCGACGATCACGGCCATGCGCACGCCCACGGCGGCGGCGGCATGGGCGGCATGGGCGGCGGCATGGGTGGCATGGGCGGCATGGGCGGGATGGGATTCTGAACCGCCTCGCCGCATCGGGTCGGACGGTCAACTCTCAGCAGAAAGAGGCTCTCCCATGTTCTCGTTCAATCTGAAGCTCGCTCTGCTGGGACTGCTCTCAGCTTCCGCGACGGTTACGGTCGGCGGCTGCTCCTCGGGCCGCGCCGCCCGGGAAGAGGACGAGGTCGAGACCGTCGTCACCCTGGCGGACCTGCCGCCCGCCGCCCGCGCGACCATCGAGCGCGAAGCCATGGGCCACGCCATCACCGAAGTGGAGCGCGAGGAGCAGGGGGGCCGCATCACCTACTCCGCCGACACGATGATCGACGGCAAGCCGTACGACATCGAAGTGACCGAGGCCGGCGTGCTCCTGACCAAAGAACTCGAGGAAGAAGACTCGGAGGACGGCTCCGCTCAGAGCTCCGACTCCGCCCGCTGATCGGACGTCACACCCGATGCCCACCCGCTCCTCCAGCACCCGCAAGCGCAGACCCACGTCGGGAAAGTCGACGCGCGGCAGCGCCGCCGCCCCGCCGGTCAAGCGCACCGTCGACCTCGGACGGGACGAGGAGCTCGTGACCTGGGACGAGTGGTTCAACCGCTCGATGGCGATCATGCGGCAGGCGGTGCCCGAGAAGCATCACGATCGCCTCGCATTCCGCATCTCGCTGGGCGATGGGCGGACGTTCAACGTCAAGCAGGTCGTGACCCACGTCTCCCGCGGACGATGCACGATCACGTCATCGCGCTGGAACGAGCGCGAGGCGATCTGCGACGTCATCACGGGCTACATGCTCCTCGGCGCGGACGAGGAGGGGATTCCCGCGGCCCTCTGCGTCTCCCCCTCGACCATCACGAGCGTCGAGTGCCTGCTCGTACCCCCCGATGACGACGACCCCTCGACCCACACGCCCTTCGGCTTCTACAAGCGCGAAGGCATCGACGTTTCCACCCAGCGCAAGGAGGTGGAGGAGCCCCTTGCGCTGGGACCTATTTGAGTTCAGCGCGGCCCGGCCGCGACCCTCGGTTCCCCGGTGTTTCACCACAGCACCGCGACAGATCCCGAAGCACGTTTCACGCAGGAGATTGCAGCCATGCCCGTCCGACCCCTCGAAGACCGCGTTCTGATCAAGCCCATGGAGAAGGAGAGCAAGACCGAGTCGGGTCTCTATCTGCCCGAATCGAGCAAGGAGCGCCCGGTGCAGGGCAAAGTCGTCGCGGTGGGCCCCGGCAAGCGGCTGGACAACGGCAAGCGCGGCGACATGTCCGTCAAGGTCGGCGACACCGTCGTCTACGGCAAGTACTCGGGCTCCGAGGTCGAGATCAAGGGCGTCGAGCACCTGATCCTCCGCGAGAGCGAGGTCCTCGGAGTTCTCGAGAAGTAATCCGATGCCCGCCGGCCGACACCCCGTTCCCCCGCCGGCTGATCGGTGCTTTTGAGTCGGGGCCCGCCCGCCGGGCTCCATGATCGGTCTCTGTGGCCCAGTGTTCCCTCTGGCGATAGTCATTCAAGCGAGCAACGCACCATGTCCACCAAGCAACTGATGTTCTCCGACGCCGCCCTGCTCGAGATGAAGAAGGGCGTGGAGCGTCTGGCGCGGACCGTCAAGGTCACGATGGGCCCCGCTGGGCGCAACGTCGTCATCCAGAAG
Source organism: Planctomycetota bacterium (assembly GCA_033763795.1). Classification (GTDB taxonomy): domain Bacteria; phylum Planctomycetota; class Phycisphaerae; order Phycisphaerales; family UBA1924; genus JAEUIV01. Next base: position 18,843 of record JANRJV010000062.1, read on the forward strand.
TCCTTCGGCGGGCCGTCCGTCACGCAGGACGGCGTGTCGGTCGCCAAGGAGATCTCCTTCCCCGAGCCCATGCAGAACATGGGCGCCAAGATGGTGATCGAGGTCGCGAAGAAGACCGGCGACGAGGCCGGCGACGGAACGACCGCCGCCACCGTGCTCGCCGAGGCCATCTTCGTCGAGGGCCTGCGCCACGTCACCGCCGGCGCGAATCCCGTCGCCCTGCAGCGGGGCGTGAACGCCGCCGCCCAGGCCGCCGCCGAGGCGATCGACGCGATGGCCGTCCGCTGCAAGGGGCGCGATGACTACAAGAAGGTCGCGACCGTCTCCGCCAATCACGACGCCCAGCTGGGCGACCTCATCGCCGAGGCGATCGCCAAGGTCGGCGCCGACGGCGTCGTCGAGATCGAAGAGGGCAAGACCGCCGAGACGACCCTCGAGTACGTCGAGGGCATGCAGTTCGACAAGGGCTACATCTCGCCCTACTTCATGACCGACGCCAAGACCGCCGAGTGCGTCCTCGAGGACTGCTACATCCTCATCCACGAGAAGAAGATCTCGAACCTGAACGACTTCCTCCCCTTCCTCAACAAGATCGCCGGCACCGGCAAGCCCGTCCTGATCATCGCCGAGGAGGTCGAGAGCGAGGCGCTCGCCGCCCTCGTTGTCAACCGCCTGCGCGGCGTGCTGAAGATCTGCGCCGTCAAGGCCCCGGGCTTCGGCGACCGCCGCAAGGCCATGCTGGGCGACATCGCCACGCTCACCGGCGGCGTCTTCTTCTCCGAAGACCTGGGCCGCACGCTCGAATCCATCGATCTCAAGGAGCTGGGGCGCGCCAAGAAGGTCGTCGTCGACAAGGACAACACGACCGTCATCGAGGGCGCCGGCAAGAAGGCCGACATCCAGCAGCGCGCCGACCAGATCCGCGCCCAGCACGAGCGCTCCACCAGCGACTACGACCGCGAGAAGCTCATGGAGCGTCTCGCCAAGCTGACGGGCGGCGTCGCCGTCATCCACGTCGGCGGCGCGACCGAAGTCGAGATGAAGGAGCGCAAGGACCGTGTCGACGATGCGGTGCACGCGACCCGCGCCGCCGCCCAGGAGGGATACGTCCCCGGCGGCGGCGTCGCCCTCCTCCGCACGCAGGACGCCATCCGCAAGGCACAGTCCAAGGCAAAGGGCGACGAGAAGCTCGGCTACGACATCGTCGCCGCGGCCGTCGAGAAGTGCCTCAAGCAGATCTGCGACAACGCCGGGCTCGACGGCGATCTCATCGTCGAGAAGGTCAAGGAGCTCCCGACCAACCAGGGCTTCAACGTTCTGACCGGCGAGTACACCGACCTCGTGAAGGCGGGCATCATCGACCCGGCCAAGGTCGCCAAGAGCGCCCTGATCCACGCGGCGTCGGTCGCGGGCCTGATGCTCACCACGGACGTGCTCATCACCGAACTCAAGGAGGACGCGGAACCCGTCGCGGGAGCCACCGCCTGACACCGGGCCAGCCATGCCCACCACGCGCGACTATTACGAGATCCTGGGCATCGCCCGCACCGCGGACGGCGAGGAGATCAAGCGCGCGTACCGCCGGCTGGCGATGAAGTGGCATCCCGACCGCAATCCCGACAACCCCGAAGCGGAAAAGAACTTCAAGGAAGCCGCCGAGGCCTACGAGGTCCTCGCGGACAACGCCAAGCGAAAAATCTACGACCAGCACGGGCACGAGGGGCTGCGGCAGCGCGGCGGCGGCGCCGCTCACGACTTCTCCCGCATGAACGTCGAGGACATCTTCTCGATGTTCAACGACATCTTCGGCGGGGGCGGCGGCTTCGGCGGGATGGGCGGCGGGCGCCGCGGCGGGCCGGCGCGCGGGTTCGACCTCGAAACAGAGGTCGAGATCACGCTCTCCGACGTGCTCCGCGGCCGCGCGCACGACGTCCAGTTCACTCGCGCGGACGTCTGCGATTCCTGCCGCGGGTCCGGCGCCGCTCCGGGATCCAAGCCCGAACGCTGCGGCACGTGCGCCGGGCAGGGCGTCGTCATCCAGTCGGGCCTGGGCGGCATGTTCCGCATGCAGACCACGTGCCCCACCTGCCGCGGGCGCCGCGAGATCGTCCGTGAGAAGTGCCCCGCGTGCCGCGGACGCGGACGCACGGGCAAGCAGCGCACGCTGGAAGTGAAGATCCCCCCCGGCGTGATGGACGGCATGGCCGTCCGCATCCAGGGCGAGGGCGAGCCGCCCCCGCCCGAGCTCTCGCCCGAGGGTGCCGGCGTTCGCGGCGATCTGCACGTCGTCATCCGCGTCAGGAAGCACGAGTATCTGAAGCGCGATGAGGACCACCTCATCCTCGAGATGCCCATCAGCTTCTCGCAGGCGGCCCTCGGCGCGCACATCGAAGTCCCCACGCTCGACGGCGAGCCCGCGTCCGTCGTCGTGCCCCGCGGAACGCAGCACGGCACGGTGCTCCGGATCAACGGCGCCGGCCTGCCTAACCTCAGGACGGGCAAGCGCGGCGACCTTGCTCTCGTCGTCAAGATCGAGGTCCCCAAGCGCATGGGCGAGAAGCAGGAAAAGCTGCTCCGCGAGTACGCCGAGCTGGAAAAGGAGCGGGGAATCCTCCCGGAGACCCACGGATTCTGGAAGAAGATCAAGGACGCGCTCGCCGGCTGAGTCATGGGCGCCCGCGGGCAGGTGGTGCTTGAGGTGACGGACGATGTGGAACAAGAAGGACAAATCTGAAGATCGGCCCCGGCCCTCGGACGAGGAGCTGGCGCACGCGTCGGGCGACGCCGGCGGGCCCGTCTCTCAGGTCGATCCCGAAGAAATCGTCGCCCACGAAGACGCCCGGGCCGCGCTCGAGGCGCGCATCGCCTCGCTCGAGGCCGAGGCGGCCGAGGCCCGCGAGAAGTACACCCGCGCGCTCGCCGACTTCCAGAACTATCAGCGTCGGGCCCTCGAGAACGAGAAAGAAGCCCGCCGCCAGGGGATCACCGCCGTGGTCGGCAGCATGCTGGGCGTGCTGGACAACTTCGACCTCGCCCTCAAGCAGGACGCGACCAAGAGCTCCGCCGAGTCGATCCTCCAGGGTGTGTCCATGATCCGTTCGATGTTGGCGCAGTCCCTGGCCTCGGTGGGCGTGCAGTCCATCGAACCCAGGCCCGGCGACGAGTTCGATCCGCATCGGCACGAGGCCGTCGCTCAGGTGCCGGCCGAGGGCATCGAACCCGGCCGGATCGCGGCCTGCTACCAGACGGGATACTCCCTGGGCGACCGCGTGCTCAGGCCCGCAAAGGCGAGCGTCTCCCGCGCCGCGGAGCAATGACCCACGTTCACGCGCCCCAGGGGCTCCACGCGGGCCCCGAGCGCACGATCAGGACCAGAGAACCATGCCGACGTACGAATACATCTGCCGGGCGTGCGAGCACGAGTTCGAAGAGTTCCAGAGCATGAGCGCCGCCCCGCTTAAGAAGTGCCCCGAGTGCGGCAAGGCGTCGCTTGAGCGGAAGATCGGCGTCGGCGCCGGGATCATCTTCAAGGGCGGCGGCTTCTACGAGACCGACTACCGCTCCGACTCGTACAAGAAGGCGGCGGACGCCGACAGCAAAGCCTCCGCCTCCTCGTCCGACAAGAGCGACCACGTCCACTCCGGGACCTGCGGCTGCGGCAAGAAGCCCGCCGACCAGTGCCCGTCGTCCGCGGCCCCGTCAAAGACGGCGGAGCCCGCCGCGCCGGCCTCGACCAAGCTGCGCGTGAGCGCGTCGGGCACCTCGAAGCCCGCTGCCAAGAGCGCAGCGCCCAAATCGAGCCGCGCCAAGCCCGCCAAGCCCGCTTCGTCGCGCGCTCGCGGATGAGCCCTCCTGCGGCTCGCGGACAAACGCCGGGCCCCGCTCGTCCCGCCGAGGGACCGCCCGCTTCCGCGCCGAGCCGGCGTTCGCGCGAACCAGAAAGCCTCGCGTCGCGTCTCGTCGCCAACGCGTTCATGCGGCGGCAATGCCCGGAGCTCGAACTGGCCCGCTCCGACTTCGAGCGGACCGAGGCCGCCGCCCGTGCCAAGAACGGGCGGTTGCCCAAGGCCCGCGAGCTGGTGCCCGTCGGCCTGCTCGTGGTGCTGATACTCGCCATCATCCTCTTCTTCGAGCGCGCGCGCCCCTTCTGGCTGCCCGGATGGATGGCCCTGCCGGTCGTCATGCTGGTCACGGCGGTGTTCATCTACCTCATAACCGGTCTCACTCGCGAGACGTACCGCCGCGGCGTGCGCGAGTACCTCCTGGGCCGCGGGATCGCCTTGTGCCTCTCGTGCGGGTACGACCTCCGAGGCCTGACGCCCGGCGGGCGCGCCGCGTCCCGCTGCCCCGAGTGCGGCGCCGAGTTTCCCGACAAAGTCAGGGAGCTGCTGGCCGCTCAGCCCGACGAGCCGCCCCGCGCGGATTGATCGGCAAGCCGCTGATCGTGCAACGCGCGGAACGCCGCGCCGAGCCTCGCCGCGAACGCCTTGCCGTCGCAGAGCGGCGAACTCGCCAGCCGCGCCCGCAGCGACGAGCGCAGCGCCGCCAAAGCCGGGATGTCCTCCGCCAGCGACCGCGCCGCGCGGACATACCCCTCCTCGCTGTCCACCGCCAGATGATCCAGCCCCACGCTGTCGAGCAGGCTGAGCCCGACGCGCGCGGCATGAACATCGCCGATCAGCGAAACCACGGGGACCCCCATGTGGAAGGCCTCGCACGTGGTCGTCGTGCCGTGGTACGGGAACGGATCGAGCCCGATGTCGACGCGGGCGTACATCCCCAGGTGATCGGCGCGGCCTTCGTGCGGCGGCGCCAGCTCCACCCCGCCCGCCGGCATCCCGGCCCGCGCGAAGCGTTCCTCGAGCGATCGCCGGACGCTCGGGTCCTTCATGCCGAAGTGCTTGAGCAGCAGCCGCGACCCCGGCACGGCGCGAACCACCTCGGTCCACACCCTGATCATCCGCTCGGTGAGCTTGGCCGTCGCGTTGAACGAGCCGAAGGTGACGGCCCCGCTCGACAGCGCCGGAAGCGGCGACACGTCGGGCGACTCGCGCGGCGGCCGGTAGCACAGGAACGAAGGATCGAGGCGGATCAGCCGCTCGACCGCCAGCGCGTCGGCCCGCGGCGCCGGATCCGTCTTCGAGTCCACGATGCGGAAGTCGACGGCCCGGAGGCCCGTGGTGTTCGGATACCCGAGGTACGTCCCCTGAAGCGGCGCGGGCCGGCGCTGCAGCACGCCGAACCGCTGGCCCCGCGTGTGACCGTGGCACTCGAGAAGGATGTCGACGCGGTCGCCGACGATCTGGGCCGCGGCTTCGTCGTCGCCGAGCCGCGCGATGGGCCGCCACAGGTCGGCCAGCCGCTTGAACCGCGCCGTGACGGCGTCTTCGTCGGGCTCGTTGTAGTACGCGACGAGCCGGAACTCGTTCCGATCAAGGTGCTCCATCAGCGGCTCGAGATAGGACGCGCACGAGTGCAGCCGGAGATCTCCCGAGAGAATCCCGACGACCAGCTTCTCCGACGCGGCCCTCGGGCGCGCCGCCCGCGGGACGGCGGCTCCCACAGCCCGTTCCTGAGCAGCCCCGAAAGCCTCGTGCGCCGCCAGCACCTCGCGCGGGTCCACTCCGTCCGCGTAGTTCAGCGTGGAGCACAGCGCCGTGTGCAGCTTCAGATCGTCCGGCGCGCGTGCGACGGCGCCGCGCAGCAGCGCCGCGGCTTCGTGCTGCAGCGCCGCCTCCAGCGTCCATTCCGCCAGCAGGCGCGCCGCGTCCCGGTTTCCCGGGTCTTCCGCGAGGAGCTCGCGCATCAGCGCGACCGCCTCGTCACGCCGGAGCGCCTCGTGCAGAGCCTGCGCGAGCCCCTGCCGCGCCAGCCGCAGCCCCGGCGTCAGCTCCAGCGCCCGGCGGTACGCGGCGATCGCCTCCTCGCGCTTGCCGCAGTACGTGAGGCAGTTCGCCAGGTTCGTGAGCAGCTCGCCGGAGTGCGGATCCGCGCCGGCGGCGCGCTGCGCGTAGTACAGCGCCTGCGGATACTCCAGCCTCATCACCGCCGTGAGACACAGAAGCTGGTTCACCGCCGGATGGTCCGCGTGCTGCTTCTGAAGCTTCGCGAGCGCCGCGCGGGCAGCCGCGGAGTCGCTGGCCGCCAGATGCCGCCGCACCTCGTTCAGCTTGGCACTGAGTTCCAGCGCATTCATCCCGTTCTGCCGGCGCAGCGCCGCCTCCACAGCTCGCGGAGCACCGCGCCCAGCCGTCGCCCGTACCCGGGCGTGTCGCAAAGCGGCGAGGCCAGCAGTCGGGCCCTCATGCCCTTCCTCAGGTCCGCCAGCCGCGCCCGGTCCGCCGCGAGCTCTCCCGCGATGCGCACGAACTCCTCCTCGCCGCCCGCCGCCAGCTCGGGGAGCCCGACCGCGTGCAGCAGACTCAGCCCGACGCGCGCCGCGTGAACCTCGCCCACGAGCGACACGACCGGCACGCCCATGTGAAAAGCCTCGCACGTCGTCGTCGTGCCGTGGTACGGGAACGGATCGAGGCCGATGTCGACGCGCCCGTACATCGCCAGGTGGTCGGCCCGCGACGCGTCGGGCGGCGCCAGTTCGAGCCGGTCGGCGGGGAGGCCCGCGCGCCGGAAGCGTTCGCGCACGCCGGCCCGCACGCGCTCGTCCCGCAGCGCCTTGGCCTTGAGCAGCAGCCGCGAGTCCCCGGCCGCGAGCACCGTCCGCGTCCAGAGCGACACCGTCCGGTCCGACAGCTTGGCCAGATGATTGAACGACCCGAACGTGACGCCGCCCCCGCTCAGGCACGGAGACGGCGCCGGCTCCGGCGCGTGCGCGTAAGGCGTGTAGCACAGGAAGCACGGGTCCAGCCGCACCAGCCGCTCCGTGCACAGCGCGTCGGACGGTCCCGGCGGATCGGTGAAGCTGTCGGCGATGCGGTAGTCGACGCCCGGCACGCCCGTGGTGTTGGGATATCCGATGAACGTCGCGGCGACCGGGGCGCAGCGCAGGGGAAACACTTCGTGGCGCTCGCCGCCGGTGTGCCCCGACAGATCGATCAGGATGTCGATGCGGTCATGCAGGATCAGATCCCCGAGCTGGGGCGGCGTGAGATTCGCCGCGGGACGCCAGGCGTCCACGATGCTCTTGAGGTGTCGCGACGTCTCGTCCTCTTCCGGGTGCGTGTAGTACGCAGCAACGCCGAACGAGCGCGGCTCGATCGACCGCAGCCCCTCGATCACCGAACGCGCGAAGAACGCCACAGAGTGATTGCGCAGATCCCCCGAGAGCAGCCCCACGCGCAGCGGCCGCTCGGGATCGTCCGTCGCGGGATGGACGAAGGGCGTCAGGCGCCGCACCCGCCGCGCGATCAGGTCGCCGTACGCCCGGTGTGCGGCGAACACCTCCGAGCTCGGCACGTCGTCGACATAATTGAGCGTCGAGCACAGGTTGCTCGCGGTGCGCGGGTCGTCGGGCATCGCCCGGACCGCCCGACGCAGCAGCTCCGCGGCCCGCGGCGCGTCGCCCATCTCCAGCAGGAGCGCGGCGTGCGGCGGCAGCCCCCGCGGATCCTCCGGATGATCGCGCAGCAGCACGTCGAACTGATCCGCCGCGTCCGACAGCCGGCCCTGATCGATGAGCACCTGCGCCAGCCCCCGCCGTGCAGCGACGTGCGACGGATCGAGCGCCAGCGCCCGCTCGAAACTCGTGATGGCCTGGGCGGGCTTGCCCGCGAACACGAGGCAGTTGCCCAGGTTCGCCAGAGGCTCCGGGGCGCCGGGCTCCAGGTCCGCGGCCCGCTGCCCGTAGTACACCGCCCGATCAAAGTTCTGCGCGAAGAACTCAACGAGGCACATCGCCTCGTTCGCGGGCGCTTCCTGCGGGTGCTTCCGCGCCAGCCGAGTCGCCAGCGACCGCGCACGATCGAGCTGGCCGGACCGGATCAGCTCACGCACTTCCCGGGCTCGCAGTTTCAGTTCCGTCGACATCACTGGCGCTCCTGGGCCCAATTGTCGCACGCGTCGCGCCACATGGCGCGCAGCGCCGCGGCGAAGCGTCCGCCGAAGCCCCGAACGTCGCCCAGGGGCGAGGCCCGCATCCGCTCGCGGAGCGTCCCCCGCACCGCCGCCAGCTCCTCTAGAGACGCTGCGAAGCTCACGCCCTTGGACACGAACTCATCCTCGCTGTGGGCGATGAACCGCTCCAGCCCCACCGCGCTCAGAAGGCTGCCGCTGACGCGCGACGCATGAACGTTCCCCTGAAGCGTGAGCACGGGCACCCCCTGGTGGAACGCTTCGCAGGTCGTCGTCGTGCCGTGATAGGGATACGTGTCGAGCGCCAGATCGACCCGGCCGTAGAGCTTGAGGTGCTCGACCGGGCTTTCCGAATACGCGATCAGCTCCAGTCGTTCCGGCTCGACGCCGCGCCGTTGGAAGCGCTCCAGCACGCCCGCCCGGATCTCGGGCAGCGACACGTCGTAGTTCTTCATGAGCAGCCGCGAGCCGGGCGTTGCCAGCAGCAGCCGCGACCACAGATCGACGCAGCGGTCGCTCAGCTTCGTGAGCGCGTTGAACGACCCGAACATGAAAGGCTCGCCCGACAGCGCAGGCTGCTGCTCGACCGGGGGCGCGTCCGCCGCGGGCCGGTAGCACAAAAAACACGGGTCGATGCGCATGAGCCGCTCCGTCGCGAGCGCGTCCGCCACGCCCGGCGGATCGGTAATCGAGTCGACGATGCGCCAGTCGACACGTGTGAGCCCCGTGGTATTCGGGTAGCCCAGGTACGTCGCCTGCACCGGCGCGGGCCTCCGGGCCAGCACTCCCAGTCGGCTGTGCGCCATCAGTCCGTCGAGATCGATGAGGATGTCGATCCGGTCGAACGCGATTCGCTGGCTCAGCGCGTCATCGCTCATCCCCGCCGCGTCGCACCAGCCTTCACACAGCGCCCGAAAACGCTCGGTGCGCTCGTCACTCTGGGAGTGCGTGAAGTAGGCCCAGCGGGAGATCCCGTGCGCCCCCAAGCTCTCCAGCATGGGCTCCGCGAAAAACGCCACGGAGTGTTTGCGCAGATCGGGCGACAGGAAGCCGACCCGCAGGGGCCGATCTTTCTCGTCGGGCCCGGGCCGGCGCGGCGGGCCCGCCGGCACGCGCGATTCGACCAGCCGCCCGTGCTCGGCGTGCGCCGCGAAGATCTCTTCCGCCGGGACGTCGCTCGGATAGTTCGAGTTGAACGCACGCTCATACAGCAGCAAAGCGTCGGTCGGATGCAGCCCGGAGGCCCGCGCGGTGATGTCGTACGCCTCGCGCGCTCGGCCCGTCTTGCGGACGGCCGCGGCCCAGTGCTCCAGAAGCCTCGGATGATCGGGGAGCGCTTCCAGGCCGCGCCGGCACGAACGCTCGTACTCGCCGATCCGCCCCGCGAAGAAATGCGCCCCCGCGAGCGCGACGTACGCGTCCGCGACCTTGGGGCTCAGCTGGATCACGCGCTCGAAGCACTCGCAGGCGACGTCCGGCTCGCCGCCGCGGGCGAGGATCCGCCCCAGGTTCAACAGAAACGCCGCATCGCCCTTCTTCGCTGCGAGCGCCTTGCGGCCATGATCCGCCAGCCCATCCCGGACGCCGCGCTCCACGAGCACATAGCACATCGCCGAGTGGAGGTCCGGATTCGCCGGCGCCCGCCGCAGAGCCGCCGCCAGCGCGCCGGAAGCCTCCTCCAGCCTCCCGGCGTTCACCAGCCCCTGCAGTTCCTGAAGCATCGCGGCGACATTCATGGCTCGGGCCCAGACTACAGACGCCGGCTGGCCTGCCAATCCCGAAGGGCTAGCATTTCTCTCATGGCAATCGTCGGCCACGGGATCGACCTCGTCGAAGTCGCGCGCATCGCGCGCCTGCTGGAAGAGCACGGGGCCGCCTTCCGCGCCCGGTGCTTCACCCCCGAAGAGCAGAGGCTCGCCCAGGCCGGCGGCCGGATCGCCGAACGCTTCGCCGGGCGGTTCGCCGCCAAAGAGGCCGTTCTCAAGGCGCTGGGAACGGGCTGGGCCGGCGGGATCGCCTGGACGGACATCGAGCTGGGCGCCGACGCTTCGGGCAAGCCCGTGCTGTCGCTCTCGGGCGAGGCGCTGAAGCGGGCCAACTCCGTGGGCGTGGGACGCTGGCATGTCTCGATATCGCACGTGTCGGGATACGCGATGGCCTCGGCCGTAGCCGAAGACGGCCCAGCGTGAACCGCCTTCCCCCGCGGCCGGCGCCACCCGCCACCAGATGAGTCCAAACGAATGTTTGCTTGGCGGGGGGGCAGGCTCCGATAATGCTGAGCGATGCGCCGCGATAAAGATGCTCCTGCCTTGTACGAGCTCGTGGGGGCGAAGCCGCGGCCCCCGGCCGGTGGCGACGGCTCGCCAGGCGCTGCCGGTCGCCGAAGCAGTGCGCCCAGCCCCGCGCCGGCCCCGGTCGCCGGCTTCGGCCGCGGCGAGCCCGGATCGGCCGCCCCGGCCTCGTGGCTCAGCCCGGGCCGCGTCGTGCGCCTGCCTGTTGGGTATCTGATCGGTATTTCGCTACTCTTCGCGGCGCTGCTCGTTGGGGCGTTCGTCACCGGCTACAACCGCCGAAAGGCGGAAGAGATCCGGGTCCGCGAAGCCGAGGCGGTCCGCGAGCTCGATCAGGTGGTTGACCCGCTGGCGCTGCCCGCCGGCGGTCGATCGATGCCAAGTTCGAGCGAGCGAGCGCCCGCCGAGACCGACGCGGCAAATTCCCGACGAGGCTCGACCGGGCCCACGCCAAACCCCCAGAACCGGGTCCCATCCGGAGGTAATCGCCCATCTACAACTGGGAATGAACCCCGCTCCGGGGCCGCCGCGCCGCCCCCCTCGCCGGTCCAGTCAAGGCCCGCCGAGCGCGAGCGCGGCGTGGTGGTCGTCACCGGACCGGCGGACGACCCGCGCCAGCCCGGCCTCAACTACCTCATCGCCGCCACTCTCCCCACCGACGAAGCGGAAAAGGCCGCCGACTTCCTCTCGAGCTCCGGACTTGAGATTGCGCTCGTTCCCGCGGATAATCGCCCTTCCCTCCGCTGGGTCGTCGTCCTGCGGGGGGTCGCGGCGAAGGACCTTGGAGGTCCGACGGCCCGGGCGCTGGAGCAGAGGCTTCAGGACCTGGGTCGCGAATACAAGCAAGTGCACCGAGGGCCGACGGTCTTCAACGACCCTTGGTGGAAGAAGCACTCCCGTTGAGGCGCTCGCGCCCGCGACGCGGAGCGCGAACAATCGGACTCGCCTCGGGCGCTCATTCGCGTCCGGGACTGAAAGGACCGCCATGAGCCTCGACCGCAGCCTCAAGACCGCCGGCAACCTCTCCCAGCACCGCAACGTCCTCACCCGCGCCGAGCGCATCGAGCGCCTCAAGAACACCACGGGCTACGACGCGCAGAAGAAGGCCGTCATCGGCCTCCCCAAGACCGCCAACCGCAAGCCCGCCTGATCGCTGGACCTCCCGGCGGTTCGCCGGACCCCGGAGGGGGACGCATGGACGTCGACCGGCTGATCGCCGAACGCGCCAGGGCGGTGGAAGCGTCCGGCATCCGCGAGGTCTTCCGGCGCCGCGCCGCCATCGCTGACCCGATCGATTTCTCGATCGGTCAGCCCGACTTCGCCGTGCCCGAGCCCGTCAAGCGCCGCGCCGTCCGCGCCATCGAAGAAGATCAGCACGGGTACACGCTCACGCAGGGGATCACGCCCCTGATCCGCCGCGCCGCCCAGCACCTCGAGCGCGACATCGGCTGGCCCCTCGCCCACAGCGAGAGCTCGATGATCATCACCGACGGCACGTCGGGCGCCCTGCACATCGCCATGCTCGCCCTGCTCAATCCGGGCGACGAGATCATCCTCTCCGACCCGTATTTCGTCGCCTATCCGCACATGGCCCGCCTCTGCGGCGCGACGCCCGTCCTCTGCGACACCTACCCGGATTTCCTCATGACGGCGGAGCGGCTCGAGCCGCTGATCACGCCCCGCACCAAGGCGGTGCTGCTCAACTCGCCCAGCAATCCCGCGGGCTCCGTCATGTCGGCGCGGCAGTGCGCGGACGTCCTCGAGCTCTGCCGCCGCAAGGGCGTCCTGCTCATCAGCGACGAGATCTACGATGAATTCTGCTACTCCGACGCCGTCCAGCCGACGGGGATGCCCGCCGGGGGCCCGCGCTGCCCCAGCCCCTGCCGCGTCAAGGGCTCGGAGGACTCGATCCTGCTCATCCGCGGGTTCGGCAAGACCTACGGCTGCACCGGCTGGCGCATGGGATACACCGTCGGGCCCCGGCCTCTGATCGAGCAGATGCTCAAGATGCAGCAGTACTCGTTCGTCTGCGCCCCCACGCCCCTGCAGTGGGCGTGCATCGAGGCGTTCGACGTCGACATGCGCCCCCTGGTCGACGCGTACGAGCGCAAGCGCGACCGCGTGCACCAGCGCCTCGCACCCCTGACCGGCATGACCAGGCCCGGCGGAGCGTTCTATGCCTACGTCCCGGTCCCCGCCCGGGCCGCCTCCGGCGGTCGCGCCTTCTTCGAGAAGGCGGCCGCGGAGCGCGTGCTCATCGTGCCGGGCGACGTCTTCTCGCGCCGCGACTCGCATTTCCGCCTGAGCTTCGCGACCAAGGACGACACGCTGGAGCGCGGGCTGGACGTGCTCGAGCGCCTGCTGAAGGGCTGATCCGCCGCGGGCAGCCGGGCCGCCCCCGGTCCGCTATACTTCCGGAGTTTGGATGCGCGAATGATTCGGTGAAGCGTCGAATTCGCCGTTGATTCTTCGGACAAAGGAGCAGATCCATGGCTATCCGCATCGGGATTAACGGGTTTGGCCGAATCGGCCGCCTGGTGTGCCGCATCGCTTCAGACACAGGCGGCGCGGTCGAGATTGTGGCCGTCAACGACCTCGTGCCCGCCGACAATCTCGCCTACCTGCTGAAGTACGACACGATGCACGGCCGCTTCATGCTGGGCGGCAAGCCCGCCGACATCTCCGCCACTGAAACCTCCTTCACCGTCAACGGCAAGACCGTCAAGACCATGGCCGAGAAGGACCCCGCCAAGCTCCCGTGGAAGGACCTGGGCGTCCACTACGTGCTGGAGTCGACCGGCCTCTTCACAGACCTCGAAAAGGCCGGGGCGCACGTCCAGGCCGGCGCCAAGCGCGTCGTCATCAGCGCGCCCACCAAGAGCGAGCCCGCGCAGGTGCCCACGCTTGTCATGGGCGTGAACCACGAGAACTTCGACGCGAGCAAGCACACCGTCGTCTCCAACGCCTCCTGCACCACCAACTGTCTCGCGCCCGTGGCGAAGGTGATCCTCGACAACTTCGGCTTCGAGGAAGGCCTCATGACCACCGTCCACGCCGCCACCGCCACGCAGCCCACGCAGGACGGCCCGTCCAAGAAGGACTGGCGCGGCGGACGCAACGCCTATCAGAACATCATTCCCGCCAGCACCGGCGCCGCCAAAGCCGCCGCCCTCGCCATCCCCGCCCTTAAGGGCAAGCTGACGGGCATGGCCTTCCGCGTCCCCACCGCGGACGTGTCCGCGGTCGACCTCACCTTCCGCACGAGCAAGGACACGTCGCTCGCGGAGATCAACGCCGCCATGAAGGCCGCCGCCGAGGGCTCGATGAAGGGCGTGCTGGGCTACACCGATGAGGAGGTCGTCTCCAGCGACTTCATCGGCGACCGCCGCAGCTCCATCTTCGACGCCAGGGCGGGCATCGAGCTCAACAAACGCTTCTTCAAGGTCGTCAGCTGGTACGACAACGAGGCCGGGTACGCCGCCCGGTGCGTCGACATGATCCGCTACATCGCGTCCAAGGACGGCGTGAGCTGAGACCCAGGCCGCGCTCGCGGCCCGGGCCGCACACATCCCATCAGTTGCGCACGCGCAGCACTACACTCGCCGCGTGAGCGCGGAGCGTGCGGACATCGTCATCGTCGGCGCGGGGGCCGCGGGCCTGATGGCGGCCATCGCGGCGGCCCGGCACGACGCCCAGCGCCGCGTCGTCGCGCTGGACGGTGCGCGCACCCTCGGCGCCAAGATCCTCGTCGCGGGCGGCGGGCGCTGCAACGTCACGCATCACCACGTCGACGAGTCCGCGTACGCCGGCTCGTCACGCCACGCGATCAAGCAGGTGCTGCGGGCCTTCGATGCCGCGGCCACCGTGCGCTTCTTCCGCGAGCTGGGGGTCGAGCTCAAGCGCGAGGAGACCGGCAAGCTCTTCCCCGTGACCGACCGCGCGCGGACCGTGCTCGATGCGCTCCTGGACGAGTGCCGCCGGCTGGGCGTCGAGCTGCTGCATCCCTGGCGCGTCGGCCGGGTGGAGCGCACGCCGTCGCAGGAGCACCCCTTCGAGGTTCACGAGGCCCCTCCGCGGGGCGACTCGTCGGACGCGCCGCCCGCGCCGCGCGCCTTCGTGTGCCGCCGACTGATCCTCGCCACGGGCGGGCAGGCGCTCCCCCGCTCGGGCTCGGACGGCCAAGGCTACTCGATCGCCCGCGCGCTGGGGCACACCACAACGCAGCGCATCTTCCCCGCCCTCGTCCCGCTCGTGCTGGACGCCTCGTCCTTCATCCGTCAGCTCAGCGGCATCACGCTCGACTGCACGCTCGAGCTCCGCTCGGGCACCGGGGCCCGGCTCGCCAGCTTCACCGGGTCGACGCTGCTGACGCACTTCGGGCTCTCCGGGCCGGCGCCGCTGGATATGTCGCGGTACTACCTCGACGAGAGAGCGCGCGACGCCGGGGCGACGCTGGTCATCTCCTTCGTGCCGGGAGCGGCGCCGGCGCAGCTCGACGCGGCGCTCACCACGCTCGGGAAGCGGCCCGTGCGCGCCTTCCTCCGCGAGCGCCTGCCGGACCGGCTCGCCGACGCGCTCGCCGCCCACGCCGGAGTGCCCGACCACGCGACGGGCGCCACGCTCAGCCGCGAACTGCGCAAAGGGCTTGTGCGCGCCCTGACGGAGTGCGCGGCCCCGGTCGCGGGCGACCGCGGCTTCACATACGCCGAGACCACTGCGGGCGGCGTCCCGCTCTCGGAGCTCGTGCTGCAGTCGATGGAGAGCCGGGCGTGCCCCGGTCTGCACGTCATCGGTGAGATCTGCGACGTCGACGGACGCATCGGCGGCTTCAACTTCCAGTGGGCCTGGGCCAGCGGGCACCTGGCGGGCACCGCCGCCGCCTGCGCGCTCGGCGCGACGGCTGCCGATCGCCGCTGAGCCGCGCGCCCGCGCCTCCCCTGCCCGTACACTTTCCGCGTGACGCTCGTCTGCGTGCCGATCATGGTCGATGAGCCAGCCGTCGCGCTCGCGCTCGCCCAGCGGGCCCGCGAAGCGGGCGCGGACATCGTCGAGTTCCGCATCGATCGTCTCTTCGAGGGCGCGGGCGACGTCGAGGGCCTGCGGGCGGTGATCGGGCTGGTGGACGGCTCGCCGCTCCCTTGCATCGTCACGTGCCGGGCGTCCTCCGAAGGCGGCGAGTACGACGGCGATGACGCCGGGCGCGTCGCGCTCTGGGAGCACCTGGGCATCGTCGGCGCGGGCGCGACCTCCCTTCATCCCACGTCGCCCCCGCGCTACATCGATGTTGAGCAGGCCTCGTACGCACGCTCGGCGAACCTGCGCCAGAAGGTGCACCTGGCGGTCGATCATCCCGATCAGGGTCGCGACGGAGCGCCGGGGCTCATCCTCTCCGCCCATGATTTCAACGCTCGCCCGGCCAATCTCGCCCGGCTCCTCGCCGACATGCGCAGCGGGACCCGCGCCCGGGTGCTCAAGATCGCCTGGCGGGCCCGCTCGCTCCGTGACAACCTCGAGGCGTTCGACATCCTGCGCGAGCGCGACAGGCCCACCATCGCCCTGTGCATGGGCGAGTTCGGCCTCATGTCGCGCGTCCTGGCCCCGAAGTTCGGCGGGTTCCTCACCTTCGCGTCGCTGACGGATTCGAGCGTCACCGCCCCGGGCCAGCCCACCGTGAAGCAGCTCCTGGAGCTCTTCCGCTTCCGAGGCATCGGGCCCGCGACGCGCGTCTACGGCGTGATCGGCTACCCGCTGGAACACTCGCTCTCGCCCCTCCTGCACAACGCCGGGTTCGACGCCGGAGCCGGGCACGACGGCGTGTACCTGCCGCTCCCCGTCCCCGCGGAGTGGGAGCATTTCAAGGCGACACTGCTCGCCCTGCTCGACCACGCGCCGCTCCATTTCCGCGGCGCCAGCGTCACCCTGCCCCACAAGGAGCATCTCGTCCGTCTGGCGCGCGAAGACCGCTCGCGAACGTGGAGGCTCGATGCGCTCTCGCAGCGCTGCGGCGCGGCGAACACCCTCGTCGTCCAGGATGACGGGTCGTGCGACGTGCTCAACTCGGACGGCCCGGCCGCGGCGCTCGCGCTCGAGCGGGCGGGCGTCGAACTCCCGGGCCTGCGCGTCGGCGTCATCGGCGCGGGCGGAGTCGCCCGCGCGGTCGCCGCGGGGCTGATGGACAAGGGCGCCACGGTCGTCATCTACAACCGGTCCGCCGAGCGCGCCGACGCGCTCGTCCGCCAGTTGGCGACCCCCGCCGGCCCGGGCAAGATCGTCGCCGCACCGATCGGCAATCTGGAGAAGTCGTGCTGCCAGGTGTTCGTGAACTGCACGCCGCTCGGAATGCGCGGCGGGCCCGCGCCTGAGCAACTCGCAGTACCCGCGGATCAGCTCGCCGCCTGCGGCTCCGGCACGGTCGTCTTCGACACGGTCTACAACCCCGTCCAGACGCCGCTCCTGCGGGCCGCCGCTCAAGCCGGGCTCACCCGGGTCGACGGCGTCACCATGTTCGTGGAGCAGGCCGCCATCCAGCATGAAGCCTGGACGGGCCGCCCCGCCGCCCGGCAGATGTTCGACCGCCTGATTCGCGAAACCCTGAGCGCTCCGCCCTCGTAGCACTCTGTGTCATGGCGCGGGAACCCGTCTTGTTCGCGCGGATTCACCCCTGGATCGTTCTCGTCGCCACCCTCGATGTCCTCCTGACCTGGCTGATCCTCTCCCATTTCGACGGCGAGGAAGTCAACCCGCTCGCCGCGGAGGTCATCCGTGCGGGGGGCATGACGGCCGCCTCGTTCCTCAAGTACGGCACCATCATGTTCGTCATGTGGGCGAGCGAGTTCATCGGCCGGCGCCGCCTCGCCGTCGGCCGAAGGCTGGCGCTCTACGCCGTCGTCGCCAACTGCGTCCCCGTAACGGCCAGCATGGCCCAGCTCGCCGCCTTCTCGCCCTGAGCCGCGAAAAATCCGCCGCCCGCGCCACACAACCGGAGCTCCCGCGGCGTCATATCATCGTCAGTTCATGAGCAACGCCCCGACCGCCATCGTCGTCCGCGCCGCCGGCACCAACTGCGACCAGGAGATGGTCCGCGCGTTCTCCATGGCGGGCGCGACCCCCAGCCTCGTGCATCTCGACCAGCTCATCCGCGATCCCGCCGCCCTCGATCGCTTCGATCTCATCGGTTTCGCGGGCGGCTTTTCCTACGGCGATGACTGCGGCGCGGGCCGGGTCCAGGCCGTCCGCGTGCGCGAGCACCTGCTGACCCCGCTGCGTGAAGCGGTCGATCGTGGCGTGCCCGTGATCGGCGCCTGCAACGGATTCCAGGTGCTCGTCCAGACCGGCCTGCTGCCGGGTCCCGCCGAAGAGCCGTGGGACCCCGCCCATCAGCCCGTCGCGCTCGCAGCCAACGCGGGCGCCCGCTTCATCGACGACTGGGTCCGCGTCCGCTTCGAGCCCGACTCCGTCTGCGTCTGGACGCGCGGCCTCGCCGAAGCGCACGACCTCGCCCCCGAAGCCATGATGCTCCCCATCGCTCACGGCGAGGGCCGCTTCGTCGCCTCCTCCGAGAGGGTGGTGCACGCCCTGGAGTCCTCGGGCCAGGTGGCGCTCCGCTACGTCGACAACGTCAACGGTTCCGAGGCGGCGATCGCCGGCATCTGCGACGTCTCCGGGCGCGTGCTGGGCCTCATGCCGCACCCCGAGCGCTACCTCTCGTGGCACAACCATCCCTTCTGGACCCGGCTGGGCCCCGCGCAGCGGCGCGGCGACGCGCTGGGGCTCCGCATGTTCAAGAACGCGGTCGCGGCCGCCGCACCTCACGCGGCGCTGCGCTGAGTCCCACGCATGCCCCGGCCCATCGATCTCCCGACGGTGCAGGACGAATGCAAGTGTCGGAACTGTGGGTACAGCCTGCGCGGCCTGCCCGAGTCCGGACAGTGTCCGGAGTGCGGCACGCCGGTCCTCGAGTCGCTCAATCGCGGCGCGGGCGCCAGGCTCGTGCAGCTCACGTCAACCCCGCGGGGATGGGTCGGCAATGAGCCGCTGCTGTATCTGCTGAGGCTGACCCTCGGTATGGCGATGCTCATCGTCGGCATCGCACCGGTCTCGCTGACGGCGATGGACGGCTGGCTCGCGGCATTCGGCGGCGACCGCGGGCCGATGCCCATGCTCGACCCCCCGCTCGCATGGGTCGCTTTCGGCGGAGCGGTGCTCTGGACCGCCGGGCTCGCGCTCCTGAGCTATCCGAGGAGCGCCAAAGGCGGCGGCGAAGAAGAGCGGCGCAGGCTCGCACGCGAGGTCGGCGGCACCAAGTGCGCCGCCCTCATCACGCAGCTCGTCTGGCCCGCGATGCCCGTCGTCGCCGCGGCGCTCTCGGGCTCCGGGTTCTTCACGCCGGTCGTCGCGCTCCTCGTGCTCGTCGGCGTCTTCGGGCTCGGCGCCGTCGCCCGCCTCATGGAGTACTTCACCGCCGGCGTCAACGATCTCGACGTGGAGAACATGCTCGACCGCGTCGCCTTCTGGCTCTTCGTGCTGCCCGCGCTCTCCCTGGTCTGCCTCATCCTCCTCCGCACGCTCCCCGAGTGGTCCCTGCTCTTCGTCGCGATGGTCAACTCGGTCCTCACGCTCGGCTGGGTCGTGTGCGTCGCGTACCTCGGCTGGTCGATGGTCAATCTCGTCCGCTTGACGGGCTGGGCACGCCGCAACGCGCGCGAGCGCGCGGAGATGGACGCCCGCAAGCTCGAGCGCGCCCGCCGCGCCGCGCAGATGGGCACCCCCGAGGCCATGCAGGAAGGCTTCGCGCTCGCCGCGGGGGGCATGCTCGGCGGACGCCCGCCCGCGCCGCCCGAGCCCCAGCCGCTCCCCACGGGCCCTCTGCCCGGGCAGAACACCCCGCGCATCAGCAAGTCCGGCGCGGCGCCCTACGCGCTGGAAGACGACCCGCCGCGCTAGCCCCGCGTCGCGACCGACCCGGTCCCGGGGCTCCCCTAACAGATCGCGTCCGGGGCAGAGCGCCGCCGCCGGCCCTCCGATACCATCGCCGGCCTCGGGAGCGGCCGCTCCCCCGATCTCGGAACCCCGCGATGCCCATCTCCGACAGCCTGAATCCCTCCCGCCCGCTCCGCTGCGGAGTCATCGGCGTGGGACGAATGGGCCGCCACCACGCCCGCAAGTACGCCGAGCTCCCGGGCGTCACGCTCGTCGGCGTGGTCGATCAGGACGAGGAGCGACGCCTCGCCGTCGCCGAGAAGCACGGGTGCGCCGGCTTCGCCACCCAGGCGGAGCTCATGCGCGCGGGGGTCGACGCCGTCTCCATCGCGGTCCCGACGGTCGATCACCTGGCGTGCGCTGAGCCGCTGCTGAGCGCGGGCGTGGCCTGCCTCATCGAGAAGCCCCTCGCCAACGACGTCACCGAAGCCCGCCGGCTGATGCTCGCCGCGGAGAAGTCCGGCGCCGTGCTCATGGTCGGGCACATCGAGCGCTTCAACCCCGCGGTGCGCGCCCTCCAGAAGGCCCAGCAGGACATGAAGTCCTCGGGCCAGCCGGGCATCGTCCCCCGGTTCATCGAGGTGCATCGGGTCAGCCCCATGACCTTCCGCTCGGTCGACGTCAGCGTCGTCATGGACATGATGATCCACGACCTGGACGTCGTGCTCATGCTCATGAACGGGCGCGAGCCCGAACGCGTCGACGCCGCCGGCGTCAGCGTGCTGACCGAGCACGAGGACGTGTGCAACGCCCGGCTCGTCTTCCAGATGCCCCAGGGCAAGTGCGTCGCGAACATCACCGCCTCGCGCCTCGCGCTCAAGACCGAGCGCAAGATCCGCATCATCGGCGAGAACGCCTACGTCAGCATCGACTACGCCAAGAAGGGCGGCGTCCTCATCCGCCGCACCACCAACGCCCTCCCCATCGAAGAGATCCGCGAAGCCCTCCGCACCGGGGCCGACCTCTCGGACCTCGACTACGGCAAGCTGCTGGCCATCGAGGAGCTGGCCGTCGACGACGCCGATCAGCTCGAGATGGAGCTGGCGGAGTTCCTCGACGCCGTCCGCACCGGCCGCAAGCCCGCCATCGACGCGGAAGCGGGATTCATGAACGTGCGCACCGCTCACCGCATCATGGAGGAATGCCGGGCCAACTCGTGGAAAGGCTGAGCGGCGCCGCGGCCCGGGCCCGCCGCGACCGCGAGTGACGGGCTGTATACTCTCCGCCCCCTCACGACCCGGATCAGACTGGAGCCGCCGCCCATGGCCGACAAGCCCTTCCGCTGCAAGCTCATCACCCCCGAAGCCCGCATCTTCGATGCGCGCATCGCCTACGCATCGGTCCCCATGTGGGACGGCCAGCGGGGCTTCATGTCCGGCGCCTCCGCCATCGCCGGCAAGCTGGGCTTCGGCGAGCTCCGCGTCGAGTTCGTCGACCGCTACGAGGTGGGCGTCAAGGTCGAGGAGTCGGGCCGCAAGTCCTGGTTCATCGAGGGCGGCTTCATGCAGAACGTCGCCGACGAGCTCACCATCCTCGCGACCCGCGCCATCGAGCTCGACTCGATGACGGAGCAGGCCGCCCGCGCCGAGCTCACCGAGGCCAACGCCCGCGCGTCCACGGACCCGACCGAGATGGAGCGCATCACGCGCGATCGCCAGCGGGCCCTCTCCAAGCTGACCGTGCTCCGGGCCCGTGCCTGAGCCGCCCTACCCACGCACTCCTCGAACGTTGAAGGGAGCTCCACCGTGACGCTGCGATTCGCCGTCATGGGCACGGGGCGCATCGCCGAGGGCGTGCTGCCCCGCATCGCCGAGGCCCCCGGATGTCGCGTGGTCGCGGTCGCCTCGCGCGACAGATCGAGAGCCGAATCCCTCGCGAGCCGCGCCGCGGCCTTGGCGGGCGTCCCCGACCCCGCCTGCACCTACGAAGAGCTGGAGAACCGCCCGGACGTCGACGCCGTCTACCTGACGCTCCCGAACTCACTGCACGCCGAATGGTGCGTCCGCCTGCTCCGCGCCGGCAAGCACGTCCTCTGCGAAAAGCCCCTCGCCACGACCGCCCGCGAAGCCCGGCAGATCGCCGACGCCGCGCGAGCGTCGCGCCGGCTCTGCACCGAGGGGTTCATGTACATGCATCACCCCCAGACCGAGCGCCTCATCGAGCTCGCACGCACCGCCGACCAACCGGACAGCCCGATCGGGCCCCTCCACCTCCTCCGCTCCAACCGCAACGTCTTCAACACCGACCCCTACATCCTCTCCACTCGCCTCTCCCACGCACTCCGCGGCGGCGCCCTCCTCGACATCGGCTGCTATCCCCTCTCGATCGCCCTGCTCGTCGCGGGCGAGACCCCCGACCTTTCCACCCTGCAGGCGGAGGGCCGCCTCGCCCGCTGGCGGGGCGATCAGCTCAAGGGCTGCATCGAGTTCAAGCACGCCCCCCAGGGCACGCAGCGGTTCCTCCCGGTGCCCCCCGTGCCGGGCGACGCGCCGTTCGTTCCCCTTCCCGAAGAAGCCGCCGCCTCGTCGGGCTGGGTCGACGAAGGCTGCTCCTTCAGCTTCCAGTTCCCCTCCGGGCTCCGCTTCGAGGGCGAATGCTCGTTCACCAAGGGACCCCCGGCCGGCGCGGGCGTCTTCTTCGAAATGATCGGCGCCCGCGGCCGCGCGTTCACCACCCACCCCTTCGGCCCGGACCCCGCGCGACAGCCGCTCCGCCTCGAGACCGGCCCCGCAGCCCGCGAAGAAGTCATCGAGAACGGCGGCGACAAGTTCACCAACCAGTTCGCACGCTTCGCGCGGGCCGTCCGCGGCGACGCGCCGCCCCTGCCCTCGATCGATTTCTCGGTCGCCCTCGCCCAGACCCACGAAGCCATCCTGCAGCGCGTGGGCGTGCGGTGGTAGGGGGGAGCGGCGCCACGCGCCGTTCATCGCTCCCTCACACCCGCACGATCGTCTGGAACTCTTCGTACCGCCGCGCCACGTCGGGCTTCTTGATCTGCGCCAGCCGGTCCAGGCTGAAGCTCTCGATCGTGAAGCTCGCGATGATCGTCCCGTGGGCCAGCGCCTGCTGCACGGCGGCCATGCTGATGCTCCGATCCCGCGAGTGCGCCGCCGCCAGATGGCCCATCATCCCCCCCGCGAAACTGTCGCCCGCGCCCGTGGGATCGATCACCCGCTCGCTCGGATACGCCGGGAGCGCCGCCAGCCCCTCGCGATGCACCAGCACACAGCCGTGTTCCCCCTTCTTGATCACGACGAACGTCGGCCCCAGGTCCAGGATCATCTTGCCCGCCGTGAAGGGGTTCCGCTTCCCCGTCAGCAGCCGCGCTTCCTCGTCGTTCACCACGAGCCCGTCGACCTTGCTCAGCAGCTTCAGCAGGTCGCCCCGCGTCGTATCGATCCAGAGATTCATCGTGTCCGCCACAGCGATCTTGCGGTCCGGGAAGCTCTCCAGCAGTTGAAGCTGCACGACGGGGTGGCTGTTGGCCAGGAAGATGAACTGCGAATCGCGGTACTTGGCGGGAGGCGTGGGCGGCTTCTCCGCCAGCACGCCCAGCTCCGTAAACAGCGTCTCGCGCTCGTTCATGTCCTCCAGGTAGCGGCCGCCCCACGCGAACGTCTTGGATCCCTTGCGGATCTCCAGCCCGTCGACATCGACATTCGGAAACTTCCGGAAGACCGCCTGGTAATCCTCGTGGAAGTCCTCGCCGGCAACCGCCACGATCCGCACCTGCGTGAAGAAGCTCGCGGCGGCCGCGAAATACGTGCACGAGCCGCCCAGCACGCGCTCGGCCTTGCCGGTCGGAGTGTGCACGGTGTCGATGCCGATGGTGCCTGTGACGATGAGGGACATGTTGATCTCGCTCGTGAAAACGCGGGAAGAGGGTCGGCCAGACGCGCTCCGCGCCGGGCCGCCGGCGATCCTAGCGGACGACCGACCGCGCCCCGGACGCGTCCTCCTCTGAAAGCCCTTCAGCGCGGGTCGGCTGAGCCCGCCGGCGCCGGACCCCGCGCCGCCGGTCCGGAAACCTCCGCCGCGCGAAGCCGCCCGCACTCCGGGCACGTCGGGCTCGTCAGCGGGTCCAGCCCTCGCAGGTCGTAGCCGCACGCGCACGCGCCGGGATCGATCCGCCGCCGGCGCAGCACGCGCACGCCGTCCGGCGCCAGCGCCGCGACGATCACGATCCACGCCGGCGCCGAGACGCCGAAGAACCAGCTCGGCCGCGGGCCGTTCCGTGCCGTCCACGCCGCGAAACGCCACCACTGCAGGTGCGGCCAGCGGTTGCGCAGCAGCTGCACGTCCCATCCATACATCGACGCGTCGGGCCCCGCGCACCCGTGCAGGGAGATCAGGCCGTCCGCGCTCATCATGTCCAGCGTCAGAAACGGGAACACCGGCGCCACCAGCCCCG